>JANPFD010000215.1:0-2488 GCA_031423255.1 Myxococcales bacterium | reverse complement strand
CGATCGAGGGGCCACTGGAGAGCGCCTGGAAGTACTACGTGCCGCAGGCGCTGCCGGCGGACGCGGTGGAGAAGGCTCCGGCGTCGATCCGGGATCTGAAGCTGCTCGACCCCGCCTGCGGCTCGGGGCACTTCTTGACCTGCGCCTTCGACCTGCTGGTGCCGATGTACCGGGAAGAGGCGCGCCACCGGGGTGACTCCTGGTCCGACGTCGAGATAGCCGGCTGGATCGTCGGCAACAACCTGCACGGCGTGGATATCGATCCGCGAGCGGTGCAGATCGCTGCCGCCGGCCTGTATCTGAAAGCCAGGGCGCTGGCCCCGGCCGGCCGCCCCCGCCAGATGAACCTGGTGGCCCCGACCTTCAAGCTGGCGACGTTGCCGGCGGAGGACCCGGCGCTGGTGGCCTTGCGCCGCGAGCTGAAGGAGGAGGTCGGGATCCCCGAGGCGCTGACCGGCAGCCTGGTGACGGCGCTGGCCGGGGTGGATCACCTGGGGACGCTGCTGAAGGTCGACCACGCGGTGGAAGAAGCGCTGGCCGCCACCGACCGCGAATTCGAGCGGACGACCGGGCAGGGCAACCTCCTGGACAAGACCTTCCCCCAGCAGCAAGTGAAGCTGACCACCGTCGAGGCCCGGGCCGCGGTGGTGGACAAGCTGGAGCAGTTCCTGGCCCGCCACTCGTCGGCGCAGGATCTGGGACTGCGTCTGGATGGCGAGCAGCTCGCCGCCGGAGTGCGCTTCGTGCGTTTGGTGAGAGAAGGAGCCTACGACGTGGTGGTGGGGAATCCACCGTATCAAGGCACGCAACGGGTGACAGCGGCGTCATATGTCATCGCCACCTATCCTCACGGGAAACCCGACCTATATGCGGCGTTTCTGGAAAGGAGCTTGCAGCTGGCGCGCGAGGGCGGACTGTCGGCGCTGCTGACGATGCGAGGGTGGATGTTTCTCGGACAGTTCACGGACCTCCGCCATGCGCTGCTGACCACGAGTGACCTGCGCTTGATCGGGGACGTCGACCGTGGCGCCTTCGAGGATGTTCCCGACGAAGTTCTGGCGACCGTGATGTCGGTGGTGAGGAATGCCAAGCCGAGCAACCTGCCGGCGATCGCCATTCAGCCCACCCCGCCAGAAGATCGCTCGCGAGACTCGGCACGAACGCATCGGAAGCGCGCGGCCGTGGTGGCGCAGGTCGGCCGCTACGAGTTCGACCCGAAGGGCTTCGAGGTCATCGACGGCAAGCCCATTGTCTACTGGTGGAGCACCAACTTGCTACATCTCTACGCGAGCGCTCAAAAACTTGGTACTAGCTGTCCGGGAAAGTTCGGCCTTACCAGTGGAGACAATGCTCGCTTCGTTAGGCTGTGGTTCGAGGTACCCCCCGCAGCTTGGGCGGCCTGCACCAATGGTTCGCCTTGGGTACCTTTTGTGATGGGAGGCAAGGGAAGGGCCTGGATTCATGAGCTGAGAGAAGTCTGCCAATGGAATGGAAATGGCCTTGAAATTAAAGAGAAATGTGTAAACGACTATGGCTCTGTCTCTAAGCAGGTAAGAAACGAAGACGTTTACTTCAGGCGTGGCATTGCATTCACGATGATCGGAAATGAGTTTTCCGCGCGCGCACACCGCTTTAACAGTGTAATCGCGGACATGGGATCCTCCGTTTATCCAAAGGACAGCATTGCATCGACACTCTGCTGCATGAATAGCTCCGCCGCCCGACGAGTTCTCGAATCCTTGAATCCTACGGTTCGTTTTCAGGTAGGAGACGTGAACCGCCTGCCGATTTTTCCGGTCGAGCGTGCAGATCAAATCTATTGCGTCCTTGAGAAGGACTTTGATGACCGCGAACGCGGGCGTGAAGGTTCGGCTGAGTTTCGCCGACCGCATGGCTCGGCTTGGCGGTACACGCAGGAATGGGCTCAACGCGCTGTCGATCGCCCCGAAGGTGTGCCCCTCCCGCCATACGAACCGGAATACGACCCACCCGAGCCCACCGCCTTCGTCTCCTTTGCCATGGGCGTGGCCCTCGGCCGTTTCGGAGCCCATGGCGAGGGGATCCTCGACGCGCCCCCCGCCACCGCGCTCCCCGCCGGCATCCTCTTCCTCGCCGCCGACGGCAACGACAGCCTCGACCACCCGGCATGCGGCCTTCTCCACGACGGCTGGAAAGAGCACGGCGCCACCGTCGGCGAGGGCGACGACCTGCGCACCTACCTGCGCAAATCCTTCTTCGACTGGCACAAGAAGCTGTACGAGAACCGCCCCATCTACTTCCCGCTCTCCTCGGCGAGGAAGAGCTTCGTCGCCCACGTCTCCATCCACCGCTGGAAGGACGACACCCTCCAGGTGCTGCTGGCCGACCATCTTCACCCCTGCAAGCGGCGCCTCGAAGGCGAGTTGGAGGACATCCGCAAGACGCGCGCCGCCACCGTCGCCAAACCCAGCCAGAACAAGGCCGAGCGCCGCTTCGCCGACGCCCAGAA
>JANPFD010000214.1:0-2799 GCA_031423255.1 Myxococcales bacterium | reverse complement strand
CGGAAGTGGGGGAAGCAGATCGGCGAGGGCGCCGAGCCGGGCAGCCTCCGCTGCCCCTCCCGAGGCACGCGGGAATGCCCCTGCATTCCCGCATAGTTGCGCTCCGGCACCGCCTGGGGGCGGGGTCAAGGCTCGCGAAGCGACGGCCGCAGGCCGCCCCGGCCTTGATGCCGCCCCCAGGCGGTGGCTTTCCCTTCCCGGCACCGTCGGAGACCGTCAAGAACCCCTTCCCCTACTTCCGACGAAGAGCCCGTTTTTCAGGCACGCGCCAAAAGCGATCTTCGTGTACACGAGATCGCCAGGAGGAGGACTCGCCGCTCCGTCTCGCGACATGCCGGTGTCCGGATTCGGTCCACCATCGCGCCCAGTGGCACCACCGCCCGCGCCACCTGCGCCGCCCGTACCACCCGCGCCACCCGTACCACCGGCGCCACCCGCGCCGCCATTGCGCCCGGCGGTGCCCCCGGCTCCCGCACCACCACCCGAACCACCGCTGCCGCCCGACCCAGTGTTGCCACCAGACCCACCTCCGCCAGCACGGCTGCCACCAGTGCCGGAGCCGCCAGCACCGGAGCCACCGCTGCCGTCCCCACCGGAGCCACCGTCGCCACCATTCCCGCGGCTAGCGGAGTCGGACCCGCAGCCCACCAGGGCAGGGACCAGGATGACTCCCGCTCCGCCCAGAAAAGCGCGACGAGCCGGTCGCTTAGGCTGCTTCATGGTCTTTTCTCCTGTACCGCAACGCGGTGGATAAAACGTTTCGACTGCAAAGACAAACGTTATACTACGTGCATTGGCGCACTTTTTAGCAATATGTGCCGGCGGTCGATGGATCTTGGTACCCGGCCACAATCACTCTATTTTTTATGTATGTCGATGCGTCAGCCCTTGCTCGCGAAGGTGTTGCGGGCCATGGGGCTCGGATGGGCTCTGGTCGGCGCGGGTAGCTGTGACGGCGGGGATCATGAACACAACTCGTCCACCCTGACGACCGCGATGCAGGGGTTCATGCGCACGCATGTTGGCCGCCTCGACACCGCCCTGGGCGAGCTGGCAATGGCGGCGCCGCGTGGTCATGCCTGGTTGCAGGAAAGCGACAAGGCAGCCCTGCTTGCGATGCGAGCCGCCTGGAAGTCCGCACACGCGGAGGCACTGGCCGTCGGCGTGCCGCTGGAATACATCTTCCCGGCGCAAGCTCAGCACCTCGACCGTTCCTGGGAACGTGAAGCCCTGACGCTGATGGGCATGCCCGATCCGAATCCCTTCGACGATCAGGGCGTCGTCGGTCTGCACGCGATCGAGCGCGTGCTTTGGGGGCCAGAGAGTTCCGGCGAGGTCCTTGCGTTCGAACGCAAGGACGCGGCCTACTTCCCTGCCCTGGCACCGGCGACCGCGGCCGATGCCGACGACTTTGCCAACCTGCTGGTCGGAAAGGTGCGCGCCCACGCGGCGGCCTGGCTCAAGGTAAGTCCAGCGTTGGGCTACGACCAGGGGTTCGTGGTCAAGTCGATCACAGACGAAGTGGCCGGTGCCTTTCGCACGGTCATCACCGCCGCGTCGCCGGGCGAGAGTGAATCTCGCTACTCGCGCTCGACCGCGCTCGCGCTCGGTCAGCAGATCTCCGCCGTTGGCGACCTGTGGACCCTGTTGCGGCCGACTCTTCCGAAGACCAGCAAGGCCACTGACATCGCGGCCGTCGATATGGCCTACGCGCGCCTGGTCGCCCTGAGACCCGCGCCCGGCGCCGACGAGCTGCCCCTGGCGCCGCCCACCTGGAACCCATTTCACGCGACGCCCGAAGACCTGGCCTCGCCCTACGGCAAGCTGTATGTCGCCATGGAACGCGAAGCCCTGGGCATTGATCCCGGGTCGTTTCTCCAGGCCCTGAAATCCGCCGTGGGAGACGAAGCGGAGCCGCCCGCAAAGCGCTAGATCCAGAGACCGTACATGAGGAGACACCGCATGATGCCCATCACCCGTTTGCTTGGAGGCGCCGGAGTCATCTGCAGCCTTGCTGGCTGGCTGCTGGCCGGCTGCAGCTCTGACGAGCCAGAGGACACCGGGCCGCCGACGCCGGTCATCGAGCCGTACATAGTATTCGCGCGAGACTTTCGCGGCTTTCGTTCGTGGCAGAAGTTCGACCTGGGCGAGAACGCACCCACGGTGGGCAAGGTCCACGACGCGGGCCACCGCATCGAATACTTGAAGGCGCGCCCCCCGGCCGGCAGCACGACCTTTCCGCTAGGCACCATCATCGTGAAAGAGTCAATTATCGCCACGAAGACGCAGATCTTCGCGTTGGTCAAGCGCGCCGGCGGCTACAACGAAAATGGCGCGACAGACTGGGAGTGGTTCGAACTCAAAGATCGGACCGGCGGCGGGGTGGAAATCGAATGGCGCGGGCTGAGCGCGCCGGCCGGTGAGGGCTACGGCGGCCCCCAAGGTGACTGCAATACCTGTCACGCGGCATGGAAGGACAACGACTTCGTCGCCTCCGAAGCGCTCAAGCTCGCGGGCGTTGCGGCAACGCCCTAGGCGCTACTGCTTCGTGGGCGGCGCCTCGAGGACGTGGATGGCGGCATCACGGCCATCTCGGTTGGGGGCGGCGACGAACAACCGTCGCAACTCTGGCACCCACAGACCGGTTCGGGCTCCGGAGGCGACCGGGATCCGAGCCTGGCGTTCGTACCGCCCGCCGTTCTTTGCGTCGAACACATCCACGAAGCCCTCACCGCCGATGACGTAAACGCGGCCGCGCTCGGAGTCGTAGAAAAGATCGTCGGTATCGCCCACGCAGGC
>JANPFD010000213.1:0-1557 GCA_031423255.1 Myxococcales bacterium | reverse complement strand
ACCCTAGGCGTCTGTGCTAGCTTCCCCGCCCATGAAGTGGCGAGTGTGCGCCTTGTCGCTATTGGGCCCGCTGGTCGGTCTTCTGGCGATCGGCTCTTTGCTCTGGCCCATCCTGGATCAGGCCACTTCATCGTGGTCGCTAACACGGCGTCTAGATCGCCTCGAACAGGCGCAAGGTTCCACGTGGCCGCAAGACGCCGTCCTCGACTATGCGACGGTTATCGAGACACAGCGCCGTGGATCGTTGCTTTCGTCCTGGGAAAGCATCGGCGGCTGCGGCGCGGGCAGCTCAACCGGCGTCGGCGGCATCAAGTGGGTAGGACGCAGCGTGCGCGGCGGTCTTTTTCAGCTCCAGTGCCAAGGCAATTACACCCAGTTTACGAACGGCTACGCCTACACACTGAACAATCAAATCGGCGTAGATATTGGCGAAAAATGGAACGTGGGGGCCAACATCCCCTACTTGTACAAATACATCAATGATCCATTCGGTTTGATGTACGACATCTCGAACCAGGGCATCGGCGACATCAACCTTTTGGTCACGCGCAAGTTGGGCCCCATCAACGCCACTACGGTGACTTTGTCGCTCGGGCTGCCAACCGGGGTGCACGACGCGAAGTACAAATCCTTCATTTTGCCGCAAGATCGCCAGCTTGGTCCCGGTAAGCCGAGCGGCTTGCTGATTCTGGATCACACCCTCGACAACATCTGGGGCCCGGTCGTGCTAGGGGGCGTTCTCAGTTACCCTGGCGGCGAGAATGATTTGAAAGATTACCGCTCGCCCAGCGCTTCGCTTTACGCCTACGCGGGATACCTTCTCGGCCCGTTCGTGCCGGCGCTTGGCGCCTCCGTGACGGGCTTCGCGGCGCACGATCGGGATCGCGCCTTCCCCACCGAGCGCCCCCTTGCGACGGCGGCGGTGAGCGCGTCGCTCGAATGGTCAAATGATTTCGTTGCGCTGCTTGCTGGATTCTCGTTGCCTTTTTCTTTGGACGGCCGTTTGCCATGGACCGCGGCCCTGGGTTTGTCGATTGCCCCGTTCTAACTAAACTCTAACGAGGAGCACTCAGCCATGAAACGTACATTTGGCCTCGCTGCTCTTGTGGTCGGTCTTGGTGCTTGTGGTGGCGTGAAACAGCATCCGTTCGAAGGAACGCCCGCCACTAGTGGCACTGGCGGAAATACCGGCGGGGCGGCGCCCAGCGCCGGGAAGGGTGGCGCAGGTGGAGGCGGAGGCGGTTCTGGCTCGGGGGGCGGGGGTACGAGCGGCCCTTCGATGGGCGGCAACAGCGGCGGTCCGGTGGGCGGCAGTGGTGGTGGCGGTGGCGGTGGCGGCCGTATCGTCGACGGCGGGTCAGGCGCTGGCGGCCGCGTGGACGGCGGAGCGCAAGTTCCCGACACCGGCCCAGTGTCGGGCGTGACCGTCACCATCGGCGGCAAGGCAGTTCCCAAAGAGAAGGCGATCGTCTTCATTCACGTGGGTCACTCGGACATGATGGGCCGCGCGACGAAGCCTCCTGAGCTCGATACGTATTTCCACACCACGCACCCGCA
>JANPFD010000212.1:0-5729 GCA_031423255.1 Myxococcales bacterium | reverse complement strand
GCTCGGACTTCCGTTCCACCGCCGTGCGCTTCTTCATGGGGGTGGGCTCACTCTCTCTTTTTGCGTCCATTGACCTTCTCCTTCCGTTTGAGTTCCTCGACAACCTTGTCCAACCTGTCGAAGCGTGCCTCCCAGAGCTGGCGGTACCTATCGATCCACGCCGTCTCGTCCTCCAGCCGGCGCGGCCCCAGCCTGCAGGTCCGCACGCGGCCGACCTTCTCTGTGGTCACGAGACCGGTCTGTTCCAAGACGCCGACGTGCTTCTTCATGCCCGTCAGGGTCATGTGAAACCTTCCGGCAAGGTCCGTGATCGAAGCGTCTGCACGTCCGAGCTGCTCCAGAACGCCGCGTCGGGTAGCGTCCGAAAGCGCGGCGAACGAGGCATCGAGGCGGGTCCTCGTAAACTGAACCATACGGTGCAGTATGTATCGCACGGATTGGCGGCATGCAAGGGGAGGCCGGGAGCGCGCCGCGTTGCCGGCCGGCTTTCACCCCCAAATCGATCCCAGTTCGAAGCAGATTCGATCAGCTTGGCGATGAGGCCCCGGGTCGGTGGGCCGGGCCTCAGCGTCCGAAGTCGCCGCCGAGCAGCTTTGCGACCCGCTCGACAAAGCGCCGTGCGACCTCCTCTGGGGCGCCGTACTTCTCGAAGACCGGTCGCAGGAAGGGCCGCGCGGGGACCCGGATGACCGCGACGCCTGTGGAGGGTCGGTCGCCCGACTTCTCGTCGAGGCCGGCTTTGCGGAAGGCGGCGTGGAGGAACGTCCGGACCTTCGGTGTGATCTTGACGACGATTGGGCGGGAACCGAACTCGTGAACGGCGGCGATGTTCACGAGGGAGCCACCCCCGCTACTCTTCGCGCTCCGAAGGACCCCGACGAACACGCCGTCGCCCTCCCTCACGACAGCGATCGAGTTGCGGAGGTCGCCGTGGAAAATGAGCGGCTTCGTTCCCTTGCCACCGCGCAGGCGCCGGATCGCGAGGGTCGTCGGTGCGAGGGGTTGGAAGGCCTGGCCACCCGGTGCTCCGCTGCGAAGGCCCTCCACGATCTTCGTCCGGAAGAACTGGGCTTCCTGGAGCACCGCCTTGTCCTGCGCTTCGCGAATCCGCTTCGGTGCGGACGCGAGGATCCGCCGGGCCGCCGTCCAGTCGCCGGTCTTGGTGAGCTTCACGCTGCACCTCGCACTGCGATCTCGCGCTCGTCGAACGTGACGAGCAGGAGGTTACGCGACAGACCGAGGCCGAAGGACTGCGGCTGCACCTCTGTGGCGTAGAGGCCGGGCGGCGTGCGGATCGCCTGCACAAGCTCGCCATGCAGCGTGTGGATCGCGACGAGCCGGTCGTTGATGCGCAGACGCGCCTCGCCCGTCGCCGCGTCCACAAGCCCCGTCCGCTCGAGGTCTCGGAAGTGGAACACGAGGACGATGCGGGAGTTCGGGGAGTTGCCAGCGGCGAGCTGCTGGAGCGCCTCAAAGACGGTGACCTCGACCTGGCAGGGAAGCCGGAGGGGCGGCTTCTCCTTGCGCGCATCGACACGCGCACCAGCCAGCGAGCCGAAAACGATCGTCTCCTTGAAATCCGGGTCGTAGCCCGAGACGAGGGGGCCAACGTCGTCCGGGTCTGCTGTCGTCGCGACGGTGTCGAGCTGGGCGATCTCCGCCAGGAATGGGTTGATGAGCCGCCCACGCATCACGCCGCTCCGAAGTCTGGCGGGCGGACGAACGCCACGAGGATGTTGTCGATCTCCGGGTCTCCCGTGAACGCGCCGTGAAGACGCAGCGCCTCGAGCGTGTAGCTCTGGTCCCGGGTGCGCTCGCTGGTGAGCCGGAAGCGGCGCTGCGCGTCCTCTCGCTGGTCGCTGTTCCCGAGCGGAGGAAGGTTGCGCATGACGAGCAGCTTCGTCGCGTGCCGAATCAGCTCCGGGGTGCGGCCTGTTGGCGAGCCGTCGGGCTCGGTGTACCCGAAGACGCCGCGGACGGTGATGTTCTGCTGCCCGCGCGGCCAGACAAGGCTCGCGAGCCCGGTGCTCCCGATCGACTCGAAGCGCACCCCGGCCAGATCGCCGCCGTGCACGAACTCAAGCTTCGGGTTGTCACGGTCGTCGGGCAGCAGCATGCCCTGCGTCAGGTGTCGGTTGTAGACGCGGTAGACGGAGGGGTCGACGGCGAGGTCGCCCGGCGTGAACGGACTCGAGTCGATGAATGCGCCATCGACGGCGATGACCGGGGGGCCGAGCGGTAGCGTGCGTCCTCCCGTCCCGTCGATGGTGATCTCCTGGACGCGCGGTTCAAAGAAGCGGGCCGTGATGCGCTCGACGTACCGACTTGCCAGCGCGATGAGCTGCTGTAGGCGTGCGTCTGATGCATCCGCCGGGGTGACGCCTTCCGCGCGAAGGTCCGAGACGAAGGCGTAGCCGGTGCCCGAGAAGCCCGCGACCTCGACGAGGACCTCGAGTTCCTCGCGGAAGCTTTGCTCGGGTGACGTAGGAGTGAGCCGGAAGAACCAGCGGATCTCGTGCGTGCCGATGGCCTCGTCGATCGGCGGCGTCCAGCGCGCGACGAAGTGGCCGGTGGACAGCTTGTCGCCGGCCGGGCAAAGGGTCCCGACGTCCACCGTCGCGCGAGAGCCGATAGTCGACGGATAGACCTGCACCGGGTTCTGCTGCTTGCCCGGATCGCTCACGTCGAAGATCTGGAACTCGAGCACCGCAACGTCGACGAGGATCCCGCTCACCTGCGTGAAGAGATCGAGCACCGGGTTGGCGCAGGTCGAGGCCTGACCACGGGCGAGCGCAGACATGGTCAGGACCTCGCCGGGTCGATGCCGGAGGGTACGACGGTGGGGAAGATGAGGACGTCGCCCGGGCCTTCGACCTCGAACTGCGCCGCAAGCGCATCGCCCGCGCGCGGTGCCTCCGTGGTGGCGAAGGTCGATGCGCCCGTCTCGGAGAAGAAGATGGCGCGCCGCTGGCGCACGCCGTTCAGGTACACCTCGAGCGTGCCGGGTAGGTACGGCTCGAGCGTCGAGAACTCGGACGCAACGCCGTTCACCTGGTTCGTGAGGTCTCGCGTGCGCGTCGCCATCAGGTCACCTTGAAGCCTTCGACCCAGGCGATGATCTGCTTGGCCGCAGCGGACTTGTTCTGCCGCACCACCCTGAGCTTCTTCGTGCCATCCCCGCGCACGTCGCGGGCGAGCTCCACCTCGACGCCGGTGCTCACGAGCCCGAAGCCGCGGATGGTCTGCCACGCGGTGCCGTCGAAGAGCTGGAGGGCGACGACGCTCGCCTTGCCGTCCCCCGTGCCGACCTCGCTGCCGCCAAAGCGCGTGACGCGCCAGGTCTCGCCGTTCGGGATGACGGGCAGCTCTTGAATGTCCTGCCCGTTGGCGCCGACCTGGCCGTCGACGACCTTGTCCACGCGCTGCCGTTCGGTGCGTGCGACGGCCATGATCAGAGCTCCCTCGCCTCGTACCGGGCGCCGAGGACCTGCGCCGAGGGCGCATCGTTCTCGAGGACGACGGCGAGCTTCTTTGTGCCGTCTCCGACGACCTGGCGCACGAGCTCGAGGTTTGCGTCGCCATGCGTCGCTGCGATGACCTCTTCAGCGGTCCCACCGAGGTCCCAGACGAGCTTCACCGTCGTCGTCGCGAGGTACGCCGCCGAGCCGACGAAGCGAACGATCTCCCAGGTCTTGCCGTTCGCCGGCACCTGGTCCTTCACGACGCGGCCGAGCGCGGCGACCGTCTCGTAGTGGCTGTCGCTCCGGTCGATCACTTCAACTCCTCTCGTACCCCGCGAGGAACGCGGCGATCTCGCGCGACGCCCCGCCAAGGTTCGTGCGGCGCAGACGTACGCCGCGTGTTCCGTTTCCTGGCCCGAGCTCCTTGTTGAGATCGAGCGAGAAGCTCTCGCCGTTGGCGTAAGCGACTCGGAGCAAGGTCATGCCGGTGCCGTTGCCGTTTGGATCGTCGAAGAGCTCCACTTTCGAGCCCTTGCCTTCCGGTGCCGCCCCGCCGTTGAAGTTCTGGACCACGAGGGTCTTGCCGTTTGTGATCACGCGGGTGGTGTCGGCAGGCGTTCCGCCGACGGTCGCAATGCCGCCGATGTCGACCGGCGTTGTCGCGGGCGGCGGCGCTGGCGGCTCCTGGGCGACCTTCAGTCGCCCGTCCGCCGTGAAGCTCGCCCCGTCGATCTCGACGATCTGAAAGCCCATGCACCATTCCCTCAGCTCACCGTCACGGTTCCGCCCGTCACTCGGTTGTCTGCTCCACGTGCAAGCGCGAGCACCCGCGCGCGGACGAGCGTTCCCGGCGGATCGAATTGTCGATCGGTGATCGTGGATGCTCGCCCCGCGACGTCTCGCGCGACCTCGGTCTCGCGGATCGCCGGCCCGCCCGCTCCATCGCGGATGCGCACGAACTGCACGCGGCCGCCGACATCGCGGACGACTTCGAGCGCTCCGGCGCGATCGACATCGTGGAGCAGCGTCCTGTCTCGATGCACAACGACCTTGGCATCGACCTCAGGCTCCGTGGCGAGCTCGCGCCCGTACTGGCGATCAGGCGTCGTCCCCATCGTCCCCTCCTCCGTGCCCGGGTCCGCTGCCCGCCGTGCGCTCCTGCCGCCGTTGGGTCTGCCTCGCGTCGGTCGCCGCGCCTTCTCCGCGCGAGCGCGAGATTCCTTCGCGGGCGCGGTGAAAACGCTGGAGTTGGCCTTCGAGCGCGTTCGCTTGTCCCTCGAGGCGGTACGCGTCACCGGCCCATTCCTCGGCCCGAACCGCGACGTAGCGCGCGGCCCGCTGGGCGAGCTCGATTAGAATCGCCGCCACCGCGGCGATGCGCTGCTCCGGCTCCTCGCCGGCATCGCCCGATGCCCGCTTGATCGCCTCCTGCCAACGCTTCGAAAGCGCCCCAGAAGAGAGGTCCGACTGGACCTGGGCGATGAGCGCCTTCGGCAGATCAGCGCTGAGCGCCCGCCCCGCGGCCGCCATCCCGACGTGCTGGGGGACCTGGAGGTTGCGCAGCCGCTCGAGCAGCACCTCGGTCTCGCTCAGGAAGGAGCCGACGAGCACGAGCTGCGCGTCGACGCCGTCTGGAGCCCTCGCGATCTCGGCCTTCTCGGTGTCGTTCTCGTCCATGCGTGTCCTTACTGGAGCAAGCTCACGGCGACGATGACGTCGCCCGGGAGGATCGGGTGGCTGAAGATGAGGTCGCCGCTTGCTGGCGTCGTCCCCAGGCGAAGGTCGTGGGGCGTCGCGGCCTGGCCGTTGCGCTCCAGCACCCCGTTCACGAAGACAAAGGTGTTCCGCGTGCTCGGAACGTTCGTCTCGTCGAAGAAGACGAGCCCCGGCGCCGTGAAGTCGAAGAAGCCGCCACCCGCGACGTTGTTGCCAGCGGGAACCGTTCCGCCGGTGTGTTCGCGGAGGCCCACGCGCAGGTCGACGCCGCCGACCGTGGCCGCCTTGTTGATCGCGGCAAGGATCGAGGCCTGGCCCGCGAGCGGTCCCAGGAACGCCGCGTTGCCGGGCGATGAGAACGCCATCGGCGAGACGACGCGAGAGTCGGCGAGTGCGAGCTCACCGCCGGCGCCGTCCAGCGTGAGGGAGCCGCCCGTCGACTCGATCTCGAGCCCTCCGGCGAGTCGGGCGATCTTGCCGGGCGTGACGCCGACATCGATTCCGCCGTCCGCGGTGTCGACGCGAAGACCCTTCTGGAGGTCGGCCGGCTGC
>JANPFD010000211.1:0-8963 GCA_031423255.1 Myxococcales bacterium | reverse complement strand
GCGCGGGCCACGCGGGCCGCGCCCGAGTCCACATCGTCGAGGTACTCGAGCACGGCGGCGATCGAGGTAAAGAGGCTGTACAGATCCAGTCCGTGGAAGCCGGCGCGGCGGGAGGGCTCGTGTTGCTCGAGATTTCGGGCGCGCAGCCAGCCGATGAACTCGTTCACCTCTTCGTTGCGCCACATCCAGGTGGGGAACCTCGAGAACGGTGTAAGCATCAGTTTGGAACGCGGCTGATCGCCCGAGACGTAGTTATCGACCCGCGCGGCGTCGGGCCAGTCCGCCTCCACGGCGACGAAGTCGAAGCCGAGCCGCTCGATGAGCATCTTGGTGATGCGAGCGCGCATCCGATAAAATTCACTGGTTCCGTGCGTGGATTCACCGAGGAGCACGATGCGGGCGTCGCGGCACCGATCGACGAGCGCCTCGATCGACGCCGACTGGAGATCCTCGATACGCTCGGCTGTCTCGCGCACCAGCTTGCCCAACGCGACCGAGGGGCTCAGCCGGGCGGGCATCTCGACGACAGGCTCCAGTGCCTTCTCGGGCCATCCTTGCTCACCGATGAGGGGTACGAAGCGCACCTCGGTGATGGGCTCTTCGCGGAAGCGCCTGCCCGGCTCGCGGGTCACTCGCGTGAGCAATTGCGAAGTCTCGTCGGGCCCAACCGGAATCACCAGGCGGCCGCCCAGCGCAAGCTGATCTAGCAATGCCTTCGGGATCCCGGGGCCGCCGGCCGCGACCGCGATGGCGTCGTAGGGCGCGTGCTCGGGGCAGCCGAGCGTGCCGTCGCCCGTGAGCACCTGGACGTTGTGGTACCCGAGCAAGGCCAACCGATCCCGTGCCTGTTCAGCAAGTGATCCGAGGCGTTCAACCGTGAAGACTTCCTTGGCGAGGCGACTCAAAATCGCGGCCGCGTAGCCGGAGCCCGTGCCAATCTCCAGGACGCGCTCGTTTCCTTGCAGGCCCAGCGCGTCCGTCGTGAGGGCGACGATGTACGGCTGGGAGATGGTCTGGCCATCGCCGATGGGAAGGGGCGCGTCCCGGTAGGCGAACTCGGACAGACCTTCCGGTAGAAAAGATTCCCGGGGAACCAGGCGGAAGGCATCGAGGACGCGGCGGTCCGAAATGCCGCGGCCGGCAAGCTGTCTATCGACCATCTGGGCGCGTTGCTCGTCCAAGCTCATCGAGCACCTCCCTTCCTGGTAAAGCAAGAACCGGACCCAGCGCAGGTGTTCTGGCAGGCATGTCTTGTCGATCAGAACGCGAGGATGAGCGACGCGCTCGGCGCTGTTCGACAGGTGGGCTCACACCCGGGGCCGTTAATTTAGAGACCCGCGAGCGGGCTCGCAGAAACAAGCCACGTGCGCGTCGAGAATCGGAAGACCGGGCGCGATCGCAAAGGTGGAGGCCCGCGGGGGGGCCATGAACACAGTGGTTTCGCGGCCTCCTGATCCGCTGGGAAATTCTTCCCGCAAACTATTTGGCGCTCGTCCGCATGGCCTGCGGATTCATTGCTTCGATGCGGCCGCCCGATGATCAATCAACACGTTTCTGGGGCCCGCTCCTACGGCGATGGACGATCTTGCCGGGAAGCACGTCGATGGGAACCGGAGGCACGAGCTCGTAGAGATAGCCGCGGGTCTCGGCCCGTAGCGCAAAGTGCTTGTCTTTCCAGTGCAGGATCCGAGAGTAGCGCTTCCCCTGGGAGCCATGGCTTCTATGCTCTCGATGCTGCAGCAGGAATGAAGCGAGTCGTAGAGCGAGATGGTTGAACAGCCTATGGCATCCGTGACTCGAGCCGCGGAGAATTGACCGGTAGTTCCCCGAGCCGTGGCTGCGAATCTGCTGGTCAACAAGGAGCGCCGAACCGCTCGTCGTCGAAACGGGGCGGTGGTGAAGCATGGCCACGAGGCCGTAGGCGGACCGGTATCCTGGGCCAATCGCCTCCATGTCCGCTGCCCAGCGTCCGTCCGGGCGCCGGCGGATCAGCTCCTTGTCCGGCGTCGTCGGTGGCGGAAACCAGGCCGGGCCGGCGAGAAGATCTCGCCACAGGCGCCGTCCCACTGCCGAGCCCTTGTACTCGAGATCGACGTTGCCGCTGGGCCTTCGCTCGTCTTTCCACCCGCCAATCGTCGTGGGCCACCGCACGAGCGCGATCTCGACGCCGTTGTCTGCGGTGGCATAGACGGTCAGGGTGGCGCGTCGGCGGACCGGTGACGGCAGAAGATGGTCATCGCGGTCCAGCGGATAGTCGAGCCAGACGTCGCCGCGGTCGATCTCGACGCGCAGATTTATCGCGCGCAGATGGTAAAATGGAGGCGGCGGCAAGCGAACCGCAACCCGCAATTTTGCCGGCGGATGGAGGAACAGCGCCTCGCGGGCGGCTTCCGGCGCTGTCCACCCGAGCGCAAGGGCAGCCGCCTCCGTCGCAGTCGAGACCAGGTCGGGCGCTCCGTTCGGGAGCGGAGTGGGGCGCAGTGCTGGGCGGAATTCGTTTGCATCGAGCTGCCGGTCCAGCACCGACTGCCAGGTCGCGCTGGCAGAGCCGTCCTCGATCAGACCCGCGGCGTCGGTCACACGCTCGCGCAGCGTCCGAAGCAGGGAGCGAAAATCGAGCTCTCGGCTATCGGCGACCATCGCGATGCGCGTCTCGAAATCCAGGGTGCCCGTCTCCGGCAGCATCTGTTTGCGCTGGTACAGACGCAATGCTTCCTGGGTAGGGCCGTCGAATTGGCCCGCCGTCTCGCGCAGCCCCAACATCCCTTCGCAGCGAAGGTGTGCCTGAAGAACCAAGACCGCACTTGAATTCGCCTTACTCCATTGCGCAAATGTCGCCTTGAGTGCCGCGATCGGACCATCTTCGATGGCGTCGTGACAGGAATGGCGCCGCTCGTCAAGAAGGCGGCCGCGCACGACCGAAGGCGAGGGGAAGATCCCGAAGAGCTCGAAATATCGATCCCTCCTGGCCGGGTCCCATTCTGCCCCGGAGCCGAAGCGCTCGTTCGCCAGCGCCACCGAGGTTGCCCTATAGGGCGGCGTCTCACCGTCTACAGGCGAAAACGGTGTGGACGCCCAGTTGTCGCCGAGATCCACCACAGTCAAGCCCGAGCTGACGGCATCCAGGGGGGAGATCCAGCCCACCGTGCGACCTCCTTCCATGCGGGCAACCAACTCTCCCTCGGGCAGTCCTGGGCCGAGCGCCATGATGAAGAGCGCCGAAACCCGCGCTGTCCCTAGGAACACCATGGCAAATGCGAGTTGCAGAAAACGGGCCCAGATTCAGCCCAGCTGCCTGCGCATTGCCCGCAGATTGTGCACGAGGCTCGTCTTCGCGTGCAGGAATGGCGCTGTCAATCTGGTCATCTGACGCGCAGTGTGAGGTGACACAAGCAGTCTTGGAGTGCGCAGTGCGCTCTCGGATAGGGCTGCTCCCAGCATCGGCTTGTTCATGGCCAAGACGTCAGCGGTGAAGCCAGTCAGCCCACCGCGCGCGTGTCGGCCGCAACCAGGCGCGAAAGACGCCCTTTCACTCTCTGACCCGCGGGACCTACTCGATGCCCACATGCGCCTGTCCCGCTGTCCGAGGCTCCGGTAGCTCCGTCATCGTTGCCTCGGTGAGGAGCAGCAAGCCCGCCACGGAAACCGCGTTCTCGAGAGCGACGCGCACGACCTTGGTGGGATCGATGATGCCCGCCTCGGTGAGGTCGACGTACTCGCCACGGGCGGCGTCAAGCCCGATGTTCCCTGTGGAGGTCCGCATCCGATCGATGGCGACGCCGCCATCAAGGCCTGAGTTCTCTGCAATCTGCCGCGCCGGTGCGGTCAGGGCCTGCCGCAAGATGCGCAGCCCAGTCTTGAAGTCGCCGTCCGCCTTGGTTTCCTCCGCCATCACTGCATCCATCGATCGCAACAGGGCCAGCCCGCCGCCCGGGACGATCCCCTCGGCAGCCGCAGCTTTGGTAGAGCTGATTGCGTCTTCGAAGGCTGCCTTGCGGCTCTTCATGTCCGCCTCGGTGGGGGCCCCCACGCGGATGACCGCGACGCCGCCACTCAAGCGGGCCAGTCGTTCCTGCAGCTTTTCTTTGTCGTAATCGCTGGTCGTGTCCTTGATCTGGTGCCGCAGCTGATCGAGCCGCCCACCGATCGACTTCTTGTCACCGGCGCCGCCGATGATGGTGGTGTTGTCCTTGTCGATCACGATCCTGTGCGCCTTCCCCAGATCCTGGAGGCTCGCCTTCTCCAACTTGACGCCCAACTCCTCGGCGATGAGGCGGGCTCCCGTCAGGATCGCAATGTCCTCCAGCATGGCCTTGCGTCGATCACCGAAGCCGGGCGCCTTGACGGCTACCACCTGTAGAGTTCCACGGATTCGATTGACGACTAACGTAGCCAGCGCCTCGCCCTCCACCTCTTCCGCGATCACCAGCAGCGGTCGGCCCGCCTTCACGACTTGCTCGAGCAGCGGCAGAAATTCCTGCAGGGACGCGATTTTCTTTTCGCAGACGAGGATGAGAGCATCTTCGAGCACGCACTCCATGCGCTCTGGGTCGGAGACGAAATAAGGAGAAAGATAGCCACGGTCGAACTGCATCCCTTGGACGACCTCAAGGCTGGTTTCCGTCCCCTTCGCCTCCTCAACGGCGATGACGCCTTCGCCGCCCACTTTCTCTACCGCATCGGCCACCAACTCGCCCATCCGCGCGTCGTTATGCGCCGAGATGGTCGCCACCTGCGCCTTCTCCTTGCGGGACATCACCGGACGCGACAGGCTCTTGAGCGCCGCAACGACCAACTCCAGACCGCGGTCGATGCCGCGCTTCAAGTCGATGGCACTGGCGCCGGCCGCCACGTTGCGCAACCCTTCGGAATAGATCGCATGCGCCAGAATGGTCGAGGTGCTGGTGCCATCGCCCACAGCGTCCCCCGTCCGCTCGGCCGCCTGCCGAATCATACGCGCCCCAAGGTTCTCCTCTGGGTCCTTGAGGTCCACCTCTTTGGCGATGGTCACCCCGTCGTTGCAAACGAGGGGCGTGCCCCACTTCTTCTCGATGAGCACGCACTTCGACTTTGGCCCCAGTGTGACCCTGACGGCGTCGGTAAGTTGCGAGGCGCCTCGCAGAATGCGCTCGCGCGCTTCGGCACGGAAAAGCAGTTGTTTGTGTGGCATGGCTCTTGTCTTCTGCAAGGAAGCTGCCAGGCTTTGGCCGACAGGCTCGGGGGGCCAACGTTGCGAGTTCGCAACAAATGCGCGACGTGAGGTCGGGGGCGCAGTTTTGGCGCGAATGGGAAATGGGTGCGACGGGTGGGTTGTGGTGGGAGTTGTAACGGACCTTGCTCCCAATCGCGCAGCGACCCCGTGTTGAGGTTGGCGTTCGTAAAGGAGGAACAAGGCCACGTCCGAAATCACTTGTCAAAATCAAAGAAGAAACCGGGGGCAAGTGCAGCCGTCCGTTGTGCGGCGCGAGTTCGAGCCCATGCGGGTAATGCGAGAGCTTCTGAAATGGAAGCCATTCCGCGAGATGACGCCGATTTGGTCCGGCGACCTTGCCATGTACTCACCCGCTTTCGAGGTGAAGGAGACGAAAGACGAGTTCATGTTCAACGCGGACGTCCCTGGCATAAAGGAATCCGAGCTGGATGTCTGTCATCGCGGCCGACAACCGTCTAACCGTGACGGGCAAGCAGGAGGCAGAAAAGAAGCAGAAGGAAGACACCTCCTACACGTACGAGCGTTCGTACGGGATTTTTTCGCGTACCTTCACGCTTCCCGACGAGGCCGACGCCTCGCACATCCGCGCGGAGCTGAAGGGCGGCGTGCTCACAGTCGTCGTTCCGAAAACTTCGGTCGCGGCGGCCAAGCGGATTCCCGTCGCATCGGGCGACAAGCCCAAGGCGTGAGGGAGGACATCACGAACGTTTCACAGCTCATGAGTCAGAACGTGAAGACCTGCTGGCGGGAGGACAACCTGGCCAGCGCGGCCGGCAAGATGTGGGAGACGACATCGGGTGCCGCGCCGTGGTCGACGCTGACGGCCGCGTGGTCAGGATGATTACCGATCGGGACATTTGCATGGCGGAGTACACACAGGGCGGCCGCAGTACGAGATCTAGGTCGCGGCGGCGATGTCCAAGGGGCTCTTTTCCTGTGCGCCGAACGACGGGATCATCGAGGCCGAGGACACGATAAGGTCGCATCAGGCGCGGTTCCTGGGTGATCCTACGCTTCCCAAGGCTCCCTCGGGGACGGGTGTCCGAGTCCCGGCCCCCCTGCGGAGGGGGAACGCCCGCCTACGGCGGCATGCCCGCCTCGGGCGGCCTTCGCTCGGTAGAACGCCTCGTCCACGGCTGCGAGCGGGCCGTCGGACTCCACGTCCACCGCAGCATTCAGCTCCGCGATGCCGATCGAGATGGCGAGTTTCCCCGTCAACCCGTCATCGCGCCGCGCAACTTCCGTCAGGATCCTCTGGGACAGCGCCGATGCCTGCGCTGCTGAGGTCTTCGGGAGGAGAACTGCAAACTCGTCGTCACCTATACGAGCGACTAGATCGATCGCCTGAACATTCCTCGACAGCGTTCGGCCCACAGCCGCGAGGGCATTGTCTCCCGCCTTGTGCCCGAAGCCGTCGTTGATTGCCTTGAGGTGGTCGATGTCTATGCAGAGAACGCACGTAGTATGACCGTAGCGATGACCCCGCCCCGTCTCCTCGGCAAGCCGCTGTTCGAAGTGACGGCGGTTGAAGACGCCGGTCAGCGGATCCGTGATCGAGAGCAGGCGCGCGCCGTCGAACCAGCGTCCGAGAAGGTGGCCGAGGGCCCCGAAGACCGCCGCCGTCGACAATGTCACATACGCGTACGTCACCGTGAGATCCTCGACGTCCGCCGCCATCGAGGCAAATCTGGGCACTTCTCCTGCATCCAGGGCGCGCGCGACGAGGAGCCCGACCGGTGCTCCCAGGGCCAGGATCGCTCCCATCAGAGGGTACGAGCGGGACCTCGGCATCGACCGCAAAGCACTCCAGGTGTGTCTGACATTTTCGCGCGCGTGTTGGCCGCCTCCGTTCCTAGCAGTCTTCACTCGTGTGGCTCGCTCCGACATCTGTCTTCCTTCTCTCTTCTGTAGCTATTTTGCGGCTCAATCATCAGTCGGCTATCTATTAAGGACGTTACGGCGCAATTCATCGTAAAAGCCGGGATATCGAGCACACGCCGTCAACAGCGTCCCCAGTTTGTTTGTCTCCTCTGGGTCAGTTTCTGATTGCCAGAATCACATCCTGTTCCCTTTTCTCACCTCGGCATCGTGGTGTGCCTCCAGTGACCTGGATGATGCCTCTGCCATTCTTTCCAACAGGCCCGAGCGCGTAAGGCGTAGACAGCGGCGAAGAACATGAATTCGAGGATGTCCCGAGCTCCTCGCAGCCTTTTGCGCCCACGCCGAGACGCGGGCTGGCCACCACACCGGCTCAGCACGGTAGGCAGCCGATGTCTCGGGCTCCACATCCTCCCGGCCGCGACGGCCAGACTCTCATCTGCCCGGCATGTCTCGACGTTGCGGCAAATGACCTGCGAGATGTTCATGGATCACCCTCATCGGTGACAGAGAGCTCACGGCTGTTCGCAAGAAAATGCAAATGCCGTGCCGATGTACATCCGGGCCGTTCACTCGAACAGGTCGAATCGCGCGTGGGTGGGAGGAGAAGGCTGAGCGCGGCGCAACCACTGCACCCTGGCCTCCTTTAGGCGCGCACAATCTGCGCGGTCTGCACGAGCGGCCCAGCACGGTCTCCGACAACGGTGAGCGTGCCGCTTCTGACTTGCGCGGCATGTGATCCGCGTGTAGTAGCTGTACCTCCATGTCGTCCGAAGGAGGAATTCTCAAGGGTTGCGGGCGGGGACGACCTTGACGGCGGAGGATTTCCAGACGTTTGAGGCCGTCGGCGCTCTCGTCGTCGTGCTCGACGTCGACGGCCAGATCGTCTACTGGAACCGAACTTGTTCCGACCTGACTGGCTACTCCATCGAGGATGTTCGCGGTCGCCATGTCTGGGACTTCCTCTTGGTTCCAGAAGAGGTCGAGTCGGGCAGGGCGGTCTTCGCGAAACTGCGGGCAGCGGAGCATCCAAGTCGCTTCGCGACCTACTGGGTCACCAAGACCGGTGAGCGACGGTGGCTCGCTTGGTCGAATACCTTGCTCATGGGCACTGAAGGACAAGTTCAGTACATCATCGGTACCGGAATCGACCAAACCGACAGCAAGCGCACTGAGGCAGTGCTGCGAGCATCCGAGGCTAAGTTTTCGGGCCTGATCTCGATCGCTGCTGACGCCATTATCTCCGTTGATGAGGACCAACGGATCGTCATCTATAACGAGGGTGCCGAGAAGATCTTTGGCTGGAAGAGGGAGGAGATTCTCGGCCAGCCTCTTGATGTGCTGCTCCCCGATCGGCTCCGTGAAGTCCACCGGCAGCACATTCGCGACTTCTCGGCGGGGCCGGAGAAGGCGCGCAAGATGGGAGAACGCCGCGCCATCTGGGGGCTTCGCAAGGACGGCGTGGAGTTTTCGGCGGAGGCGGCCATCTCCAAGCTCGAGGTGGACGGCATTCGAGTCTTCACGGTCGTGCTCCGCGACATCAGTGAACGCAAACGGGCAGAGAACGACCAACAGTTTCTTTTGAAGGTCGGAACTGTTCTGGCGTCGACGCATGAGTACGAGCAGATGCTCGAAAGCGTGGGCAGCTTGCTGGTTGGCGAGTTCGCGGACTGCTGCATCGTGGACCTCGTGCTCGAGAATGGCCAGATGTCCCGGGTAACGGTCTTACATCGCGATCCCACGAAGGCACCAGGTGCGGGCGCTCTGCAGAAGATCCAGCTCGATCGACAACGCCCGTACCTCGGTTCGGAGGTTTTCGAGACAAGACAACCAATGCTGATTAGCGATGTAACGCCCAAATACCTTGAGTCGA
>JANPFD010000210.1:0-1107 GCA_031423255.1 Myxococcales bacterium | reverse complement strand
GCGCGCGGCACGTCGCCGACCGCGGGCGCGGGCAGCTACCAGGATGTGTCAGTGGTCAGTCTTGAGGAGGGCAAGGAAGCCGGGGTTGCGCTGACGGTGGGCTTCCGGCCGTCCGATGTGGTGTTCACCAGCGACGGGGCGGCGGCGTTCGTGGTGACCGACGACGGTATCTCGATCGTGCGCTTCGCCGACATCAAGGGCCCGATGGTGGCGCCGCTGGTGCGGCTGGGGGAGGGCGTGGGTGCGCAGGCGCGGGATGTGTCGGTCACGCCGGACGGCAAGTACGCGGTCGCGCGCATCGAGGCCAACAAGATGGTGGGCACGGTGGTGTTGCTGGTGGACATCGAGAATCGCAAGGCGACGACGCTCGATCTCAAGGGCTTCGTGACGGATCTGGACATGGCGCCGTCGGGGGCCTTCGCGCTGGCGGTGCAGCGGCGCGAATCGACGGTGACCCGCATCCCGATCCCGGGCGGCTTCACCGACGCGGCGGCGCGCGAGGCGCGCGTGCTGGAGGGCGAGACGGTGGCGTCGGTCACCATGTCAGGCGACGGCAAGTTGGCGGTGCTGTACACGACGGCGGATCCGGTCAAACGCATGGTGATAGCCGACCTGTCGGACGGGGGCGTGGCGGCGACGCCGGTGCGGCTGCGCAAGGCGGTGCGTTCGGTGGTGCTGGCGCCGGACAACCGGACGGCGCTGGTGGTGCACACCAAGTTGCCGGGCGACCCCAAGGCGCCGGGCATCGATGTCGATACGCAGATCGATCGGGCGTTCGGCTACAGCGTGGTGAACCTGGGCGACGGTTTCGCGAAGTTGCAGACCACCGAGGCCGAGATCGGGCCGCTGGCCATCACGCCGGATGCTTCGCGGGCGTTCGTGCTGTTGCCGGATCTGCGGGTGGTCCAGCGCATTCACCTGGGCAGCTTCCTGGTCGACGACTTCCTGCTGGGCAGCCCGCCGCAGTCCATCGCGGCGCTGGCCGAATCGAAGCGGGTGTTCGTGAGCCAGGTGCATCCCGAGGGGCGCATCAGCTTCATCGACTGGGAATCCGGCGCGGTGTCATCGGTGACCGGCTTCGAACTCAACGGAAGGATCGTGCAATGA
>JANPFD010000209.1:0-5948 GCA_031423255.1 Myxococcales bacterium | reverse complement strand
CCGCGATCGCTGCGGGGCTTGGGCACGATCGCCGCGATGCCGCCCTTGCGGTACCGGTAGTACCAGCGCTCGAGCGTCGGCACCGAGATGGTGACCATCTTGTCGGCGTCCGGCCGGCGGAAGCGCTGCTTCGAGAGCTTGACGAGCTCGGCGCGTAACTCGCCGCGGTCGAGATCCCGGCGGCAGAGCGCACCGATGATCTCGCTGCGGAAGAGCGCGACCGCCTCGCCGTGGTCCTTGGGTTTGATGTCGTCCATGTCGGTCCTTTCCGCGCCGGCTTGGGCCTGCTGTCCGGCGCAGGACCACTCATCGCGCGCCAGCCTCCCGCTGCGGAGGGATCCACTGTGGTGGGGATCTGATCGCGGCGCGCCGCCGTCGCCGGTGCACTGCTGCCCCTCACGCAGGCAGCGCGGCCCCGGCGAACGCGCGCGCCGCGATGGGCGCGTCCCACGGCGGCGGTGCCCGCGCCGCGACGGCATGCGCGACCCGCGATGCGACCGCGCGATCATCGCCGGCTACGCGATGGCGCGCGCCCGGCAGGAGCCGCCCCTGGCGCGCGACATCGATCCAGCGATGAAGAGTGATCCAGCCGCCGCATGCTGCGTGGCCGAGCGTGCGCCATGGGCTCACGCGGCGACGCACCTCGGGCGCCGGCAGATCCTCGACCCCGAAGAGCGCGAGCGCCATCGCGATCGCCGACGCCGAGAATTGCCGGTACCGCAGCACCGACCGTGGCTCGACGATCACGACCGCGTCGCAGATCTGGCACTGGTAGCGCCGGCCGTCGACGGTGACCAGCACGGGCTTCTCGCCGGGCGCCAGCGGACCGCGCACCTGCCGCGTGCGCAGCCCGTGGCCCCACAACTGCACTCTGCATCCCGCCGGGCGGCTCGCCGCCTCGCACGCTGGACACCGTCCTGGCCGCGCCTCGTCGCAGGATGGCGTTTTCGCCATCCACGACTTGACGTCGAGCGCGCTATGTACGAGACGAAGACAGCTCCGGACCTCCAACGTTTCCGGAGTCCCGACGGGGAGCGGTGCTTGCTACACCCTCCCCGTCACCTATTTCGGGCTTGCGATGCGCCCGGACTCCGTCCTCCGGGTGCGGAACTACATCATCGAGCCGGGTAGCGGGAACCCCGGCTCGGCGATGGCCGGGCCGACCCCATCGCCCGGTCGACCATCACGCTCCCGGTGCGAGCTCGACCCGCCGAGCGTCAACTACCCTGCGCCGTAACATACGGCAGCCCCAAGAGGAGCTCGTTGAATCAATTTTGGGCGTATCGAATAGCGAGGACGCCAGGGTCCGCTATGCTGCCGTGGACCTAATGACCTTATGGCGGAGTCGGGTCCCCAGCTTCCAACCAGCACTGGAACGCATTGCGACAAATGATCGCGAGGAGAAAATACGCGAGCGGGCGCGGGCGGCCCTTCCGGGGCTTTGACAGACGTGGTTCAACGGATGCGCGCAGAAACTCATAGGTCGCGATGGCTCGGTCTAGTGGTCCCCTTGACCTTGGCGTGTGCAGCGCATGGTCCAGTTGAAGGCCACGACAACGACGCTGCAAACGTCGACTCTCGGCCATCCGACGGCACGGTGGAGACAACGCGAGCTGGGGACGCTGGCAGCAGCAATGAAGGTGCCGACGAATGGGTGGCCCCGTGCGCGCTTCATGCGAAAGTGTACTGCGCGCAAGTCAAAGCCTGCAACGCTTCAGAGTTTCGAGCGGCCTTCGGCAGCCTCGCCGGCTGTGAACAGCGTTACGCTGGAAGCCACTGCAAAGTGAAGATGACGAGTCCCGGAACCACGGTGACGCCCGCGAACCTGGTGGCCTGCGCTCGCGCGGAGTCGGCCCAAACGTGTGGTGATCGCGGAGTCGCCCTCCCGAAAGAGTGCCTCTGGATGGGGACTCTCGCGAATGGCTCTCCCTGCTCATACGACCTTCAGTGCCAGTCCGGGAGCTGCCCGAGGGAACCGCAAACCTGGTGTGGATCCTGCCAGCCACGAGTGGCTGTCGGCGGGTCCTGTATGCCCGGACGTCGCGAGTGTAACATCGGACTAGTTTGCGCGGACTCCGTATGTACGGGTTCCCGCCGCATCGATGGAGCCTGTAACGGAACTACACAGTGGGTGTGTACGCAACCGGTCGCAGCCGGCGGTTCGTGCTCGACCGCATACCAGTGTGCAGGTAGAGAAGGATGCATCGGCGGAATTTGCACAAGCGCGAAGCAGCTGGGCGAATCCTGCCTCGAGCGCGGCAGCTGCAGCAGATCGAGCGATCTCGAGTGCCAGCGGGTTTTCGGACTGGGATCTACCTGTCAAACCGCCATGCCTGTCCCCCTCGGTGGTCCTTGCAGCAGCTCAAACGATTCGTGCCAAGCGTCGGCGACGTGCAAGGGGATGGACGGCGCACCGGCGAGCACGGGCGTCTGTAGCGCTCCTGTGGAGGATGGAGGCCAGTGCGACAGTTTGAAAAACTTCTGTGCGTACCCGGCACTGTGCATTGACCAGAAGTGCACGATGCAAGCGCAGGCTGCTGCCTCATGCCGTTGAAGCTAGTCTCTCGCGGCCGACGCCGTCGTCGTTCGGCTCCCGGTCTCTGGGCGAGCATCTGTGTGTGCCTCGTGGGATCCTGGGCGTGCACGCGTGCTCGCTCCCCCTCCAAGCAGAACCCAGCGAACACAGTGACTAGCGACGCCGCCGTGCCCAGCATGAAGGTCGCCGGCACCTCCGTGAAAGGCAGAGTTATCGACCCCAGCGGCCAGGTATTTTCAGGCTGGAGGGTCGCCGTTGGCGTTGCTTCTGGTACCGTACCGTCGCTTGACGGCGCCGCCGATGCTGACGCGGATGGTACGTTCGTTCTGGACGACGTCGCTCCCCATTACGACATGTACGCGGTCGCCCCGGACAAGATGCAGATTTCTGTGTACTATGGGCTGTCCCGGCGCGATCCGATCGTCGTGCCCGTCTGGCCAGGACACGGGAGGTACCCTTCCTGGGGTTCCATCGCCGGCTCGCTTGCGGGCGGCGTTTCTTTCCCACTCGATCGCTCTGAGCGCGTGACCGTCTCGGTGTCCTTCTTCTCCGCCGGTGGGTTCGCGCGTCAGGCGCTTGAACCCGGGCTGGGGCGACCGGGACCAGCCTATGGGCCGATGCGCATCGCACTATCAGGAGTTTCCGCGGTTCCTGGCAAGGTGGTAGCCCTTGCAATGCCATGGTCCCTGGCGAGTGGAACACAGACGAGCCCCGCCCTTGGTCTCAGGGACGTCACGGTGGCACCCGGCGAAACTCAGAATCACGTTGATCTCTCAATGGATGCCATCCCGATCGGCAAAATATCCGGCTCGGTGACAATCGACGGAGATGCTGTTGCCGAAATGGTATTCGCCTATCACCCGGCTGATGCGATTGGTTATCTCAATCTCGGCCAGCTTTTTCTAGGTCGCAATGGGACATTCAGTCACGACCTTCCTGACATGAGCAAGCTTGCCGGTGACTATTGCATAACAATCTCCGATTACATCGCTCATGGCACGGCCCGAAAGTGTGGGATCGCTGTAGGGGCGACCGACGTATCGATGCACGTTCGGCCACGTCCCAAGATCTTGAGCCCGAGCCCGGGAGCGGCTGTCACGAAGAATACTCGCCTCTCCTGGACAAGCGTGGAGAACGGCGTGCACCGGCTTTCGTGCGTGTCGGGGGATCCCACCGCCCCGGCGCTCCACGCATATACGTCCGAGAATGTGCTCCGATGGCCGGACCTGCGAGATATGGGCATCACGTTTCCGGCGACCGTCGAATACGAGTGCCGCGTCTCGCGGTTCACTCCGCAAAAGACCACCGACGACGCGACGTCTCATTCGTTCGATGCCTTTGGGGTCGATCAACAGCAAATTGATTCCACCACTTTTCGCCTCACTGTGGCTCCATGAAGACCCGCGTATTCACTCTCCTGCTGATATCGTGCACGCGTTCCAGTACGGCGGATCCTCCCCGTGCCGCCAGCGGTGGCCAGGCCGAGAGGTCCCCTGCTGCCCGGTCATTAGGTGCGGCCCGCTCGGACAACCCTGGGGGGGCCACGCTCGCGACTTGCGAAGCCCTATGTGCGATGCTGGATCCCTTGAAATGCAGGAACGGGAGAGAGTGCGGCCCGCGTTGCAGGTCCATGTTGCAAATACGAGGGTGTGCCCGCGAGATGCAGAAGGTTCTTGGCTGTTTGAGCAAACAGCCGCTCGAGAACTGGGAATGTGACGACGATGGGATTGGGGCCGTGAGAGATCCCTACTGCTCGGACGAGCAGGCGATGGTCGTCGGCTGTCTCGCGAAGGGAGAGCCGATCGAGATCACCCGCCAGTCGGAAAATGGCGGGGACCGTCCCTGAACCGCCTAGGGCTCGCCTAGGGCCGACATGTTTGAGACACCAATCGGAGGTCAGAGTCAAATGAGGAACAGCACGAGCGTCCGAGCCCTGGAGATTCTTCTCGTCATTTCTGGTCTTTTCGCGGCTGTCGGGTGTGAGCCGGAAAGACGAGCCGTGCCAGTGAGTAGCCATCCTGAAGAATTCGAGGGCCGTGTTCTTCGGTGTCCTCCGACCTCTGGGGAAACGGAGAGCGTCTTGTATGCTGCGGATTGGATGACGCGAAAGCTTCACCGCCACCCCGACTTGGCTGACTATGCCGGTTTCAACACGGTGAGCTCCTGCGACGAAGCAGCCGCCTTCGTGGATGCATATGACGGTTTCTCGGCCAGATATCCGGATTTCGAAAGTCGGGCGCAAGCACCGTGGACCGATTCACGTAGTATTGTCTTCCCAAGGCTCAAAATTATGAATGGCGGACCGGACATACTTTCTGACAACACCAACCTGGTTAACCCAAACCCGATTGTTTACCTTGAACACGCGCACTGGCCACTCAACGGCCGGTTGGTTACCGGCTACACCCAGTATTGCAAACGAACCGCCGCTTGCACGGGAACTTTCATAGGCCGGGACTACATACTTACTGGGGCTCATTGCATGCAGGACACTTCCCCTCTTGCGCCAGGCCGTCCTTCGCTCGGTACGAATGAGGAATGCGTGCCTTCTTCTTCTCCAGGTCTTCCTTCGAATATTCCCGCCGTGTATCACGGTTATTCGTCGTGGGTCATCACCTTTGGCAACGATGCGTCCAACACGCCCTTCGCGATCGCGGCGGGAGCGTACCAACTTGCTTACCCCTTTTTTTCCTCGGAGGACAAGAAAGATGCCGACATCGCCCTTCTTCGATTGGTAGAGCCCAGCTTTCATGGTGAGTTTTTCCTTCCTGCGGACATCAGTAAGGGCGGGGCAGCTGCGATAGGGAAGGCCCACGACCCCAAAAATAGTTACCATATCTCAGGCTATGGTCTGCTTCCCAACGGGATGGTCTCCGGCACGGTACTATATACTGGAAACGGTCCGACGAACCCAATTGAGGAGAGCGCGTAAGTAAATCAAAGGGGGGGCGTGGCCCGAGGGACCGCGAGGGGTGGCCGCGCGACGGGAACGCGGCGCTGGTGGCAGCCTAGAGGGCGGCGGGCTTTGGGCGGTCTCGATCGCGAGTGGAGGTATGGAGGCTGACGTTTTCCGTCGGCGAACGGCTCTTCGCCCAGCGTGGCCGAGAGGGGGGGCTACGCGTCGAACAGGTCGGCCTGGTCGGTGATGTGGGCGGCCTTGCGGCGGAGCACGCGGCTCTTCCAGTAGGGCGGCGCGCGGGCGGGTGACAGCGGTGGCGCGTCGGGCGGCTCGCCGAGGGAGCGCAGGTAGCGCGCGATGCTGGCGGGCTCGGTGGACCAAGCAGGTTGATACCCCCGCCAAGAACCCAGGGGGTGAACTTGATGAGGTGGTGACGGTTCAGGATCCCACTCATCCCTTGTATGGCCGGAGCTTTCGCGTTGCGGCGTGGCCAACGGGGCGGTCGGGCAGGAC
>JANPFD010000208.1:0-1054 GCA_031423255.1 Myxococcales bacterium | reverse complement strand
CGAGAATCTGGAGGCCTACAGCGACTACGCCAACCGTCTGCCACGCGGCCGCAGCTACGTCCGCCACGGCGCCGTGCTGGATCTGAAGATCGCCGCCGGGCAGATAACCGCGTTGGTGAGCGGCAGCGACATTTACCAAGTAGCCGTCAGCATCCGCCGGGTCGAGCCCGAGCGCTGGCAGGCGATCATGGCCCGGGCGGCGGGCCGCATCTCATCGGTGGTCGAGCTTTTGCGCGGCAAGTTGCCCGACGACGTATTGGCTTTGCTGGTGGACCGGGACCAGGGTCTTTTTCCGTCGCCGCGGCAGATGTCGTTCACATGCTCGTGCCCGGACTGGGCCGGCATGTGCAAGCACGTCGCCGCCACCATGTACGGCGTCGGCGCGCGGCTGGATCGCGAGCCCGAGCTGTTCTTCCGGCTGCGCGGCGTCGATCAAAGCGAGCTGGTGTCCAACGCGGCGGCTGGCCTGGCCGCACCGCAGGCGCCGTCAGTGGGCGCTCCGCTGCTGTCCGGTGGCGATCTGTCCGAGATCTTCGGCATCGACATCGACGGCACGCCCGCAGCGGCGTTGCCGGCGCGCGCTCGGGTGCGACCTCCCGCGCGACATCCTGTGCCGGCTGCCGATGTGCCGGTGTCGGCCCCGCGGCCGCGCAAGAAGCGCAGGCGGGCGAAACCCAGGCGCACGCGGGCAAAGGCACCGAAGGTTGGGGTCTTGCCGACGCTCGACCGCATGATCAAGGCCCTGGCCGCCGCGCTGACGTTGAAGCCGGCTCGCACGCTACGCGCCGGTCGCCGCTGATACGTTCTGGTCGTGGGAATCGCGCCCTCGGTGCCGCCGTGGCAGTTGCAGGCAGCCATGGCGACATATATGTTGATGTCAATGGAACGGACCACGCTGTATCTGGATCCGGCCCTCAAGCGGCGCCTCAAGGAGGCGGCGGCGCGGCTTCGCACCACCGAGGCGTTCATCATGCGTGAAGCCCTCGCGAAGTATCTGGCGGGGGGCGAGTGGCCGGAGGTGCGGGTGTTGGGCAAGAGCCGCGACGGCGGGGTC
>JANPFD010000207.1:0-119191 GCA_031423255.1 Myxococcales bacterium | reverse complement strand
GCATGACCGCCACCGAGATGACCATGGCGACAACCATGACCGGGACATACTGCGCCATCCCGACCGCGGTGATCACGGAGTCGAGCGAGAACACGACGTCGAGGACCAGAATCTGGGCGAGGATGAGCCAGAAGGCCGAGGGCCCCGAAGGCCGAGAGCGCTCCTCGTGGACGACCTCCAGCTTGTCGTGGATCTCGTGCGTTGCCTTCCCGACAAGGAAGAGACCTCCGCCGAGCAGGATGAGATCACGCCCCGAGAACGCCTTGTCGAGGACGGAGAAGAGCGGGGCAGTGAGGCCCATGACCCAGGAGATCGCGAAGAGCAGCGCGAGCCGAAGGACCAGCGCCAACGCGAGTCCAAACCGGCGCGCAGTGGGCTGCTGCTCAGGCGGCAGCTTGCCGGCGAGGATCGAGATGAAAATGACGTTGTCGATGCCGAGCACGACCTCCATGGCCGTGAGGGTCAGGAGGCTGATGTAGATTTCAGGCTGGGTGAGAAGGTCCAGGGTCATGTTCCCGCATTCTCCGCGGTCGGCCGCCGAAGCGCTCGGCTTGCACCATCGCGGAGCCGCCGCAGCAGTCGCCGCGCCCAGAGGAACGTCGTTGCCACCACCGCCTTACCCACGCGAAGCGTCGGACTTGCAGCAGACGCGCCTTTCGTGGCGATCATGGCTTCACATCGCTCGCGCGCAGTGCGCGGATTTCGCGTCGCAGCGCGCACACCTCGTCGAGGATCAACTTGGTGTGTGCCTCTCCCTCGCCCTTGAGGTCCTGCGCCACCTGCGCCTGCATCGCATTGACGACCACGGCGATGAACAGGTTCAACACCATGAAGGTCGCGACCAGGAGGTAGCTGACGAAGAACAACGAGGCATACGGCGACTGCGCCATCACGGCGCGCGCGATGTCGGGCCAACCTTCCACCGTCATCACCTGGAACAGTGTGAACAGCGAGGCGCCAAATGTGCCGAAGAACTCCGGCGCGGTCGCGCCGAACAGTTTCGTGGCCATCACCGCCGACACGTACAGCACGAGCGACATCAGGCCGATGATCGACGCCATACCCGGGAGTGCCGCGAGCAGGGCGCTGATTACCCGCCGCATCGAGGGCACCATCGAAACCAGCCGCAGTACTCGCAGCACTCGCAGGGTGCGCAACACACTGAACACACCGCTTGCGGGTATCAGCGCGATCCCTACGACCACCAAGTCGAATACGCGCCACGGGTCGCGGAAGAACCAGCTGCGATAGACGAAGGACCGGAGCAGCAACTCGACCACGAATATTCCCCGCGCCGTGCGGTCGATTGCGCGAAACAAATCGCCAAACTGCGCGGCAATCGCGGGCGAAGTTTCGAGCCCGAGGGTGATTGCGTTTGCCACAATCAGCACGACAATCGCCTGATCGAAGCGCGGATGCTCGATGAGCGCCTGCGCTCGGGCGCGCCACTCAGGCGCCGGTTCGGCCATGCTCGTATCCATTGGGTGGACGGTCATGGCTTCACACCATCCGGCTGATCGGGAGGCGGGACGGGGAGCAGTGGCTTGGCTGGCGGTCGCAGCAACGAAACCACGACAGATCCGGCGAGCAGGGCAACAATGACACCGAGGGATGCCAGGATCGGAATCTTGTAGATCCCGGCCAGGAGCATCTTCGCGCCAACGAATACAAGGACGAGCGACAGCCCGACCTTCAGGTAGTGGAACTTCCCCATGATTCCTGCGAGCGCAAAGTAGAGCGCCCGCAGTCCCAGGATGGCGAAGATGTTCGACGTGTAGACGATGAAAGGATCCGCCGTGACAGCGAAGATAGCGGGAATGGAGTCGACGGCGAAGACGACGTCTGTCGCCTCGATGGCCACCAGCACCAAGAGCAACGGGGTCGCATACCGCTTGCCGCCCTCGACCACGGTGAAGCTGTCGCCGGGGTAGTCATCCACCGAGGGCACGAATCGTTTGAACAGTCGGAAGATCGGATTGCGTTCCGGGTGGACCTCTCCGCCCCGCTGCACGAGCAGCTTGATGCCCGTGAATACGAGGAACGCCCCGAACAGGTAGGCGACCCAGTGAAACTTGGCGAGCAACGCCGCGCCGAGCCCGATGAAGATGGCGCGCATGATGAGCGCGCCGAGGATCCCCCAGAAGAGCACCCGGTGCTGGAGCTTGGCCGGTACCGCGAACGCCGAGAATACGACGATGAAGACGAAGATGTTGTCGACCGACAGCGCCTTCTCGATGACGTAGCCCGTGAGGAACTCGAGAGCCCGCTCCGAGCCGAACCAGAAATAGACGCCAACGTTGAAGACGAGAGAGAGGGAGATCCAGACGGCCGTCCAGATGAGAGCTTCTCGAACGCGTACCTCGTGCGCCTTGCGGTGAAAGACGCCAAGATCGAGCGCCAGCATGACCAGCACGAACACGGTGAAGCCAATCCACAACCCCGGGGTGCCAATGCTTTCGAGACCCATGGTCAACTCCTGCCCCGGCCGCCCATCAAGCGGCGACCCGCTCGAAGCCGATGGCGAGTCCGCGCAGCTGCCGGTTGCGCTCCTCCGTGACGGGCGTCCGGGCTATGCGGTTGAAGGTCTTCATCCGAACCCTCATTCCCATCGAGCTCCTGCGACTGCCTCAATGCACCCGGAGACAACTGCGAGCCTTCTCGGCGAAGATTGGCCATGCTGCCCTTCTGACGTTTCTTGCGCCCCATCCTCGAGAGACTCAATCCCGTGTGCCCCTGGATCGTCGAGATACTGTCCGTCGCATAACATCAATGGTCCTCTTTCTGGGGCAGTCGTCCGGAGCTTTGATCCTTCCTGCCAGTCGTCCCAGCGGCGTCGATCTAGGCTCGCGTTGAAGACGCAGGCGGTCACGCTGATGACCAATTCCACGACATCCCGTGCCCCTCGCAGCTTCGCCTGCCAGACCGAACAAGGCCGCGCTGTCTGCTGTGCCGATGAGACTCTCGCTGTGGTGTTGGTTCGCATGGCCCTCTCCGATCTCCAGAAACATCGTGCGGCACAATTGCGGAGTCGACTATTAGAAACTATTGTAACTTCACGTAGATTAAACCGTCGTGTGTCTCATGGATTCGTGTCGTGTCGTCCCGCGTCTCTGCGCCGTTGGAGGTCGCGATCTACGGCTCGTGCGGCCCGGTCGACGGCGCGATCGACGACGGCGTGAAGGTCTGTGTCGATGTCCTCGACCATGACGTTGCCCGATGGCCGAAGAGCGACGGCGATTTGGCACTGCTTGTCCACGCCACCGCGTGCGCCGTTGGCGTCCTCGAAGCGGACCTTCACCTTGACGATGCGTTCACCGAACCGGCCGAGCGCGAACCGCAGTCTGTGATCGACGTGGGCGCGCAACGCCTCATTGACCTCGATCTTCCCGGTGCGAATATCTACCTGCATCGCGTACGCCTTCCAGGTCAGGTCCATTCGGTTGGCTCCGGCGTGGCATACCGAAGCAGGCAGCCGACGCCCCCGAGTTCCATGAGCAAATCACTGTGCTGAACGAGCTCCACCTCGAGCGACTGCCGCTCCGCAAGCTTGACCATCACCTCCTTGGGGTTCGTTGATTGCACCTCGCGCGAATCGCACTCCGGACAGCGTTCGGGCGGAGAAGGCGCCGCATCGGCGCATCCGCAGTGCCCGCAGGCCCACCCCGGCCCAGGCTCGTATTCCCGGGCCATGACGAGGACATCAGCTTGGCCCCGCCGCAAAGCCTCGAGAGTCGCCGCGGTTCCGGCTGCTCCCAGCCCACCACGCCGGATGGCGCTCATGAGCTCGGCAACTGCATCGAGCGATTCCTGCTGCTCGCGGTCGATGAAGCTCGACAACGTCGCCGCCACCACGTCCGCGACACGCGCGCTCGCTGACGCCGGCACGACGTCGATGATCTTGGCTTGAAGATGCTTGGGCAGGCAGTTCCGGATGCGGGCCGTCATCCGGGGACTACCCGCGAGGATGAGGTGCGTGTGCCCGCCCGCCGCCATCAACTTCTCGAGAATCTCGATCTTCTCCTTCAAGAATCGATCGCCGCGGTCGCGACGGTGATTCTGGTAGTGCTCGGGTGTCCTCTCCCTGCCGACACGCTCGCGCAGCTCCGGCCGCTCGGCCCAGACCTCGCGCGTAATCGCACCGAGGTTCACCTCGAGGATCCGCGCGCTCTCTTCCGTCGAGATCAGCACGACGTACCGGTGGTAGGTGTCCTTGAGCTCGACCAGGTGATAGATGTCCGGCGTCGAGCTCACCGACAGTCGATCAGGTAGAGGCACCTGAAACTGCAGGCCCAGGAAGAAGGGCTGGGTGCCGGCGCGCGCGAAGGTCGCCACACCTCTCGTCGTCGGTTGGACCTCCGTGGCGAAGTAACGCTGGATGCGCTCGAACGCCTCCTCGAAACGGCCGAGCTGGTGCCCGCCGAGCACCTTGCGGACCGCGCGGACGCGCCGGTCGAACAGCGGAGGGCCTGCTGAGCCGTTCCGCCCGACTGCACGATGGACGTAGCAGGTCACGATTGGCGCCTCGTCCTCTTCCAGGGTGATGAGCGTGCGGATATGCGCCTGGAGCGACGAAAGCTCCATGGCGTGGGTCACCGCGCCGCTCGGCTGTGTCATGTGTGTCGCTTGCATGGCTCACTCCTCTGCGGCTTCTACGCCGCTGTTGATCAACCTGACTTGACTTGATCACGGTCATGGCGCACCTCCGCGTCCCACGACGCCAGCCACCGCGACCGATTGGCCCACCGTGTAGCTCCGTGTGGACGCGGGGCGTGCTGTAGTGCCGAGAACGCGCCCCCGGCCCGCTCTCTTCGCGTCGTAGAGCGCGCGATCCGCAGCCGCAAGTAGGTCCTCGAGTGTTGGTGATCGGGCGCCATCGAGCTCCGAGACGCCCACTGAAACAGACAGCACCATTCCCCGGGCACCCGCGCGCAGCGCAACCGCACTCGCGATTCGAGTCCCCGCGGCGAGGGCCTCGGCACTGGCCGTCTGCGGAAGCAGAACCGCGAACTCGTCGCCGCCCACGCGCGCCGGCACGTCGTTGGCTCGTACGCTTTCCGAGATGCTTTGCGCGACCGTCTGGATCGCCTCATCCCCCGCCTTGTGACCGTGCGTGTCGTTGATGGCCTTGAGTCCATCCAGGTCCACGACCAGCAGCGACACAGGCGTCCCGTACCGCTGGCTACGCTCGACCTCATCGGCGGCCCGTGTCTCGAGGAAGCGCCGATTGAAAAGGCCGGTGAGCGGATCGGTCGTGGACAGTCGATGCAGGTGATCCGACCAGCGACCGACGAGGTACCCGAGGATTGCGAAGGCGGCCGTCGTCGACCCCATGACGTACGCGTATGTCGTGGGGAGCTTGGCGATGTCCTCGACGAGCCACGCGGGCGTGGGGAAGACAGACTCCGAGATCGCATGGGCGAGAGCCAGACCAACCGGGGCTCCGAGGCCGAGCAACATGCCGACCATGCAATAGACGCGCTGGCGCGGCGCGTTCCGCCAGCGGCGAAGCAACCAATGCGTCGCCTCGTAGGCGGCCCTCCCAAGGTTTCGGTCAATGATGTGTCGCATGGTTGGTCTCCTTCCGCCCTGATGCCTGTGCGAGAGCCTCATCTCTCTTGTCTTGTAGCTCCGGCTCCATACGTAGACTATTAGAAATCCTAGACGTGACACGTAGCAGAAACCTCTATATGCTTCCGGCCATGGACTGGCTGAACTACCATCATCTGTTGTACTTCTGGGTCGTCGCTAAGCAGGGGAGCATCGTCCAGGCGAGCAAGGAGCTCCGCCTCGCGCATCCGACCATCAGCGCCCAGATCCATCGGCTCGAGGATGTCCTCGGCCAGAAGCTGTTCGAGCGGAAGGGTCGCCGGTTGGTGCTCACGGAGTTTGGCCGGGTCGCGCTCCGCTATGCTGACGAGATCTTCGCTCTTGGACGCGAGTTCACGGATACTGCGAAGGGACGGCCGAGTGGAAGGCCGATTCGACTCGTGGTTGGAATCTCGGACGCCCTCCCGAAATCCGTCGTGTACCGAATCTTGGAGCCGGCGTTCCGTCTGGAAGACAACGTACGCGTTATTTGTCGAGAGGGCCGGTCAGCGGAAGCGTTCATGGGCGAGTTGGCCATGCATACAGTCGACGTCGTCCTCGCGGACGCACCAGCCGGACCCGGCGCGTCCGTTCGAGCATTCAGTCACCCACTCGGCGAGTGCGGCACCACGTTCTTCGCGGCACCCGAGCTCGCCAAGACTTGCCGTCGCCGGTTCCCGCGTTCGCTCGATGGCGTCCCCTTCCTCCTCCCAGGCGGCAACTCGGCACTCCGCCGAGCGCTGGAAGCGTGGTTCGACTCCCTCAAGATACGACCAAAGGTCATCGCTGAGCTGGATGACCCCGCGCTCGCGAAGATCGTTGCAGAGGCGGGGTTCGGGGTTTTCGCGGCTCCCGATGTGGTCGAGAAGGAGGTTCGGCAGCGCTACAAGCTGCAGCTCATCGGTCGCGTCGAGGAACTGCGGCAGCGCTTTTACGCGATCTCGGTCGAGCGAAAAATCAGGCATCCCGCGGTGCTCGCCATCAGCGACGCCGCGCGGAAGCACATCTTTGCTTGAGCTCGCGTCCCTGGCGACCTCCTTTCGTTCACCTCAGGAGGCGACGTTCAGGACCGAAGCCGATCGCGGGACGGGGTTGTGGCCGCGCAGCCCCAGGCGCTCGATCAGCTGGCCGAGAGCCGGGGTGCCCTTGAGCGCCGCGACCAGGCGTTCGGGCGTGCCGCAATCCGACCAGCCGGCGTCGATCATCGGCACGACGGCCAATCCGCGCGCCCGCTCCAGCACGTCCCGGCTGAAATCCGCGGCGGCCATCTCGCGGTAGATGTCCTGCAGGATCTGGCCGCCCTCAGGCGTGTCGATGTGGTTCAGGTATCGGGACAGGGCGATGGCCTGCATCGGCAGGTGCCGCAGCATCAAGCGCCACAGTGCCAGCGCCGAGCCGGCGACGATCATCGTGTTCCACAAGGCGCGGCTTTCCAGCAGTTGCCGTGCCTTCTCCTCATCGGGCTTCTCGACGAACCCGGCAACCGGCAATCCGCTGCGCCCACCCTTCGCATCCTCGGCCCCCGGCACGATCCAGCCGAGCTCCGTGCTGGGCGAATCTGCCGCCGCGCCCAAGAGCACCACCCCCGCCGGACAATCCTGGGCGGCGGCCTCGAGCGCGCGCAGCACGGCTGCCATCAAAGCCACCGGACGCTGGAAGTGGTGGTCCGACGGAAACACCACCACGCGCGCCTGCGGATCACGCGCTAGCACGTGCGCGAGCGGCAACAGCAAGCCCGGGCCAGTGCCAAGGTTGCGGGGCTGAGACACGATCTGCACGCCCGGCAGGTCGGCCACCTGCTGACGGGCCAGACCTTCGTGGCGCTGGCTTACCACCGCGACGGTTCGCTCGGGCGGAATGATCAGCGACACGCGATCAAGGGTTTGCTGAAAAAAAGTACGCGTGCCCGCCAGGGCGGCGAACTGCTTGGGTAGCGGCTGGCCATGCAGAGCTTGCGTCAGCGAAGCCATGCGGGTGCCATCACCAGCGGCGAGAACGATCGCCCACGTTCGCTCCAGGTTAGAGATCTCGAGCTTCATGCTGCGCCTCCGGGTCTTGGTGGTCTGCGTCGCCGTGAGGTGAATGCAGCCACCCTCGGCTCGAGGCCGAGGGTGGCTGCATTGCCCCTTCCTCGTTGTTATCCAACGCTTCCGTTTCCAGCCACCTCTCGCGCCACGCCATGAGCTAGCCGAGTTTCCTCAGACGTTCTCAACTGAGGCGCGAGCCGACCCGCAGGCTCGGACACCCTGACCGTTTGGTCGGCCTCTATCATGGCAGTCCGCATCTGTTCGGTCAGGCTGGAAAGGTTGCCCGGCGAGTGTGGAATGAGGATCGCGTTCGTCCGCGACGAGGCCCCGATCTCCTTCAGCATGTCGAAGTACTGGGTCATCAGTACGAGGTTCATCACGTCCTTCGCCGTCGTCCCAGGCACCGATTTCTGGAACTCGTCCACCGAATCCCGCAGACCCGCCACGATGGCCGTCCGCTGATCAGCAATACCCCGACCCTGCAGAGCCTTGCTCTCAGCGTCACCTTCGGCTGCCTTGACCTTCAAGATCCGATCCGCTTCGCCCTTCTCGGTAGCGGCCACGCGCATCCGTTGCGCGGCGTTGATCTCGTTCATCGACTCCTTCACTCTCGGATCAGGGTCGATGTCCGTGACAAGCGCCTTGAGGATTCCGTACCCGAAGCCGTCCATCACCTGGGCGAGCTCACTCTTGACGATGTCCGCGATCTCGTCCTTCTTTTCGAAGACGTCATCGAGCTTGATCTTGGGCACCCGCGCCCGGACGACGTCGAAAACGAACGACGTGATCTGCCGGGTCGCGTCGTCGAGCTTGTAGAACGCGTCGTAGACCTTCTCAGGCAGGACGAAGTACTGGACCGCAACCACCATGTGAACGAACACGTTGTCCTCGGTTTTGGTCTCGATCTTGACGTCCAGTTGCTGGACACGCAGGTTGACGCGTCCGATCACCCGGTCGATGAAAGGGATCTTCGTGTGAAGACCGGGCCCAGCTTCCCGCACGAACTTCCCGAGCCGCTGAACGATCGCGGTCGTGCGTTGCTCCACCGTGAAGAAGGTGGCCGACAGCGCCGCGATTACAGCGAGCCCCACCGCACCCAGCACAAACAGAAACACCAGGTTCTGCGGGAGTAGAATTTCTTGGGTCGACATGCTCGCTCCTTTTCCGCGTTTACAAACTTTGCTGTGAGGAGAACGTACCGCCTGGGTGATACGTAGCCTATTAGAAAGTTTTTACTCACAACGTAGTAAAAACCGACGTATAGAGGCGGAACCAACCATCCCTCGAGCACCACGGGTGCTGTGCTCCGGGGGAACGATATTCCGGGTTTTCGGTCCCCGGTGATGTGCCGAACGGCGTTGTCGGTTGGTGGTGGAGGAAGAATGGCTCCCCATTCGGTCGCCTGCACCAACCAAGTTCTCTGGTCGGCCGAAAAGATTCAACTCGTTCTCAGGCGAATTTCCCAGCGTGGTCCTTGGGTTGTGTGATGGCGCCGAGCACGACCCGAGAATGCCACCCCATTTGCTACTCGTGCGATTCGTCGTCGACGACCGCGACGCCGAGGCGCTTCTTCACGTTGAGCGCCTTCCATCTGAGGCCGGGCTGGTCCCGGATGAGCGCCTGCATAGCCGGATCGTCGGTGAGGATCTCGGGCGCGATGTCCCCGGCGCCGTTGAGCCGCTCAAGGAACTCCAACTCGTGGGGTTGAAGCGGAAGAACGATCGCAAGCCGCTCACGACACTCGGCCACGAGCTGGTCGAGCCACCTCGTGATGTTCCCGCGCGCCGGCGCGAGGTCAGCGCGAAGCATCGGGACAAGGTCGCGCGACGCGTCGGCCAGATCGCCCTTCACATCCCCGGGCGACACCGTCCGCCAGTCCTTCCGGTTCATCCCACCGTAGACGACGAAGCCGAGACGAAGCCGCGCGTGGTCGAGGTCGGGGGCAACGAGGAGTCGATGGGCGTCGAAGATGTCGCGGTTGGCGCTCCGCGCGAGCAGGGCCGCCAGCTTTCCAGCGGCGAGTTCGTGAGGGTCGAGCACCGTAACGGGAGCCGCCTTGAAGGACCCCACCGGAAAGCACTGGGCAATCTTGGGAGACCACAGCGGTGCGCGGAGCATGAAGTTGACGTCGAGCTCCAGGTTGCCCGAACCGCCCGTCGATGCGACGTAGGTCAGCCGCCACTTACCGCCTGCGTGCTCGGAGGGCATCCGCTTGACCGTGAGGCCCTCGCGGGAGCAGACGGCTTGCACTGCTTGCTCCAACTTCGGGCGCTCCGCGAGCATCGTCTCGCGGTCGGCCGCGCCGATGTAGTTGAGATCGATGTCCACCGACAAGCGCGGCACGTCGAAGTAGAACAGGTTGAGCGCAGTACCGCCCTTCAAGGCGATCCGAGTCTTCAGGAACGGATGGCTGTTCAGCGCGTCGAGCAGGGCGATCAGACGAAAGACCTTCTCGAGCTGTTCGCCGCCGAAGCCGGTCGAAATCACTTCGCGTGACAGATCTTGCGGGGTCAGGTTCATGCGACCTCTGCCCAGGTCCGATTCACTACGCGTTCGGGTACCACGAGGTTCCAGCGGGTGAGAAGCTTGCCCGACTCACGCTTGCCGCGTTCCAAGTACATCGGCTGGGATGGTACGTGCTCTTGTAGACGCTTGAGATGGCTCTCCTCGAGCATCAGCTCTTCTCGGTGCTGCTCGAGGAAGAAGCCGACCTTCGCCACCGTGACCGCCGAGCCCAGTTTCAGCGCATAGTCGGTGACCGCGTCGACGTTGAAGAACTCGACCGATTCGAGCGAGCGCCAGATCTCCTCCCAGCCACCGCCGTGGCGAGGCGTATCGAGGACGTCGACCAGCGTCCGCTCGAGCGTGGTGACGCGAACTGGCAGGCCGTTGCGCGAGACCTCGACGAAGCCTCCACCCAGGTCCGGCAGTCGGCGCAGCGTAGGCGGCACCGGGACGGGGACGAACTCGGTGCCGCGGAACTCGAACGGCTTTGGGCGCGTGCAGGTCAGGTACGTGACCCGCCGCGAGAGGGAATGGGCCCGGCCGTGGAGCTGCAGTGCTCCGTGGTAGGCGATCACCGCGTCCGGTGCGAGCCGGCTCGCAAGGAGAAATGCGTCGAGTTGGAGGCTCTCTGCGGAGGCGCCGCGCGGCACGACCGCGTAGAGGCCGCGCCGGACGTGCAGCAGATGCCCAGCGCGGACGTGTTGCTGGAGGACCGCCTTGCTCGCCGTCGGCTTGCGCGCGTCACCCTCTCGGTGCGCGGACGCGAAGTCCTCGAACCGGAACATGGGGTGGGTGGCGAAGTAGTCGACGGGTTTCACGTGCTTGCCGTTCGTATCCATAAAGCATATAAACTATGCTACCTGTGAGTATAAACGACAAGTATCAGGCGAGATGTGCTTGCCGTTGGCATCCACAAGGTCAGTAAACAGTGCGTCTATCGCGGCTAAACGGCAAGTACCTTCAATGCCGACCTAGCAAGTGAGAGTCGCCGCATGGAGCATCGGCCGGATGGGACCTCTCCCCCGCTGCACGCTGCGCCAATCTGGTCGGACTTCCGCGCCGACCCTCACTCGCTTCCTCGACTTCTGGCTGGCACACGTCGCCTGGCCCAGGCTGCGCTTCGCCACCGCGCGGATCTACGCCGGTGTCGTGGTCCACATCATCGCCCCTACGCTCGGTCACCTCGCCGTTCGACGGCTCGCTCCGACGGACATCGAGCATGCGCATATCTTGTGGCAGCGAGCTGGCGTAACGACGTCGATGCGCAGGAAGGCCGTCGAGGTGCTGCGCTCGGCCTTGCGGCACGCGGGTGCCCTGGGGCTTTGTGACACGAATGCCGCTAGTCGGAGCACGGTTCCTCCGAAGCCGTCCCGGCACCCCACGTGGCTGGATGTTGAAGACGCACGGCGCCTGCTCGCGTCGGTGCGCGGCAATCCGATCGAAGGCTCCTACGCCCTTGCGCTGGGGCTCGGCCTACGCCGCGGCGAAGTTCTCGGCCTGACCTGGGCCGACGTCGACTTCATCAGGCACGTGCTCCATGTCCGCTGGAACCGCACCGAGTTCGTTGGCGGCACTCGACTCACAGCGCCGAAGACGGCGGCGAGCCGCCGCACCTTGGCTCTTCCCGCATTCGTGGAGCGCGTGCTGCGTGAACAACGGCGCAGCGAACAACGCAAAGCGCGAGCTGTGGGTGCGAGGCTTCGCCCCGAAGATCCTGTCCTGACCACGCGGACCCGCCGGCCCTACTGGACGGGCTACGTTCACGTCGAACTGCAGAAGCGCCTCGACGATCTTGGCTTGCCACGGATGCGCTATCACGACCTTCGGCACACGGCGGCGTCCCTCATGCTTGCGGCCAGCGTACCGCCGCGCACGGTGATGGAGATGATGGGGCATCGGAACCTGGCGGTGACGATGTTGATCTACGGGCACACCAACCTTCGCCACCAGCGCGAGGCGGTGGGCGTGGTGGCTCCGGAGGAGAGGCTCGAACTCCCGACCCGGCGGTTAACAGCCGCCTGCTCTGCCGACTGAGCTACTCCGGAATGTGGCGGGTGATTATGGGGGTGCTGCGGGCCGAGTCAAGCGCGCCGGCGGCTTCCAGTCGAGGATGCGGGCGGCGTTGTCGAAGTACACCTTGCGCAGCACGGCGTCGGGCAGGCCGATGCCGTCGATCTTCCAGCGGCCCTGGATCGGCGTGGGGCTCTCGAACTGGCGCTCGCGGGTCTCGAAGTAGCGCCAGGTCGCGGTGAAAAAGCGGCTCTCGTCGGCCTCCGTCGGCGGCGTGGCACCGTTCGAGCCGTACATCATCTCGTCCTGCTTGTCGCCGATGCCGGTATCGGTGCCGAACAGGATCCGGTCCTGATACTTGATGAAGAAGCTTCGCATCTTCTCGGCGTCCTGGCGGCCGATCTCGGGCACGCGTGCGGCGGTATCGATGAAGAGGTTCGGGTGCTTGTCCAGCAGGCGCCCGACCTCGTCGGGATCTTCGGGGTCGTTGCCGAAGTGCACGCCGATGAAGGTGGTCTTCGGGTGGCGGGCGACCAGCCGCTCGAACTGCTCGTGCAGCGTCTCCCACGACGGCCACGGCTTGCCGTGCGGGGCCATGCCGTGGAACGACCACTCGGGGTGCGCCTGAAGTTCGTCCCAGCGCTCGTTCTTCTCGTCCGCCGGTTTCCAGAACGCCTTCGGGTCGCCAATGTGAATGGCCACCGGCATCCTCAGCTCGCCAGCCTTGGCGAAGAGCGGATCCAGCCCCGGATCGTCGACGGTCATGAGGTCCTGGAAATCCGCGCGCGGGTAACCGAGGCCCAGCCCCTTCGGGATCTTGAGACCGATCGCACCCAGCTTCTTGGCCTCCGTCAGCTGCTCGGCCATCGCCTTGCCATAGTCTTGCGGCCGCGCGCGCACGGTGCGCACGAAATCCACGTTGGCGAACACAGCGATGCGCCCGCCAGAGCGGCGCGCCGCCTCGAGCTGCAACGGGAGCATGGTGGGCGGATACATGCCTGACAGGTTGACGACACCGTCGATGCCCCAGCGATCCATGAGCGCGACGGTGCGGTCGATGGCGGTCGGGCTGATGTGGGTGTGTACATCGATGCGCCGGATGCGGCGATCGCGCGCCGGCAACGAGAGCATCAGGCCGACCACGGCCAGGACGACGGCCGCCGACGCCGATGCCGCCACCACGATCCGCCGTGACCTCACGGGTTCGGCTGTGCGGCGGCAGGGTTCTCGGCGGCGGGAGCGGCCGGCTGTGCGGGCGCCGGGGCCTCGGCAGGGGCCGCGGGTTCGGCACTCTTGACCTTGGTCAGCTTCGCCGAGATGCCGAACACGTAGGCGCCAGCGCGCTTCACCCACTCGTCCGAGCCGCTCAGCATCTGCTCGTGCGGCTCGTAGCCTTCCTTGCGCACGGTGATGGCATAAGGGCCCTTGATGTCCATGATGCGCTTCTGGAATGGCGTCTTGCCCTGGAGTTGACCGTCGACCATGACGTCGGCTCCCGCTGGCTCGGAGCGCACGCTCAGCCAGTACTCGTCCTTTGCCGCCTGCGCGGGCTGGGCCTTCGCAGCGGCCGCCGGCGCGGGCCGGGGCGGCTCCTTGCCGGCCGGGGCTGGGTCGGGGCTGGCAGCGGGCTTCGCCGCCGGGGCCGGCTCGGGCTCCGGGATCGGCGCCGCCGCGGGTGGCGGCGCCGGAGACTCGATGCGCCCCGGCCGGGGTGGTGGTTCAGGCGCGGGCGCCATGGTCAGCCTGGGCAGCAGCAGGAACCATCCCGCCGCGAACATCACACCGGCGGTCACCAGGACCACCGCCACCATCTTCGCTACCGCAGGCACGCGCTTGCCGGACCGTGGCGGAGTGAAGGCGGCCATCGTCCCTGTCGTCGACAGCTGCGAGGACGGCGGGGCCGCGGGCTCCAGCACCGGCGGCGGCGGCGTCATCAGGGGCGTCCCCTGCGCGGGCGTGAACAGATCATCGAGCGAGGTCGTACTCGGCAGCCCACCGGGTGGGCTCGGAGGCGGCAGCGGCGGCGGCAGGGCGGCGGGCGGTCGCGCACGGCCGAGCTCGTCGTCGATGCTGTTGGCCAGCGCCTCCGCGGTCAGCCCGGGCGCAGCGACGGTCGCAAGCGAATCCCAGTTCTCCGGCGGCTCCTCGTCCGCTTCGGCAGCCGGCTCGGGGGCCACGGGCGGCGACGGCTCGGCCACCCTGACCGGCGCCGTCGGCCGCGTGTTGGTGTCCCGCTTCGTCTTCGCCGCCAGGATCGTGCCCAGCACCGTCTGGCTGTGACCGTTGAGCCGGTCGAAGCGCACGCCCATCCCCGGCGTCACCCCCGGCCGCGACGCCTCCGCGTCCCGAACCCAGACCACGGTCCCGTTCCCGACCAGCAGCGGCGCACCGTTCGCCAGCGAAAACTCGAAGTTCAGGCCGGTGCCGACGGCGAGTGGATCGCGCGTACGCACGAAGAGGCCGCCCGGGCTGACGTCGGCGCCATAGCGCCCGATGAACTGCTCCACCGTCTCGCTCTTGAACCTGATGCGGAGGGTGAGCAGGCCGTTGCCGTTACCGTTTTCGTCGGCGTTTGACGGGGCGTCCATTGGGTCTTCCCTTTTTCGGGATCGCAGTGTGGTATACGCCCGTGCCCCGTCGACTTCAATCCTTCGCTTTGGCGGCGCTCCTGGTGGGGGCGCTTACAGTCCCGTTTGCTCGGGCCGCGACCGCGCCGCCCTTGCGCGCGCCCCACGCCGCAGTGGCCTCCGACCACGCCGCCGCCTCTGCTGCGGGGGTCGAGCTGCTGAAGGGGGGCGGCAATGCGGTGGACGCCGCCTGCGCCACCGCCGCGGCGCTGGGTGTGGTCACGCCCCACAGCTCGGGGATCGGCGGAGGCGGATTCGCCGTCGTCTACATCGCCAAGGAGAAGAAGGTCTACACCCTGGACTTCCGCGAACGGGCCCCCGCCGCCATCAAGCCTGAAATGTTCATCCGCAACGGGCGTCCCGATTCGAAGCTGTCGACGCGCAGTGGCCTTGCCGCCGGGGTGCCGGGCGAGGTGCGCGGCCTGGCGCACATGCTGAAGAAATGGGGCAAGCTGCCGTTCGCTGCCTGCTTCGCGCCGGCCGAACGCCTGGCACGTGGCACACCGGCCACCTATGCCATCGCCGATGTGATCAACGGGACGGTCCGGCGCAGCGCCGACGGTTTCATCCAGAAGGTGTTCACCCTGGATCGCCCGTTCGCCTTGCCGGTCCGCCCGGGTGAGATGCTGCGGCGCCCTGCCCTGGCCGACACGCTGGCGAAGCTGCGCAAGGAGGGCCCGGACGCGTTCTATGCGGGCCCGATCGCCGAAGCGATCATCGCCGCCGGTAGAGCCGCGGGCGGGGTCATGGACGCCGCCGATCTGCGCGCCTACGCGGCCGTCGAACGCCCCCCGCTGACGATGACCTACCGCGGCCACAAGATCTTCAGCATGCCGCCTCCGTCGTCGGGAGGCATCGTCATCGCCGAGGCGCTTGGCATCCTCGAGGCGAAGCTCAAGGATCCACCGCGCGGCTCCGGCCGTTTCTCGTCGAGCTACCTGCACGTGCTGGCCGAGGCGCAGAAGCACGGGTTCGCCGACCGCGCCCGGCACCTGGGCGATCCGGACTTCGTCAAGGTGCCCGTCGACAAGCTGCTCGACCCCGCGTACCACAAGGCGCTCGCCGCCCGCATCAAGGACGACGGTGTGCTGCCCGCCGATCAGTACGGCATGCCCGGCGCGGCGACTGCGAAGAACGACGGCGGCACCACCAGCCTGTCGGTCATGGACGCCGAAGGGAATGCCGTCGCGCTCACCACCACGGTCAACCTTTATTTCGGGGCGCAGATCGTCGCCGGCCCGACGGGGATCGTGCTGAACAATCAGATGGACGACTTCTCGATGGCGCCCGACACGCCGAATGCGTTCGGCCTCATCGGCAAGGACAAGAACCTGGTGGCACCGAACAAGCGACCGCTCTCGTCGATGTCTCCGACCATCGTGCTCGACGGCGACAAAGCCTGGGTGGCGGTGGGGGGCGCCGGTGGTCCGACCATCATCAGCGGCACGCTGCAGGTCCTGCTGAACATCGTCGACGGCAAGCTGGACGCGCAGGAGGCCAGCGCCAGCCCGCGCATCCACCACCAGTGGAGCCCCGAGACGCTGTCGATCGAAAACGATCTGCCCGCCGACGTCACCGAGGGTCTCACCCGCCGCGGACACAAGCTGCGCGTCGTCGATCACCTCACCAAGGTGAACGTCGTCGTGCGCACGTCCGAGGGAATCGAGGCCGCCGCCGAGTACCGCGGCGGCGGCACACCCGCGGGTTACTGATGCCCGCGCGCCGCATCCGCAAGGTGCTGATCGCCAACCGCGGCGAGATCGCCTGCCGGGTGATCCGCGCCTGCCGCGAGCTGGATCTGCCGACGGTCGCGGTCTTCTCCGAGGCCGATCGTGACGCCGTACACGTACGGATGGCCGACGAGGCGGTGCTGCTGGGCCCGCCGCCGGCGAAGGACAGCTACCTGCGTGTCGACAAGGTGCTGGAGGCGGTGAAGTTGACGGGCGCCGACGCCGTCCACCCGGGCTACGGCTTCCTGTCCGAGAATGCCGGCTTTGCCCAGGCCTGCGCCGATGCGGGCGTCACGTTCATCGGCCCGTCGCCCGAAGCGATCACTGCCATGGGCGGCAAGACCGCCGCACGCGCCCTCATGGAGGCCGCCGGTGTCCCGGTCGTGCCCGGCGACAATGGCCCCGACGGAAAGGGCCTGGCGACGATCGAAGAAGCGAAGGCGGCAGCCGCGCGGATAGGCTACCCGGTGATGCTGAAGGCCGCCGCCGGCGGCGGCGGTCGCGGCATGCGCCTCGTCGATACCGAGGACAAGCTCGAGGCCGCGCTCTCGGGCGCACGGCGCGAGGCGAAGGGCGCATTCGCCGACGACGCCGTCTATCTCGAGAAGGCGATCGTGCGGGCGCGCCACATCGAGATCCAGGTGTTCGGCGACGAGCACGGGAACGCCGTCCATCTCTACGAGCGCGACTGCTCGATCCAGCGGCGGCATCAGAAGGTGATCGAGGAGTCACCCTCGCCCCTCCTGGACGATGACACCCGCGCCCGCATGGGCGAAATGGCCGTCCGCGCTGCTCGCTCGGTCGGCTACGTCGGCGCCGGCACCATCGAGATGCTCCACGACTCGTCCACTCGCAGCTTCTACTTCCTGGAGATGAACACCCGGCTCCAGGTCGAGCACCCGGTGACCGAGCTCGTGACCGGCGTCGACCTGGTGCGCTGGCAACTGGCGGTGGCTCAGGGTGAACCGATCCCTCTTGCGCAGGAACGGATCACCCGCCGCGGCGCCGCCATCGAATGTCGGGTCTACGCCGAGGATGCGGTGAAGTTCCTCCCGTCCCCAGGAACCATCACGTCGCTGCGCGTCCCCTCGGGCCCGGGGGTGCGCGACGACTCGGGCGTCACCGCCGGCAGCGTCATCTCCGTCTATTACGACCCGATGATCTCGAAGCTGTGCACCCACGGCGAGGATCGGACCGCGGCCATCGAGCGCATGCGCCGCGCGCTGGACGAGTACCACGTAGGCGGCATCCGCACGAACCTCGCCTTCCACCGGCTGGTGATGCGCCACCCCGCTTTCCTCGCCGGGGACTACGACACCGGCTTCATCGAGCGCCACAGGGCCGACCTGACGCCCACCCCCCTCACCGCCGAGCAACAGGAGCAGGCGGCGATCGCCGCGGCGCTGTCCGAGGCGCGCGCCCAACCTCCTCCGCCGGCGGCGGCATCGGCGGAGATCTCCGCCTGGCGGCGCTCTACTTGACGAAACTGATGTCGTCGATCCAGGCGTCGAAGGTGACGTTCCTCCCGAACGAGATCTGCATGCCCCACAGGAATGCCTGGTCCGGCCGCAAGTTCGGTGATTGCGGCACACCCCACCCGCCTTGCTTCAGCTGATCGAAGCGGACGGTGTACATCTGCCAGTCGGGCAGCAGGTCGACTCCCATCGAGAAGTGGTCGCCGCAGCGACCGGCGCCGGCGTCGGTCGCAACGTTGCAGTAGTTGCCCGCACCGACGGTGTATTTGTCCCCGATCGAGACGGTCATGCGTGTCTTGACCGCGGCCTTGGCGAAGAACCGGATCCCTGTGTACACGGTGCCGTCGTAGAACTTGTTCGTGCCCGACTGCAAAACGAACGGCGCATTGGCCACGACGCCCCAGTTGGTGTAACCCGAACCGCTGAAATGCATGGCGTACAGGCTGGAGCACCGGTTGGGCATCTCGGCCCGCAGCGTCGACGTCGCCGTGGCTGTGCCGTCGCCCGAGCTGGCCCAGAAGGTGCGGCTGCGGCCATTCACCATCTTGACCGCCAGCTCGCCGCCAGCGATGGTCACCCCGAAATCGGACAGCAGATCCATCGGGTCTGGACTGATGCAGGGCGCCGCCACCCACATGTCGACGTTGAGGTCCGACGGCAGATCTGGCCGTGCCGCGTCGGCAGGACCCCCGCCCCGATCGTCGGGAGCGTCCGGCGCCAAGTTCAGGTCGAGTCCCTGGCGGGCGTCGGCGCCCGATCCGGCACCTCCGCCGCGGCCTCCGGCGGCATCCTCGTCGCTCGCCCCGCCGCCTCCGTCGGTGGCCACCGCGCGGGATGCGGGTTCTGGTGCGCAGGCCGCCAGACCCACCAGCGCCACGACGACCCACACCGTGAACGGTCTGCTCACAGGGATACTGTACATCCCTGATGCCCGGGCAGTCCAGCGCCCCCACCCGCCGCCCGTCGGGTCAAGTTCTCAAGACCAAGGGGGAATCCGCCGAGGAGGAGGTCCTGTGCAGCGTCTAAACTGGATTGCTCTCCTGGCCGCCGCAGCGATCGCGACGAGCGCTTGCGGCGGAAAAAGCAAACGCACCCGGATCGACCCCGACGGCGGCGGTGACGGCGCAACGGACGACAGTGGTGGCGGCAGCGGCGGTGGAGCGGGCGGTACCTCTGGCAGCGGCGGGCGCGGGGGAACGAGCGGCGTCGGAGGCATGGGCGGCGGCGTGGGCGGCACCGGTGGACCCGCTGGCGGCAGCGGCACCGGCGATGGCGGCGTGGACGCGCCCCTTCCTGGCGACGACGGGGGCATGGGCACCGGCGGCATGGCCGGTGGCAGCGGCGCGGGCGGCAGCGGCACGGGTGGGATCGGCGGCGGCATCGGCACCGGCGACGGCGGCACCTGCCTCCCCTCGGGGTCGACCTGCGGCACGGACGCCATGTGCTGCTCGGGCACCTGCGATGTCGCCACGAAGATGTGCAAAGCCAACATCACCCGCTGCGCCCAGCAGGGCGAGGCCTGCGTCGTCGGCACCGACTGCTGCAACCTCTCGTGCCTGGGAGGCACCTGCGGCACGGCGGCCTGCAAGTCGGACAACATCGCCTGCACGGCGAACGGCGAGTGCTGCAGCGGCACCTGCGCGAGCAACCTCTGCAAGCCGCTCAACACCGGCTGCAAGACCGCCGGCAACACCTGCGCCCAGCACACCGACTGCTGCTCGAGGCTGTGCCGCAACGGCACGTGCCAGATCGGCGCCTCGTACTGCATCCAGCCGGGCGACGTCTGCTACCGCAACACCGACTGCTGCACCGGCTTCTGCAAGGTGGGAGGAGCCGGAGGCACGGGACCGGGCGTGTGCGCCGCGCTGGACACCACGGGCGGGGGTGGTTGCACGCCGGACGGCATCGTCTGCGACGGTTGTGGCGCTTGCTGCAGCCGCCTGTGCGCTCCCTGGGTCTCCGGCGCCAAGATCTGCCAGCCGCCCAGCGGCTGCCGGGTCACCAACAACCTGTGCCACACGGCCAAGGACTGCTGCGGCGGTGATCCGACCGAGGACAGCGAGGGCGCCGGCAGCGTCCAGTGCATCCTATCCACCGTCAACCCGGCCATCGGAGCATGCAGGAACCCGATGGGATGTCAGGTGCGCGGGAACATCTGCGGCGGTCCCAGCGGCCAGTGCGGCGTCAACGAACGCGCAGCCTGCTGCGACTGCCCTGGTGATCCCAAGAAGTGCTGCAAGGCCGACACGATCGGCATCTATCGTTGCTTCGGCGGCGGCAGCGCGACTTGCCCGACCGGCTACACCGGCAAGGAACCCTGCTGCGTGAAGCAAGGCGACCGCTGCGCCTTCGCCGGCGAATGCTGCGGCGGCGTGCCCTGCGTGCCCGACGACGTGGGCGTGCTGCGCTGCCTTGTCAAGCCCGACGGCGGCGCTGCGTGCGTGCCGGCGGCCGGTCGCTGCACGACGACCGGAGACTGCTGCACGGGGCTCGTATGCAACATCACGCCCGGTGACTCCAGCGGGTCGTGCGGCCAGCCGCCCCCGCCCCCGCCTCCCCCGACGCCGGACGGTGGCGCCGGCGGCACGGGTGGCGCCGGCGGTACGGGCGGCACAGGCGGCTCCGGTGGTACCGGTGGCATGAGTGGCACAGGCGGCACGGACGCTGGATCCCCCGACGACGCCGCCGCGCCGCCCGTGGACATGGCGCCCCCGCCCCCGATGTGCGCCCTCTATGGTCAGAGCTGTTCTGACAGCGTCTCGTGCTGCAATGGCGTCGCGTGCCGAAACTTCGGCGGCGCCCTCTGCGCCCCCAGCGAGCAGGGCTGCGTCTGCTACGACCTCATCCCGTAGCTACGCGGCGAAACCGTGTTGCTTGCGGTGCCACGGGCCGTCGAAGTCCTTCGATGACTTGAAAAGCTCGTAGCGGCCATCGCCGGCCATCTCCTTGGTGCGGGCGAGGAGCGCCTTCTTCTCCTTGCCGCTCATCGGCTTGAATTCCCGCGCGATGGCCAGATCCTGCTCCAGCACCGCCATCGAATCGATGCCCACCACCAGCGAGGCGATGGGCGCGCTCAGCGCATAACGCATCAGTTCCTGCGCCGTCAGACTGGTGCTCTCGGCTATCTTGCCGCGTGGGTAGCCGCCACCGAGGCTCTTCATGCCGATGGCGCCGACCTTCTTCGTGTCGCAGATCGGGAGCACCTGGTTGGCGAAGCTGTGGTAGTGCGCGTCCAGCGCGTTGATCGGCATCAGACAGGCGTCCCACTGGTGCGCCTTGCCCAGCATCTTCAGGTGGATGGAGGGATCCTTGTGTCCGGTGAAGCCGATGAAGCGGATCTTGCCGGCCTTCTTCGCCTCGAGAGCTGCCTTGAGCCCACCCTTCTCGAACACCCAGTCCGGATCGTTGTCATAGACGATCTCGTGGAACTGCCACAGGTCGATGCGGTCGGTCCGCAGGCGGCGGAGGCTGTCGTCCAGGCACCTCAGCGAGCCAGCGTGGTCGCGCTCGCAGTTCTTGGTCATGAGGAAGACCTGGTCACGCTTGCTGCTGGCCGCAAGCGCCTGGCCCATGATCTCCTCGCTGCCGCCCATGTGGTAGCACCAGGCGTTGTCGAAGAAGGTCAGGCCGGCATCGATGGCCGCGTGCATGATCCGGATCGCCTCGCGCGGGTCCTTGCTGGCGACGGCGCCGATGTGCCAGCCGCCGAGCGCCAGGATCGACACGTCGACGCCGGTCCGACCGAGCGGCCGCCTGGGGATGGACATGGGCCGAGAGCCTAGCCGACTTGCCTTGACGGCGGGCGTGGATTTCGGTTAGGTCACCGACGGGCCTTTCGCGATGACACCTACCCTTTTCCTCGCCGCGATCGCGGAAGCGGCGCCGGTGGCCAGCGAGCAGCAGCTGTTCGATCTGGACGGCACGCTCTGGGTGATGCTGGGGTTGTTCGCGGTGGTCACCTTCGTGCTCACCCAGTGGCTCTGGAAGCCGTACCTGCAGGTGCGCGAGGAGCGGGTGAAGCGCGTCGACGGCTACCGCGAGGAGGCGGCCCGGCTCGAGTCGGAAGCGCAGACGCGGCTGACACGCGTCGAGGCCCAGCTGGCCGACGCCCGACGGGTCGGCAGCGTCGAGCGCGCAAAGACGCGGACCGAAGCCCACGCGCGCGAGCAGCAGATGGTCACCGAGGCGCAGTCCGCGGCAGCCAGGTCTCTCGCCGACGCGCGGGCGCGACTCGAGGCCGCGTTCGCTTCCGAGAAGTCCAAGCTGGACGAGCGCGCGAGCAAACTCGGTCGCGAGATCGGCGAGAAGGTCCTGGGTCGGGCGGTGGCGCCATGAAAATCCTGGCGCTGGCCCTCCTCCTGGCCTGCGGCACCGCCCACGCCGAGGAAGCAGGGCACGGAGCGGCGGCCGAGCACCACGGAATCGACGCCAAGACGCTGGCGTTGCAACTCCTGAACTTCGGCGCGCTGCTCTTCATCTTGATCAGGTTCGCCGGACCGGCCGTCAACAAAGCCCTCAAGGCGCGCCACGAGCAGCTCAAGACCGACCTGGACGAGGCGAACCGGCTGCGGCTGGCGGCCGAGGCGCGCTTCAAGGTGCAGGAGCAACGCCTGGCCAACCTGGAGCTGGAGATCGCCACCATGCGGGACAACATTCGCAAGGAGGCCGAGAGCGAGAAGGCGCGCCTCATCGCCGCGGCCGAGGAGCGCGCCCGCCGCATCCAGCAGGACACCCGGTTCCAGCTGGAGCAGCAGGTGAAGGAGGCGGAGATCCGCTTCAAGCAGGAGGTCGCTGCGGCAGCGGTGAAGATCGCCGAAAACCTGCTGCGCAAGTCGGTCGGCAGCGAGGACGAGCAGCGGCTGACCCAGGGCTTCATCAAGGAGATGTCCTCGTAATGGCGGCCATGGGCGGCTCCGTCTCCCGGCGCTACGCGCGGGCGCTCTTCGACCTCGGCCGCGACAAGGGTGACGTCGAGGCCCTCGGACGCGAGCTGGACGTGCTGGCGGGGATCTATGCGAGCTCGCTCGAGCTGCGCCAGACGCTGGAGAACCCGATCTTCAAGAGCGACGAGAAACGCGCCATCGTCGAGAAGGTGCTGCAGCAGGCGGCGCCGAGCCCGGTGCTGCGCAACTTCGCCTTGCTGCTGCTCGAGCGCCGGCGCATCGGAAAGCTCCCCATGATCGCCCGCGCCTATCAGGAGATGGTGGACGTGCAGCTCGGCCGGGTCCGCGCTGCCGTCACCTCGGCCAAGCCGCTGGACGCCACGGCCCAAGGTGAAATCCAGCGGGCGCTCGAGCGCCGCACGGGCAAGAAGGTGATCATGAACACCAGCGTCGACCCCGAGCTCATCGGCGGGGTCGTGGCGCGCGTCGGCGATCTGGTGCTGGACGGCAGTCTGCGCACCAGGCTGGCAACGCTGGGAAGCCGGATCCTCAACTAGGCAACGGGAAGCAACGGGAAGGACTCAGATGCAGATCAGAGCCGAAGAGATCAGCCAGATCATCCGCAAGGAGATCGAGGGCTTCGAACAGAAGGTCGCCATCATGGAGACCGGGACCGTGCTGGAGGCCGGCGACGGCATCGCGCGCGTCTACGGCCTCGAGAATGCGATGGCCGGCGAGCTGCTCGACTTCGGCAACAACGTCGTCGGCCTGGTGCTGAACCTGGAAGAGGACAACGTCGGCGTCGTCCTCCTCGGCGCGTTCGAGGGCGTCAAGGAAGGTGACACCGTCAAGCGCACGGGCCGCATCGCCGAGGTGCCCGTGGGCGAGGCGCTGATCGGCCGGGTGGTGAACGCGCTCGGACAGCCGATCGACGGCAAGGGCCCGATCGAGACCAAGCACTCCCGCAAGATCGAGATCAAGGCGCCGGGCATCATCCAGCGCAAGTCGGTGCACGAGCCGATGCAGACCGGCATCAAGGCAATCGACTCGATGATCCCGATCGGCCGCGGTCAGCGCGAGCTGATCATCGGGGATCGCCAGACAGGCAAGACGGCCATCGCCGTGGATACGATCATCAATCAGAAGGGCCAGAACATGCAGTGCTTCTACGTGGCCATCGGCCAGAAGCAGTCCACGGTGGCCTCGGTCGTCGAGAAACTGCGCGAGAGCGGCGCCATGGAGTTCACGACGATCATCGCCTCCACCGCGTCCGAGTCGGCGCCGCTGCAGTTCCTGGCGCCGTACGCGGGCGTCACCATGGCCGAGTACTTCCGCGACAGCGGCAGGCACGCGCTCATCATCTATGACGATCTGTCGAAGCAAGCGGTGGCTTACCGCCAGCTGTCCCTGCTGCTGCGCCGCCCACCGGGCCGCGAGGCGTACCCGGGCGACGTCTTCTACCTGCACTCCCGCCTCCTCGAACGCGCGGCGAAACTGGACGACAAGCTGGGCGGGGGCTCATTGACGGCGCTGCCGATCATCGAGACCCAGGCCGGCGACGTCTCGGCGTACATCCCGACGAACGTCATCTCCATCACCGACGGGCAGATCTTCCTCGAGAGCGATCTGTTCTTCTCGGGTCAGCGGCCGGCGGTCAACGTCGGCATCTCGGTCAGCCGCGTCGGCGGCGCCGCCCAGATCGCTGCCATGAAAAAAGTGGCCGGAAAGCTGCGCCTCGAGCTGGCCCAGTACCGCGAGCTGGCAGCCTTCTCGCAGTTCGGATCGGACCTGGACAAGGCGACCCAGCAGCAGCTGGCCCGCGGCGCGCGCATGACCGAGCTCCTCAAGCAGGGGCAATACGCGCCGCTCGGCGTCGAGAAGCAGGTCCTGCTGATCTACGCCGGCACGAACGGTTTCATCGACGCCCTGCCGATCGACGCGCTCGGCCGCTGGGAGCGCGAGCTGTACGCCTTCGTCGACGCCCGCCACCCGGACCTGTGGAACGATCTTCGCACCAAGGGGACGAACGGCAAGGAGTTCGATGGCCTCGCCGCCAGGATGAAGACGGTGCTCAACACCTTCGGCAAGGAGTTCGCGCCCGACGCGAAGTAACCGATGCCCTCCTTGAAGGCCGTCCGCATCCGGATCGCGTCTACAAAGTCGACGCAGAAGATCACCCGCGCCATGAAGCTGGTGGCGGCAGCGAAACTGCGACGGGCCCAGGACGCGATCATGGCCGCCCGCCCCTACGCTCAGGCGCTGGCGGAGGCGGTGAGTGAGGTCGCGGCCCGCGCGGGTGGTGAGGACCACCCGATGCTGCAGCAGCGAGAGGCCCGGCGAATCACCCTCATCCCCATCACCTCGGACCGCGGTCTGTGTGGCGGCTTCAACACCAACGTGTGCCGGACGACCCACCGCTTCGTCGATGAGAAGGTGAAATCCAGGACCGCCAACGAGGTCCGCCTGGAGGTGGTCGGCCGCAAAGGACGCGAATACTTTCGTCGCCGCAAACTGGCCATCGGCCACGAACACGCGGGCGTGGTCGGCGACAACGCGCTCGAACGCGCGCGCGAACTGGCGCTGCGAGCCACCGCTGACTTCGTCGACGGCAGGACCGACGCGGTCTTCCTCGTCTATAACCAATTCAAGTCGGCCATGTCCCAGACGGTCACGGTCGAGCCCTTGCTGCCGATCGCCCCGGCCTCCTTGCCGGCCGACGCTGCATCGTCCGAGTTCCTTTACGAACCCGGCAAGAAGGAACTCCTCGACCTGATGCTCCCGCTCTTCGTGCAGAGCCAGATCTACCGGGCCTTCCTCGAATCCATCGCTTCGGAGTTCGGCGCGCGCATGTCTGCCATGGACAGCGCCACCAAGAACGCCAAGGAGATGATCGAGCGTCTCACTCTTCAGTACAACCGCGCCCGCCAGGCCTCCATCACCAAGGAACTGATGGAGATCGTGGGCGGCGCAGAAGCCCTCAAGGGCTAAAAGGTCAAGCCATGAACGAAGCAACAGAACAAGGTCGAGTGGTCCAGGTCATCGGTCCCGTGGTCGACGTCCAGTTCCCCAGCTCGAAGCTGCCGGACATCTACACCGCGCTCACCCTGACCAACGCCGGCATCGACGCCCGGCCCGACAACCTGGTCGTCGAGGTGGCGCAGCACCTGGGCGAGCGCACGGTCCGCTGCGTGGCCATGGACACCACCGACGGCCTGGTGCGCGGGATGCCGGTGAAGAACACCGGCGCCCCGATCATGATTCCCGTGGGCAAGGAGGTGCTCGGGCGCATCATGAACGTCGTCGGGTTGCCCGTGGACGACGCGGGACCTTTGAAGACCACGAAGTCGCTGCCCATCCACCGCCCGGCGCCGAAGTTCACCGACCAATCCGTGAAAGTGGAAATGTTCGAGACCGGCATCAAGGTCGTCGATCTCATGGCGCCCTACCGGCGCGGCGGCAAGATCGGCCTGTTCGGCGGCGCGGGCGTCGGCAAGACGGTCACCATCCTCGAGCTCATCAACAACGTCGCCAAGAAGCACGGCGGCTACTCGGTGTTCGCCGGCGTCGGCGAGCGCACGCGTGAAGGCCGCGACCTCTTCAACGAGATGAGCGAATCCAAGCTGTCGACAGGCGAGCCGGTCATCTCGAAGGCGGCGCTGATCTTCGGGCAGATGAACGAGCCGCCGGGTGCCCGCCAGCGCGTGGGACTCTCGGCGCTGACCGTCGCCGAGTACTTCCGCGACGAGGAGGGGCAGGACGTGCTGCTCTTCATCGACAACATCTTCCGTTTCACCCAGGCAGGCTCCGAGGTCTCGGCCCTCCTCGGCCGCATCCCCTCCGCCGTCGGTTACCAGCCGACCCTTGCGACGGAGATGGGCACGCTCCAGGAGCGAATCACCTCGACCAACAAGGGGTCGATCACCTCGGTCCAGGCGATCTACGTGCCTGCCGACGACCTCACCGATCCCGCGCCGGCCACGGCCTTCGCCCACCTGGACGCCACCACCGTGCTGTCGCGGCAGATCGCCGAGCTCGGTATCTATCCGGCGGTCGACCCTCTGGACTCGTCGTCCACGATCCTCACGCCCGCCGTCGTGGGCGCCGAGCACTACGCCGTCGCGCGCGGCACCCAGAAGATCCTGCAGCGCTACAAGGAGCTGCAGGACATCATCGCCATCCTCGGCATGGACGAACTGTCGGAGGAAGACAAGCTGGCGGTGTCGCGCGCCCGCAAGGTGCAGAAGTTCCTGTCGCAGCCGTTCCACGTCGCCGAGGCGTTCACCGGCTCGCCGGGCCGCTACGTCGAGGTGAAGGACACCGTTCACGGCTTCAAGGAGATCATCGAGGGCCGCTGCGACGATCTACCCGAGCAGGCGTTCTACATGGTCGGCGGCATCGACGAGGCGCGCGCCAAGGCCGACAAGATGGCCAAGGAAGCAGCGTAACCAGCGTGAGGCTCTCGCTCACCACCCCGCGCGGGGCGCTCATCGACGCCGAGGTCGAGGAGGTGACCGCCCCCGGCGCCCTCGGCGAGTTCGGCGTGTTGCCCGGACACGTGCCGTTCCTGTCGGTCCTGAAGCCGGGCGTCTTCGTGTACCGGACGAAGGACGGGCCCCGCTACCTGGCCGTCGGTGACGGTGTACTCGAGGTGGCCCGCGCAGGCGAAGGCGACAAGATCCTGGTGCTGGTGGAGCAGGCAGCCCATGCGCGCGAGATCGATCGCGATGCCGCCACCAGGGATCTGTCCGCCGCCGACGGTGAGCTCGCGCGCTGGAAGGGCGACCCCGGGGGCGAGTTCCAGTCGTTGCAATCGCGCCGCGCCTGGGCAGCCGCGCGCGTCGACGCCGCAGCCAGGGTCGCGCCTCATTAAGTTCTTCGTCACCTGCGCCAAGGGCACCGAGGGCGCTCTCCGCCGCGAACTGGTGAACTTACGCATCCGCGCCCCGCGCGGTGACCGCGGCGGGGTGTCGTTCGAAGGCACCTTCACCGACGGGATGAAAGCCTGCCTCTGGTCGCGCGTGGCCGTACGCGTGCTGATGGAGGTGGCGACGTTCCAGGCCCGCGACGCCGATGATCTTTACGCCAGTGTCCACGCCCTGCCCTGGACCGACCACCTCGACGCGCGCTCGACCTTCGCGGTGAACGCCAGCGTCGCGGACAACCCGGCGCTGCGGCACTCGGGCTTCGTCGCCCTGCGCGTGAAAGACGCCGTCGCCGACGCCCTTCGCGACAGGCTGGGTTCCCGGCCGGACGTGAACGCCGACGATCCCGACGTCGCCCTGTTCCTGCACCTGCGCGGCGCCGAGGCACGGCTTTACCTCGACATGGCCGGCGAGCCGCTCCACAAGCGCGGCTACCGGGTGGCGATGGTCGCGGCGCCCCTGAAGGAAACGCTGGCAGCGGCCGTCCTGGCGCTCGGCCGCGTGGAAGCGGGACTGCCTTTTGTCGACCCGATGGCCGGCTCGGGGACGCTGGCCATCGAACAGGCGCTGTCGGTACGCCGGATGGCGCCGGGCCTCGCCCGCCGCTTCGGCTTCGAGCGCTGGCCCGACCAGAGCCGGCGCACGTCGTGGGAAACCTTGAAGAAGGAGGCCCGCGCCCAGATCCTACCCACGGCCCCGGCGCCGATCTTGGCCCGCGACATCGATCCCGAAGCGGTCCGTGCCGCTCGGCGGAACGCCGAGGCGGCGGGCGTGGGTAAAGACATCACGTTCGCCACCGGCGACATCGCCTCTTTGCAGCCCGATCCGATCGCGGGCACCATCTGCTTCAATCCCCCTTACGGCGAGCGCCTCGACACCTCGGTGCACCTCTCCGAGGAGATCGCCCGCACGCTCTCGCGCATGAAGGGCTGGGCTGCCGTCATCCTCTCGGGCAACGCCGAGCTCGGCCGGGCCGTCGTCCGCAAGGCGGCGATCTCGCACCGCCTCTTCAACGGCGCCCTCGAAGTACGACTACTCCGCTACCTCTTCTGAAGCCGCAGCACCGGGTACTTGAACCGGCGGGCGCTGCCTGATTCAGGGAACTGCGCGTGCCGGGCGACATCGACCAGGCATTGAGCCAGCGCCGTGCCGGCGTGACTCCCCTCGACGACCACCGTCTGCGGCAAGCCGTTGGCTCCGACGACGAAGCTCAGCATGGGAGTCCCCGGCATACGGAACTGATCCAGGCACCCCTCGAGATCCACGTGTACGCCCTTGAGCGCCTCGCTGATCGCCGCCGAGCTCAGCCGCTCGCCGCCGTCATCATCTACGGCTGCCGCCACGGCCTTGGCCTTGTCGTCGCCATCGCCGCAGCGGCCCGCTGGCGCCGGGCCCATCGACCGCGGATGCGAGAAAATGACCTCGCCGGTGCAGTCGTCGACCACGCGCGTGCCCACCGCCTCGAACGCCACACCGCGCTTGCCGCCCTGACTCCAGACCGCGTCCTTGGGCTGGAACACGAATTCCACCCGCAGGTGCGGCTTCACCTTCTGCAACCACTCCTTGGTCTGCGGCACGCCCCCCAGATTCAGGTCTGACTTCTCGAGGTCCACCGATGCCGCGAGCGAGCGCCCCTGTCCTGGATCCTTCAACGTGACGAAGCGCTTCTCGCGCCCGATCTCCACCGGCTTGTCGCACGCCAGACACCCGGCGATCGTCAATCGCACGCCCTTGATCCGGGCGTCATACTCCGAGATCGACACCGCCTGCTTCCCATCGACGCTGGCGATGAAGCGCCGGCCCGGCAGCGATTTCTTCAGGAACGCCTGCGCGCCGACGCATCGGACGCGGTCGAGGTCGTGCTTGGCCAGGCGGCAATCGTCGGTGTACGCCGCCACCAGGGCCGTCAGGTCGCCGGCCGGCGCCGCCTCACGCGAAAGATCCTCCCACGTCGTCAACGTCGCCGCCGTCAGCGCCGCCAGCAAGAACGTCATGGCGACTTCGCAGGCTCGACCGCCGGTGCCGGCGCAACTGCCTTGGGGACGATGCCGTCGAGCAAATTCTGCAGCTGCACGCGCATGTTGGACAGGTCGTGGCAGAAGCGCCTGATGTCCTGCTGATACTCGACGCGGGCCACCGCGGCCAGCAGCGTCCCCGAGGCCTTGCCCCCGACGATGATCGTGCGCCAGCCGGGCCGGCTCACCAGATCGAGCGGCATCTGATCCATGCCGAGGATCCTCTGCTTCTTCGGATACACGCCGCACTCCGGCGGGTTGTCCGCCACCAGCATCGCCTGCTGCAGCTTCAGGTCCGGATCGAGATCCAGGAGCTTGGCCACCTCCTGGGTCGGATCGCCACTGGTCCCGGGATCGGCCCAGGCGTACAGCCGCACCTCGACGTCGGCTGTCACCGACTCGTAGTTGTCACGCTTGCTCTCGTTCATCGACCCCGCCCCATCGTCGATGACGGCGTCGCCGTACTGCCCGATCGACACCACGGTGGGCTCCCCGTCCTTCTGCGCCACCTTCTGGACCTTCCAGAAGTCAGGATGGCTCAAGGTGTAGCGCGGGGTCTGCAACTGGACGGCCCCGCCTGCGCACCCCATGCTTGCAGCCATCACCACGAACAGCAGCACCTTCGTCATGGTCTCGACTCCTCTGCGTCCTACATGCCGCTCTGGAACTTCCACTTGTCCTTGGCGTTTCGCTCCAGCTTGAACCGATGGTAGTCGTTCACGCGCCGGTAGCGTTCGCCCGTCTCCGAGGCCAGCTCGAACGATCCGTTCAGGAACACCTCCACCTCGGCGACGCCGTCCTTGATGGTGACGTTCCGGTACTGGATGTCGTAGCGCAACGAGCGCAGCCGCTGGAGGCGCGACGTCAGCACCTGACGGAGGCCGTCGTAACCGTAGTCGTCGTCGGCGCGCGGCGTCCCCGAGTCCTCGAAGTATGTCTGGGAGGCGAGCACCAGCAGCCCATCGATGTTGTGCTCGAGCAGGCGCGTCCGGTACTCCTCGATGGTCCGAAGAATCTCGCGGTTCACCTGGGTGTCGAGCACCGTGGTGTTCGGGATCTGGTCCCGGTGAGCGCACGCGGCCAGGGCCGCTGCGGCGAGGAGAAGGGAGAGGCGCCTCATCAAGCTGGAGAAGGGACTAGCATCATTCGTTCCAGGGGGAAAGCCCCCTGCCGCCCTTGGCGTTTCGACGGACCGTGCCAGATTGGCACATGCCGGTCACCTCAGGTGCCGAGGAGGCGGTCGATGTTCCGCTTCTCCCAGGCGCTGGCCCGCTCGTACTCGGAGTAGGTCCGCTCTTCGGCCAGGAAGGCCGGCGTGTGGAAGCATCGCCGCCCGCCGATCCGTAGCACCTCGTGCTTGCCGTGCAACATCTCGTGGAAGACGATCCACTCGACGAAGTAGGCCGGCACGTCTGGCTGGTCCAGCGCCGGGTGGATGCGGATGATCCGGTCCTCGACCGAGAAGCTCCCCATCTTGATCGACCGGCGCCGCCGACGACGGTCGAGGTTCGGCCCCCAGGTGATGGTCGCCGACAGGCCGCCGGCGAAGTACTCGGCGTTGAGGCGATCGTAGATCGTCCTCAGATCGTGGTGCTGACCGGCCGTGCGCAACGCCAGCTTGCGGGGGCGGCAGGGCTGATGCCGGATGATGTGCTTGTTCTTCTCGATGTAGTCGCCGAGCTGGATCGAGGCCCGACGGTCGTTGTGGACCACGTAGCGGGCGATCGCCCGCAGGAGGCGCGGGTCCACCTCGGCAAACATGCGATGGATGCGCACGTTGTAACCCCGAGGCGCGCGCCGGACCGCCACCATGCTGTAGCGGTTGTCGGTCAGCTTGAGGCTCAGGGCCTTGCCCGAGGGCAGGAGGCCCAGGAGCGCCTCCTCGAGCCGTTCCTCGTCGACCGGGCGGCCGAACTCGTCGACCCGCACCCGGCGGCCGGGAGACTCGCGCCGGACCGCCCGGCGGGACCCCTGGGGAGGAGGAGCGCCGTCCGCAGCGAACGGCAATGCCAGCTGGCGGGACCTGTCCGCCTTCATCTCTGGCTCTAGATCTAGCACCGATTCGTCGCCGCCGCCGGAGGTGTCGCGCTGATTGGGAGGCATCAAGGGCAAAGGAGATGCTACCAACGCCCACACGCCGGGCGCAAAATTTCCATCAGTCCGGAGTTACTTGACTTTCCCTGTTGATAATTTTTAGAAGCGAATGCGTGCACATCTCCATCCTGTACTTCGCCGTGCTGCGAGAGCGGCTCCACACCGACGGGGAAACCCTTGATCTGGTGACCGGCGCCACGGTGGCGGCGGCCCGCCAAGCGATCGCCAGCAAGCACCCGCAGATCGCTGCCCTGTTGCCACGGGTCCAGGTGGCCGTGAACCGGCAGATGGTAGGTGCAGACCACACCTTGTGCGATGGTGACGAGATGGCGTTGATCCCCCCCGTGGCCGGTGGCGCCGGCCGCAAGGTGGCCGTCCTGTCGACCCCGCTGGTGCTGGCCGAGGTGATCGCCTGCGTCGAGGGCCCCGAGCAGGGCGCCCTGGCTACCTTCACCGGCTACGTCCGCCGCCACGGCCAGCAGCCGAACGTCGTGCGCCTCGAGTACGAGGCCTACGTGCCAATGGCCGAGCAGGCGCTGGCGGAGATCGCGGCCGAGCTCGAGCGGGAGCTACCCGGCGTCCGCCTGGCCATCCACCACCGCACGGGCGCGCTGGTCGTCGGCGAGGTGGCGGTGGTGATCGCGGCGTCGGCGCCGCACCGGAAGGAGGCCTTCGATGCGTGCCGCGCCGCCATCGAGCGGCTCAAGCAACGCGTGCCGATCTGGAAAAAGGAGATAGGTGAGGACGGCGCGGAGTGGGTGGGGATGGGGCCGTAGGAAGCGTTCCTATTACCGCTTCGCGCGCGGTCGGGTCAGCAGCTTGCCGATGAGCTTCTGCGAGTGCTCGGTCAACTCGACGAAGGCGACGCCCATGCCGCGCGGCCGCTCGCTCACGCGCACCACCTCGCCCAGGCCCTCGAGCACCTCGGGGTCCTCGGCGATGACGGTGAACTTCAGCCGCAGCTTCGTGCCGACGGGCCACGGATCACGGGTGCGGATGAAGGCGCCCGAGTGCGAGACGTTGCTGACGTACTCGTTGATGAATTTCTCGATCGAGTCGAACTCGACGTTCACATCGACGCGCTTCGGGCGGACGATGCTCATTCGGGGAGCTTGTCGGCGGGCTCAGCGACGGGAGCGCTCTCGCCGCTCGGAGGGGGCCCGGCGCGGCCCGCGATCGCGATGTCGGCCATCGATTCGGGGTTGACCACGCTCGCTCGCTCCTCTTCCTCGAGGGCCGCTTCGACCTCGGCCGGCGGCCCCAGCCGGCGCTTGCGGCGCTTGCGGCGGGTCTCGGCGTCGCGGGTGGCGTCACCCTGCTTCTCGATCGGCTGCTTGTCGTTGGGCGAGCGGATCTCGAAGTCCTCCAGCGAGAACGAGCCGCGCGCCTTCACCATGATCCGCTTCTGCAGCCGCTTCTCCATCTCCTCGAGGTACGGCCGGTCGGTGGTCTGCAGCACCTGCGCCACCTCGGGATGCACCTCGATGAACACGGTGTCACCCTCGACCAGGTTGCCCGAACGCCGCAGCTCCCGGAACAGCTCGTAGGCGATGGTCCGCCGGGACTTGGTGTAACCCTTGCCCTCGCAGTGCGCGCACGGCTCGGTCAGGTGGTGCAGCAGAGATTCGCGCGTCCGCTTGCGCGTCATCTCCACCAGGCCCAGCTCGGAGATGCGTGTCACCGCAGCCTTGGCGCGGTCCTTCTTCAGGAAGTCATTGAACTGCCGCATGACCCGGTCGCGATTCGACGACCGGTCCATGTCGATGAAATCGACGACGATGATGCCGCCGATCGAACGGATGCGGAGCTGCTCGGCCACTTCCCGCGCCGCCTCGAGGTTGGTCTGCGTGATGGTGTCTTCCAGGTTCTTCTTGCCGACGAAGCGCCCGGTGTTGACGTCGACGGCGGTAAGGGCCTCCATCTCGTCGACGATGAGGTACCCCCCCGACTTCAGCCAGACCTTGCGCTCGAGCGCCCGGTCGATCTCGATCTCGATGCCAAAGCCGTCGAAGATCGGATCGGTCCCGTCATAGAGCTCGATCTGCCCGGTGAAGTCCGGCATGAACGCGCTGATGAATTTCTTGATCCGGTCGTACTCGCTGCGCGAATCGATGATCAGCTTCTCGACGTCCGGCGTGAAGTGATCGCGCACCGTGCGCAGCAAGAGGTCGAGGTCGTTGTAGATCATCGCCGGGCAACGGCTGTTCTCGGTCCGGCGCACGACCTCGTTCCACAGCTTCACCAGGAAGTCGAGGTCCGCCCTCAGGTCCTTCTCGGGGACGCCCTCGGCCACGGTGCGGACGATGAAGCCCGAGCCCGGCGGACGCATCGACTCGACGATGTCGCGCAGCCGGCGGCGCTCCTTGTCGGAGGCGATCCGGCGCGAGACGCCGATGTGATCGACGGTCGGCATGAACACCAGGTGGCGGCCAGGCAGCGAGATGTAGCGCGTCGTGCGCGCACCCTTGGTGCTGATCGGCTCCTTGGTCACCTGGACGACGATCTCCTGTCCTTCCTTCAGAAGATCCTCGATGCGGGCACCACCCGCCGGCGAGGGTGGATCCTCGTCTTCGTCCTGACTGCGGCTGTCACGCGGGTTGTCACCCGCGAACAGTCGCTTCATGTCGTCAGGGGTTCCCCGCACGTCCGAGACGTGGAGGTACGCCGACTTTTCTAGCCCGATGTTGACGAAGGCCGCCTGCATGCCAGGCAGCACTCGCTCCACACGTCCCTTGTAGATGTTTCCGGCGATCCCGCGCTCTTGCTTGCGCTCGATGTAGAGCTCGCCAAGGAGACCACTTTCAACCAGGGCTACGCGTGTTTCTGGGCCATCCGCATTGATGACGAGAAGGCTATTGGGCATCCGCTCCGCACTATGAAAATTTCCGTTTGCCGCGCCTCGCACACTGACGGGAATGTCAGACCTCTTGGGGTATGGCGGGTGCTGGGATTCTGCCTTGTTAACACGGAAATTTTGGAATTTCAAAGAGATCCGAGCGATCGGAGGGCGTCGGCACACCCCTTGCTCTCTCCTGGGCAGGCAGTGACGGACGGCGGCTACGACCTCCGCGAGTTGCTTCTCCTCCCACCACACCGGCGAAAGCCGGTGTGACCTGAATACGCGGTCTTAGAACCGCTTAGACATAGAAGAGCCCAGCTTAGACCTAACAAAAACTTAGCTTTAGACCCTAGGGAGCCCCTGCGGCGGAGACGGCGCAGGGGCTTTTTGTTTTCAGCGGTCAGTGGAGCAGGCGAACGTGCAGATAGACGTAGGCGCCGACGAAGAGGACGGCGTCGATGCGATCGAGCATGCCACCGTGGCCGGGGATCAGATTGCCGGAGTCCTTCGCGCCCGCCGAGCGCTTCACGAGCGACTCCATGAGGTCGCCGATCGGTCCGGCGACCCCCGAGGCGAGGCCGACGAGCGCGCAGTCCAGCGGAGTCAGGGCCGGAAAGAACGTCGCGCGGGCGACGAACATGAACCCCAGGCCGGCGCCGAGGCCGCCGAAGGCTCCTTCCCAGGTCTTGCCGGGCGATACGACCGGGGCCAGCTTGTGGCGGCCGACCGACTTGCCGACGAAGTAGGCGCCGGTGTCGGCGATGAAGGTCACCGCCAGGGCGCAGACGACCCACAGCCGCCCGTGCGCCGACTCCTGGTGCAGCAGCGGCAGCGCGGCAATCAGCCCACCGACGTAGAAGACACCGAAGCCCGTGGCGCCGAGCCGCGCCCCCGCGGTCGCCATGTCCTCGGAGCGCGCGGTGAAGACCGCCACCGCGCCGATCAGCATCACCGCCACCATCATCCACAGGTGGGCCAGGTAAGGCCGCCACCAGACCGCCGCGGCGAACGCCACGCCGATGACGATCGTCGCCGCGCGCTCGAGGGGCGGCCGGTCGCGCAACGCCAGCGCTGCGTATTCGCGCAAGGCCAGCCCCGCGACCACGAACGCGAACACCGCGAATGGCCACGGCTCGCGCAAGAAGATGAGCGCGCCGACGAGCGGCAGCCCGATGACCGCCGACACCGCCCTCAGCAACAGGTTACGGGCAGCCACCGTCAGCCGTGGCTGCGGACCTGCGGGCCGGTACGCCCGAAGCGCCGCTCGCGACCGCGGTAGGATTCGAGCGCGCGCACGAATTCCTCGCGTCCGAAGTCGGGCCAGAAGGTTTCGGTGAAATACAGCTCGGCGTAGGCCGACTCCCACAGCAAGAAGTTGGACAGGCGCTCCTCGCCCGAGGTGCGCACCATCAGGTCCAGCTGCGGCAGCCCGCCGGTTTGCATCGCCGCCGAGAACCTCTCCTCGGTGATCTCCTCGGGCTGAAGGGCACCGCTGGCCACGAGCTGGCAAAGCGCGCGCACCGTCGAGACGATCGACTCCCGGCCGCCATACGAGAGCGCCAGGCACAGCGTCATCGCCCGGTTGCCGGCGGTTTCGCGCATCAGCGCCTCCAGCGGGTCGCGCACGAAGTCCGGCAGCTTGTCGACGTTGCCGATGGCGATGAGGCGAATCGCGTTGTCCATGATCTCCGTCCGCTCCTCGATGAGGTAGTCGCGAAGGAGTTGCATCAACGCCGCCACTTCCGCCGGAGGCCGCCGCCAGTTCTGCGCCGAGAACGCGTACAGCGTCAGCGCGCGCACGCCGATCTCGCGCGCGGCGCGCACGACCTCGCGCACGGACTGCGCGCCCTTGCGGTGTCCCTCGATGCGCGGCAACCCACGGCCCTGCGCCCACCGGCCGTTTCCGTCCATGATGATGGCGACGTGACGCGGTAGGCTAGTCGGGTCCAGGGCCATAGGGGGTAGGCGGCTCTCGATACTACAGGACTGCCACTTGGTTCAACTCGCGGGATCGACTACGCTCGTCACCGGAGAATTCATGAAGGGCCGCGAGGACATCGAGTCGTATCTCATGAAGATGGGCATCGCGTACGAACAGGTCGGCCCTGACCTGTGGAATCTCAAGCCCGAGGCCATGGACAACCTGATGGTGACCATCGCCGGGCCCGTCGTGGTGTTCCGGCTCAAGGTGATGGAACTGCCGCGCAGCAAGCGCGAAGCGCTGTACGAGGCGATCTTGCGGCTGAACGCCAGCGACATGGTGCACGGGGCGTTCGGCGTCGAGGGCGAGGCGGTGGTCATCACCGATGCGCTCCAGCTGGAGAACCTCGACTACACCGAGTTCCAGGCCGTCGTCGACGACATCACCCTGGCCGTCGGAAAGCACTACCCGGCGCTGTCGAAGTTTCGCACCGCTGCCTAGAAGGAAATCGGAATGGGAATCTTTTCGCGCCTTGGCACGCTCCTCAAATCCAATCTGAACGATCTGATCTCGCGGGCCGAAGATCCGCAGAAGATGCTCAACCAGATCGTCGTCGACATGCAGAACCAGCTGGTCGAGGCGAAGAAGCAGGTCGCCGTCTCGATCGCCGACCAGAAGCGCCTCGAAAAACAGCGCGAAGAACAGGGCGAGCTGTCGAAGGAATGGGAGAAGAAGGCGATGCTGGCGGTGCGCGCCGGCGACGACAACCTGGCGCGCGAGGCGCTCAAGCGGCAGGCGGAGCACGGCAAGCAGAACGTCGAGTTCATCAAGCAGGCCGAGCTGCAGAAGCAGGCGGTGGACAAGCTGAAGGAGCAGCTGCGCACCCTCAACGACAAGATCGAGGAGGCGAAGCGCAAGAAGAACATCCTCATCGCCCGGCAGAAACGCGCCGAGGCGCAGCAGGCGATCCAGAACACGATGCGCGGCATCTCGGACACCAGCGCCTTCGACACCTTCGAGCGGGTGGCGCAGAAAGTGGACCAGATCGAGGCCGAGGCCGAGGCGTCGACGGAGCTCGGCGGCGAGCTGGCCGGCGACACGCTCCAGCAGAAGTTCAAGGCGCTCGAGGCCACCGGCGTGGGCGCCGACAGTGCGCTGGACGAGCTCAAGGCCAAGATGGGCCTCGCGCCGGTGTCCGAGACCAAGGCGCTGCCCGAGGCGACAGGGACGGAGAAAGAATCCCGCGGCAAGTGACCCGCTCCGACTAGATGCCGCCGACCACAATCCTCCTCGTCGACGACGATCCGATCGCCCGCAAAGTGATCGATCGCATGCTGACCACCGAGGCTCGCCTGCGAGGGCTGGCCCCTCGTGTGGTGCAGACCTCGGACGGACAGAAGGCGATGGCGATGATCCAGCAGGAAAAGCCGGCCCTGCTGATCACCGACCTGTTCATGCCGAACATGGACGGCTTCACGCTGTGCCGCGAGCTGCGCGCCTCGCCGGACTACCAGCGGCTGCCGATCCTCGTGATCTCGGGCGTCTACAAGGATCCACAGCTGACGGCGAACCTGCAGCAGGAGTTCCGCGCGATGTTCCTCGCCAAGCCGGTGCAGGCCAACATGCTGGCAGACGCCGTGTTGACCCTCGTGCAGTCGGCGATGCCCACGGCGGCCTCGGTGGCGGACCTGCCGGGCATGTCCTCGGACACCCTGCCGGTGGCCTCCATCGATGCGCTTCCGCAGGCCACCGATCGGGGGACCCTCGCCGCAAAGGGTGTACCGAGGCTGCTGTTCGACTTCCTCGAGGCCGGGAGCACCGGGACGCTGGCGCTGGCGCGCGGCAAGGTGAAGAAGGAGTTCTACATCCGCAACGGCCAGGCGGTGGCCGCGGATTCGAATCTGCGCGAGGAGGCCCTGGGCTCGCTGCTGGTCAGCAAGGCGATCATCACCGAGGACCAGCTCAAGCACCTGCTGACCGAGACCAAGTCGCGCAAGCAGAAGATGGGGACGGTCCTGGTCGAGCTGGGGTGGATGTCGCCGCAGGAGGTGCTGAACTACCTGGCGGCGCAGGTGCGCAAGCGCATCGTCGATTGCCTGCGCTGGACCGAGGGCTCGTGGGCATTCGCCGAGGGTGACCTCTTCGGCGACAAGGTGATCGAGCACGAACTGGACACGGCGAAGCTGGTGTTCCGGGGCCTGTACCGGACGGCGACCTCGGACGCGCTGGTCTCGCGGTTCGATGCCGACGGCGAGAGACCGCTGAGGCTGGCCCCGCGTTACGAGCAGTTCAAGGCCGACTTCGCCTCGGTGTTCGGCGACACCGTGCTGCCCTCGATCGCCGAGGGGGCCACCCTGGGATCCCTGGTGCTTCAGGAGAACGGGCACCTGCTGGCACTTGCGCTCGAATCGCTGCTGGCCACCGGCATGGCCGAGCTGGAGGACACGCTCGAGGTCGTGCAGGCGCAGGAGGTCGAGGCGGAAGAGCACGCGCTCGACAGCATCTCGCTCGAGCGGCTCGGGGCGGAGATCTCGCGACAGTTCAAGCTGATCCGGTCCGAGTCGTCTCCCGACGATTTCGATGCGCCGGTGTCCGACCGCATCTTCCCCGACGCTGTCGCCGACGAGGAGGAGTTCCCCAACACCGATTCGGGGATGGTGACGCTGGAGCCGCCGGCGCCCCAGGCGAAGTCCTCGGACAGCGCCCGCCGCGACATGAGGTCGGCGCTGCTGCAGGAGTATCTGCAGATCTACGGCAAGTCCCCCTACGAAGTGCTGAGCGTGGCCACCACTGCCAGCCAGGACGAGGTGGTGCAGGCCTACCAGGCCAAGAACCGGCGCTTCACGCGTGAGGCCTTCGCGGGCGTCGACCTGGGGGTGGACGCGGCCAAGCTGGAAGCGGTGCGCGCCGCGTACGACCGCGCCTTCGCCACGCTATCGGATCCGGGCAAGCGGCGATCGTTCGATACCCGGCGACGGCCGACGGAGGCAACCGATCCGCTGGGCGCCGAGCTGGCGTTCAACGAGGGCGCGGCACTGCTCCAGGCGGGCAAGCCGCTGGAGGCGCTGTCGCGGTTCGAGCGGGCGGTGGCGGCGCGTCCGGACCAGGCCGCCTACCACGCCTACCTCGGCTGGGCGCTGTTCGCCGGCCACGGGCGCGCGCATCTGGGGGCCGCGCGCGAGCGGCTGAACCAGGCGCTATCGCTGGATCCCGACCTTCCGCGGGCACACGAGCTCCTGGGCCGCCTGGCCCTGACCGAGGGTGATCACCAGGCCGCGCGCACGCACCTCGAGCGAACCCTGGAGATCGACCCCACGCAGCCAGACGCGGTGGATCTGCTGGTCCAGGCCCACGCCAAACTGAACGATGCTCGCGGCGCCGAACGCTTCTACCGAAAGCTGGTGTCGACCCTGGGAGACCGCGCCATCCCCGTTCAGCGGCGCCTGTGGCGAGAGCTGGCCGATCTCTACGAGAAGAAGCTGGGCGATCTGGAAAGCGCGCGCGTCGCCTACGAGATGGCGGCGCGTCTGTCGCCCAGTGACGTGGCCGCCCAGCGCAAGGTGGTGCAGCTGAACGCCGAGGACCCGACACGCTGGCGCGAGAGCTCACGGGCGCTGCTGGCCGAATGGCAGCAGCGCCCTGACGACCGGAGCGTCGGGGCGGCCCTGGTCAGCCTGTTCGTGAGCGCCGAGAAGTTCGATGCCGCCAGTGTCGCCGCCGCCGCGATGGTGCTGCGCGGACAGGCGGACGCCGAGGCGCACAAGATGGCCGAGCGCGGGCGCCCGCGGACGCTGAGGCCGATGCCCACTCCCTTGCCTCCCGAGGTGCTCCAGCAGATCGCCTACCCGGGCGAGGACGCAGATCTCGAAGCGCTTTTGACCCTGCTGGCCGATAGCAACATCGTCGAGCCGTTCACCGCTGCCGATCTGGGCCTGCCCGACGTGCGGCCCCTATCGCCCGAGCGGCAGCCGATGGCGTTTCGCAAGACCCTCGGCTACGTCTGCCAGCTCCTGGGATTGCATGAACCGGAGATGGTGATCCCGCATCCGGCGCTGGACATCGACGCGCGGCTCGCCGACGTGCGGCCGTACGCGTTGCTGGCCGGCCCCGCGCTGCTCGAGACCACCGACACCGTCGAGCTCGGTTTTCGCCTGGGACGGGCGCTGGCGCTGGGAACGCCGGGACGGATCGCCGGGTCCACACGCAACGGCCGCCAGCTGCGGCCCTACTTCGTGGCCAGCCTGGGCCTTGCGCGCGGATCGACCAGCATGAACGACGTCGAGGCCGATGCCGTGCTTCGACGCCTGGTCGCTTCCGATCCCGCCCTCAAGGAGCACGTCGCCGAGCTGGGCCTGAGCCTCATCAAGTACCGCAAAGCCGTGAACCTGGGGGCCTGGGTGAGGGCGCTCACCCGCACGGCGACCCGCATCGGCCTCCTGATCTCGGCCGACCTCATCCGCGTGGGGCGCGCCGTCGCCGAGGAAGAGGGACCAGCCGCCGTCGAGGAGCTGCTGGCTTTCGCGCTGTCCCACGAGTATCTGGATCTGCGGGAATCCCTTGGCATGGCCGGGATGGTCTGAACGTCTTTCAGTAATCTACTTCACTGAACTCTTTGCCGACGTTAGTTGACCAGAATTGCAGGTGGGGGCTATAACCACACCGCTAAGTCACTAACGGAGCACCGATGGCACAGAATCAGACCCACACCACCGCACGGTTCAACGGCGTCAAGGTCTTCTCGGCGACCATGGCGCAGGAGCGCGAGAATCTGGGAGAGAAGCTGACGGCCTGGCTCCGCGAGCATTCTGCGTATCAGATTGCCGACACCATCGTGACTCAATCGTCCGACGAGGCGTTCCACTGCCTGGCGATCACCGTCTTCTACTGGGAAGACCGCCCCGCCAAGTAACCCGGACCAAGAACTTCTGCTAGTCTAGACATCCGCGTCGGGAGCCCGAGGGCTCCGCCCGAGGGATCCCATCGCGGGGGGCTCGGGACCCTTTCAGGGTCCCGAACAAAACAGGGGGCGAAACAGTTTCGACGGGGGTTAGCAAGTTTCGTGTCGCGTGCCGAGGTCGCCCGAGGCCTCGTAAAAAACGGGCAAAACACAACTGCGAACGACAACGCGTTCGCTCTGGCCGCCTAAAAAACGGACCAGGCCGTGACTCCAGGAGGTGCCTGTGGCCTGGGGAAGCGGGGACCTCGCAGGCTGGCGGTCAGGCAGCGTCTTCCGGCCTGACCGCGAGACACAGGGGGGCTGGCCTTCGGAACGCCCGGCCGGCGGGCAAACCCGGAGGCGAGACTCGAATTGCCGGACACGCACGTAGTGACATGAAGTAAGCGCCACCGGACCCCGGGGCAGTACCGGGCGCCTCCACAACGCCGAATTTTTCCAAATTTCCGACCACATTTCACAAGGCGCGCACAGGACGCCAGAGTGACAATGGGCGCGTGCGTCTCGGTCTGGTGGTCACTGTCCTTTGCGTGTCCGGCACCCGCGTCGCGCACGCGGCGCCAGAGGATCCCTTTCGGCAGTCCGTGCGCCTGACCGACGCGAAGAGCCCCGAGGAAGAGCGGGCCGCCTTTCATCTGCCGCCCGGCTTCGAGATGCAGCTCTTCGCCGCCGAGCCGCAGATCGCCAAGCCGATCAACATGGCGTTCGATGCGCGAGGTCGGCTGTGGCTGACCGAGTCACGCGAGTATCCCTTTCCGGCCAAGCCGGGCGCGATTGGCCGCGATGCCATCAAGGTCCTCGAGGACACGGACGGCGATGGGCGCGCCGACAAGGTCACCACCTTCGCTGACGGGCTGAACATCCCCATCGGCCTTCTCCCCTACAAGAACGGGGTCATCGCCTGGAGCATCCCGAACATCTGGTTCTTCGAAGATACGGACGGCGACGGCAAGGCCGACAGACGCGAAATCCTTTTCGGCCCTCTCGGGTGGGAAAAGGATCAGCACGGCATGAGCGCCTCGTTCCGGCGCGGGTACGACGGCTGGATGTACTTGACCCATGGCTTCAGCAACGCCTCGACGATCAAGGCCAAGGACGGCAGCGAGCTGCGTCTGGTGTCGGGGAACACGTACCGTGTGCGCGTGGACGGATCGCGGGTCGAGGGATTCGCCTTCGGCCAGGTGAACCCGTTCGGGTTGACGTTCGACGGCGGGGGCAACCTCTTCTCGGCCGACTGTCACTCGGCGGCCATCTACCAGTTGCTGCGCGGAGGCTTTTACCCGAGTTTCGGCAAGCCGCATGACGGGCTGGGGTTCGCGCCCCCGATGATCGACCACGGCCACGGGTCCAGCGCGCTGTCGGGAATCGTGCACTACACCGACGATCGGTGGCCCGCCGAATTCAAGGACAACGTCTTCACCGGCAACGTCATGACCAGCCGGATCAACCGCGACCGCCTGGAGACCACCGGCAGCACGCCGCGCGCCATCGAATCACCCGACCTCGTCACGACGGACGACCCCTGGTTCCGGCCGGTCGACCTGCAACTCGGCCCCGACGGCGCCCTCTACATCGCGGATTTTTACAACCGGATCATCGGGCACTACGAGGTTCCGCTGGATCACCCTGGGCGGGACCGCGAGCGCGGGCGGATCTGGCGCATGGTGTATCGGGGGACGCAGGCGCGCCCGATGCCCCGCGAGACGGCGGCGCTGACCCGCGAGCTCGCCAGCGCGAATCCGACGCGACGGATGCTGGCCATGAATGAGCTGGCGGATCGCGGCGGACACGAGGTGGTGGCCTCGGTGCGGCAGGCGATGAGCCGGCGCGCCGAGCCCCGGTTGGTGGCAAACGGCCTGTGGATCCTCCATCGCCTCGGGGCGCTGCCGGCGTCGACGCTGCGCGGGCTGGCGCGCCATCCGGACCCGCTGGTTCGGGTGCACGTGCAACGCGTGTTGGCCGAGACGGCGGACTGGACGGTGCAGCAGCGGCAGGCTGTCGTGGCGGCGCTCGTTGATCGTGCGCCGATCGTCCAGAGAGCGGCGGCCGACGCCCTCGGCCGCCACCCGGCCTTCGAGCAGGTGTCGATCCTGCTGACGATGCTGGCACGGGTTCCCGCCGAGGACACGCACCTGAAGCACGTGGTGCGGATGGCGCTGCGCGACCACCTGTCGTTGCCGGGAAGCCTCGATCGTCTGGCCGGCGTGACGCTGGAGGCGCGGCAGGCGCGGCAGGTCGCGGACGTCAGCCTCGGTGTCCCGAACGCCGAGGCGTCCCGGTTCCTCCTGCACCACATCCAGCATGTGACCGAGCCGCTGGCGACCATCGAAAAGCAGGTCCGGCACGTGGCTCGCTACGCCGATGGATCGAGCACCGACGTGCTGGCTTCGTTCCTCGAACGACACTTCGTCGACGATCCGGATCGGCAGCTGTCGCTGTTCGTGGCGCTCGACGATGGGGCGACCGCCCGCGGCGAACCACTGGGACCCGCGATCCGATCATGGGGTACGGCCCTGGCCATGCGGGCGCTGACATCCGTCGACGACGATTCGTCGGCGTGGCATGCGCTGTCGCTGGCGGGCAAGGACGTTGCCACCAACCCCTGGTCGCTCGAACGAGTGAAGTCGCAGGACGGAAAGGACCACGGACTGTTCGTGGTCAGCGCCGAGGCGAAGGCCACGGGCATCCTGCGCTCGCCCCCGTTCCTCATCCCGCCTACCCTCTCCTTTCACCTGGCCGGGAACCGCAGCCTCGTTCGGCTGCGCGCGGCGACGACGAATGCCGTCCTGGCAGAGGCGGCGCCCGAGGATCGGGAGGTCGCCGCGCTGGTCGTCTGGAATCCGAAGGTCCCGGCAGGTTCGCGCGGCATGCTCGAAGTCGTCGATCAGGAGAAGGGGGCCGACGACTGGATCGCGGTGGGGGGATTCGAACCGGCGCTGCCGTCCTGGCCCCGGCTGGCCCCGCGCCTGGTCGCCGAACGGCTGGTGGCGGCGGCACACGTCGCGGAGCGCCTGGGGGCTCGCGAGCTCGCGGTCCCGCTCCGCAGCCGGCTCGCCGCGGCCGGCCCGGACCCGGACCGTGCCGGCGTCCTCGCGCGCGCGCTGGCCGCCACGGCGCCGGACGAGACGGCGAACCTGCTGGCGCCTCTGGTCGCTGATCCCCTGGTTCCGGGGCCGACACGGCTGGCCCTCGCCGCTTCCCTGGCCGCAGGGACCCCGTGGCGTCGGGTGTGGCAGACATCGCTCCGCACGACGCCCCTGCGTATCCAGGCCAAGTTCGCCCAGCGGCTGGCCGCCACGCCCGTGGGAGCAGAGGAGCTGCTCGCGATGATCGAAAAAGGAGAAGCGCCGACACGCCTCCTTCTCGATCGCGGGGTCACCGACCGCCTGGCAGCGACCCATCCACAGCGGCTCGCGGAACGCAGCAAACGCCTGCTCACGGGTGTCGTGCCCGGCAACGACGACATACAGAAACTCATCGAGATGCGTAGGACAAAGTATGACGCTTCCCGGGCGCGCGCCGCGAACGGAGAGCAGTTGTTCGTCCGGATCTGCTCCGCCTGCCACCGCGTCGGCTCGGAAGGGCGCCTCATCGGGCCCCAGCTCGATGGCATAGGCTCCCGAGGCCTCGAGCGCCTGCTCGAGGACGTGCTGGATCCCAACAGGAACGTCGACAACGCCTTCCGTGCGCAGTACATCACCCTGGCGAGCGGCGAGGTGATCACCGCCCTTCCTCGGCAGGAGGAAGGCCAGATCCTCGTCGTCACCGAGCTGACCGGCACCGAGCGCCGCATCGCCAAGAAGGACATCCGCGAGCGACATGAGTCGGATACCTCGCTGATGCCCGAGAACTTCGGCGAGATCCTCACGCCCGAAGAACTGAACGACCTGATGGCGTTCCTGCTGACGCCGCGTTGAGCGCTACGGACGAGCCGGATCTATCTCGCGACGCAGCCAGACCCTGAAACGGTTCTTGCTGTCCCAGGCGTTTCCCGACGAGGCGTAGTCGCACAGAGCCAGTTCGCCCTTCCTGTCGTGCGACCCGCCCGCGAACGGCATCTTGAACTGCATCCAGAACCCGTTTTTGGCCTCGGTCGCCACGAGTTCCCCCTTCGGAACAGCTGGCTCGTCCACATCGTCGGACGTCAACCGGCTATCACGCGCCAGCAGCACCGGGCCCCTGACGACGGCCGAGGCCAGACTGCCGTCGGGAGCCGGGATCACGCGCGGCCGCATATCCAGCTTCAGCGTCACTCTGTCACCCGCTTGCCAGGTCCGCTCGATGCGGGCGTAGGCGCCCGGGGTAACAGCGGGCACGGCGGCGCCGTTCACGGTCAGCTCGTTGGTCTCGCTCCAGGCCGGGATCCGGAGCGACAGCGTGAACCGCGCGCTCCGCGACGGCCGCACCTCGATGCGAATCGAGTCCTCCGCAGGGTAGCCGGTGTCCTGGAGCAGGGTCACCCGCGTGCCGGAGGTCAGCGTCAACGCCGCCTCGCCGCGCTCGTACAGGTTGACGACCGGTCCGTCGGACGACTGCATGACCGCCAGCTGCGGCAGCAGGAATAGCCCGCGCGGCCCGCTGGCGGTGCAGCAGTGCAACCCCATGTCACACTGGGCCGGGCCGATGTCGCGAAAACCCTCGAAAGGGCTGTACTTGGCGAAGGTCGATCCGTCGGGCGTCATCGCCGCGAGGAGCGCGTTGTAAGCGGCCCGTTCGATGTCGTCGAAGAGCACCGACGATCCGGTGAGCCGTAGCAGATTCCCGCACAGCTTCATCCAGGTGACGGTCACGCAGGTCTCCATCATGTGCCGCGCCGGATGGGCTTGCGTCTTGCGTCCCCCGTACCAACATTCGACGCTCGCTCCCGACCCCGCGAGGTTGATCTCGTTGGCGCGGATGTCGTCGACGCTCTTTCGCACCGCCTCGAGGTGAGCCGGTGTCCCGGTGAGCCGGTACAGCTCCAGCAGCCCCTCGTAGCAGGACATCATCTCGTACGCCTTCATCCCGTTCTCGGGACCGAACCACTGTTTGGGCAGGGCAAAGCGCTGCGAGACCGGCACTCCTGCCAGGGCCTTCTCGACGAGCTGCGGGCCGTCCGGCGTCGACCACTGGCCAACGATGTAGTCGGCGAAAGCTCGGTAGCGCGGCTCCTTGGTGGCGCGGTGGAGCAACACCATCGGCTCCAGGATCGAGCTCGAAGGCATGCCCCGGAAGTTTCCCGTACGAACGATGTCGGTCTTGCCGGGCCCGACCTCGGTCATGAGGTGGTCGGCCAGGCGCTTTGCCGCGTTCAGGGACGCCGGATCCCGGGTGATCTCATGCGACGCCAGCAACCCCAGCAGCACGTACTTGCGGCCCCAGACATCCCAATGGGCCAGGTGCTTGTCGTCGGCGTAGTTGCCGATGTACCCATCCTTCGATTGCGTGGCGACGAGACCCTTGGTGGCCTGCTCGAGGACGGCGCGCAGCTTCGGATCGCGGGTGTAATGGTAGGCCGGCGCCGCCGCGGTGAACCACTTGCCCCAGAACTCGGTCTGCCAGCAGCGCGCCTCCTTGCGCTGCTCGAACGCCGCCACCAGGCGCTTCCAGTCCTGCGCCATGATCCGGTTGCGCATGGACAGATCGAGGGCGCCGCCGATCCGGCCCCGGAGCTTCACGTCCGCGGGCGGAATCCGGGTCAACTTGTCGGCGGGAGCACCCGAAGCGCCGCGTCCCTTGCCGGCGATGAGAGACACGCCGGCCGTCGCGAGAAACGTTCGTCGCTGCATCCGCGGACTCTACCTCTCAAGCCTTGCCTTGAGGCGCTGGATTTCACGTTTTAGCAAGGCGATTTCCTGAGCCTGGGCCTGGACGGCGGCCACGGCCATGCTGGCGTATCCGTACAGATCGACGCGCCCGCCGCCAGCGTCCACGGCGGGGATCCCGGGGCTGTCGTCGATGATGAAGCCGAGGTGCTCCCCCGGGCCGGAAGCCGGGTCGGTGTACCGGTAGGTCGCGAGACGGATGCCATTCACTTGGGCCGCGAGCCGGCGACGGTCGTCCTCGGTCAGGTAGCGGATGTTGGTTTTCGCGCGACGGACGGAGATCGGGCAGCCGGTCGTCGCACCGTCGACCCAGATACCGCCCGCGCACTTTCGCCCCAGATCGCAGGCGTACTGGCAACTCTGACCCTCGGTGGGGCAGCGCGTGCCCAGCTTGGCCGCCGCCATCGGACATTTCGGATCGGGGCTGGGCGCGTCGCACATCCAGACCAGCGGGCCGCCGCAGGTGGGGACCGGGTAGTCGCGGCAGTTCGAGCACCGGCAAGCGAGCCCCGCGTAGTCGCAGACGGCATCCTTGGTGCCGCAACTCTTCCCGGCCGCGTCGTCGCGGGTGGCGGGGCACATCGCCGGCGGAATCGGATCGCACTTCTGCTCGATGACATTCCAGCGCTTGCTGAAATCACACTCGGCGCGGGTGTGGCAGTTGCGGCGCGGGTCATCACCGTACTCGCAGACCAGCTCCGAGCGAGGGCACGAGGTTCCCTGCGCGGGCGTGACGTTCGGACATCCGCCGCCGTAGACGGGCTTGCCTCCGGTGCCTCCACTGCCTCCGCTGCCTCCGCCGTCATCGCTGCCCAGCGTCCGGCCGCTGTCACAGCCTCCGATGAAGAACCCGACCACCGCCACCATCGCGAATGTGCGCATGGCCTGCATTCTAGCCATGCCGCGCGCTGATCCGGCCAGCGATCGCCAGGGCGACGCAGGCGAGGATCCCGCCCAGCGAGACCAGCAGCCCCACGTCGAGCCACCGATCCCTGTAAATCAGCGTCACCTGATGGCGCCCCGCAGGGACCACGAGCCCCGAGAGGGAGACATCCGTACGGTGAAGGCGCGTGGGCGCCCCGTCGAGCGCGGCCCGCCAACCTTCGTCCCAGGTCTGATTGATGGCGACGTACGACGGACCAGGTCCCATTGCGTTCACCTCCAGTTCGAGCCGCGTCGGCGTGCGACGGCCGACGACGACCTGGGCCGCGGCCGGCCGCCCCTCGAACGGCGGCGACCCGGAGGCGTCGACGCAGGCGGTGACGGAAGCCTCCTGCCGCAACCGCAGCACGGCTTGCAACCAGCCGTCCGGCCCGTCGACGCGTTCCACGCGCGCGACAGCGAATGCCAGCGGCCGCGGATCGTTCATGGGCACCACGCTGAACGCGGACGGTGCGCCACGTGGCGGTAGCGTCCGATCGCCAGCGCGCGTGGCCCCGCGTTCCAGGATGACGACGTCGGTGACCCCGCGGCGCTGCATCAGCGCATTCATGATCGCAGGCTGGGACTCGGCGGCCTTCCAGAACAGCGTGGTCGCCTCGTTCGTCCAGCGCAACTGGGTCAGATCGAAGTCGGTCTCCAGCGTCATCGGAACGTTCCATTGCGCGGGGATCGGGGGCGGTGCCATGTCTCGCACACCCCGCAGCCCGTTGTTCCATTGCGCCAGATGGAAAATCACGTGACCGGCGCTGTCGCTCGCCAGCGGCCGCATGAAGGCAGGCGGCGCGGCCACATCCGCGATGGGGACGGTCGGGACCAGTTCCCTGCCGGCCGTGACCAGATCCAGCACCGGCACGGCGCACAGAAGGGCGAAGCCGATCGTGCGGTTACGCCAACGGCGCCATGACAACAACACGGCCGCCCCACCGATCGCCACGATCGCCGCGCGCAACGGCACCCACCGAGCAAACGGGGAACCTGCCGCGAGCCACACACCGGCGGTGGCCAGTAGCGCGACGACGGCGCAGGCCATGAGAATGCGCAGAAGCCGGCGTCGCCACCACGCATGCGCGACCTGGTCGAACCCGTGGCCCGCGCCAATCGAGACGGCGAACACGACGAGCAGCGCGAATTTCTCGGGGTACCGGATCCCCCCGAACAGCGGTAGCCGGTGGAGAAGCGGCCACAGCGGCAGCGTCGGTCCGAGCGCGATGCCATAGCCGAGCCCGGCCAGGGCCATCCACGGCCAGAGCGCGCGGCGCCGAGCCACCCACGCGAAGGATGCGAGCAGCGTGGCCAGCAATCCGGGGTAGAGGGAAGACAGATAGGGGAACCCCGTCCTCGGGTAGAGCGAAGCGCCCCAGAACGGTCCCGGTCGGTCCGCGACGTCACCCAGGACATGCGGCAGGAGCAGCTCGGCGATCCGGACGGGAGGCAGCGCCCAGGTTCCCGCGTAGTCGGCCGGAAGCCCCGCGGCCCGGACGGTCCTGGCCGCGTGATGCAGCCCGGGCAAGAGGACAGCGGCCGCCATCACGGTGCCGAGGCAGACTCCCGCCACGACGAGCAGCGGGCGGCGCCGGCGCTCGGCAAGCACCGCGGCGAGCACCAGCGGCACCATCATCATCATCGTCGCCGGCTCGCCGGCGGCACACACCAGCGCGAAACAGAGCCCGAGGCCCGCAACGTCGACGAGCCTGCCGCCGCGGGCGACGCGCACCGCGAACGCCACGGCCGCGGGCAGCGCCGCCATGGCCAGCAGGATCGGGAGCAGGTTGGTCACCGACAGCATGTACCCGCCGAGCGCCCAGGAGAGCGCTCCGAACAGGGCGCCCCAGCGGCTGCGCCTCAGCGTGCGGCCGAGCGCGTACATCGAGAGCCCCGCGCACAGCGGAGGCAGGATCACCTGCAGGCGGAAAGCCCACTCGAACGGCACCAGCAGGAACAGCGCCGTGAACGGGTGGAACATGGCGTGCTCGGGGTTGGCGGCAAACGGCTGGCCCGAGGCGAACAAAGGATTCCACAGCGGCAATCCACCGGTCGCCGCCGTCAGACGCGAGACGAGCGCCTTTGCCGGTCGATAGAAGGACCGTAGATCGCGAACGTAAAAGGTCTCCCCCGCAAAAAGCGCCTTCCAGAAAAGTCCCACGCCGGCGGCGACGACGAGCGACAGCGCCACGGGGCGAAAACGCACGGCTTGTCGTTCTACCAACCTCCGTGCAGGTGTGAAAGACCCGGCCTAGAAGGTGCGGTGCTGCAGGTACCGGACCTCCACGACCTCGGCGTCCAGATCCATCATCTCGACGCGCATCAGGATCTGAAAGTGTTCGGGTAGCGGGGTCTTTCCGATGGTCTCGAGCAACGCCGCCACCTCGGTCTCGATGGTGAGGAACGTCCCCACGCCCTGGCACGCGCGTCCATGATGGGAGGCGATGATGGTGATCGTCGAGCCGGGTGCCAGGCCCGGGCGGCGCGTGACCAGCACGAAGTCGGTGAAGCGAGGCAGCTTGCCGTCCATGGTGCGGCTGCCGCGGAAGACCTCCCCCTTGCCTTCGCTCTCCAGGGTATCGCGGGTCATCACCCAGCCCGGCGGCCCGCTCAACCTGTCGATGAGATGATTGGTGCGCACGCTACCCAGCAGGATCAGGTTGGTCTGACTCAGTTCCGTCAGCGACGAGAGACGGGCGTTGCGCAGGTCCAGTGGCGCGCCGAGTTCCTGGAACAGACGCACGAGCGAGATTGCCGCCTGGATCTCGCCCGAGGACAGGTAGTGGTAGCAAGCCTCGAGCGGCATGCCGTCGCGGTGGTTGATCTGGATGTCCCGGATGTAGCGGCCGCTGGCGTCGCGGAAAAACAGCGGCTCGGTGTACGTCACCACGTTCAGCGCGTTCGGCGCCAGGTACGGCGCCCAGAAGCGGCGCAAGGCCGAAGGCTCGACGGTCGCCGTGTCGACCACATCACGCTCGGCGTAGACCACCTGATAGCGACCCTTGGGAATGCTCAAGACCCAGCGCTCGCCGCGGCCCTCGCCCTCGAAGAAGGCCGCGAGCCGTTCGCGGATGCTGGTCATGCAGACACGGATCACCGGATCGGTCTTCGAATCGAACGACTCGGGCCGGCCCAGCGCCGAGACGGCCAGCTCGTGCTCTTTCACCCGCGTCTCCGGGTGATCGCACAGGTACTGCAGGATCCGCCTCAGCGCGTCGGCGTAGGAGAAGTGGCGGCTCAGCAGGATACGCGCAAGAAGCTGCTGCCGCTCGTCGGTCATCGCGCTCCGAACTGCACCGAGCGGCGGGTCATCGACCCGCCCATGAAGCCCGTGATGGGGAATTTCACCTGGTCGGCATCCTCGGAGGCGCCCATCGCGGTCAGAACCGGCACGAAATGCTCGTGCGTCGGCAGAGCCTGCCTCACGCCCGGCGCGCGGCTGCGGTAGTCGATCAGGGCGTCGGCGTCCCGGCGCGCGAGTGTCTCCATCGACCAGGCGTCGAACTCCGCGGCCCACGACGGCGTGGGCGCTTGCGGGCGCATGTCCAGCGTCCGCAGGTTATGGGTGAGGAACCCGCTACCCACGATGAGAACGTCCTCCTGCCGTAGCGGGGCAAGTGCGCGCCCCAGATCGAACAGAGTGCGCGGGTCCATCGTCGGCAGCGACATCTGAAGCACCGGCACATCGGCTTGCGGATACATGGCGACGAGCGGGACGTAAGCGCCGTGGTCCAGGCCGCGCGCCGGATCGTCGGCGACCGGCTGCGTCTCGCCGACCAGCGCGCGCACGCGCGCCGCCAGTTCAGGGGCTCCTGGCGCCGGGTACGTCACGCGATAGTAGTGCTCGGGGAAGCCGTAGAAGTCGTGGACCAGCGGCACCGTGCGGGTGGCTCCCAGCGTGACCGGCTTTTGTTCCCAGTGCGCAGACAGCATCAGCACCGACGCGGGCCGCGGCAACGCCCGCGCCCAGTCGTGCAGTTCGTTCACCCAGCCTTCATCGTCGAGGAGCATCGGCGAGCCGTGGGCCAGGAAAATCGTGGGTGTCATGATTGCTTTGGCTTCTAGCGCAGGCGCTTCAAGATTGCGTCGAACTCCGGCGGCGGCTCGCTCTGCCAGGCGAGCCGTTTGCCGGTCACCGGGTGCTCGAAGCCAAGCGTCGCAGCATGCAACATCAGCCGCTCGGCGGCGAGCGGCTCCACGCCCGCCCTGCGCAGATCGCGGATGTAGACGGTCTCGCCGACCAGCGGATGACCACGCTCGGCAAGATGGATCCGGATCTGGTGCGTGCGCCCCGTCTCCAGCCGCACGCGGCACAGCGTCGCCTTCCGCAGGCGCTCCACCGCCTCGACGTGGGTGACTGCGCGTCGTCCCTGCTCCGTGTGCCGGGTGCTGCCGCGAATGCCATCGCCACGGTCCTCGATCAGGTACGACTCGATCCGCTGGCTCTCCACCCGCCCCTGCGCGCAGGCCAGATACTCGCGATCTGCCAGGTGGTTCTTGAAGATGTGGTGCATCCCACGCTCGGCCAGCTTCGTCTTGGCGAAACAGAGCAGCCCCGAGGTGTCCTTGTCGATCCGGTGAACGACGTACAGAGCGGCGGTGCTCGGCTTGCCGTCTCGCCGCCAGGCGTCGCGCACCAGGTCCATCGCCGTGCCGGTCTCCTTCTTCTCGTACGGGACGCTCGAGACGCCCTCGGGCTTCTCGATGACCACCAGGTGCCCATCTTCGAACTGGACGCGGAACCCCGGGGGCAGCGGCGGTTTCGGCACCGGCGCGTTCAACCGCACCTCGATGCGCGCGTCGGCCGCTGGACGCTCGGTCGGGTCCAGCACCACCTTGCCGTCGACACTGACCTTGCCGCGCGCACACAGGGCTCGAATCTCGCTCCAGCTCCGATCCGGAAGCTTGTCGCGCAGGAGCGCCGCCAGCGTCGGCCCGGGCACTACGTCTTCAGGAAAGGCGACCCTCGCGGAAATCCGTGACGGTCTCCTCGCCGATGTATTTCTGCATGTCCGTGAGGTTCGACATTCAACGCCTCCTGGCCCGCAGGTGTATCATCCCGGCAGGGGGTCGAGCCATGAAGCACGTCAGCAGAAGGCAGGTTCTCGGTGGCGGGGTGGTCCTGGCATCCGGCCTGGGCGTGGGGCCAAATGCCCTGGCGGCCGCCCCTGTCCAGGTTCCGCGGCGGGTCCTCGGACGGACGGGCGAGAAGATCCCCATGCTGGTCATGGGTGGCTCGATGCCTCTCGACCCGCGCTTCGACCCGAAACTGGCCGAGAGCTTCAAGTACGGCGTGAACTACTTCGACACCGCCGCTGGCTACACGGGCGGTAACAGCGAACGCGCCATCGGCGCCTTCCAGGCCCGGGCCAACATACGCAACAAGATGTGGATCACCACCAAGAGCAACAAGCACGACCCGGCCAGCATGGAGGCGTCGTTGCACCAGAGCTTCGAGCGGCTCCAGACCGATCACGTCGAGATGTTCTTCGCTCACGGCGTCAAGGACCCGGCGGTGATCAACGACGACCTCGAGGCTGTCATCACGCGCTTGCGCAAGGAGAAGAAGATCAAGTTCTTCGGATGGTCCTGCCACCAGGGAAACGTCGCCGAGCTCCTGGAACTGGCGGCGAAGACCCCGTGGGTCGACGCGGTGATGTTCCGCTACAACTTCCAGCAGTACGGCAACGAGGCGCTGAACCGGGCCATCGACACCGCCGCCAAGGCCAAGGTGGGCCTCATCGCGATGAAGACGCAGGCATCGGCGGTGTCGTTCGCGGACCGCACGGCAAAATTCGAGCAGTCCGGCAAGTGGAACAAGTTCCAGTCGGTGTTGAAGGCAGTCTGGGCCGACGACCGGCTGACCGCGGCGGTGTCCGAGATGGACAATCTCGACAAGGTGCACGAGAACGTCGCCGCCGCGCTCGACAAGACGAAGCTGACGCAGGCCGAGACGGAGGCGCTGTGGAAGTACGCCGCCGCCACCCGCTCCAGCACCTGTGACGGCTGCGATCACCTGTGCGGCGCCGCCATGGAAGCTCCCGTCGACATCGGGGCGACGCTCCGGTACCTGATGTACCACGACAGCTACGGCAAGCACGACGAGGCCCGGCAGCTGTTCGCTGAACTGCCGTCCGAGGCGCGTTCGTTCTCGCACCTCGACTTCCGCGCCGCCACGGCCGCCTGCCCTCACGGTCTGGACATCGGCCGCCTGATGAACCGCGCCGGTGAAGTGCTGGCCTAGGGAGTATGCCTTCATGAACCGGCGAGAGCTGTTCTCCCTCGCTGCGGCCGGGGCGGTGGTCAAGGGTGGCAAGGTCGCGACCGCGGCCCAGCGTTCGCGGGCCCTGATGAAGGCCGGCTGTCAGAGTGGGCCGGCCACCGACGAGCGGCTGCAGTTCTTCGCCAGGCACGGCATCAAGAACATCTGCGGCATGCTTCCAAAAAAGGGGCCGTACAGCACCGAGGATCTGGTCCAGTTCCGCGAGCGCTGCGAGAAAGCCGGAATCGGCGTCGACCTGCTGACGCCGCCTTTTCTGGCATCGGACAGCATCGAGACCAGCAACCGCAAGGCGGTGATGCTCGGTCAGAGCCCGGAGCGCGACCGGGACATCGAAGAGTTCCAGAACCTGATCAAGAGTTGCGCCAAGGCGGGCATCCCGGCCATCAAGTACAACATGAACATCCTGGGCGTGCTGCGCACCGAGCGCACGCCGGGCCGCGGCGGCGTCGGATACTCGACCTGGAAGCTGTCCGAGGCGAAGAAGAAGGAGAAGCTGACGCAGGCCGGCCGGGTCACCGCCGACACCTACTGGGAGCGCATCACCTACTTCCTCGATCGCGTGGTGCCGGTGGCCAACGAGTTCAAGGTGCGCATCGCCTGTCACCCGCACGACCCGGGGACGCCGCCCGGCTTCATGGGCGTGGACCTGGTGCTGGGAACGGTCGACGGCCTGAAGAAGTTCGTGTCGATCAAGGAAAGCCCGTACCACGGGCTGAACTTCTGCCAGGGGACCGTCTCGGAGATGCTCCAGGACCCTGGCAAGGAGATCTTCGACGTCATCCGCTGGTTCGGGATGCGCAAGAAGATCTTCAACGTCCACTTCCGGAACATCCGTGGCCGCCGTGACGACTTCATGGAGGTGTATCCCGACGAGGGTGACGTCGACTTCGTGAAGGCGGTGCTGACCTACAAGGAGGTCGGATATCCGTACATGCTGATGCCGGACCACGTCCCCAAGCACAAGGACGACCCCAGCGGACAGCAGGCATTCGCCTTCTGCTATGGATACATCAAGGCGCTGATTCAGTTCGCCGATTCCGTGTGAGAGGAGACCCGATGAGTATGAAGCCCGCAGATCTCCGCAGCCGATTCGGCGGGGTGATCGCGTTCCCGACCACGCCGTTCAACGCCGACCTGTCGCTGGACCTCGACGGCTTGCGGAAGAACCTGCTGCACATGGCGAAGTTCCCATTCTGCGCCGTCGTGGCGGCGGGAGGCACGGGCGAGCTTTACTCGCTGACGCCCGAGGAGCATCAGCAGGTGGTCAAGCTGACGGTGGAGATCTTCGGCGGCAAGACCGCAGTCATCGCTGGCGTCGGCTTCAACCTGGCGCTGGCCGTGCAGATGGCGAAGCAGTCGGCGGCCGCGGGCGCCGACGGGATCCTGGCGCTGCCCCCTTATTACCCCGGCGCTCCCGACGACGGGATGCTCGAGTACTACAAGGCGATCGGCGCCGCGACCCCGCTCGGCATGCTGATCTACAGCCGCGAGTGGGTGCAATACGGCCCCGAGCAGGTCGCCAAGCTGGCGGCGACGATCCCCACGCTGGTGGCATGGAAAGATGGGCAGGGCGACGTGCGCCGCTATCAGGCGATCCGCAACAAGGTGGGCGACCGCCTGTACTGGATCGGCGGGATCGGCGACGACTGCGTGCCGGGCTACTACGCCATCGGGATCCGCACGTACACCTCCAGCATCGCCACCGTGGCCCCCAAGCTGTCGATGCAACTGCACGAGTACGCGGCGGCCGGGGACTACACGACGCTGAACAAGCTGATGGCCGACTACGTGGTCCCGCTCTACGACTTCCGGTCGCGCAAGAAGGGCTACGAGGTGACGGTGATGAAGGTGGCCATGGACATGGTCGGCCTCGTCGGCGGTCCCGTGCGCCCGCCCCTGCCCGGCCTCAAGGCCGAGGAGACCGAGGAATTGCGGGCGATGATGAAGAAGTGGGCGCCGGTGCTCTAGCGCTTCGGCAACGCCACGAAGTTGATCGTCCCCGCCTTCATGTCGGGGAGCACGATCTGTTTTCCGGCCGTATCCAGGAAGAAGTCCGCCGCCGACTGGAAGCCTTCGGCGACGACCTTCGCCTCCTTGGCGCCCTTCGGTAGCAGGAACACTTTGCCCTGGGTCCAGCTCGATATGTAGATGTTGCCGCGACCGTCATCCTCGACGCCGTCGGCGCCGCGGAGGCCCGAGATGAGCGGCACCAGCTTGCCTCCCTTGGCGTCGAAGATGGTGCCGGTGAAGAACTCGGCGACCAGCAACCGACCGGGGACGCGTACCGAGACGCCGTTCGGGCACGGCATCTCTGGCGCCTTGTCGACGGCGATGGTGACCTTGCCGTCGAAACCGATGCGGTACACGCGGCCGATGGCGGGCAGCGCCTTGGCCTCCGCGCTGTCCAGCGGCCACAGGTTCTGCTGCGCATCACGCATCTTGGTGTTCGCGCCCATGTCGGTGACGTAGACGGCGCGGCCGCCCGGCTCGCACGAGGCATCGTTCAGGTAGCTGACGACCTGCGGGAAGTCCTTCTCGCCGGCGATCAGACTCTTGTCCCCCTTGGCGTCGAACTGCCAGACGCGCTTGACGTCCGTCGCCACCAGGACCTTCCCCGTGAAGCAGAGTCCCTTCGGCTCGTCGAGGCCGGTGGCAAAATCTTTGGCGACCTCGCCGTCGATCACCTTCACCACGCCGTCGCCGGCCTGCGTCCCGTTCATGACCGTCACGTACCACTTGCCGCCGAACCCCTTGGCCACGCTCTCGGGCCGGGTGCCGACGGGGATCGACTTGGCCATCACCAGAAGCAACACGAGCGTCTGCATGCGACGCATCCTACGCCAGCATCGGACGCCGGCGGAAAAACGAAAACCCAGGTCGACGCCATGAGCGCCGACCTGGGTTTTCAGGATACTTGCGGCCTGGTGAGCCCTACCGCGGGCAGCCGCCCGGCGCCTTGGTGGGATCGCTGCTGGCGCAGACGATCATGCGGTTGCACTGATCGTTGCCGGGGTTGCACAGCGCGCCCTCTTTCAGACAGGCGGCGCCGACCTTCTCGTCCTTGCAGGGCGGGATCGTGGCGTTGGGTCGCGCGCCCCCGCAGACCGGATCGCCGCAGGTGTAGTAGTAGGCGAGCTTCGCGTCGCAGGCGATCCCGCTGCCACAGTCGGCGGTGCAGACCCAGCTCTTGGTCGCCGCGTCGCAGCCGCAGGACGAAGGAATGCACTGGGCGGTGCCACGGCACTGCTGCGCGGGGTTGGGGCCGACGCAGGTCGTCGGCGGGGTGACAGTCGAGCACTTCCAGCCGCAGGAGTTCGCGGTGCCGCCGGCTCCGATGCACTCGGGCTTGCTGTTCGGTGGGCAGGTCGGCATGTTCTGCGAGCTGCAGGCGCAGCCCATGCCGCCACCGCCGCCGCAGGTCACGTTCCACTTGCAGGCGCCGTCGCTGGAGACCACGCAGACCGCCTTCGGCTCACCGGCCTGGCAGCCGATCGCGGGGACGGGCTGGTTCGAGCAGTCGCAGGGGGGCGGCGTCGGGCCGGCGCACTTCCAGCCGCACATCGGAGCGGGGTTGGGCCCGGGGCTGGGGCTCGGGGCGACGGCGTTCGAAGTTGCCAGGCAGGTGAGCTTCTGGCCGGTCGGGCAGGCGATCCTCGGTTGACCGCCGCACTTGTCGTCGGTGCAGCCGCCCGGATCGGTGCCGCCACCGTCGCAGGTGATCGACCAGCCGCATTTGCCGTTGGCCGTCGAACAGACCGGCGTGGTCTTGCCGCTGGCGCAGGCGATCTCGGGGATCGGCAGGTTGGCGCAGTCGCAGACGGTCCCGCCGCTGGTGTCGCCGGGACACCTGCTGGACCAGCCACAGGCGCCGTCCTGACGCTTGAAGCAGCCCGCCTTGGCGCCCTGCGGACAGACCAGGTTCTCAGGATAGGTCGCGGTGTCGCAGGTCTCGCAGGTGCTGGTGGTCAGGGCATTGGGATCGCTGCTGCTGCCGAGGCTGGTGTCGCCGCCACAGCCAGAGATGGCCCACAAGGCCACGAACGCAATCGAGGTTAGCCGTTTCATTTGCTGGTCTCCTTTGGTTACTGCTTCGGGAACAGAGCGCGGACCCGCTCGGCAAGAACGCTGCGCGGGTGCTGATTGATGAAATCGTTGGCCAGGATCTGGGCACGGGCGCGATCGCCGCTGGCGAGAAAAGCCTGGATGCGGAGCACGACCGCCTCTTCCTGGAGGGCGCCGTGGGGATACATACGACCGTACTCGTCGAGGCGAGCCAGCGCGCGGCGGGCATTGCCGTCCCGCACGGCCTGAGCGGCGTCGTCGAGGATGAGCAACTCGCCGGCAAGCGGCGTCCGGCGGGCTGGCGGCGCCTTCGGCTGTGGCGACAGCATCGGCATCGTGGGCGCCGAGCGAACCGGCGGCGGCACGATGGCGATCGGCGGTGCAAGCGGGGTGGTGACCACCTCGATCGGCTGCGGGCTCGGCGCCGGCTGAGCCTGTACCGGTACCGGTACCGGTACAACGACGGGCGGCTCGCGAAGCGCCATCCGCCGGACGGGCGACGGCGCCACCGGCCGCGCTGCGCTCACCGGCGCCGGCGGCTCAGGGGCGATCGGCGCAACGGGCGCCGGCTGTATGATCGGTCGCGGCCGCACGGACTTCGCCGGAACACTCACCACCGGCCGCGGAGCGCGCCGCTCCTTCACCACGCGGTAGGTGATGGCCCCGCCGCCGCTCGCCACCACCAGCGCCGAGGCGATGATCCACGCCTTGGCCGTACCAGCAACGGCCGTTCCGACGGCCGTACTGGCCAGCGAGGCAGCCACCGGCAACCCCAGCATCTTCAGTGTCCGGCTCCGCGTCTCGGGGGAGACCCGGTAAGAACGGGCCGCCCCGAGCAGCGCCGCAGCCGCGGGATCTTCGTCCGAAAGTCGACGTGGGTCGCTCATAGCGTTCCGCTCCTTCGAAGGCGGGTCATGAATTCCTCGCGCGCCCGCCGCAGCCGCGACGCGGCCGTACCCTGCGGGATCTGCAACGTCGCCGCGATCTCGGCGACCGTCATCTCCTCGATCTCGTAAAGGACGAACACCGCGCGCAGATCGAGGTCCATCGCCTCGAGCACACGATCCAGCACGATCAGCGCGCGCCGCTTGTCCGACAGCTCCTCGGGCGAGGCCGCGGCATCCGCGACGTCCGGCACCTGGTCCATCGCCACCTCGCGCGAACGGGCCCTCCCGCGCCGCGCATTCGCCGCCAGTCGAATGGCGGTCTCGGCCAGAAAAGCCCGTTCCTTCCCGGGCTCGATCTCTGCCAGACGTCGGGCGGCCACCGAGAATGCCATCTGCACCAGGTCGTCCACCTCGGACTCGGTGGCCCCGCCGCTCCGCAAGAGTCGGCCGACGAAGTCAATGTGCGTGTCGACGAGGAGACGCAGGCGCTGCTCATCGGTCTGCGAGTCGGATCCGACCGCGGCCCTCGGCATACGCCTGATGATCACACCGACCACGCCCTGAATGGTCGGGCGCGACCGGTTTGATCACGGAATCGTCAGGGAAGCCCCCGCCATGGCACACCACGTCAAACTCGGCAGCCGTGCAACGACGACCTCAGGCATGGTTTCCAAGACAAATCGCTGGGTTCGGAGCGACACCCGACCGGCGACATCCACCTCGAGATTCAGCCTCGGGGTCACCTGCCAGCGGGCCCGGGCGCTCGGGCCAGCCGCCGCGACGAACAAACGGGCGCTCTTCGGCGTATCGACGTTGGCCCCTGAAATCCCCCTGGCCGAAAGAAGCCCTGCCTGACCACTGCCACACAGCCGGAAGGCGCCGAACACCAGCGGACAGACGTCGAGTTGCCCCAGCGTCAGCGCGAACGCGGCATCACCAGGGCTGCCGGTGACGTCGTTGCGGGCGTGGCTGACCGTCAGCCGGAGCTCCCAGGCGCGGCGGTTCTCCACGAACAGGGCCGCCACAGGCATCGCCTCGGTCAGCGCACCGCTGGCTCCGGCAAGAACACCCACCCCCCAGGGCGCGCGCGCCTTCACACCGGCGACGGGAACGGGAGGCGGCGGGGTGGGTGCCTCGACGGGAGGCTTCGCCACCTCCTCGAGGCTGAGGGCGGTGGTCAGCGCCAGCGCCCGGACCAGTTCGTCGCAGGAGACGCCGACCCCCGACACCTCGCGGTCCACGTTGTCCCGCCGCACGCGGCCCACCTTTCCGCCGGCCGAATCCTGGATCTCGATGGCGAAGCTCGGGTCGCCCACGCCCAGCACGAACTGGCGATCACGCGTCCGCGCCGTCAGCTCGGAGAGGAACACTTCGGCGTCCGGGCAATCGGCGGGAGCCTGATAGCTGATCCCGACGGCGGCGATCACGAGGGCGAGCATGCCGCCCTCGTTGTCACTCGAAACTGGCTACGGCTGCAAGGGGAACAGCTTGCGCAAGTCGGGAATCGACGGACGCTGGCCGTACTCGCACAGCTCGAACGCCTCGGCATATTTCGTGTTCTGCCCCGCGGGACCCATCTGCTCGACCAGCTGGCTGCGGTGCTTGTCGGCGACCTTGGCGCTGCGCTGGCGCATCGACTCGCGCACGGCCGCCTCGCGCTCTTTCTTCTGCTGGGGCGTCTTCGGCACCATGTCCTCGCGCCCGTTGGCTCCTCCCTCGACGAACTGCGAGGTCAGCGCCACCAGAGCGTCGAGCTTCCTTTCGATGACGCTATCGATCGGCACCATCACGTCCGGCTTGAAGGGGTTCGGTTTCTGAAAATCGTCGCCGTAATACAGAAAGATCGGGTTCTTCTTCAAGGCCGGCAACTCGGGCACGAAGAAGGGCACGGTCACCATGTACGCGGCGTCGTTCACCAGGACACCCGTGTAGCGATGATCCGGGTGGTAGTCGTTCGGCCGCGGCGTGAGCACGATGTCGGCGCGCCACTCCTTGATGAGCCGGGCGATCTGCCGGCGGTACTCCAGCGTCGGCACCAGCTCGCCGTCGTGAATGTTCAGCACTTGCGTCGCCTCGATCCCCAGGAGCTTCGCCGCCACCTTCACCTCCGCGGTGCGGCGCTTGGCCAGCGGGGCCCCGTGCATCTTGAAGTGGCCGATGTCGCCGTTGGTCACCGAAACGAACTTGACGTGGTGGCCCTGCGCCGCCCACATGGCTGCCACGCCACCCGCCTTCAACTCGGCGTCGTCGGGGTGTGGACCAAACGCGATGATGCGCAGCTTTTCCGAGTCCGCGGCCGCGTTGCCGACTGTCAGTATCAGGACCAGGGCGGCCCAGAACGCTCTATCCACGATTCGCATGTTGGCCTAGTATACCTGGTTATGACCAGATATGGGGAGTTGGCACATGGCTCATGACAACGGTTCCTCGGGTTCCTCGCGGCGGAATTTCATGGGTGGCTCGGCGGTGGCGGCGGCCACGACGACGATCATCAACGGGGTGGCGTTCGCCAGGCGCGCGCTCGCCGGAGCTCCGGCCCCATCGGACACGCTCCGCATCGGGCTCATCGGCTGCGGAAACCGCGGCTCGGGCGCAGCGCTGAACGCGCTCAAGGCCGACAAGAACGTCAAGCTGGTCGCCGTCGGTGACGCCTTCGAGGATCGGTTGACCACCACCATCGAACGGCTCCAGAAAAACGAGGAGCTGACGGGAAAGGTCGACGTTCCGGCCGAGCGGCGCTTCGTCGGCTTCGACGCCTACAAGAGCGTGCTGGATGCGGGCGTCGACGTGGTGTTGCTGGCCACCCCGCCCCACTTCCGTCCCCTGCACATCAAGGCGGCGGTCGACGCCGGCAAGCACGTCTTCGCCGAGAAGCCGGTGGCGGTCGACGCACCGGGGGTGCGCGCCGTGCTGGCGGCGGCCCAGGAAGCCAAGGCCAAGAACCTGGCCATGTGCTCGGGGCTCTGCCTGCGTTACGACCAGAAGCACCGCGAGACCGTCAACCGCTTGCACGGCGGGATGATCGGTGACGTGCAGATGGTGCAAACCACCGATTTCCGGGGCCCGATCTGGGTGAAGCCGCGCAAGCCCGAATGGACGGACATGGAGTGGCAGATGCGCAACTGGTACTACTTCACCTGGCTGTCCGGCGACTTCAACGTCGAGCAGCACGTGCACATCCTGGACACCTGCGCCTGGATCATGAAGGGCGAGTACCCCATCCGCGCCCACGGCGTCGGCGGGCGGCAAGTGCGCAGCGCGCCCGAGTTCGGCCAGATCTATGACCACCACACGGTGGTGTACGAGTACGCCGACGGCCGCCGGGTCACGTCGCTGAACCGGCAGATGGCCGGCTGCCACAACGAGACCACCATCCACGTTGCCGGGACCAAGGGGATGGCCCTCATCGCCGGCAAGAACGCCTCGATCACCGTCGGCAAGAAGAAGTGGGAAGCGCCCGAAGCCGAGGACGCCAACATGTACCAGGCCGAACACGACGACCTGTTCGCCAGCATCCGCAAGGGCAAGCCGATCAACCACGGCGACTACATGGCCAAGAGCACGCTGATGGGGATCATGGGCCGCATGGCCACGTACACCGGGCAGGCGATCACCTGGGACAAGGCGATGGCCTCGACCGAGGATCTGTCGCCACCCACGTACGACTGGACCGCCAAGCTGATGGTGCCGCCGGTGCCGATGCCCGGCATCCAGCGGGCTTGACCGATGCGGCCCCCACCCCCAGATCCCTGATGGGGGATGGGGATGGTGGTGCCGTTCATTGTGGCCATGGCCGCGCTGGGAGTGGCGTGGCTCTCGCCGCTCGAGGCGCTGGGCGACATTCGGTTCTCGGCGCACATGGCCCAGCAGGAGCTGATCATGCTCGTGGCGGCGCCGTTGCTGGCGATCGCCCTGCCATTGCCACCCCGCTGGCGTCGCCTGTTCATCCTCGAGCCGGCGGTGGCGTTCTCCCTTCACGCGATGGCGCTCTGGCTCTGGCATGCGCCGCAGTTGCTCGAAGGAGCGCTCCAGCACGAGGGGCTCCGCGCGATCGAGCGCGCCTCGCTGCTGTTCACGGCGGCCCTGTTCTGGTCGTCAGTGATCCACGGCAACCAACGCCTGGCTTCACTGTTCGTGCTGGCCACGGGCGTTCATACGGGCCTGCTGGGGGCGCTGCTCGCCGTCGCTGGCCGCGTCTGGTATCCACGCTACGTCAGTTCCCTGGGCGTGGATGCGCTCCAGGATCAACGGCTGGCCGGGCTAGTGATGTGGATCCCGGGAGGGGCATTGTTCCTGATGGTGGGGCTGGCGCTCTTCTCGGCCTCGGCGCGCTGCACTGATATAAGAATCCGGGCATGCGTTCCCGGATGGGCCTCGGCACCGTCGTCCTGACTCTGGTCTTGCCGGTCACGGCCGAGGCGGCCTGGGTGGATCGTTCGCTGACACTGTCGCGCGCGGACTTCGCCCTCGACACCGGGCTCGGCATCGGACATGTCGAGAAGGACTTCACCGGTTTCGGCTTGAACCTCGAGCTGGCGGCCGGGCTGACCTCGGACGTGCAACTCGGCATTCGCACCGGGATCCGCTTCGGGACCGACGGCCGGGTCACACGCGCGGATCAATACGGCCGCACCTTCGACACCGAGACTTACGGCACCGGCGGTGACTCCGTCGCCAACCCCGAGATCTCCGTGCTGTGGGCGGCCGCCCGAGGCGCTGTGGCCGAACTCGGCCTCGAGGGCCGTCTCTACCTGCCGACCGAGGACGGCACGAACCTGGGCATCATGGTTGCCGTGCCATTGCGGCTACACCTCGGCGGGGCGGCCCGGCTCGACACCGGGATCTACGTCCCGATCATCTTCGACGACAACAAGCGTACGGTGGTGAGCTTCCCGTTCCACCTGTGGTTCCAGATCAGCAACCGCACCTGGCTGGGCCCGCTGACCGGAGTCCGCTATCACAACCCTGGCGGTGGGACGACGGTGCCGCTGGGGTTCGGCCTCGGGTACGCGCTGTCCCACGCGACTGATCTTCGCACCTGGCTCCTCTTTCCCGACGTCAACCACGATGGGTCGGCGCGCAACTTCGGGGCCGGCGTGGGGCTGGAAGCGCGCTTCTAGGCGCGCCTTTGCGCGCGGCGAAAGACCATGGCGAGCCAGCCGGCGAGCAGGAATGCCGGCAGCCAGTTGAGCACCTCGACGACGTGCATGCGGAGATGGACCTCCGGATGGCCGTGGTGAAAGGCGTGGTGAAGATCGACCTTCAGGTTCCAGGGGACGAGCCAGCAGGTGACCATCACGAGGATCGTCGCCAGTCCCGCCATCGACAACCGCCGGCTGCCCTCCCGCCACAGCGCCAGCACCTCGACGATGCCGATGGCCACGGGCAAGAGGAAGATCGCGCTGTAGTGCTCCCAGGCCCACTGGGACGTCACCACCGACAGCATGACGAAACAGGCGTATGCCAGATCCAGCTCCCGGCCGCGGCGAGCCCTGCGCACCAGCAGAAGACCGCCGGCGATGACCGCCAGCGCGCAGGCCGTCGACAGGAGGGCCACAGCGCGCGGGACGGGCGGCTTCGGTTCACAGGCCGGGTTGAACAGCCGCAGGATGACGCCGTGCAAGCTGGAGTTCTGGATGGTGCCCATCCATGCGTCCGCGATGGCACGCTGCTTCGACAGAAAGGTGGCCCAGCTGGCGAAGCTGAAGCGTGAGGTCATCACCAGGGCTATGACGAGGTAGGCGCCGACGGCGGTGGCGACCAGGCGCCACCGCCGCAGGACCAGGAACATCGCCACCACCACGCCCGGCAGGGGCTTCATGGTGCAGGCCAGCCCCAGGGCCAGACCGGCGGTGATCTCGTCGTCGCGACGCACGGCCAGCCACGCGACCACGAAGAACATCCCGAGAGCGATCGAGAGCTGCCCGGTCTGAGCGCCGTAGAAAACGAACGTGCAGCTCATGGCGTAGCCGAACAACGCCCAGGCGGTGGCCAGCGGCGCCGGCGCCCCGAGGGTCTGGGCGAGAATCAGGATCTCCAGCAGCAACAGGGCGACGCTGGTCCAGGTGACCGCGGCGTTGGCCAGCTTGGGGTCGAGATGGGCGACCGGCAGGGCCCAGAACCCGGTGCTCGGCGGGTGACCGAATCCACTCGGCCCGATCTTCTCCAGGCCCGATCGCTTCCCCCCTTCGGCGCTGTAGGGGTCGTATCCGTCTTTCCAGGCTCGCGCCAGGCCCTGATCGACGACGAAGTCGTAAGGTTCGTGGGCGACAATGGCCTGGTGGACCTTCGGCGCCCCGACGAGCACCAGCAACGTGCCGAGGACGGCAGCGGCGATCACGTAGAGACGTTTGGCCCAGGCGGGCATCGCGCCGAAGGTATCACGCGCCTCACATCGAGATGACATGCCCCTGATGCTGGCCGGCGACGAGGAGAACGTGGTGGTGCGCGTCGCGGTGGGCCGCGAAGTGCGGCTGACGAACCTGCGCAAGCCTTTCTGGCCCGACCTGGGCCTGACGAAGGGCGACCTCTTGCAGTACTACGCCGACGTCTCGGGTGCGCTGCTGCCGCACCTGCGCGACCGGGCGATGGTCATGAAGCGCTATCCGAACGGCGCTGCCGGCGACTTCTTCTTCATGAAACGCGCACCGACACCGCGGCCAGAATGGATCGAGACCTGCCCCATCGAACACGACTCGGGCAGCGTCATCGAGTTTCCGATGATCCAGGATCTGGCGGCCCTGCTCTGGGTGGTGAACCTCGGCTGCATCGATCTGAACCCGTGGTACTCGCGCCGCGATGAGATCAACCGACCCGACTTCCTGCACTTCGATCTGGATCCCGTCCCGGGCGCCACCTTCGAGCGGGTGCGGGAGACGGCGCTGGTCATGCGCGACGCGCTCGATCGCCTGGGGATGCCCAGCTTCGCGAAGACCACGGGTTCGAAGGGGATCCATGTCTACGTGCCGATCGCGCGCGGCCCGCTGCAAAAGCAGGTCTGGACGTTCGCCAAGGCGCTCGCGCACACCCTGGCCGGACAGCACCCCGGGCTGATCACCGCCGAGTACCGCGTCGCAAAGCGGCCGCGCGGGCGCGTCCTCGTGGACTACAACCAGAACGCCTGGGGCCGGACGCTGGCGTCCATTTACTCCGTCCGCCCTCATCCGAAAGCGGCAGTGTCGGCGCCCGTGGACTGGACCGAGGTCGAGCGCGGCATCGCCATCGACGACTTCCGGATCGACAACTTGCCCGCACGGCTGGCCAAGCGAGGCGACCTCTGGGCGCCGGTTCTGAGAAAGACGAGACGGGTTCGGCTGGAGAAGTTCCTGTGACGGTCGACGCGGGGGCAATGTTTTGGCAAAAATGACCCATGGACCAGCCCCCCGACCGCGATCGCGCCGAGGCGCAGCGTCGCGTCGAGGAGCTGCGCACGCAGATCCGCCATCACGACTACCGCTATCACGTCCTCGACGAGCCCGAGATCGCGGACGCCGAGTACGACGAATTGCTCCGCGAGCTGAAGCGCCTCGAGGAGCGTTTCCCGGAGCTCATCACGCCCGACAGCCCCTCCCAGCGCGTCGGCGGCCGGCCGTCCGAGCTGTTCGCTCCGGCGCCGCACCTGACACCGATGCTGTCACTCGACAACGCCTTTTCTCGCGAGGAGCTGGATGCCTGGGGCAAGCGGATCGAGCGCGGCATCGGCAACGAAGTCGACTTCGTCTGCGAGCTGAAGATCGACGGTCTGGCGGTCTCGCTGCTGTACGAGCGCGGCTTCTTCACCCGGGGTGCCACGCGCGGCGACGGACGCGTGGGTGAAGACATCACCGCCAACCTTCGCACCTTGAAGCAGATCCCTCACCGGCTCGCCGGCACCGACCACCCCGACAGGCTCGAGATCCGCGGCGAGGTGTACCTTCCGGTGTCGGTCTTCGACAAGCTGAACCGCGAGCTGGGCGAGCGTGGCGACCGGCCGTTCGCGAACCCGCGCAACGCCGCCGCTGGCAGCCTGCGCCAGAAGGACTCGGCGGTCACCGCGTCGCGCGCCCTGGCGCTGTGGATCTACGGCACGGGGACGCACGGGCGCCGCCTCGAACGCCACACCGAGGAGCTGGCCGCCCTGCGCGCGGCTGGACTCCCGGTGAACCAGGTCATCGAGCGAGCGGGCTCCCTCGACGACGTGTGGGCGTACTGCGAGAAGTGGCAGCGCCAGCGCCACGACGTCGACTACCAGATCGACGGCGTCGTCATCAAGGTCGACCGCTTCGCCCTGCGCGACGAGCTGGGCGCCACCAGCAAGGCGCCGCGCTGGGCGCTGGCGTTCAAGTTTCCGCCCGAGGAGCGGACCTCGACGGTGCAGCAGATCGCCGTGAACACCGGCCGCACCGGCAAGGTCACCCCGTTCGCGGTGCTGGATCCCGTCTTCGTGGGCGGCGCGCGCGTCACCTACGCCACCTTGCACAACGACCACGAGGTACACCGCAAGGACGTGCGCGTCGGCGACACGGTGATCGTCCGCCGTGCCGGCGACGTCATCCCCGAGGTGGTCGGACCCGTTCTGGAGAAGCGCCCGGCCGGCACGCCCGTCTGGGAGTTCCCCACCCACTGTCCCTCGTGCAGCACTGCGCTTGTGCGCAAGGAGGACGAGGCCGACTGGCGCTGTCCGAACAAGGCCGGCTGCCCGTCGCAGAGTGTGGAGTGGCTGTTCTATTTCGCCTCGCCGGGCGCCATGGACATCAACCACCTCGGTTACGAGACCGGCAAGGCGCTCTTGCGACGCGGGTGGGTCCGCGATCCCGCCGACGTCTACTTCCTGACGGCCGAGCGGCTGGCCGAACTGCCTGGGTTCAAGGAGAAATCGATCCAGAACTTGCTCGGTGCCATCGCGGCGGCGAAGAATCGGCCGATCTGGCGCTTGCTGGTCGGGCTCAACATCCGCCGCGTCGGCGAACACGTGGCCCAGTTGCTCGCCCGCCGTTTTCCCGCGATCGACGCGCTGGCGGCTGCCAGCCTCGACGATCTGCAAGCGATAGCAGGGATCGGCCCGGAGATCGCCGCGGGCGTGCAAGCCTGGTTCAGCGATCCCGAGAACCTGGCGCTGATCGGCAAGCTGCGCCGCGCCGGGCTGCGGATGCGTGACGACGAGAGCGCGCAGAAGCCGGCCGGGCCCCAGCCCCTGGCCGGCAAGACGATCGTCATCACCGGCACCATGAAGCAACTCTCGCGTGAGGAAGCGACCGGTGCCGCCGAAGCGGCAGGAGCGCGCGTCACCTCCAGCGTCTCCAAGCGGACGGACTTCGTGGTGGTTGGCGAATCGCCCGGCACCAAGCACGAAAAGGCTGTCGCCCTGGGCGTCGAGATCGTCGACGAGGCCGAGTTCCTGCGCCGCCTTCGCCGCTAGGTGAGCCAACCCACCCGCCGGTGGTTGCGGGCGCGTACAGCCGCACCCACCTCACCGGGGAAGACTACCGCGGCCATCGGCCATGCGAATCCCCGTCACCACGTACCGTCTGCAGCTGAACCAGCGCTTCACCTTCGGTGACGCCGCCGGCGTCGTGGGTTACCTGCACGACCTGGGAATCACCGACCTTTACGCCTCGCCGGTGTCGGCGGCCCGCGCCGGGAGCATCCACGGGTATGACGTCGTCGATCACGAGCGGCTCAACCCCGAACTGGGCGGGGAGGAGGCCTTCGCGCGCCTCTCCGACGCCCTCCGCGCGCGCCAGATGGCAGTGCTGCTGGACATCGTCCCCAATCACATGTGCATCGCCAGCGACAAGAACCGGCGCTGGCTGGACGTGCTGGAGAACGGCCCCAGCTCACTGGACGCGCGCTTCTTCGACATCGACTGGCGCCCACCCAAGGCCGAGCTGCAGGGCCGTGTCCTCTTGCCGGTGCTGGGCGATCAGTTCGGCCGCGTGCTCGAGACGCACATCCAGGCCGGCTATCAGGATGGTGCGTTCTTCCTGTCGTACTACGAGACCCGGGTTCCCATGACGCCGCGCTCGTGGTTGCACGTGCTCGAGCCAGCCCTGGGATCGCAGCGCGGGCGGTTTGGCGACGAGCACCCGATGGTTCTGGAACTGGAAAGCATCGTGCGCGCCATCGGCCATCTGCCGTCCCGCACCGAGAGCGCACCCGCCAAGGTGCGCGAGCGCCGTCATGAGCGCGAGATCATCCAGCGCCGTCTGGCTTCGCTGATGGCCTACAGCGCCGAGACGCGAGGGGCCGTCGAGGATTCTCTGCGGGTCATCAACGGCGAAAAAGGACAGCCGCACACCTTCGATCGCCTGGAAAAGGTGGTGGCCGAACAGGCGTACCGTCCCAGCGACTGGCGCGTGGCCGCACACGAGATCAACTACCGGCGGTTCTTCGACATCAACGACCTCGCGGCGATCCGCGTCGAGGATCCGGTGGTGTTCGCGGCGGTCCACGCGCTCCCTCTGCGCCTGGCGCGTGAGGGCATCGTCACCGGTTTTCGCATCGATCACGTCGACGGCCTGTACGATCCGGAAAAGTACCTGCAGGACCTGCAACACGGCTTTCGCGAGACGACCGGGCAGGAGTCTTGCTTTGTCGTCGTCGAGAAGATCCTGGCGCCCGACGAGAAGCTGCCGCCGGAGTGGCCCGTGGCCGGTACGACCGGCTACGAGTTCCTGGGCCTGGTCTCGTCGGTGCTGGTCGACCCTTCAGCGGGCCCGCATCTGCGCGACCTGGCCGCCCGACTGGGCGGACCCGACAGCTTTGCCGACGAGGCATACGCCAGCAAGAAGCTGGTCCTGCACACAGCGATGTCCGCGGAGCTGGCGGTCCTGGCGCGCAGGCTGGATCGCATCTCCGAGCAGCACCGGTACACACGCGACTTCACGCTCACGAGCCTGCGCGAGGTGCTGACCGAGGTGATCGCCTCGTTCCCGGTGTACCGGACGTACATCCGGCCGGGCGACACCATCGTCGGCGAGCGCGACCGCCGTCCGATCGAGATGGCCATTCGTCTGGGCAAGCGCCGCAATCCGGTGATGAACGAATCGTTGTTCGACTTCGTGCGCTCGGTGCTCATGCTCGAGGAGCCCGACGGGCTGACCGAGGCCCAGCGCGCCGAGCGGCGAGAGTTCGTGCTCCGGATGCAGCAGCTGACCGGACCGGTGATGGCCAAGGGCCTCGAGGACACGGCGTTCTACCGATACTTCCCCCTGGCGGCGCTGAACGAGGTCGGTGGTGATCCCGATGCCTTCGGCTACCCGATCGAGGAGTTCCATCGGCGCAACGCCGAGCGAGCGCGCACCTTCCCTCATGGCCTGTCGGCCAGCGCCACCCACGACACCAAGCGCGGGGAGGACACGCGCGCCCGCCTGATCGTCCTGTCGGAGATGCCGGAGGCCTGGGCCGATGCCGTGGACCGCTGGCGCGCGCTGAACCGGCCCCACCGCGGTGACGGCGGCGGCTTCGAGGCGCCGGACGGAGTCGAGGAGCTCCTGCTCTACCAGACGCTGGTGGGTGCCTGCCCTCCCGGCGGCGTCGGCAGCGAGCCCGGGTTTCCCGCACGCGTGCGCGAGTACCTGCACAAGGCGCTGCTGGAGGCGAAGGTTCACACCAGCTGGGTCAACCACAACGAGCCCTACGAGGCAGCGGTGGCGCGCTTCGTGGACGCGGTCCTGGACCCCAGGCGCTCGCCGGACTTCCTGGACGACCTGCAGGCGTTCGTGACCCGTGTCGCCGAACCTGGGTACTGGACCTCGCTGGCGCAGGTGCTGCTGAAGGTCGCCTCACCCGGGATCCCGGACTTCTATCAGGGGACGGAGCTGTGGGACTTCTCGCTGGTCGATCCGGACAACCGTCGCCCCGTCGACTACGAAACCCGCCGCCGCCTACTGGCCGAGCTGAACGTCGAGGCCGAGCGCGACCTGCCCGCGCTGGCGGCTCGCCTCATGGCCGAGCCCCGGGACGGGCGCCTGAAGCTGCTCGTCACCACCCGCGCCTTGAGCCTGAGGCGCGCGCACGCCCGGCTATTCGCCGAGGGTGACTACCAGCCGTTGACGGTCACCGGATCGCGGGCCGCGCACGTGGTCGCGTTCGCGCGGACTCACGAGAACGAGGCCGTGATAGCGGTGACAGGCCGCCATTTCGTCCGCCTGGGAGGCCGGCCGACCGGCGAGACCTGGGCCGACACGAAACTCCAGCTCCCCGCCAACCTGGCTCACTTCCGTTTCAGCGAAGCGCTCACCGCTCGGCCACTGAACGGCCGGATCGGCTCGCCCATCCATGCGTTGCCTGTCGCGGAGGTCCTCGCTCACCTACCGGTGGCGATGATCAGCGCGCGTAGATGATCACGTTGTGGTAGCGGGCCTCGGCAGGCGCGGGGTTCTCGTAGACATGAGGTTGATCGGCGCGAAAAGAGACCGAGTCGCCGGCCGCCAGTTCGTACACCTCGGCGCCGAGACGCATTTTCAGGGCACCGCTCAGCACCACCAGGACTTCGTGCGTGCCGGAGGCGTGCGGATCGGCGGCGTGCGATGAGCGCGCCGCCAGCCGCAGTTCGTACACCTCCACCCACGGCGACGAGCCAGCCGGGCTCAGCGGCCGGCTCTCCAGCCGTCCATCCGCCGAGCGCAGAACCTGGGCGTCTCCCCTGCGCAGGACGGTGGCCCCGGTGGTTCCGCTTCCGAGCAGGTCGGAAAACGGGATCCCCAGACCGACGGCGATCTTCCAGAGCACACCCAGCGATGGGTTGCTCTTGCCCGTCTCGATCTGGGAGAGCGCCGCGCGGCTGACACCCGACGCCGCGGCGAGCTGGTCCAGCGAAAGGCCCCTTGCCTTGCGCTTGTCTCGCAGATTGGTGGCCACGGCCCGCGTCAACTCGGCAGCGCCCACGTCATCCCCGGGCGGCAGGGCGGTGTTTCGCAGAGAGGCCACGCGTTTTTCCTTCATCGGCCAGGTCAAAGGTACCACGGCAAATTAATTCTGTAGACAGTTCCACTAAACAGGACTAGTGTCTTTTTTCATGAAAACGACGCACAGCTGTCTCTGTCCGTCCGGGGTGGGTCCACCCCGGGGACCAGTCTGACGGCAGCGCAGACGTTTCCCGGAGAGCCCACCCGCCCCAGAAGGCCGGTGGGTTTTTTTTTGTCCCAAGGAGAGAGACCATGCGGATCCGAGTCATCATCGCCACGCTGGCGATTGCGGCCCAGGCCGAGGCGGAGGAAACGCCCGCGGCCGCAGTCGCGCCGATCGTGGTGAAGCCGCGGGGCTTGTTGCACGTGGACGGGCGCTTCTTCGTGGGCGACGAGGCCCAGAGCGCGAGGAACACCTTCCTCCTCCGGCGCGCGAGGCTCAGCCTCGATGCTGCCCTCTTCGACCTCATCGACCTTCGTGTGAATGCCGACTTCGGGCAGAGCCAGGTGCTCGTGCAGGATGCCTATGCGGAGATCCGGCCAGTCGCCTGGTTCAAGCTGCGCGTCGGCAAGTTCAAGTCCCCGCTCGGACTCGAGCGCTTGCAGTCGGTCGGTGTCATCGCCTTCGTGGAGCGCGGGTTGCCGACGGCTCTGGTGCCGAGCCGCGACGTGGGGGCGCAGGTGGGCGGAGACATCGCCGGAGGCGTCATCACCTATGCGCTGGCTGTCCTGAACGGCAACGTGGATGGAGCCACCACGCCCGACATCGACACCAACCGGGCCAAGGACGTGGCCGCGCGCCTCATTTTCCAGCCGTTCAAGGCCGATCCCCATGCGCTCCTCCATGGTCTGGCCTTCGGAGCCGCGGGTTCGATCGGCAAGCACCAGGGGGCGGCCGCGCTTCATACGACGGCCGGTGCGCTGACCGCGGCTTCCATTTCGGCGCTCCCCAGCTACCGCACGATGGGACAGAATGTGGCGTTCTCCTACCGCGCAAGCGACGCCACGCCCGACGCCACCACGATCGCCGACGGGCCCGAAGAGCGGTTGGCGCCGCAGGGGTACCTTTACGTAGGCGGATTCGGTCTCCTTGCGGAGTACACGCTGGTGCGGCACGCGGTCACGAGGGGCGGCGACACCACCAAGCTGACCAATTACGCCTGGCAAGTCGCCAGCACCTACGTGTTCGGCGGAAAGAACCTGTTCGAGGGCGTGCAGCCGCTGAGTCCCTTCGACATCAAGGCAGGCACATGGGGCGCGATCGAGGTGGGCGCCCGCTACAACGAGCTGCACATCGACGAGGACACCTTCCCGACCTACGCCGATCCGTCGCGCTCCGTCGAGCGGATCCGCGCCGTGGGCGCCGTCGTGACCTGGCACTGGCACAAGGGCATCAAGTTGCAGTTCAACTACGAGCACAGCTGGTTCGAAGGGGGAGCGGTCACCGGTGACCGCAAGGCCGAAGAATCACTGTTCACCCGCGTGGCGACGTCGTTCTGAGGAGAATCACCATGAAAACGATTCTGATCTTGGCAACCGTTCTGTTCACCGCGGCCGCCGACGCCAAGACCGTCGAACTGATGAACGTCTCGTACGACCCGACGCGGGAGCTGTACCAGGACTTCAACGCCGCCTTCGCCAGGCACTGGAAGGCGAAAACTGGTGATGACGTCAAGGTGAAGCAGTCGCACGGCGGTTCGGGGAAGCAAGCACGCTCCGTCATCGAGGGTCTCGGGGGGGACATCGTGACCCTGGCGCTGGCCTACGACATCGACGCCATTCACGCGAACTCTGGCCGCGTCCCCAAGGACTGGCAAAAGCGTCTGCCGAACAACAGCGCGCCCTACACCTCGACAATCGTCTTCGTGGTGCGCAAGGGAAACCCCAAGGGGATCAAGGACTGGGACGATCTGGTCAAGCCGGGGATCGCCGTCATCACCCCCAACCCGAAGACGTCGGGCGGCGCGCGCTGGAACTACCTCGCCGCCTGGGGCTATGCCCTGAAGAAGTACGGAAACGACGACGCCAAGGCCCGGGACTTCATCGCAAAGCTGTACAAGAACGTCCCGGTGCTGGATTCGGGGGCGCGCGGGTCGACGACCACCTTCGGTCAGCGGGGCATCGGCCAGGTGCTCATCTCCTGGGAGAATGAGGCCTATCTTCTGGTGAACAAACTCGGCCACGACAAGTTCGAGATCGTGAACCCCTCGATCACGATTCTGGCGGAACCGTCAGTGACGGTGGTGGACGAAAACGCCAGAAAGCACGGCACGACGGACGTGGCCAAGGCCTACCTCGACTACCTCTACTCGCCCGAGGGGCAGCAGATCATCGCCAAACACCACTACCGGCCGCGTGACGAGAAGGTCCCCACCAAGCTGCCGAAGCTGAACCTGTTCACTATCGACGCCGTCTTCGGTGGCTGGACCGCGGTCCAAAAGAAGCACTTCGCCGACGACGCGATCTTCGATCAGATATATTCGGCCGCCAGATGACGGCATGGGTCGCGCCCGCGGGGGCGTCGGTTCCGAGGCGAGGCTGGAGGCCGGGGGTGCTGCCGGGCTTCCGGCCCACACTCAGCTTCACGCTCACCTATCTCAGCCTCATCGTCCTGTTGCCGCTGGCGGCGCTGGTGCTGAAAACGTCCGAATTGTCGTGGCTCGACTTCTGGAAGACCGTCACCTCCGAGCGAGCGCTGGCGTCCTACCGGATGAGCTTCGGCGGCGCTCTGGTGGCGGCAGTGGTCAACGCCTTCTTCGGCTTCCTGGTGGCCTGGATGCTGGTCCGCTACCGCTTCGTGGGCCGGAGCCTCGTCGATGCCATCGTCGATCTACCGATCGCCCTGCCGACGGCCGTGGCGGGGATCGCGCTCACGGCGATCTACTCGGAGAACGGATGGATGGGCAGATGGCTGCAGCCGCACGGCATCCAGGTGGCCTTCGCACCGACGGGCGTGATGGTGGCGATGGTCTTCGTGGGGTTGCCGTTCGTGGTGCGCACGGTGCAACCGGTGCTGCTGGATCTCGACGTCCAGATGGAAGAGGCGGCGGCGGTGCACGGCGCGAACCGGTGGATCACGTTCCACAAGGTGATCCTGCCCTGCGTGCTGCCGTCTCTCATGACGGGGTTCGCCCTCGCCTTCGCGCGTGCCGTCGGCGAATACGGATCGATCGTCTTCATCTCCGGCAACATGCCGCTGAAGACCGAGATCGTCCCGCTCCTGATCGTCACCAAGCTGGAGCAGTACGACTACCCGGGGGCGACGGCGCTGGCGGTGGTGATGCTGTCCGGCTCGTTCCTGCTGCTGTTCATCGTCAACGCGCTCCAGGCCTGGAGCCGGAAGAGAAACACCGATGGCTAGCGGGCACCCCCAGGTCGTCACGCTGACCGAGCCACGTCCCGTCCGCTGGGCGGTGATCGCCGTCGGTCTGCTTTTCCTGGCGCTGTTCGTGGTCCTTCCGGTGGTGTCGGTGTTCGTGCAGGCGTTCGAGGAAGGAGTCGACGGGTACCTGGCGGCGATCACGCGGGACGAGACCTGGTCGGCGATCAAGCTGACACTGCTGACGGCAGCAATCGCGGTGCCGCTCAATGTGATATTCGGCGTGGCGGCGGCCTGGCTCATCTCGAAGTACAAGTTTCCGGGCAAGAATCTGTTGATCACCGTCATCGACCTGCCGTTCTCGGTGTCGCCGGTGATCTCGGGCCTGATCTTCGTGCTGCTGTTCGGGGCGCGCGGCGTTCTCGGCGGCTGGCTGGGGGAGCACGACATCCAGGTCATCTTCGCCGTGCCCGGCATCGTGCTGGCGACGGTGTTCGTGACCTTCCCCTTCGTGGCCCGCGAGGTGCTGCCGCTCATGCAGGACCTCGGCAACGACGAGGAGGAGGCGGCGCTGACACTGGGTGCGGGCGGCTGGCGGATCTTCTTCCAGGTGACGTTGCCGAAGATCAAGTGGGGCCTGCTCTACGGGATCATCCTGTGCAACGCCCGGGCCATGGGCGAGTTCGGCGCGGTGTCGGTGGTGTCGGGGCACATCCGCGGCGAGACGAACACCATGCCGCTGCAAGTGGAGATCCTGTACAACGAATACGACTTCGTGGGCGCCTTCGCCGTCGCCTCGCTGCTGGCGTTGCTGGCCATGGTGACTCTGGTGCTGAAAAAAGGGATCGAGCTCTTGCAGATGAGGGCGCGATCATGAAGCTGGAAGTCGAGAAGGTCACCAAGCGCTTCACCGTGAAGGGGACGCCGGCGGTGTTCGACGCATCGTTCGTGGCCGCGGAGGGAGGGATCACCACGCTGCTCGGACCGTCGGGTTCCGGGAAAACCACCCTGCTCCGCCTGGTCGCGGGACTCGAGCGGGCCGACGAGGGCCGCATCCTGTTCGACGGCAAGGACATCTCGCGCCTGCCCGTACACGAGCGCGGTCTGGGCTTCGTGTTCCAGGGCTTCGCGCTGTTCCCGCACATGACGGTGCGGCGGAACATCTCCTTCCCGCTCGAGGTCAAAGGGGTGGAGCCGAAGACGCGGGACGAGCGTGTCGATGAGCTCCTGTCCCTGGTCCAGCTCGAGGGCTACGGCGAGCGGTATCCGCGGCAGCTCTCGGGCGGGCAGCGGCAGCGGGTCGGGTTCGCGCGAGCGCTGGCCTCGCGCCCGCCGGTGTTGCTCCTCGACGAGCCATTCGGCGCGCTGGACACCCAGGTGCGGGTCGAGTTGCGGCGCTGGGTGGCCGAACTGCACACCAAGGCGAACCTCACGAGCGTCATGGTGACGCACGATCAGGAGGAGGCGCTGGAGCTATCCCAGCGGATCGTGGTGCTCGATCGCGGCAAGGTGGTCCAGGTCGGGACCCCGCGGGAGGTGTACGACGCGCCGAAGAGCTCGTTCGTGGCGTCGTTCGTCGGCAGCGCCAACGTGCTGTCCGGGACGGTCGACGGCAACAAGGCGACGCTGGTGGTGCGGCCGCACGAGGTGCGCCTGGCGCGCAAGGGGCGAGGCTCGGTGGGGACCGTGATCCGCATCGTCAGCCTGGGCGCGTCGGTCAAGCTGCAGGTGACCCTGCCGTCGAATCAGCAGGTGACGGTGCAGATACCACGCGGCGAGGCCGACACGCTGGCCCTGAAGGTGGGCGATCGGGTGGCCGTCGAACTCGGCACGCCCAAGGTCTTCTTCGAGGACTACGCGATCTAGCCCCCGCTAACCCTGGATGGCGAAGCCACCGTCGACGGGGATCGCCGTCCCGGTGACGAAGTCGGACGCCGCGCTCGCCAGAAACACCGCCACGCCCTCGAGGTCCTCGGGACGGCCCCAGCGCGCGGCGGGCGTGCGGCCGATGACGCGATCGTGGAGGCCGGGCACGTCCTTGCGCGCCTGGACGGTGAGATCGGTCTCGATCCATCCCGGCAGCACGGCGTTCGCCTGGATGTTGTCGGCGGCCCAGGCGGACGCCTGCACCTTGGTCAATTGCACCACGCCGCCCTTTGAAGCGGCGTAGGCGGGCAGGAAGGAGGCGCCGAAGATCGAGGCCATCGATCCGATGTTGATGATCTTGCCCCCGCCCTGCTTCTTCATGATCGGGTACGAGGCACGGCTGGCAAGGAACACGCTGGTCATGTTGGTCTCGACGATGGCGTGCCACTCGTCGAGGCTCATCAGGTGCGGCGGTTTGCGGATGTTCATGCCGGCGTTGTTGACCAGCACGTCGAGGCGGCCGAGGCCCTTCATGGTCGCCTCGATCATCGCCGCCACGGAAGACTCGCTGGTGACGTCGACTTCCACCGTCAGCGTCCGCGCACCCAGCGCCTCCAGTTCGGCGGCCGCCTTCTTGCTTTTTTCTTCGTTGCGGCCGGCGATGGCCACGGCAGCGCCCGCCTTCGCGAAGCCGCGAGCCATGGCCAGCCCGATGCCACCGTTGCCGCCCGTGACGAGGGCGACACGCCCTTTCAGATCAAACAGTTTCACGGCTGTGAACTCTCGCACGTCGCTTGCCGGGAGGCATCAGGAACTTAAGTAGTCGAAGCACCGTGCTCACCCTGGACCGCGACGGCAAGACACGCCCGCCTCCGCGGGCCATCGTGACGCCCGCCACGCGACGGCAGCCCGTGGGCGCCGAGCCCGCGCCCGGCGGCGTGCACTTCCGCGTCTGGGCGCCGGCGAGGCAGCGCGTGGCGGTGGTATTCGACGGCAACATGCTACGGCTCACCCGGGAGGATGAGGGTGGCTACTGGAACGGCGTCGCCAGCTTCGCCCGGATCGGCGATCGCTACCGCTACCGGCTCGACGATGATCCGACGCTGTACCCCGATCCGGCGTCACGCTTCCAGCCCGAAGGTCCACACGGCCCTTCGGAGGTGATCGATCCGGGCGCCTTCCGCTGGTCGGACGGTGACTGGCGCGGCCTGGCGCTGGCGGGACAGGTCTTCTACGAGCTGCATCTCGGCACCTTCACGCGCGAGGGAACGTGGGATGCAGCGCGGGCCCGGCTGCCGCTGCTGCGCGATCTGGGGATCACCACCGTCGAGCTCATGCCCGTTGCCGCGTTCCCCGGTCGCTTCGGCTGGGGCTACGACGGCGTCGATCTGTACGCCCCGCACCACCACTACGGCCGCCCGGACGACTTCAGGCGTTTCGTCGACGAGGCCCACCGCCTGGAACTCGCGGTGATGCTCGACGTCGTCTACAACCACCTCGGCCCCGACGGGAACTACCTGCGGGCCTTCTCCCCCGATTACTTCTCGAAGACAGCCACCGAGTGGGGTGACGCCATCAACTTCGACGGGCCGAACGCCGGACCGGTGCGGGACTTCTTCGCCGAGAACGCAGCCTACTGGGTGAGCGAGTTCCACCTGGACGGGCTGCGCCTGGACGCCACCCAGTGCATCTACGACCTTTCACCTGAGCACCTGATAACGGATCTGACCAGGCGCGCGCGAGCGGCGGCCGGGGGACGGTCGATCGTGATCGTCGCCGAGAACGAATCCCAGGAGACGCATCTGGTGCGCAGCTTTGGCGTCGACGGGCTGTGGAACGACGACTTCCACCACACGGCGATCGTGGCGCTGACCGGCCGCAACGAGGCTTACTGCACCGACTACGGCGGCACCGCGCAGGAGCTGCTGTCGGCTGTCAAGCACGGCTACCTGTACCAGGGGCAGCGTTACCACTGGCAGAAGAAGCGGCGGGGCAGCTCGACGCGCGGCTTGCCGCCCGAGACGTTCGTCCTCTACCTGGAGAACCATGACCAGGTGGCCAACCTGGCGGCCGGCGCGCGGGTCTGGCGAATGACCGATCCGGGGCGCCATCGGGCGATGACCGGGCTGATGCTGCTCGGGCCCGGGACACCGCTGCTGTTCCAGGGACAGGAATGGAACGCCTCCACGCCGTTCCTGTTCTTCGCCGACCATCACGGGGACCTGGCGCCGCTGGTGCGCAAGGGACGCGGCGAGTTCCTGGCCCAGTTCCCCAGCGCGGCCACGCCCGAGATGCGTGAACGCACGGGTGATCCGGCGGATCCGTTCACCTTCCAGCAGTGCCGCCTGGACTGGGACGAGCGCGACCAGCCGGGTCACCGCGAGGCACTGGCCCTGCACCGCGACCTGCTGGCGCTCCGGCGATCGGATCCGGTGATCCAGACGCAGGGGCCGGTCGATGGCGCCGTGCTGACGCCGGACTGTTTCCTGGTGCGCTTCTTCGGCGACCGTGACGACCGTCTGCTTCTGGTGAACCTTGGGCGCGATCGGCACCTATCACCGGCGCCGGAGCCGCTGCTCGCACCGCCCGACGGCAAGCGCTGGTCCATAGCCTGGTCCAGCGAGGATCCACGCTACGGAGGCACCGGAACGCCGCCGCTCGAGACCGAGGAGGAGGGCTGGCGCATCCCGGGACACGCGACGGTCCTCTTGAAGTCATGACCGTCCGGATCGGCTGGCAGCGAGGCGACGGCGCCGAGGCGCTGGTTGGACGTGAGTGGCTCGTCACCAACGGCCTGGGCGGTTACGCCTCGGGCACGATCGCCGGCGTCGCCACGCGTAGGTACCACGGACTACTCATCGCTGCCCTGCCGAACCCGCTCGGCCGCACGATGATGTTCAACCACCTGTCCGAGCAGGTACGGCTGCCCGAGGGCCAGGTACAGCGCCTCGGCGCCCAGGAACGCGCCGGCGTCCTCGAACTGTACGGCGGCGCGCTGATGGCCCAGTTCCGCCTCGAACAGGGACTGCCGGTCTGGACGTACGAGGTCGGGCCCTACCTCATCGAGAAACGATTGCTGCTCGCGCACATGCAGAACACCGTCTACATCCAGTACCACTTGCTCGCGGGCGACGGCACACTGCGGCTGTCGCTGCGACCGGCGGTGCATTTCCGCGGGCATGATGCTCCGGTCAGTCGCGATCTCGGCGAGCCGTACGCGCTGACACTGGTCGGTGACCGTTTCGAACTGGTCGCGCGCGCCCCGATGCCGCCGCTGCGGATGCGGATCGTGGGGGGCAACTCTTCTTTCGTCTTCGAGCACGAGCGGCACACCCTGGTCGCCTATCGCGCCGAGGAGGCGCGCGGCTACGAGTCGAGCGGCGAGCTGTGGAGCCACGGTCACTTCAAGGTCCAGCTGACGCGCGAGCGGCCGGCGACGCTCATCGCCTCGACGGAGCCGTGGGAGACGCTGGTGGCACTGGGCCCCGAACAGGCGCTGCGCTACGAAAGACAGCGGCGCGAGCGCCTGGTGCGCCTCGCCGGCCTGGAGGACGGTGACCGGACAGGCGCCGAGCTGGCTCTGGCGGCGGATCAGTTCCTGATCGCGCCGGCCGGCCGGGTGGAGGACGCCACGCGCGCCCGTGCCCAGGGCGAGGAACTGCGTACGGTGATCGCCGGTTACCACTGGTTCACCGACTGGGGCCGCGACACGATGATCAGCCTCGAAGGGCTGACGCTGGCCACCGGCCGCACCCAGGAGGCACGCTGGATCATCGACAGCTTCTCGCACTACGTGCGCGATGGCCTGATCCCGAACCTGTTCCCCGAGGGGGCGCAGGAGGGCCTGTACCACACGACGGACGCCACGCTCTGGTTCTTCCACGCCATCGATCGCTACGTCTCCGCCACCCAGGATCGCGAGACGCTCCGTCACCTCTTGCCGACGCTGGAACTGATCGTGGCCGCACACCAGAGTGGCACGCGCTTCGGCATCCGCGTCGATCCCGATGACGGCCTCCTCACCCAGGGCCAGGAGGGTTACGCGCTGACCTGGATGGACGCGAAGTGCAACGGGTGGGTGGTCACACCCCGCCGAGGCAAAGCCGTGGAGATCAACGCCCTTTGGTTCAATGCCCTCCGCCTGATGGAGCGCTGGCTGACAGAGGAACGCGGGGCTGCCGCAGCCGCTGCAATGAAAGCATCGGCGGATCGCGCACAGGCCTCCTTCAATACCCGCTTCTGGTACGCGCAGGGAGAGCACCTCTACGACGTGCTCGATCCCCACGACCCAGCTTTTCGGCCGAACCAGCTGCTGGCGATCTCCCTTCCGAACCCGGTCCTGGCGCCCGAGCGCTGGCGTACCGTCGTCGACAAGTGCGAGGCCGAGTTGCTGACGCCGCTGGGCCTGCGGTCCCTGGCGCGCGGCCACGGGGATTACAAGCCGACCTACCACGGTGACCTGCGCACCCGGGATGCCGCCTACCACCAGGGCACGGTCTGGAGCTGGCTCGTCGGGCCATTCATCGACGCTTATCTGAAGGTCTATCCGGATCGCCGAGAGACTTCGCGGCGCTTTCTCACCGGCCTGGTGGCGCACCTGGGAGAAGGCTGCATCGGTCAGGTGAGCGAGGTCTTCGACGCCGAGGCGAATTTCTCCGCGCGGGGGTGCGTCGCCCAGGCCTGGGGCGTCGCCGAATTCTTGCGCACCTGGAAGGCCACAGCGCGGTGACGCCCCCGCTGTTTCGCTGCCAGTCCGGACAGCCCTTCCCGCTGGGGGCCACCTTCGACGGCGGAGGGGTGAACTTCGCGGTCTTCTCGCAGTGGGGAACACGCGCGTTCATCTGCCTGTTCGACGCCGAGGACCCGTCGCGCGAAATGGCGCGCCACGAGCTGTGGGAACACACCGCTCACGTCTTCCACGGATACATCCCGGGGCTCAAACCCGGCACGCTGTATGGATTCCGGGTAGACGGACCCTACGCCCCCGGCGAGGGACACCGCTTCAACGTCAACAAGCTGCTGGTCGATCCCTACGCCCAGGCTTTCGCCGGCGAGGTGGACTTCCGCGGCCCCGTCTTCGGGTACCCGCTCGGCGCCGAGGACCAGGATCTGGCCTTCGATGACCGCGATGATGCCGCGTCGATCCCCAAAGCGGTGGTGCTCGGCGGCGGTTTCGACTGGGACGAGGACCATCGTCCCGAGACGGACTGGAGCGACACCATCATCTACGAGCTCCACGTCAAGGGCTTCACGATGCGGCATCCCGCGATCCCGGAGCCGCTGCGAGGAACCTACGCTGGCCTCGCCCACCCGGCGGCCATCGAACACCTGCAGCGGCTTGGCGTGACGGCCGTCGATCTGCTGCCGGTACACGAGTTCATCGACGACGCCTTCCTCATCAAGCGCGGGCTACGCAACTACTGGGGCTACAACACCATCGGGTACTTCGCGCCCGAGCAGCGCTATTCCAGCCAGGGCGGGCGCGGCGGCCAGGTCCACGAATTCAAGCAGATGGTCAAGGCGCTGCACGGGGCCGGTCTCGAGGTGATCCTGGATGTCGTCTACAACCACACCGGCGAGGGCAACCAGCTGGGTCCGACCATCTGTTTTCGGGGGCTGGACAACCTCTCCTACTACCACCTGTCGCCGGAGGACCTGCGCTACTGCATGGAGTCCACCGGGTGCGGGAACAGCTTCAACCTCGGCTCGCTCTACACCATGCGCCTGGTGATGGACAGCCTCCGATACTGGGCAACGGAGATGCACGTCGACGGCTTCCGGTTCGATCTGGCGACGACCCTCGGGCGGACGTGGCCGGATTTTTCCTACAAGCAGTGGGCCACCTTCTTCCAGGCGGTACACCAGGATCCGGTCCTCTCGCGCGTGAAGCTGATCGCCGAGCCCTGGGACACGGGTTCGGGCGGTTACCAGCTGGGCAATTTTCCCATCCTCTGGTCGGAATGGAACGACCACTACCGGGACGCCATCCGCCGCTTCTGGCGGGGCGACCAGAACCTGGTGGGCGAGATGGGGTACCGCCTGACGGGCTCGCCCGAGGTGTACCAGGCAAGTGGGCGCCGCCCGCACGCCAGCATCAACTTCGCCACCGCCCACGACGGCTTCACCCTGCACGACCTGGTGTCGTACAGCGAGAAGCACAACCAGGAGAACGGCGAGGAGAACCGCGACGGTACCAACGACAACCTGTCCTGGAACTGCGGCGCCGAGGGCGAGACGGATGACCGCGACATCTCGAGGCAGCGCGAGCTCCACAAACGCAACATCCTGGCGACGCTGTTCATGTCGCAAGGGGTACCGATGCTGCTGGCCGGAGACGAGATGGGCCGCACCCAGTGCGGCAACAACAACGCCTATTGCCAGGACAACGAGATCTCCTGGGTCGACTGGAACCTCGACGAGCGCAAGCGCGCTCTCCTGCGTTTCACGCAGCGTCTGATCGCGCTGCGCAAGGAGGAAGGCGTGCTCCGGCGCGACCGCTGGTTCCACGGCGAGCAGATCTGGGACTCGCGCCTCAAGGACCTGGCCTGGTTCCACCCCGACGGCGCCGAGCTGCCGGCCGAGGACTGGCAACAGCCGTTCGTGCGCTCGCTCGGCTTCCTGCTGGGGGGAGATTCTCTGGTGGTGCCCGACCAATGGGGGCGTCGCGTGGTCGGCAACAGCCTGCTGGTCCTGCTGAACGCGTCGGACCAGGCAATCCCCTTCACGCTCCCCAGGATCGACTGGGGAGAGGCGTGGGAGACGCTGCTCGACACCGGTGCCGAGCGCGATCCCCTGCGGGTGCGAACACCAGCGGGAGGCAAGGTGATGCTCAAGCCCCGATCGCTCGCGGTGATGCGGCGACCCGCGCCGGAGGGTTAGTCCATCGCTACCGGGCGTACTTGAGGGACTGCACCTCGATCACCTTGCGGGCCAGGTCGTCGCTGAGCGCCAGGATGTCCTGCATGTTCAACAGCATCTTGTTCTCGGCGGCCACGATGCCCTGGGAGGCCATGGCCAGATCCACGGCCATCACGAACAGTTTCCGCCGCACGGCCACACTCTGGATGCCCCCCAGCGCCTCCATGGATTCGATCGCCGAGTGGTAACGCCCGCGCACCTGCCGGGCCCGTTGCAGGAACTCGTTGAACGGCTTCCCCTCGAACTCGGGCATGGTCCGGTAGTACACTTGGAGGGTGTTGACCTCCTCGGGCTGGAGCGCGCCGTCGGCCCCGCACATCAGGAGCATGCCGTGCATCAGGAGGACAGCGTCGCCGGGATTTTCCGGTTCGCTCACGGCGCGGCCTTGACATTCCAGATCACGAACACGAAGTCCTGGTAGTCGCCGTTCGACGCCTCCTCGAATGCGACGATGTACGCGTCGGGGATCCTCGCACCGCCACGTTCCTTCAGCGGATAGACGCGACATGCATGCTTGGTCGGGCCGATGTTCAACTTGTCTTCTGTGAAGGTGCCGTGGGCCTTCGTCTTCACGAACACGCCGAACGGCTCGTCGCCCGGATCGAAGGTGGTCTTCCCGTCGGCCTCGAGATCGGGGTTCAGTGTCTGTTCCTGCCCCTTGGCGATCACCCCCAGCTGATGCAACTCGGGTGAGGTGCCGCCGGTGTAATAGCCATAGGGCACCGGTTCGTCGGGCGAGTAGCGCGCCACGGGATACATCGAGACAGACGTCGCCTTCGAACGCACGAAGCGCGGAGCCTTGACCTCGTCGCCGATCGGCTCCGGACCGATGCCCAGCTTGAGCTGCGTACCGCCAGGGTTGGTGGCAAAACCGAGCGCCTCGATCACCTGTGCCAGCGGCGGTTCGTTCTCGCCCTGCTTGCCGCGTGCAACCAGCGCCGCCAGATCGACGGGCGGCCCCTCGTCGCCACCCTCGAAGATGTGGAGCATCGCCCGATGCACGCCAGGCTCGACCTCATGTCCCGGCGCGAACGCCACGTTCACTGACAGTGACTTACCAGACGCGAGCTGCACCGGGAACGTCGGCGGATTGACGATGCGGAAGACGAGGGCGTCGGCGCCCCGGACCTCCATGCCGGTGATTTTCACCGGCGTCGGGCCGATGTTGCGGACACCGACGCTCTCCTCGCTCGCGTTGGCGCCTGGAACGCCGCTGAACACGACCTCGAGGGGCGTGACCTGGAGATCCTCGCGCATCTTCGCGACGTCGAACGCGCGCGCCTGACCGGGCGCCGGGGACGGAGCTTTCGGGGCTGCCGTGGACGCGCAGGCGACCGCCGCCAGCGCCCACAGCACGGACACTCGAGGAGCCATACCCCCCGATAGTACTCCCCTTAGGCAGCGGCGTGACGAGCGGCGTCGACACGCTGAGCGCCGCCGCGGCGGAGCACGCCCTGGAGCTTGGCCAGCATGGGGGCCATCTCCGGGGCTGCCCGGAGCCACTCGAAGAGGCGCTCCGGGGTCCCGCAATCGAACCAGCCCGAGTCGATCACCGGAACCACTGCCAGGCCATGCGCCACCTGCAGCACCTCGCGGCTGAAGTCGGCCGGCAACATCTCGCGGTACATGCGGCTGCGCTGATACTGTTCGTCACCACGACCGATCTGGCGGCTGTATTTGTCGAACGCCCGGGCTTGTGAGGGGATGTGCCGCCGCGCCAGATCCCACAACGAGGCCAGCGACCCGGTGATGACGAAGGTATTCCAGAGGCTGCCCGTGCCGAGGAGCAGCGTCGCCATCGCCTCGGGCGGCTTCTCGATGAAGCGATGAACGCGATACGCCCGGGAATCTTCGGCGCCGAGCCGTTCCCCGGTCACGATCCACCCGAGATCGACCGCGGCACGATCGGCCGCGGCGCCGAGCAGCGTCACGCCGGCCTCCGACGCCCCCGAGATCGACAGCCCCCGCTGGACTGCGTCCACGAATGGTTCGGCACGGCGCACGTGGTGGTCGGATGGGAAGATGGCCACCTGGGCCTTCGGATCACGCGCCTTGACGTGAGCCAGCGGGAGCAGGATGCCCGGCCCGGTACCCAGGTTCATCGGCTGGGTCACGATCTCGACCCCCGGATATCCGGCCAGTTGCGCGCGCGCCATGGACTCGTAGAGCTCGCTGATCACCACGACGGTTCGCTCCGGCGGTGCCACGGGGGCGATTCGATCCATGGTGGCCTGGAGCATCGTCTTTTGCCCATCGAGCGCCGCGAACTGCTTGGGGAGTTCGTGACCGTAGAGCGCCCGCGTGAGCGCAGCCATCCGGCTCCCTTCGCCGGCGGCCAGCACGACATTCCAGCCCTGTCCGTGTGATCGGCGTTCCATGCGTTGCTCCTTGGTGTCCTTGGTGGGTAAGGGCCCGCCGGGTTCTGCACCACATGTGCCAAATGCGCGCGGATCGCACGCACCGCAACCGGCGTGCAACTCCTTGTGGCGCCGGAGAAAAATTACCCGCACCACGGATCGAATCCGGTCGCGCGTTACCGGTTCCGGACACGCACGCGGCTCCGAGTCGATCGGGTAACGGTCAGGCCAGGCGCTCTTTCATCCAGTGCATGTCGTCACGGAGGTGCCGCCGCGTGAGCTCGAGGGGGCTCCGGACGCGCTTGCCCCATCCGATGCCCGCCACGATGCCCGCCGTCGCCAGCACCAGCAATGTGACGATCAAGCTGGCGAGCCATGCCGGCATGACCGCCGCCAGAACCAGGATCACCGTCACGAACGCCAGCGTCAGGCCACATAGCCCGAGCAAGGCGCCCGCGCCCAGCGCCTTGGCCATCCGCGCCTCGGACTTCAGGTCGGCGCTGACCTCCGCCTTGGCCAGCGCAATCTCCTTGCGCAGCAGCACCCTCGATTCAGCCAGGACGCGGCTCAGGAGCTCCCTCGTCGACAGGCTCTCGGCCACAATCTCCCCGTTCCGCTCGTGCATCGCGTCCCCTCCTCTTCTTCAACCTCTCCCCCGCGTGCGATGAGCGGCGGGTCACCGCGCAGCGAGCGCCCCAGCTGGAGCGCCTGGCAAAAATTGCCTGCAGGAGCGCCATCGCTCTGCCGTCAGTCGCCCTCGCGAGGCGGGCCGTCCTCGCCCCTCATGGGCGTGGGCATAGCCTCGCTGGTGGCGTCCTCGGGGTTGGACTCGTCGAGCCCTTCGGCGAACTCCTCGCTGGCCGAGGTCTCGACGAAGGGGCCGCCGATCTCCTCCGGCACCACCTGATCGAAGCCGTCACTGCTCATGCTCTCGCCCGTCGTTGCCGACAGGACGAAGTTCTCGCCGTACATCTCGGCGAGGTCATCGGAGGTACGCATCGGACCGTCGTCCGGATCAGGAAGGAAGGCGTTCGCCTTGTCAGCGCGCGCCACGTGCTCCGGATCGGGATGTTTCCGACGCCTGCCCATCACCCACCTCCCCTGTGCATGTTAAGCCCCGATCACCGGCCGCGCTCGTGCTGGCTGTGCGGCGCCAGGGTTCTCAGGAGTTGCTTCGCCTTGAGCGGCACGCCCGCTTTTTGCCGGTGCGCGTTCTCGTGCGCCGTGACGTTGCGGGTCGTCTTCGGCCTGGCGGCCCGCGCCTTCTGTGGATGCTTTCGCTCTGCCGCGTAGCGGAATCGTTCTGCCTTGGTCATGATCAAGTGCTAACGACCGTTGGTCCGGAGTACGACCTCGGCAGTGACCGGTAAGTGATCCGAAGCGCGCCGGGTGATCGGAGTGCCATGCACGTGAAAACCCTGCAGTGCGCCTTTGGGATGCACCCAGATACGATCGAGCGCCAGGAGCGGCAGCCTCGAAGGATACGTGCGGCCGGCGGCCCCTGGCCCGAACCGCGCCTTCAACCAGCGCAAAGGCCGTCCCGCGACGAACCATTCGTTGATGTCGCCGAGGAGCACGGTGACGCTGTCCTCGTCGCACGCCACGGTCTCGAGGATGCGCTGGACCTGGAAACGCCGCTCGCTGGGCAAGAGGCCGAGGTGCGTGGCGATCACGCGCAGGCGTACCCCCCCGGCGTCCAGATCGACATCGATGGCTCCCCGCGGCTCGCGGCGAAAGACCGTCAGATCGAATTTGCGCACGTCGAGGATGGGCAGCCTGGTCAGGAGCGCGTTGCCGTAGTGGCCGTCCTGACGCTCGATCGTCGGCCCCGAGATGGCGTGCAACCCGACGGTGTAAGCGAGGAACTCCATCTGAACCGGCTCGCCGTGCTCGCTGGGCCACGAGTCCACCTCCTGGAGCGCGATCACGTCGGCGTCCAGCGCGTGAATGACCTCGGCGATACGCCTCGGATTGCGGACTCCGTCGGTGCCGACGCACTTGTGGATGTTGTACGAGGCGACCACCACCCGGTCCGCCGTCACGGCAGCACCTCCGCGGCCACCGCGCGCACGCGAGCGAGTGCCCGGCGCAGCCAACCGAGCGCGACGACGACGACGACGACGATGCCAGCGAGCGGCAAGATGCTGCTCCACGCGGGGGTTTGAGCGACCGCCGTCACGATGCGGGCGAAGAGGATCATCGCCAGGACCCCTGGCACGAGCCCCAGGGCGTTGCCTGCCAGGAACGAGCCAAAGGGAAGCCGCAGCGCGCCCGCAAGCGCGTTGACCGCCGAGAAATTGGCCACCGGCAGCAGCCGCGCCATGGCCAGCGCGGAAACGCCCTGTCTCAGCAGTTGCCCGCGCAGCCACACGAGACGCGCGCCCCACCAGCGCTGCAGGCGCTCGGTGCCCAGCCAGCGTCCGAGCCAATAGGTGAGCGCGGCCGAGACGACGCCACCCGCCCAGGCGAGTTCGAGCGCCGGGACCGGCGCGAAGGTCAGTGCCGTCAGCCCGACCAGCAACGTCGCGGGCACGAATGCCAGCGCCGCCAGGACGAACGCGGCGAACACGACTGCCGGCGCGGCCGGCAGGGCGCGGATCCATTCTGGCGCCGGCGACGACCGCCACGCGACGCCCACCGCCAGGAGCACTGCCAGCGCCGCGGCAAACCGAAGCACCGATCGATGAGCGGGAGGTCGAGCGTTGTCGGGCACGAACTGGTCGAGCACATGCTCGACGGCGATCGGCTGCTCGGGATCGCACACCAGCCCGTCGAGCACGGCCAGATTGATCACCGGTGCGTCCTCGGGCCCGAGAGGCACCAGGGTGCGGTCGCCGCCTGCAAGGGCATCGACGGCGGCGACGAGCGATCCTGTCCGTTGCTGACATGCCGCCACGAGTTCAGGCGCCACGCCCAGGTGCTCGCCGAGGAGCCGGGCACGGAACCCAGCGATCGAGCGGGCGGTCGGATCGTCGTGCGCCTCGATTGCCAGATCGCACTCGGTGTCGAACCCCATCGAGCGGTTGCTGAGGTTCGCCGAACCGACTTTTGCCAGGCGGTCATCGACGATCAGCACCTTCGAGTGGACGTTCACGCACGCCGTGCCCAGGCCTGGCACGACGGGGTGGAGGATGCGCAGGCGCCCGTGTCGATCGGCCTGGCGCAGCCGTTCGAGGAGCCGGGCGCGCAGCACGCCCATCGAGCTCTGTTCCAGCCACCCGCTCTCGAGCCGGGGCAGCACCAGGACCACCTCGGGGCCTTCGGGCTCGCCCAGCCGGCGGGCGAGCGCCTCCCCGACGGCTGCGGAGGTCAAGTACTGGTTCTCGACGAAGATCGTCCGACGCGCGCTCGCGATGGCCTCGAGGTTCAAGCGCAAGATCTCGCCGACGCCGGCACGGGCGCCGAGGGCCGGGGTGGTGCGCGCGATTCCGATCTCGACCGGCCCGAGTTCGGAGGCCACACCCGCGGGCCAGGGGTCGCCCGGCGGCACTTCAGGCGGCCGCAGTGTCTGCCGCGTGCCTTGCAGCCATCGCGTCCGAGCCAGGTCGCCGAGGGCGGACGCCGTGTCGCCGTCCACGGCCATCTGCACGTCATGAATCGGCGGATAGATGACGCCCGCGGGATCCGTGCGCGCCGGATCGCGAGGATCGTGCGCCGGGCGGTCCCAGCGTCGGATGGTGAGGTCCAGGCCCCCGACGAACGCCACGCGATCATCGACGACCACGACCTTCTGATGGTGCGAAGCCCAGATGGGATGGATGCCATCCAGCGCGAAGTGCAGCCGCCGGTGCCCCCGCCAGGCAAACCTGTACGCCGGCAGCGCCTCGCGCTCGAAGGTGTAGATCGTGGAGAACTCCCAGGCGACCACGTGAATGTGAAGGTCGGGCTTGGCGACACACAGCGCGTTCAAGAAGGGCAGCAGCGTCACCGGGTATCCGTCGTCGGAGTCCGGAACGAGCCGTGTGCGGCTGTCCACGTCCCAGCCGAGGATCAGCACCGACCGCTGCGCGCCGAGGAGTGCCCGCCGGAGGGCCGCATAATACGCCGCCGCATCGATCAGGAATGCGACGCGGCCGGAGTGCGTACGCCTCCAGCAGGTATCTCCGGGACGCAGGATGCCCACGCCTCTTACATAGGAGTCTCTGGTCAGCGATCCGCTTCGATCTTGAGCTGCTCGTTGACCTTCTTCACACCCTTGGTGCTGCGGGCGACCTCGACAGCGTGCTTGCGCGCGGACTCGGACGGAACCGTGCCGGTCAAGGTGACCTCGCCATCACTGTTCGTGTCGACACTGATGTCGCTGCCCTGGAGCATGTCGTCACCGACGAAGCGCGCCTTGACCTTGGTGGTGATCCACCCGTCGGACAGCTCCTCGCCAACGTTCGTCTGGGGGGCCCGCGTAGCCTTGTTCTCGACCTCCAGCTTGCTGTCGACGCGGCTGACCCCACGGATGCGAGCCAGGGTCTCGACGCGGAGCTTCTCGGCCTCGGTCTTCACCTTGCCCGTGAGCGTGGCGACGCCCTTTTCGACGTCGACCTTCAGATCGTGGACGCGGAGCTTCGCGTCGTTCAGCTGCAGCCGCCGCTCGATCCGGCTCTCCAGCCGCTGATCGGCGGCGCTGTCGTTCGCCGAAGCGAACGTGCCGGCACCCAGGACCAGGCTGGCCGCAGCCACACCGATCATCACCGTCTTCCACGGTTTCATTGTTCGTCCTCCCTTGCTCTTGCCCTTGGTTCAGGCAAAACGATCTCCACGCGCTCTGCCGTGCGTCCCCCCGGCGGCGTTCCAGGCAAAGCGCGGCCCGGCGCCAGACCACGGGCGATCACCCTGTCGGGTTCGATCCCGCGTGACACCAGAAAGGCGCGGACGGCCTCGGCGCGTTGCTGGGAAATCAACAGGCTCAGCTCGCGCGAGCCCTCGTCGCCGGTATGGGTTTCGATCACCACCGGGCCGCGGAGTCCGCGTGCGGCGCTGACCACTGTCTCGAGTAGCGCGATCGCGTCTGGCAGCAACGTCGGCGTGGCGGCCTCGAACAGCGTGGCCCCGGTGAAGGTCACCACCAGACCGCGGTCCTCTCGGTGAACCGCCGTCGCCTGCTCGAGCTGGACGATCGCTGCGCGGGGATCCGACGGAAGCGCCTCGGCACCTGGCGGTGGCAGAGACGCGGGCTCCGGTTCGGGCAAGGGCGGCGTGGACGCGGCCAGGATCGCGTTGGCCACCGCCTCGGCTGTCTCCGCCTTTCGCTCGGCCACGTAGGAGCGGCTGCGCGTGTCCTCGGCCTGCTGCCGGTCCTGGGCTTCCTCCGCCCCGTCCAGCGCCTCGCGCGCATCGAGGAGCTGCGCGCGGGCCAGTTCCCTCGATGGCGCCAGCGTATGCGCGCACGCACCCAGTATCAGAGTGGCCGCCAGCGGAAGGGTTCTCATGGGCTTCCGAGTCTCCATCGGTAAGGTAAACCCTCTAACGCCAGCCGCAACGGCGGGCTCCCGATCAGTGCATCGACGCCGTCGCCAGGCGCACGTACCCCATCACACCGACCGGGTACCGCGAGCTGTACGTCGACTCGAGCGACGCGGGGAGCTTGTCCACGGCGAACCGGAAACCGACGCTGGGCATCAAGGGGCCCACGCGGCCGAAGCTCAGCCCGTAGCCTGCCACCAGCGAGACGATGTCGTACTCGGCATCGTCGAGGGGGGGCGCCAGCACCAGGTCGACGCCGCTCTTGCGCACGTACTCGACCCGCCCGAAGAACGCGTTCGCCTCATCGAGGACGAACAGACTCTCGAGGACCACGGCCGGCTCGAAATGGTCGCCCGGGTGCTTGTTCAGGCCGAACACCAGCGTGGAGGCCACCATGCGCTCCTCACCGAGCGGCACGTGATGGGTGACGGACGCGGTCACGCGATCCAGCGGCTCGTCCGGCTCGAGCGCTTCGGGTTGCGCCAGGTGGCCGTACGACACCTGCGCGGCCCAGCGATCGGTCGGGGCCACCCAGAGGCGCGCCGACCACGAGTCCGGCTGCTTCAGATCGAAGTCGGTTCGGGTCTCGTCCGGCTCACGCCCGTTGAACCACGAGCCCTCGAGCTTCGCGTAACGCGTGACGAGGCCTGCGGTCAGCACACCGAAGCTGATGTGCGTCGAGTCGAGCCAGTGATGTCCCAGCGTCGCCATGGGATCGAAGCTGGCCGAGTACCGGTGTGGAAACGCCACGGGGCCCAGCGCCGGTTCGCCCGAGGGCGCGGCGTACAGTTGCAGAGCGAAGCCGGGGACAATCCGCTGGGTGACCATCGCGGCCACCTCCATGAACAGTTCGTGCGGGTGCTGCCGATCGTGCAGCCTCTCGCCCTGGTATGTCTCGCCGGTCTGGAGCAGCAATGGGTAGCCGTTGCCGGGCATGGTCCAGGGTTCGGGGCTCAGCATGGTCCGGAAGGTGAGGTTGGTGGACGAGAAGCTTCGTGTCGCCATGCCCATCACCCAGCCGATGCCGACCGCGGCCTCGCCTCCGCGGTCGCCCCCTTGCCCGTCGTAGCCACCGAAGAGCAACCCGTGAAACATCAGCCCCCAGCCCCCGACGTTGGCGTGAATACCGTCGTGGGGTGTCTCCGCCGGCTGCCAGGCGGTGCCAGAAACGATCCGGGAAGCCTCGACTCCCACGATGTCCGGGCTCTCGTCAGCGGGGGGTGTCACGTGGTGCTCGTGCTGCGCGAAGAGCAGGCCCAGACAGGCAGCGGGGGTGACCATGCTCTCTTTTTACGCCGGAACGCTGTGGTTGACACTTTTCTGGCCGCTACCCAACTGACAGGCAGGGGTGTACCGATGAGGTCATGGGGTGTGGTGGTGGTGGTGGCCTGCGCGGCCTGTGGTGTGGACCCAAGGGGGCTTTCGCCTTTCCTGGATGACGGCGGCAACGGGCAAGGCGCAGCCCGGATGCCAGGGTCCGTCACGATGAACCGGCCCGAGGCCGGCATGGAAGCGAAGCGTGCGGAGCCGGACGCCGGTCGCCCTCCGCCCATGATTGCGCTGAGGCATCTCGGTGACGCGTGCAACCGTGCCGACGACTGCGGGTCGGGTCACTGCGCCGACGGCGTCTGCTGTGCCAGCGCCTGCGCTGGTCCCTGCGCGAGTTGCCGGGTCTTGGGCCTGGTCGGTACCTGCCACTTGTTTTCGCGCGGGACGTTGTGCGGCGAGGCAGTCTGCCGCGACGGTGCCGAGCGGGCGATCTCGATCTGCGACGGGACTGGCCGCTGCCAGCCCGGCAGGAAACGATCGTGCAGGGACGGCCGCTGCGGCAACGACAACGCCTGCGTCGAGCCCTGCGACGACGAGGGTGGCGAGAACGACAGCAAACGCGACGGCTGCAAGTAAGCGCGCGGGACAAACGAAACCCCCGGATGGCCTGAGCCCTCCGGGGGTTCGCCCAATCCAGTCGATGTCAGCGGGTGATCCGCGACGGGCCACCCACGACCGCCTTGTAAAGGGCGATCAGGATGACCGCGCCCAGAGTCGACACCAGCAGGCTGGCCAGGAACCCGTTGTTTCCGGAGCTGTCCCCGAAGAACGCCCGTGTGACGAAACCGCCGATCACGGCTCCGATCACGCCAACAATCACGTTCGCAAGGCCGCCCTGTCGGGCGTCCGTCCCCATGACCTTGCTGCCGATCCAGCCAGCCAATGCACCCACGATGATCCACATGATGATCCCGTATGACGGATTCATGACTCACACCTCCTCTGCCCAGCGGTTCGTCCCGCAAACGGTAGCGAGGATCGTCCCCGCACCCTGACTCCCAGCTTAGAGACCGGTGTGCATGGGGCAAGCGTAGCTTGCGGCCAAAGGGGCGGTACCTAGGCTCGTGTCAGGTTTCACCGCACGAAATAGAGGAAAGGAAGAGACGCCATGAGACGCTTGAGCTTTGACGTGATTCTGGTCGCGACGCTTCTGGCCGCGCCGTTGGTGGGTGCCCAGCAACTGGACCCGGTGGGCGGAACGCCAACCCACCCGAGCGCTGGCTCGACGCAGTACCCGGCGCCGGACTCCACCGGAGCGCCATCGACGACCTACCCCTACCCCGCTCCTTCGGGAGCCGAGGTGCCAGGCGACACCACCCTGCCGAGCGGCGAAAGCTACCCTTCGAGCACACAGGCGCCGCGCACACAGGCGCCCAGTTCCACGTCGGACCTGGACCTCGTCAACAACCTGCACCAGGCGAACCTGAAGGATCAGGAGATGTGCCAGACGGCGCTCGATCGGTTGCAATCCGCGCGGGTGAAGGCCTTCGCGCGGAAGGTCCTCGCGGACCATAAAGCGGCGGACAAGCAGCTGATGAGCTACGCCACGCGCAAGAACATCGACAAGAGCCAACTGGAGGCCACGGCCACCGAGGGAACGCTCCCGTCCGACAGCGCACGCAGCAGCGGCCATGACCATCTCAACACCGCGTCGGGCACCGAATACGACCGCGCTTTCGTCACCATGATGATCGACGAGCATGACAAGGCGATCCAGATGGTGCGCGACGGCCGGGACAGCGTCAGCGACAAGCAGCTGAAGTCCATGCTGACCGCGTTGCTTCCCAAGCTCGAGCGACACCGGCAGATGGCTCAGACCCTGCTGGACAAGCACCTCAAGAGCTAAAAAGAAAACGAGAGGCTCGCGGACCCCCATGGCTTCGCGGGCCTCTCGTCTGTCTACTTCGACAATGACGCCAAGGTGCATGCGCCGGGAGACGGGCGGCGCCTCGGCGCCGGTCTTGCGAGCTCCTGGATGCGAACCCCCAGGAGCCGCTCGAACTCCTGACCGACCGGCCGTGACGACAGGGCCCCGTCGCGGGAGACCCGCAGCACACGGCCGTAAGGTCCCCGCAGAATTCGTTCCGGCGAGACCGCACCGACCAGACCATGCAGATCCGCTGGCGTCCGCAGTCCGCCCCGGCGGATGGGCACCGCCAGCACACGATCGACGGCCACACCTCGGCGCCCCAGGGACTCCCGGAGGCCTTCCTCGTCGACCGGCGCCTCGACGACGACGTCCAGGCGGCCCGGAGCGGTCCCGTCCCCTGATCCGTAGCCAGCGTCGTTCAGGCGCTTCAGCGCCTCCACAGAGACCGCCATCAGCGTCTCATCACCATCGTCTCGAGGCATGCCGGGCAGCGGCGCAATCAGGTCCACGCCGTGCTCCGCCATCAGGCGCGGCAGCTCCCACAGACGCAGCATTCCCATCATGGCCACGCTGGCGCGGCACACCACCCGCCGACGCAACGCCCGGGCAAGGATCACCAAATCGCGAAATCGCGGGTGCAACTCGGCCGGCCGGCCACCCACGTCCAGCGCCGCCATGTCCGTATGCGCGAGGAGCGACAGACAGGCGTCGATCACGGCGTCGCTCGCCTGCTCCCCGCGTGCGTTCGTATCGCCTAGGTCGATGCGCAACACAGCGCCGTCCGCGTCGTCGACGTCGATCGGTTCTGGTGCGTAAAGACGCACATCGTCGAGTTGCCTCTCCTCCACCTGCACCTGCACCTGCACCTCCACCTCCACAGCTCCCCCATTTTCTCCGGCGCGGCACGCCGGGTCGCCGACGAACATAAGTTTGACGGTGCAGACGACAAGGGCACCGATCGTGTGCGCTGGACCGGCCCCGCAGCTTGACGTCGCTGCGTCCGTACCTAGCTAACCATTAGGGAATCGTAAATCGGTTCTTTGGGGAGGGAGCGATGGTGAGCCTTAAAAAGTGCTGTTCGGTTCTTGGGGTGTTGGGGGTCACACTGGCGTCCGCCGGGGCCTTCGCCGATGACGACGATACGAAGGTGCCGGAGCGAACGCGCCTCGGCGAGGGAACCGAGCGGAACTCGATTCCGCCGGGAACCTCGACGGCCGAAGAGCCACCGCCTCCGCCCGCGCCATCGGTGATGTTGCCTGAAACGGGCATCAGCAAACAGGCAGGTATCGGCAGCCCCGTGGCATACGGCCGCGCGGGTGTGCTCGAGCTGGGTGGTTCGGGTGGCTTCTCGGCCGCGTCGAACTACACGCGGTTCAATCTGTCGCCGTCCGTCGGTCTGTTCGTCGTGGACAACGTCGAGCTGTCTCTACTCACGGGGCTCAATTACTTCCGCGTGGGTTCGACGTCGACGACGCCCGAGACGCATGCGACCGAATTGTCGGCGCTGATCGAACCGAGCTTCCACCTTCCATTCTCGGATGTGGCGTTCGGGTTCCTCGGTCTCGGGGCTGGCGTGAACTATGTCACGTCGGCACAAGTCGGTTTCGCTCTTCAGCCTCGGCTGGGCGCGAACTTCCTCGTCGGCCGCTCGGGCATCCTGACGCCGTCTCTGACGGTGGCGTACTCGACCGTGGATGCGATTCGCACCCAGGCGGGGACCGTCCTGGCGGTGCGAACCAGCTACGGGATGAACATCGGCTACACGGTCATGTGGTAACGGCCGCCTTTGGCGGTCGGTTTGACAGCGGCGGCCCCGCCTGCCAAAACGCAGGCGGGGCGGTCGTCTAACTGGAGGGCAAAAAAACATGGAGACGAACGAACTGGCAGGCACGGTCCGCCAACTGGAAGAGCGGGTCGAGGAACAATTCAAAGACGTCCAGAAGAAGCTGCGGTCTGCGTCGGAACGGGTGGTCGAGTTCGTCCGTGAGCGCCCCGGCGTGGCGCTGGCGGGAGCCTTCGCCATCGGTTACGTCATTGCGCGCGCGGCCCGACGGTAACGGTAGATGGCAGACGGCAGGAGACGGCAATGGCAATGAAAAGCGGAAGCGAAGAAGACAGCTACGAATCGGAGACGCGCCCCAGGAAGCGCGTGTCACGTGGCGGGACTGGCGAACTGGCGTCGAAGGTCGACGAGGCGCGCGAGTCCTTCCAGACGCTCACGGACGACATCCGGGAGCGTGTCGAGCGCAATCCCTGGCGGGCAGTCGGCGTGGCGCTGGGCGCAGGTTACATAGTGGGCGGCGGTCTGTTCTCGCCGTTCACGGGGCGGTTGCTGTGGGGCGGGATCCGGATCGGACTCCGCCTGGCAGCGCTACCTGTCGTTCGTGACGAGGTGTTTGGTTTGTTCGACGCCTTTTCGAAAGGAGGCCGCAATGACGTTTCGTGACCTGAAAGATCTGGGCAAGGATGATGTTCTGGGTGCCCTGGGACTGCAGACCAGGCAATCGACGGGTTCGTGGATGGTGGGCAGTCTCGCCGTCTTCGGCGTGGGGTTGTGCGTGGGAGCCGCCGTGGCGCTCATGCTGACCCCGAAGACCGGCCGCGAGCTGCGACAGGAACTCGGCACCAAGATTCGCCGAGGCATCGAGCAGAACGGACAGACGGTCGAAGGCGGGGTCTAACCGCTCAGGCTGCGTCCACGGGATCCAGGAGGACCTGGATCCCGTGGACGCGCAATTTCTCCCAGAGGCTTTTTCGCGAGATGCCCAGCATTTCGGCCGCGCGTATTCTCTTTCCTCCGGCCTGGGCGATGGCTCGCGTCAGGTACTCGCGCTCGAACTCCTTGAGCGCGCCGTGAAGCGGTCGCACCTCGCCAGCGGCGGGAGGGGCGTTCTGGGGCCCCGGACGACCGCCCGTCTGTGCCAGCAGGCTTCCCGGAAGATGAACGACGTCGATCTCCTGCCCACCGGAAAGCACGACAGCGTGCTCGATGGCGTGCGCCAGCTCGCGCACGTTGCCCGGGTAGCCATACTGAGAGAGCGCGGCCCACGCCGCAGGCGACAGCGTCGGCAGCGGTCGCCCCTTGGGCGTGAAGCGGTGAAGGAAGTGCTGCAGCAGCACCGACAGGTCGCCCGGTCGCTCGCGAAGGGGCGGCAGCGGCACCTCGATGACGTTGATCCGGTAGAAGAGATCCTCGCGGAAGGCCCCGGTGGCGATCCGCTCGCGCAGGTTGCGGTGGGTTGCCGAGATCAACCGCACGTCCACCTTGATGGTGGTGTTGGTGCCGAGGGGCTCGAACGTCCCCTCCTGCAGCACGCGCAGCAGCTTCGCCTGCGCCGACAGTGGCAACTCCGCGACCTCGTCGAGGAACAGGGTACCGCCATCGGCGGCCTTGAAGCGGCCGTCGCGCTTGCGAACGGCGCCCGTGAACGCGCCGCGCTCGTGCCCGAACAGCTCGGCCTCGATCAGCGTCTCGGTCAACGCGCCGCAGTTCACGACCACGAACGACGCGTCCCGACGGTTGCTGCGCTCGTGGAGCATGCGCGCAACCAGCTCCTTGCCGGTGCCGCTCTCGCCCGTCACCAGCACGGGCGCCTCGCTCTGCGACACCATCTCGACCAGGCTCTCCACCCGGCGCATCGACGCCGCCTGCCCTATGAGGGTGTTGTCCCGCCGCCGTCCCGACAGCTCGGCGCGCGCCTGCTCGAGCTCGCGGCGCATCGCCCGCTGCGAGGCGATGCGCTTGACCTGGACGATCAGCTCGTCGATGTCGAACGGCTTGGTCAGATAGTCGTAGGCGCCTTCTTTCAAGGCCGACACGGCGTCCGCCACCTCGGCGAATGCGGTCATCAAGATGACCTCGGTCGTGGGCGACTCCTGGCGCACGCGACGGAACAGGGAAAGTCCATCCAGCCGCGGCAGCCTGATGTCGCAGATGATGGCGTCGAACACGCGGGCCCTTGCCTGGGCCAGGCCCTCGGCGCCGTCGCTCGCGACCGTCACGCGGTGTCCGGCTTCGCGCAGCGCCTCGGACAGCGCGAGCCGCAGGTCGGGCTCGTCGTCGACCAGCAACATGTCCATGCCTTCCCCGAGCGTGAGATCGCCAGGAGAGGTCGTCGTCCCGCCGGCCGCCTGAGGAGCGTTGCGGACGGCACGCTGGGGCCCTTGCGCGACCGTATGGATCACGATCGGTCACTCTGAACGAAAAACCTCCCCCACTCAACCCACTTTATTGGAGCAACCTGATGACGATGAGAGAAGGCCGCATAGACATTGCGAATCGCCTCCGCGAGACGGCGTCCGATCTGGTCGAACTGGTGACTGGCCAGCTCAAGCTGATGCGTCTGGAGCTTCTGGCGGACGCGCGGGCCATGGGCGCGCGCCTCGGCCGACTGGCGATCTGTGCCGCCGTGGCCCTGATCGGCTACGCCTGTCTCATCGCTGCACTCGTCATGGCGCTTGCCGCGAGGCTCGGCCTGGCCGGCGCACTGGTCATCGTTGGCGCAAGCCAGATCCTGGCCGCGGCATGGGGCATCACGGCCACCGTCCAGGGCGCCCGTCGCTTGCGCCGCAACCTCGAGTTGGCGACCGAGAAGTGATCCCTAGGCAGCGCGGACCGAGGCGGAGCGTTCTTCCACGCCCAGCATGGGCTGCAACATGGGGCGCAGCCGCTTTTTCAGCCGCTCCTCCAGCTGCCGCGCGCGTTCCCGGCTGATGCCGAACTTCTGTCCCAGCTCGCGCAGGGTGATCGGCTTGTCGGCCATCAGGCGCTCCTCGAAGATCAGACGCTCGCGCTTCTCGAGCGTACCGACCAGCTCGTCCATCTTGGCACGGACCACCGACTGCAGCTCGCTCCTCTCCACCTCTTCATCCGGCCTTAGCGGCACACAGATCCCACCCAGACACTCGTCGGCGGAAGGCGGATCCACCGCCATGGTGGTGTCGAACTGGACCTCTCGGCCGTTCAACCGCGCACTCATCTCGGTCACCGCCTTCTCGGTCACCCCCAGCCGCGCAGCGATCTCCTTGGGGTCCACTTCCTTGCCCGCGCGCTCCATCCGGCTGCACTCGCGGTTCAGGTTGAAGAACAGCTTCCGCTGCGTGAATGTGGTGGCCACCTTCATCATGCGCGAGTTCGCCATGATGTACTGGTAGATGTAGGCGCGGATCCACCACGCCGCGTAGCTGGACAGGCGGATGCCGCGGTCGGGATCGTACTTCTCCACCGCGCGGATGAGCCCAAGACAGCCTTCCTGGATCACATCCGGAAGCAAGCTCTGGCGCGAGCAACACTGCCGCGCGATCTTCACGACCAGCCGCAGGTGACTCTCCACCAGCTTGCGGGCCAGCGCGGGGTCATGGGTATCCCGATACTGCTGGGCCAGGAGAACCTCGTCCTCGCGGCTCAGAAGCGGAAGACCCTTCAGCAACCTGGTGAACTTCCGGGGCGCCTCTCCAGGGGCCCCCGGCGCCGCCGAGTCACTTCGCGTTTCCATGCGTTAGACCTCGAACAGCTGGAGCGCCTCGCCGTCGAATCGACGTCGCTCCCGCTCGCGTGGAGCGCGTACTGGCTCCTCGCGTCGTTGATCATCCTGCCGCGGTGGCGCAGTGCTTATTTTCTTGTCCTGATCTCTTTCCATGGCGCCTTCGACTTGAGCAAGCGGCATGCCGAGTGTGCGCGCGCGCAACCAAGCAAGATCACACACCGGCCCGGCCGACAGCGGTACCGATCGGTAACGGCCAAGGCCAGGCGTTACCGGATCGGCACCTCCACTCCGAGGTCACAGCGCCGTAACGGCTCGTTCGCCCCCCGTTACCGTCCCGTGTCCAGGCGCGGTGCGCGCGTAAGGAAAACACCGCCTCGCCGTCGTGGCATGACCCTTGAAGAGTCTTCAGTGGCGATGCGAAAGCGGTTCTTGCTCGTCGCGTTCTCCGTCGGTGCCGGGGCGATCATGGTCGCTTCTTCGGCACGGGCGGATGATTCTGCGAGCAAGACAGTCGGCACTGCGTCGCTCGTGAGTCGCCCGCACAAGCTGGTTGTCGTGAGTGGGCAGGTGGCGCGGGACGCGAGCGCGTTGAGAGAAGCTGATCGCAGTCTCGGGGGAGCCGAGGGCGCTGCTGGGCAGGGGGATGGGCGGGAACGGGTCGTAGCGCCGGTGCTCGACGTCAAGTCGCGGTAAGGGTGGTACCGGGCAGGGGATGGGCGGGGTCCCCGCCGAGGGTCGTCTCGGGATCTTCGGCGGGGACGGCGGATCGGGCTCGCCCGCCGTCTTCAGAGCCTCTATTAGAACTTGGCGAGCGGGATGGGGAACGCGGGCTTTGCGAACAGGTAGCCCTGCAGGAGGTCGGCCCCCAGATCGACGAGCACATCGCGTTCGGCCTCGGTCTCGACACCTTCGGCGATGAGGCGCGAACCGAGTTCACGGCACAGCGTGGCCATCGCGCGCACCAGCTTCCGCTTCATGGGCACCACGTCGATGCCCCGGATGAGTGACATGTCCAGCTTCACGGCCTCGGGTTCCAGCTGAGCAAAGCTGGTGAGGCCCGAGTAGCCCTCGCCGAGATCGTCGATGGCAATGCGGTAGCCGAGACTCCGCAGCTTCGCCGTACGCTCGCCGGCGTCGCGCACCTTCTCCAGTGCCGCTCGCTCGGTGATCTCCAGATACACGCGACTGGCAAACGCCGACAGCGGGCTCTGCGGATCGAACAGGTCGTCATCGATGAGATCGAGCACGTGCAGGTTGACGAACACCGTGGACAACTCCGGGTGCTCCGTCATCACGGCCGCCAGTTTCCGACGCACGCAGCGGCCGACGGTGTGGATCTGGCCCAGGCGTTCGGCCGCGCGCAGCACCAGCGGGGGCGCACCGAGGGTTGGTTCCCTGGATCGCATCAGCGCCTCGTACGCGATGACCGACCTCGTCGACCAGGAGACAATGGGCTGGAATGCCATGTAGAGCCCATGGAGAGCGCTGTCGAAGCGTTCCTGGAGATCGACGACCTCTTGCTGCTGTTGCTCGGACACCTGAAGAATCTCACGCTCGCGCCGTGCGACCTCGTGGGACTGAACCGCCCGGGCGATGACCTCCTGCAGTTGCGCCGGCGCGATCGGCTTGACCAGGTAACGGAGCGCCCCGTACTCGATCGCCTCGCGAGCGGTCTCCACCGCCGGCCCACCGGTCATCAAGACCACCGGCAGCAACGGATCGGTCTTCCGTACAGCGCGCAGGATCTCCAGGCCGCTCAGGCCAGGGACATTGATGTCGCTGAGCACGACGTCGAACGGGCGTTCGGCAACGCGCTTGACCGCCTCCGTCCCCTCGAGGACGGTCTCGACGTCGTAACCCCAGCCGTCGAGCAGGCGCGCACAACTGCGGCCGAACCCTGGATCGTCATCGACCAGCAGGACCAGGGGGCGTCGTCCGCCCTGAGGGTTCTTGACAGCGCTACTCACGCCGCCCCCACATCGGCAGGAACCGAGGAAAATTGAGGCCCTAGCGTTGTGTAGCCGGAATTACCGCGCGTTCCGCCGTCTGGCCTGACGCTACCGCCAGCGACATACTGGCCGCCATGCGCGGACGCTTCGCCCCCAGCCCGACCGGCGCCATGCACCTCGGCAACGCACGCACCGCGCTCCTGGGTTGGCTGGCCGCCCGCCGCGCGCGCGGCCAAATGGTCCTGCGCATCGAGGATCTCGACCGCGCACGGATCGCCGAGGGCGCCGAGGCGCGGCTCATCGACGAGCTCGGCTGGCTTGGCCTCGACTGGGACGAGGGCCCGTACCGGCAGAGCGAGCGTGCGACGCACTACAACGCCGCCATCGATCGGCTGCTTGCCAGCGGCTGTGCTTTTCCTTGCGCGTGCTCGCGCGCCGACGTCGCCCGGGCTGCAAGCGCTCCGCACGAAGCCGACGAGGATGGCCCGCGCTACCCGGGCACCTGCCGCGCGCTCGCGACCGGGGAGGCCGAGACACGCGCCCGAGCCCAGGGCCGCCAGCCGGTGGTGCGGTTTCGCAGCGGCGGCGCGCGCCTGTCGTTCGTCGACGGCGTGCACGGCCCGCTGGATCCGTTCGGGCCGATGGGGTTGGACGACTTCGTCCTGCGGCGATCGGACGGCACCGCCGCCTATCAGCTGGCGGTCGTGGTCGACGACGCGGCGATGCGGATCACCCAGGTCTTGCGCGGCGACGACCTCGTGCGCTCGACGCCGCGCCAGATCGCTCTTTACCAGGCGCTCGGCCACGCGCCGCCATCGTTCGCCCACGTGCCGCTGGTGCTCGGCCCCGCCGGGGATCGACTGGCCAAGCGCATGCGCCCCGCTTCGGTGGGCGATCTGCGCGGAGCGGGTGTCGCCGCCGAGGCGATCGTGGGCGCCCACGCCGCCTCGGCCGGCCAGTGCGCGCCTGGAACGCGCGCCCGTCCTGTCGATCTGATCAGTTCCTTCGACCTCGCACGTCTGCCTCGCCGGCCGACTCCGGTCGAGGAGATCCTCCCATGATCGCTATTTCTCGCCGCCGCTGAGGCGGAATTCGATCCGGCGGTTGCGGGCTCGGCCCGATTCCGTTCGGTTGCTGGCGACCGGCCGATCCATGCCGTACCCGATGGCCGCCACCCGCTTGGGGTCGATGCCGCGGGCGATGAAGTACTGCTTCACCGATTCTCCCCGCCGGTGCGACAGATCGCGGTTCATGTCGGCGCGGCCGCGACTGTCGGTGTGGCCGGAGATCTCCAGCATCACGTCCGGGTAGTCCTGCAGGACCTTCACCGCCCGGTCGAGCAACGGGTACGAGCCCGGCAGGATCTCCGCCGAACCAGTCTTGAAGTTGATGCCTTCGATGACGCCGGTGAAGCGCTTCACCTCCGCCGGAACCTCGTCCGGACAGCCGTCCTCGTCCTGGAACCGGTTCTTGGTCTCCGGCTCGTTGGGGCACTTGTCGCGCGCGTCGAGGACGCCGTCCTGGTCGTTGTCGGGCTCGGGACAACCGTCGTCGTCCTGGAACCCGTCCTTGTCCTCGGGATCGTTCGGGCAACGGTCCTTGTCGTCGTTCACGCCGTCGGCGTCGTTGTCCGGCTCCGGGCAGCCGTCGTCGTCCTGGTGGCCGTCCTTGTCCTCGGGATCATTCGGGCACTTGTCCCGCACATCCGGGAAGCCATCCTTGTCGTTGTCCGGCTCGGGGCACCCGTCCTCGTCCTCGAATCCGTCGCGGTCCTCGGGGACATCCGGGCACTTGTCGGCCGGCGCAGAGACACCGTCCCCGTCGGGATCGTTCCGCGTCGGCGGGGTCACCACCGTGACCTCCTTCTTGACGATGAGGCGGCTCCTCTCCACCTCGCCGAAGTGGATGAAGAAGCTGCCGAGCGCCTCGAAGTCGGGACCGCCGTAGCCGATTTCGTCGCCGATCGGGATGGCGGAGCCCAGGATCGCGCCCGGGAACATGATCCGGCCTTCCAGCCGCAATCCGGCCCGATCGCCGAAGCCGATCTTGAATCCCAGCCCGGCGTGGATGAATCCATCGAAATCCGCGGGCGGGATCGTCGGCACGGCAGCCACGCCGACGTCGGTGTCCTTGTTCAGCACGGAACTCATGCCGCCGTAGCCGGCGAGCAGGAACGGGCGGAAGGCGTAGCTCGAGGCCAGGTGAACCAGGAGGCTCGCGCGGTACTGGAAGATCCACATGTCCGCGGCGCGGTTCACGGTCTTGGTCCGGATGGCGGAACCCTCGCCTTCCAGCGTGACCCAGCGGTTGAAGTTCAGGCCCAGGCGGGCTCCGAACACCCCGTTGCGCGCGGGGGACATGCCCTTGGGGTCGCCCTTGTCACGGCCCAGACCATGATCCTCGCTGAAGAAGTGCAACCCGCCGAAGAGGCTGAAGTCGAAACGGAAATCGCGGTCACCGGACGCGGTCTCCTCCTCGTCCTCATCCACCGCGCGAGCGGCCGCCGCGTTCCGGGGCGCGAGGGTCAGAAACACCAGACCGACCGCCACCACTGCCAGCCACGAGCGCGCCGAGGTCGCTTTCATCTGACGCAGGATAAGGGATGACACCGACGCGCGTCTACTAAGTGCGCACCTACAGTTGCGGAACCAGAAATGCCCAGCGCTCCTGGATCCACTGCCGCAGGTAACGGATCTCGCCGTCGAAGTCGGTGAAGTCGCTGCGGCCGGCCCAGGTCGGGCAACTCAGATACGGCTCGCGCCACTTGCGCTCGTCACGCCGGGCGCCAGGCGCGATGTCCGCCGCGAGACCGTCGAGGATGTCCAGCATCTCGGGCAGCGGAACCTCCCGCTCCAGCGCTCTTTTGTAAATGGCGCGCGTCTCGTTGCCCAGCTGCTCGTCGTCCCACAGGCGCTGGAACAGACGATTGACGTTGGTCATGTCGCTGATGGGCCCGTTCCAGTTCTCACGCGAGGTCATCCAGTCCTGGCCCCAGGCGTAGTTCCAGTCCCACGGCACCACCCGCCACGGGCCCACGGCCGTGTCGTGGTAGTGGAAAGCGTTCTTGCCCAGCGTGTCCTGCGCCTGGGCCAGCGTCGAGAGGATGAGCCAGGCGCGGTAATCGCGCAGGTCGACGCGCTTGCCGATCTCGGCGCGGAAGGTCTCGTCGTCCGACGTGTTGATGAAGCTCATCAGCGCGATGAGATCGTCGAACGACCCCGGCTGCCCGTCGGCGGGCGTGCCGCTGGTCTTCTCGTACACGTCCCAGGGGCTGGGGTGCGGGTAGAAGTTCGCGTCGGGTCCAATCGATTTGAAGATGTTCGCGTCGATGTTGAGCCCGTTCTGCTGCATCAGGTACTTGTCGATGTGATCGACGACGGTGTACAGGCCCGCGTACGCGCCGTTGACGTACGCCACGGCGCTGTAGGTCTGGACGTAGATCTTCCCGCTCCCCAGGCGGTTCCAGACCTCGTAACTCAGCCGATCGCGCAGATAGGAATTGTCGTCGAACATCGCGCGCATGGTGATGCGGCGTTTTTTGAGGAACCCTTCGGCGGCGTTCGGCTCGTTGAAGAGATCAGCCTTCGAGAACTCGAGCGTGAAGCTCTTCTTCGGGTAGTTGATGGACGAGTTGCCCCGGAGCTTGGCGTCCACGCGGTAAGCGTGTCCCCGGTACACCAGCGCCGCCGAGGTGTAGTCCTGCGAGTTGATGCCCGTATCGAGCGTGAGATGGAAAACCGGAAGTCCCATCTCCTCGCTGTAGGCGGCCGGTAGCGCGATCGGAAGGTTGGCCGGGTGATCGAATCGGTCGGCCACACCGACCTTGAAGGTGCTGCCCTCGCCGTTCGTGTTGGCGATCCCGATGTGGTACACGCCCGCCTGATCGAGCGCCGGCACCCAGCGCAGCTCCTCTTTCGCCGCGTCCCAGGTGGCGCCCCGGGGGAGCGACTGGAGCGAGATCGTTTTTCCGTCGAGTTCCATGCCCGAGAGGCAGACGACCTTCGCCACCAACAGCTCGCCCTCTTCCAGCCAGCGCACGCGGCCGGCGCTGGGGCTGCAACGTGGACCGACCTGGGCCTCGTTCGGCAGGTTCTGGGTGTCGGGCGGCTCTTGTTCAGGAAGGGGGAGTACCGGGTCGCTGCTGCCGACCACGCCTTCGATGACGCCGCCCACGGAGCACCCGCTGGCGGTGGCTAGAAGCAAGACGGAAAAGCGAACCCCGAGGCGCATCGACCCCTGTACTGAGGCAATCGGATGTAATTGAAAAAACATTACAATTCGCCGCAGTAACCGCTAACGGCGCGCGGCGGCGGCAGTTTATCGGGTAGGCCATGGTAGGAGTTGCCATGCCGATCCGCGGCCTGCTCTACCTGGCGCTGGCCGCCTTCGGGCTGGTGCTGTCGGGCATCTGGGGCCGTCAGATGATGCGAGCGCGCCACCAGGTGCCCGAAGATCCCGCCCAGCAGGTCGGCCCGCCGACACCTGCCCACCTGCTGGTCGGCTTCGTGACCAACTTCTTCGACACGCTCGGCATCGGGTCGTTCGCGCCGACCACGGCCATCTTCAAGCTGCTGCGCATCGTCCCTGATCGGCTGATCCCCGGGACGCTGCTGGTCGGCCACGCCGCGCCGATCCTGACCCAGGCCTTCATCTACATCACCATCATCGAGGTCGAGATGACGACTCTGGTGCTGCTGATCGCCGCTGCCGTGGTGGGCTCGGCGCTGGGCGCGAACGTCGTGTCGCGCTGGCCGAAGCGGAGGGTGCAACTGGGGATGGGCGTGGCGCTGCTCGTGGCGGCGTCGATCATGTTCTGCCAGGCGGTGAAGGTGCTACCCCAGGGGGGCAACTCGGTCGGGTTGTCGGGTGTGGCGCTGGCGATCGGCCTCGTCGGGAACTTCGTGCTCGGGGCCCTGATGACCATCGGCATCGGCGCCTACGCCCCCAGCCTGGTGCTGTTCGGCCTCCTGGGCATGAACTTGAAGTCGGTGTTCCCGGTGATGATGGGCTCGTGCGCGTTCCTGATGCCGGTCAGCAGCGTGCAGTTTCTCCGTCGGGGGAGCTACTCGCCGCGAGCGGCGCTGGGGCTGACGGTGGCCGGAGTGCCCGCCGTGCTGATCGCCGCCTATGCCGTCGGCGAGCTGTCGGTGTCAAGTGTGCGCTGGCTCGTGGTGGCGGTCGTGGTCTACACTGCCGCCGCGATGCTGAGGTCGGCTGCACGGGAGAAAGCATGAGTCTGTGGATTCGCAAGCCGATGGCCACGCTCCTGGCCGAAACCGAGGACTCGGACAAGGGCCTCAAGAAGACGCTCGGCCCCGTGAATCTGGTGGCGCTGGGGATCGGCGCCATCATCGGGGCGGGCCTGTTCGTGCGCACGGCTGCCGCCGCAGCGAACAACGCCGGGCCGTCGGTGACGCTGGGCTTCGTCGTGGCCGCCATCGGGTGCGCCCTGGCCGGCCTCTGCTATGCGGAGTTCGCCTCGATGATCCCGATCGCCGGCAGTGCGTACACCTATTCGTACGCCACCATGGGCGAGTTCGCCGCCTGGATCATCGGCTGGGATCTGGTGCTGGAATACGGCATCGGCGCCGCCACCGTCGGCATCGCCTGGAGCGAGTACCTCAACAAGTTCCTGGAATTCTTGCCCGGCAGTCCCACGGTGCCCTACGCCTGGTGCCACTCGCCGTTCGAGGCGTTGCGCGACGCCCAGGGCGCGATCATCGCGCAGGGGATCATGAACGTGCCAGCGCTGTTCATCGTGCTGGCGCTGAGTCTGTTGCTGATCCGGGGCATGAAGGAGTCGGCCGTCGTCAACGGCCTCATCGTCGTCACCAAGGTGGCCATCGTCATCGTGGTCATCGGCCTCGGCTGGTCGTTCATCAATCCGGTGAACCACACGCCTTACATCCCCTCGCCGGGCCGGTTCATCGACAGCCAGGGGGTCGGCCACGCGTACGGCGGCATCATGGGCATCCTGGGGGCGGCGGGCGTGGTGTTCTTCGCCTTCATCGGCTTCGACGCGGTGTCGACGGCGGCGCAGGAATCGAAGAATCCCAAGCGCGACATGCCGATCGGCATCCTGGGATCGCTGGTGGTGTGCACCGTGCTCTACATCCTGTTCGCGCACGTGCTGACCGGCATCGCCTCCGTCGAGGACTTCCGCACACAGGGACGCGAGGCGTCCGTCGCCTTCGCCATCGGCAAGTACATGCCCGGCTACGGCTGGCTGGCCAAGCTGGTGACGGTGGCGATTCTCGCTGGATTCTCGTCAGTCATCCTGGTGATGCTGATGGGCCAGTCGCGGGTGTTCTATTCGATGAGCCGCGACGGCCTGGTGCCGCGGATCTTCTCCGACGTTCACCCGAAGTTCCGTACACCCTGGAAGTCGAACCTGGTGTTCTTTGCTTTCGTCGGATCGTTCGCGGCGTTCTTGCCGGGCGACATCGTGGGCGACATGACCAGCATCGGCACGCTGTTCGCGTTCATCCTCGTGTGCGCCGGGGTCTGGATCCTGCGCGTCCGCCACCCGGAGATCCCACGCCAGTTCAGGACGCCCTTCGTGCCGCTGGTCCCGATCCTGGGCATCATTGTGTGCGCTTCGATGATCTACGGCCTCGGCTGGACCAACTGGCTACGGCTCGGGGCATGGCTGGCGCTCGGGTTGGTGATTTACTTCGCTTACAGCCGGAAGCACTCGAAGCTGAACAATCCCTGAGCGGGACTCAGCGCCGCGCGGCCCAGCGGAACGCAGCGTCCACCATCGCCCAGCCGATGTCGTTGAGCGCGGCGACGGCCGTGTCACGCGGAAAAAGGGCGACCCGGCGCCCCGCCGCGGTGGTCCCCTGGGCGAGGCTCGCACCCTGCTCGTAGGTGAACAGCGCCGAGTGGATGTTGCTGCCGACGAGCGAGGCCATGGTGACCGCACCGACGAGTGGCCGGGCGCCGCTGAGTCGGGACGTCGTGGAGACGACGGTGACGGTGCCGCTCGGGACCGAAGGCGCGATCTGGCGGACGGCGTCGTAGATCACCAGCTGAGTCGCGTCCACCTCGTTCGTGCCATTGTTCCCTTGCTGCTCGATCAACCCCAGATCGTCGAGAACGTTCTGTTCGGTGCAGACGAGGCCAGCGGGCAGGTCTCTGAACAGCGTCGCGAAACCGCTGCTCGACACCAGCGAGGAGGTGATCACCACGAGGTCGGTCATGGCAGCAGCCGCCCGGGCGGTCACGGCCTCGGCCATGGTCCGCGCCGGGAGCACCCGCACCTGGAACCCGAGCGTCGTCAGACGATTGCGGAACAGGATGTCGCCCTGGACGGGCGGATCATCACCGACCACCAGCAGCGCACGCGGCGGTGGCGACACATCGGGCGTCGGTGGAGGCATGTCCGGGGCCACGTCCGGCGTCGAGGCCTGATCCGGGGGTGCGTCGGGCCGCAACCGTCCATCGGGCGCGACCGCCACATCGGCCTGCCGCGGCTGATCCGGGGAAACACCGGGCCCGTCGGGCATCGGCCGCGCGTCGGGTTCGACCGGGCGCGGTCCGTCAGGATTGGGCGCCGACCCGTCGGGCGGGCCGCCACCACCCCCATCCCCCAGCACGACGCCCTTCAGGCCCTTGTCGGAAAAGCCGCAGCCGGCAACGACGAGCGCGAGGATGACGCATCGGCACACAAATGCGTTGCGCACGTCGTCCAGGCTATCTTCGGGGGCCCTGACCTAGCAAGCCGGGATTTGTAGGCATAGACGATGGCCACCAGCGACAGCATGGCGATGGCCCTCAGGATTCGCTGCCTCAGCACGCGGCGGCGGATCAGCTCGTAGTAGACGCGGGCCTCGTCCTCGGGGAGCGCGTGGAGGATGATCTCCTGCTGCCGCAGGCGCAGGCCGTCGGCGACGTGCGAGCCGACCAGCACGATCATGGCGACGATGAGCGCGGTCCCGATCATCGGCCGAGCACGAAGACGTAGACGATCGCCACCACGGCGCCGGCGGCAAGCATTCCGGCGGCCGCGAAGAGCAAGACCTCGGTGCGCTGTCGGGTTCGCTCGAAGTAGTTCCGCGCCTCGCGTCCGGACAGGCGCTTGATGATCGACAGACGCCGCATCTCCTGCAGGTACTGGCCGACCATGGCCAGGAGCGCCAGGCCGATGACGGCGATCTTGAAGAGGTTCACGCCCCGAGATCCTTCAGCGCCACTTCGATGTCCTTGCGGATGCACGAGTTCCCGCCGCCGAACAGACCAGCCAGGCCGCTCGCCGCCCGGCGCGCTTTCTTCAGGGGCTCGATCGCCCGCGAGTCCTTGGTGGCGGCCAGGCTCTGCACCGCCTCGCGCCGCTCGTCACAGGTCCTGCCCTGCTGCAGATCGAGGGCGTAGCTCGTCACCAGATCGATCTGCTTGTCGCAGTCCAGCTTGGTGCAGGCCTGGCGCGCCGCCTGCCGGAAATCGGGCCGCTTGTCGTCGGTGCCGAGCTGCGCCAGCTTCGCCGCGGCCGGTTTGCCGACGCGCTGGATCAGAAGGTCGAGCGCACCGCGGCCGAGCTTCCGGTCGTTGAGGAGGCCGGTGACGTTCACCAGCAGCGCCTGATCCCCGCGCAGGCTGGCGTCGCGCTTCAGCGCCTCGTCGTACGCGGCCAGGCCGGCAGCTGGATTGCGCTCGGCGAACTCCAGGTTGCCAAGCAGGTAACGAATGCGGCCGTTGTCCGGGTGCGCCGAGATCTGCTGCATCGTCAGCATGCGCGCCTCGGCAAGCGCGCCCCGGCTCATGGCCTCCTCGATCTTCTTCACCGGCTGCTGCAACGCGGGCTCGACCGCCCTGGGGCGGGGCGGGTTGGCCGTCGGCGCGGCGCCCTCGCGCGCACAGACCATCGGCAGCAACACCACCACGGCCACGAAGGCCACGGCCCCCAGCGGCATCCAGCGGCGGGTGTTCCACGGCAGGCGGCTGTACCACCGCCGCCCCACCGTCACCAGTTTCGGCCCCACCGACGGCAGCCGCTGCACCAGCGCCAAGAGCCCGCTCACCTGCGCCCTCTCCAGGGCGTCACGGAACTCGGCAGCGGACTGGAAACGACGCACGCGATCCTTCTCGAGCGCCCGCATCACGACCGCCTCGAGGCCCGCGGGAATGTCCCGATCGGGCGCCGCGGTGTCGAACGAGGGCGGCGACGCGGTCACCTGCATGGCCATCACCTTGACCATGTCGTCGGCCATGAACGGCTTCCGGCCGGTGAGCATCTCGTACAGCATCACGCCGCACGAATAGATGTCGCTGCGCGCATCCGCGTCCTGCGCAGTCGCCTGCTCGGGCGACATGTAGCTGGGCGTGCCGAACACCATCGCCCCCTGGGTGATCTTGGCGTCGCCCGCCTCGCTCAGCTTGGCGATGCCGAAGTCCAGCAACTTCACCACCTCGGGCATCCGGGGATCGGCGTAGCGCGCCAGCATGACGTTCGCCGGCTTGAGATCGCGGTGGACCACCCCCTGCGCGTGGGCGTGTTCCAGGCCGAGCAGCACGTGGCGGACGATGTCGACGGCCGCACGAGGCGCCAGCGGCCCGCGCGCCAGGCGATCCGCCAGGGCCTCGCCCTTGAGGTGCTCCATCACCAGAAACAGCTCGCCGCTGGCGGCGCGGCCGAAGTCGGTGACGGCGATGATGTTCGGGTGGTTGAGACGGCTGGCGGACATCGCCTCGCGCTCGAACCGACGCACCACCTCCTCGATGCTGCTCAGCTCGGCGTGCAGCACCTTGACGGCGAGCGTCTTCTTCATGAGCACGTGCTCGGCGCGGTACACGGCCCCCATGCCACCCTCGCCGATGCGCTCGACGATGCGATAGCGCTCGCTGATCACCGTGCCGACGAAGGGATCGGGCACGCTGGTCGCGAGCTGCGTCGAGGGAAGTGGCGACGCGTGATCCGACATGGATTTGGTAGATTACCATCGCCCCCATGGCCATCGCCGAGGACTTGAGACGCCGCCTGGCCGAGCTGGTGGCCTTCGACACGCAGAACCCGATGGGGCAGTCGCGTCCGCTGGCCGAGAAACTGGCGGGGGATCTGCGCGCCGTCGGTGCCGGCGACGTCGAGATGCTGGAGGCCGGTGGGCATCACTCGGTGTTCGCCACCTTCGGTAACGATGCGCCGCGGCTCATGGTCAACGCGCACCTGGACACGGTGCCAGCCAACGCCGGCTACACCGCGTCTCCGCTGAAACTGGTCGAGCGCGACGGGCGGCTGCACGGGCTGGGCGCCTGCGACACCAAGGGGGCAATCGCCGCGATCCTCCAGGCGCTGGCGACCAGAAAGGCCGAGGGGCGGCAGCCAAGAGGCGTGGCGGTGCTCTTCTCGGGCGACGAGGAACGCCACAACGCCAGTCTCATCGGGTTCCTGGCCAGCGGCCTTGCCCGCGGGATCGAACGGGTGATCGTCTGCGAGCCGACCGGCGGCAAGATCGGCCACCGGCACCGGGGCATCGGCTCGGCCGAGGCGACGACGACATCGCCGGGCGGCCACTCGTCGCGGGCGGACGTGGTGCCCAACCCGATGACGGCGCTGGCCCGCGGGGCGGTGGCGCTGGACGATTTCAGACGGCGTCACGAACAGCTCGGTCCCGAGGGCTTCAAGGGCCTGTGCCTGAACGTGGCGGCCCTGGACGGCGGCGTCGCCTTCAACGTGATCCCATCGCGTGCGACGCTGCGCATGTCGTTGCGGCCGGCGCCGGGCGCTGACGTGCTCGCCTTGCTGGCCCAGGCCGAGGCCGAGGTGCGCAAGGCCGCCGCGCCGCAGGAAATCACCTGGCAGGTGTTCCACCAGAGCCCGACCTTCGCTACCCGCGATCTCCGTTCCTTCGGGCCGCTCCTCGGCGACCGGGTGGAGACGCCGGTGGACCTGGCGTTCTGGACGGAAGCAGCGCTGTTCTCGGCGGCGGGCATGGACGCCGTCGTGTTCGGCCCCGGCCGCATCGAGCAGGCCCACGCGCCGGACGAGTTCGTCGAACCCGCGGAGCTGGAGATGGCCCACCAGGTGTTCCTGCGGGTCTTCTCCCGATGATGGAACCGGAGGTCATCCAGCGGTTCCTGGAGAGCGTCGGAACGAAGGCCGACGTGGACCTGTACCTGAAGCTCTTCCGCGCCCAGCGCAAGGAGAGCTTCGCCATCATCGCCGCCTCGGCGCAGATCGTCCGCACGGCACTGGACCCGTTCCACTTCGATCTGCGCATCCTCGCCGGACTGGGGCTGTGTCCGGTGGTGATGCTGGGACTGTTCGACGCCCGTGACGCCGACAAGCAGGCGCAGCGGGTGTACGACTGGCTGACCGAGGACCAGGTGCCGTCGAAGGTGCTCGCCGCCGGCGGCGAGTTGCCGGAGGCGGCCATCCTCGAGACCATCCGTGCCAACACCATCCCGCTCCTGTCGCTGGAGGCTGCCAAGGACGCGAGCACCGAGGAGCGCTTCGGCCAGTTGCAGAAGCTGGCCACGCGGCTCGAGACCCAGAAGGTCGTCTATCTGTCCACGAGTTCGGGTCTGGTGCGCGACGGCAAGCCGGGCATCTCGGTGGTAAACCTGTCGGTCGACTACGAGCGGCTCGTCGCCAGCGGGGATCTGGTGCGGCGCCACCATCAACTTCTCAAGCAGGTGAAGGTGCTGCTGGACCAGGTGCCTCAGCGGATGAGCGTGGCGGTGGTGAACCCGCTGCATCTCCTGCGCGAGCTGTTCACGGTCACCGGCGCCGGCACCCTGATCCGCAAGGGTTCGCGCATCGACAGCCACGTGAACTTCAGCCTTGTCGACCGGACGCGCCTGCGGGTTCTCCTGGAGTCCGCCTTCGGGCGAACGATGAGGGAGGGACTGCTGGACCCCGGGGGCAGCGCCGAGCGGGAGACCGAGCGGATCTTCGTCGAGGAGAACTATCTGGGCGCCGCCTTGCTGACGCAAACGCCGGTCGGCGCCTACCTGAGCAAGTTCGCCGTCGAACGCAAGGCCCAGGGCGAAGGCATCGGCACCGACCTGTGGTCCGTGCTGGTGCGCGAGTACCCGAGCTTCTTCTGGCGATCGCGTCCCGGCAACCCGATCACCCCCTGGTATGCCAAGCAGTGCGACGGCTTGACGCGCTTTGCCGACTGGCACGTCTTCTGGCGCGGTCTGGCCCCGGCGAGGATCGAACCGGCGATCCAGTACGCCCTGGCGGCGCCGGCCGACTTCCCGATGGTGAAACAATGAAGCACGTTTGGTTCGCGGTGTTCGTGGTGGGCTGCGCCTCCGCGCCGCAGCCGCTGCCGGAGCCTCCTGCGTCGCCACCTCCGCCCTCGGCTGAACCCCGGGTCAGCAGCAATGCCCAGTCCATCATCCGCCTGTGCGAGATCCTGCGCGACGAGGAGGGGATGACGTTCGCGGGAAACGACGTCCAGCAAGCGCGGGCGCGGCAGGAGCACCAGCGTCGGCGCCTGGAATCGGCGGACGCCGGTTACGTCGTCGACGTGCCCGCTTCAGGGTTCGCCTTCCGCCGCTACGATCTGGCCGAACGGCGGCTGGAGATCGACGGCGCGCGCAGCTTCGTCATCGGCGACGGCGTCGAGGTGCAGCCGCTCGAGGGGGACACGCCCCTGGCGTTCGAGCTACCGCCCGACGCGGCCGAGTCGCTGCTGCAGGATCACGAGCGGGGGCGGATCACGCTGCGGGTGGTGTTCCGCCCCACCACCTCGGAGCTGCGCAAGGGCGGGTGCATCCGGCTGTCCGGCGGTCATGTCGTGAAGTTGCCCGCGCGGCCGCTGGCCTACTCGGTGCTGGGCGCCGACGGACAGCGGCGGGCGCACGCCCAGACCTCGGAGTTCGGTGGCGAGGCGGTCGGCGCCACCGACGTGCGCACCCCCGAGGTGACAGTCGGGCGCGCGCGTACCCTCGACGGTCGCGACCTGCCCGAAGGTGCCGCAGCCGCGGTGCGACCGCTCGGCGCAGCGCTTTTGCCGTGTTACCAAAAAGCGCTGGAGAAGCGCCCTCGCCTGCGGGGCACCCTGGTGATCGAGGCACGGGTGACCGGCGACGGCCGCGTCGAGGCGCCGCGCATGGAGATGAGCACGCTGCAAGACGAGCCGCTGGTCGCCTGCGTCGTCGCCCGCGTCACGAAGGTGCGTCTGTCGGGGATCCCGGCGCAGCGCCTGTCGGTGTCGTTCAGCTTCGGTGCGAAGGAGGATCGCTAGCGCTTGGGCGGAGCCGCGCACGAGTCGCGGAGCTGCAGCCGGGATTCGACCACCACTTGCTCCGGCGGCCCACTCTTCTGGTTCAGGAGGCGCGCGATCAACAACTCGGCTCCGCGCTTGCCCATCTGATAGGCCGGCTGCACGACGGTCGTCAGGCGCGGACGGAACGCCTCCTCCCACTCGTAGTCGTCGTAGCCGAGGATGCTGACGTCGGCGGGGCAGCGCAGGCCGCGATCGTGGATGGCCGCCAGCGCTCCTACGGTGAGTCGGTTCGCCGTGGCGAAGATGGCCGTCGGCCGGTCGGCCAGCGCCAGAAGGCGCGTGGTACCGGCGTGTCCCTCGGCCACAGTCGGGCGAACCTGGGCCACGCACTCGGGCGCCAGGGAAAGGCCGGCCTCCTTCAGTGCCCTGCGAAAGCCCTCGCCTCGATCGCGGTGGGCGGTCACTTCCAGCGTGCTCTCGAGAATGGCGATCCGCTTGTGCCCGAGGCCGGTCAGGTACTTCACCGCATCCATGGTGATGCGCAGATTGTCGGTGATCACCGCGTCCGCCGGGAAGAGCGGCGCCCGATCGACGTACACCAGCGGCAGGCTCAGCTCGACCAGGCGCTTGCGTCGCTCCGGCTCGCCAGGTCCATCCGGAGCCAGGATCAACAGGCAGCCGTCACAACGTAGCGTCTGCAGTGTCAACAGCCGATCCCACTCGCTGACGGGATCCTCGCCCGTGTTGGCGAGGACCACGTGGAAGTTGGCGGCGATGGCTGCGTCCTCGGCTCCTTTGACCACATCGGGGAAGAAGTTGTTGGTGATGTCGGGGATGACGATGCCGATGGTGTTGGTCCGCCTCAGCTTCAGGCTCTGGGCGATCCGGTTCGGCCGGTAGCCGAGCTCGGCGATGGCCGCCTTGATCTTCTGCTCGGCGTCCGCACTGACCACCTTGCTGTTGATGTATCGGGAGACCGTGGAGATGGAGACGCCCGCCAGGCGTGCCACCGATCGGATGTCGGGCACCTTGGCCGGCAGCTGTGCTTCGTCCGTCATTCGTCCCCCGCCCTTCTTATATCGTATCCTCCGCCGCCATGGCGTCTCGGCTGGCCGTGGTCGGTGCCCTGCTCTGCGCCGGCTGCCACCTGGTGGGGCGCGACGACCCGGGGCCCGGCGCGCCCCCCTTCGCCGAGGTGCGCAGCTGGATGCTGCTCTCGTCCAGCGTCGAGGACGACCTGGCGGTGATCGCGCAAGCGCGCGACTTCGGCATCAACCAGATCCAGCTCACCTACCAGCTCGGCACCGAGCTGCGCGAACTGAGGCACATCGAGAAGCGGGAGCGGGTCCTGGACCTGGCCCGCGCCGCGCACCAGGCGGGTGTGGCCGAGGTCCTGGTCTGGGACCGGGCGCTCTACAACCTCGACCACTACCCGGCGCAGTTCAGGAAAAACGGCCGGCTGGATCTCGACGACCCGGCTTTCTGGAAATGGCTGAAGCAGGACTACCGCCAGATGCTGGATCTGCTGCCGGGGATCGACGGCGTCGTGCTGACCATCGTCGACGGTGCGGCGCGCGTAGACGACCAGCGGTCGGCGAAGCGGCCGGGGCGGGCGCAGAAGCTGGCGGCGGTGGTGGACGCCGTGGCTGACGTGGTGATCGGCGAGCGAAAGCTGCGCCTCTATGCGCGATCTTTCGCCACGACTCGCGACGAGGACGTGCTGCTGCGCGAGGCGCTGGCGCTGATCAAGCGCCGCGAGGTGCGACTGGTGATGAAGGAGGCTCCCTACGAGCCGCTGCTCACCCATCCGTTGAATGCCACCATCGGCACCATCGCCCGCCCGACGGTGGTGGAGTTCGACGTCGCCAACGAGTTCAGCGGCCAGGGGCAGATCGCCAACACCTGGCCCGAGGTGATTGTCCGGCGCTGGGGCGCGCTCCAGCAGCGGCCGCACGTCATCGGATACACGGCTCGCATCGACCGCTTCGGGCCGTCGCGGGTGATCGGCCGCCCGTCCGAGATCCTGCTCCATGCCTTGAGACGCAAGACCGAGGACCCGTCGGTCACGGCGGACACGGTGTATGACGAGTTCATCCGCACGCGCTACGGCGCGGGTTCGCTGCCGCACGTGAAGGCCGCGTTCCAGACGGCAGAGGACGTCGTCTCGGGCGCCCTTTACACGCTGGGCACCTGCACCGTGCGTCACTCGGCGCTGGACTATGACGCCTACGACGGCATCTGGGGCCGGCACCTGTCGGCGAAGTGGCTGGAGCCGCCCGAGGTCCGGGTCGGGCACGGCGTCGGCAGGTCCTTCCACGTGTGGAAGGAAGTGTTCGATCGTCTGGCACCGCCCCGGTTCAAGACAGCCGACGGGCCCCTGCGCAAGGAGGCCGGCTGGGCCCTGGACCGTGGCTGGGTCACGCCCGAGGAGCAGATGACCGAGGGCTTCTTGCGCCTCGTCGCCACCGAGAAGACCTTCGCCGTCGCGCGGGCGGGCGAGGCCGTGCGTCACATCGAGGCGGCGCGCGACGACCTTGCGCAGCCGGTGTTCTACGATCTCCACGACTATTTCCAGCGGACGTTCTTGACCGCGCGGCTACACCGCGCCGTCGCCACCGCCTACTTCGGCTACCGGGTCTGGGCCCGCGGCGAGGAACACCGCACCGCCAGCCTGGCCGCCACCGTACGCGAGTCACTCGCCGAGATCCCGGTGGTCGTCGCCGAGATGAAGAAGCTACCCACGCCGGCGCGCGCCGGCGTCTGGAAATGGTCGACCGACACGGTGAAGGCGATGGAGTACTACGAAAAGATCACGGTGAAGGGGTGGCCGGAATACGGGGGCGTGGTGTTCGCGGTCGACCCGCTGTAGAGGGGCACCGCGGCTGCATCGGGTATTCTTGAGGGTCCGTTTGCGCCGACGCCGCAGCCGCTCCCGGCCGAAGGCCGGGATGCCAGGCGAGGAAAGGGAGCCATGGGCCCCGCAGGGGCCCGAAGGCGACCGGTCGGCGCAAACGGACCCTCACGACCCCG
>JANPFD010000206.1:0-2468 GCA_031423255.1 Myxococcales bacterium | reverse complement strand
TCGTCGGCGCCGCGGCCCTGTCCTTGTGACGCCTTCGCCGGTGTCGCCACCGGCCCCGACGGGACTACGGGCGGCTGCTCCTGCGCATGGCCGTGCGCTGTCGTCGGCGTCTGCGCCGAAGCCGACGCAGACGCGGGCCGGCGCTTCTTTGGCTTCTTCGGGGTAGCCGTGCCGTTCTTCTCTTTGGCGCGCAGCAGATAACTTTTGAGCGTCGGAGTCGTGATCTCAAACTCGACCCCGCGCATGCTTTCCGCGACCTGCTCGATCGAATATCCGCGCTCCTGCAGAGTGGCTATCGCCTGCGCGAGGCGGATGACGCCAGCCTGGCTGCCGAGCTTCCGCTCGGCCGCGGGAATCGGTGGCAGCGCGAGAAGCTTCCGCTCCATCTCGGCAAGCTGCTCCTCGGTGTATTCGGTGCGTGAACGCTTCATCGTTTGCCTCCATGCCGGTGAGTCGGGTGATCGACGCCAAAAGTTGCGCGCAAGAGTTCCGGCGCCCCCGAGGCGACCTCCGCTCGAATCTCTGCGCGTTGGTTTCGTCTTCGCTATCGGCGGCCGCTCCCGGAAGTTGCCCAGGACCGAAACTTCTCGCTCTTCCTCGCCGATAACGGCGGCGTGAGGAATGAGCCTTCGTTGCCGCTGCTGTCCTGTGCGTTCGCCGTTGCCACCGTCGGGCCGGTCGACGACGCCGTCGCCCAGAGGCAACCCGGTCTGCCTCGCCTTTGGTTGAACACATTCTCGCTTGCGTCCGCCTCAGCGTCGGATCGACATCGCGATGCAGGGAAGAGCGCGTCCGGATCTGCCGTCGCCCGACGTCGGATGCGGATAACAGACATCCACGGCCGCGAGAGCGGCCACCACGTTGCACGAAAACGTGAGAGCGGGGCCAACGTGGGGCACGCTCAGACGGTCGTGACCGATGTCGAGGCCTTCATCCTGTGGCGGCTATGACCCCGCATAACAGACTGGCCCGCGCTGCCGTGAAGTATCACGTTGTGTCGTACCCGGAGACGGGAAGGACGAGTAACAGTGTTTCGATAGATCGGCGCCTTCGGTCACGACTTCTTCGCGAAAGGAGAACGTGATGGAAGCGATCGTCGAACGCAGTTGTGGATTGGACGTGCATCAGGGAAGTGTGGTTGCCTGTCTGCTCACCGGCCGGGCGAACGAGCGGGCCCAGAGGACGGTCCGGACCTTCGGGACGACCACCAGCGAACTGGAGGATCTTCGCCGCTGGCTCGTCGAGGAGCGGTGCACCCACGTCGGCATGGAATCGACGGGCGTGTACTGGATGCCGATCTTCACCATTTTGGAAGGCCATTTCGATCTGGTGGTCGGCAACGCCACTCACATCAGGAACGTCCCTGGACGAAAGACAGACGTGAAAGATGCGGAGTGGATCGCCGATCTGGTCCGGCACGGGCTCATCCGGAAGAGCTTCGTGCCGCCGAAGTGGCAGCGCGCCCTTCGTGACCTGGTTCGATACCGGCGGAAGCTCGTGGAGAGTTCGTCGGCCGAGCGCAACCGGTTGATGCGGCTACTTGAGACGGGCAACGTGAAGCTCGCGTCGGTTGCCAGCGACGTCTTCGGGGTGTCCGGGCGGGCGATGCTCAGGGCCCTCATCGAGGGAAAGGCCACGCCCGAGGAAATGGCGAAACTGGCCCGAGGGGCGCTGAAGAAGAAGACGGAGCGACTTGTGCTCGCGCTGCAGGGACGACTGGAGGATCACCATCGCTTCCTCCTCCAGGTGCAACTCGAACGGGTCGAGCGCATCGAAGGCGACGTCCGCCTCTTGGACGACCGAATCGACCAGGCGATCGAACCCCACCAAGGCACATTCGACCTCCTGGTCACGATTCCGGGAGTCGATCGGATTGCGGCCATTACCCTGATCGCCGAACTCGGAACCGACATGACCATCTTCCCGAGCGCGGGCCAGGCCGCCGCGTGGGCCGGTGTCTGTCCCGGCAACAACGAGAGTGCCGGCAAGCGCCTGGGACACGCCAAGCGCCGGGGGAATGCGCACCTCTGCTCGGCCCTCGTCCAGGCCGCATTCGGTGCCTCCCAGAAGAAGGGGTCCTACCTCAAGGAGCGCTTCTGGCGACTGGCCGCTCGCCGCGGGAAGAAGCGCGCTGCGATGGCAGTCGCTCACAGCATCCTCGTCGCTGCTTACGAGATGATCCGCAAAGGTGCCACCTACAAGGATCTCGGTGCCAACTACCTCGATCGCCTTCTCCAGACCACGGTGAAGAAGCGGCTCGTCCGCCGTCTTGAGAGTCTCGGCTATCGCGTGACCGTCGAGCCGACCGCATGATTGTGCGTCCGCCCCTCGTCGTGACGTTGTCCTCGCGCGACGTTTCGGAAACCTGCGGATCTGCTTTCTCCAAGTGGATTGTTTTCGTAACAGGATGGGCCCTTGTCCGGACACATGCGGCTGGCGCCGCACGTGTCCTCCCAAGGCCCGCTCCG
>JANPFD010000205.1:0-8830 GCA_031423255.1 Myxococcales bacterium | reverse complement strand
GAACACCCTCGCCGACTTCTGCATCTACGACTGCTTCCCCGGTGGCAAGAACGCGGCGATGCGGAGCCACGCGACCGCGCGGTTCGAGCCCGGATCCGATGAGGCGACGATGCTCGGCGCGATGGCGGTCTACGCGCCGGTCACTTTGTTCGAGATCCAGTCGCGTAGGCGGGGTGTCGGTGCAACCCTGACCGATCTGCTGACCAACGAGCAGATCACGGTCGTCGACCGCGGCCTTGGCGCGACCGCGGTCCCAGGGGCTTGTCTCGCGTCTCGGCCTTTGCGGGTACCGAGCATCGGCATCGCCATGTTGAGCGGCGCATACGTGCCGGCGAGCTGGGCCGAGGCGGACCTGCTCGTCGACCAGATCCGAGCTGAACTCGGCGGCGGTGACGTCGAGAGGGTGCTGCGCAGAATGCGCCCGGAGGCTCGTGCGGGTACCGGGGCTAGAATATTTCGGGAACTCCTCGCCGCGAAGCGGGCCGGACCAGGATAGCCGGTTGAGTGAAGCGCACCGATACGTGTGGGGCGCGCGGTCTGTGTGAGGGCGGCCGACAGCCCGTCGCTCGAGCCGTTCGGCCGGGAGGCGTTCGTCGCGAACGACGGCGGGCGCGAGCCCACGACCGTGATGGCGACCGACGACGTGCTCGGCGAGGCATCGTTCGTGTTCATGGTGCCGAAGTCGGGCTGGCCAGAGACCATCAACGCCACGCCGCCGCCGAGTTTGAGCGCGACTATCATGGATCGGTGCCCGAGAAGCTCAGGATCGATCGTGTCGCGCAGATTCGCGCGCAGCCCCGCTCCGGTGGCGTGGCGCTCGTGCTCGACACGAACGTCCTGACGGAGGTTTTCACACAGAAAGACCTTGAGGACGCCGCGGAGAGGGCAGGCTCCCCCGAGCAGGGGCTCCAGGACCCGGAGGTCGACTACCGGATCAATAGAATCAGGTACACCACCATCCTCGTATGGGTTTGCAGCCTTCGGAAGTGGGCCACAGCATCGTTACTGCACGAGTTCATGCGGATTCTGGACCGCCGGGCGCCACCAGACGCCAAGACCCTGGACGTCGCGTTCACGAAGATGATCATTCACTTCGTCCGGGACCAGGTACTAGCAGGCTGGACGATGGCGAACTTCACCGAGGTGCCCGAGGACGTGGCCAGCGATGAGGCCGACGACATGCTCTTGGCGCTTGCCATTCGGGAGGTCGTTCCTTTGATCACGCACGAGGGGCACACCATCGAAGGCATCCGAGACACGAACAAGGGGAAGCCGAACCTCCGAGGGAAGGCAAAGACTGCCGGTGTGGAGGTCTACACGCCCCACGAGTACGTCGAGAAGTTGGGAATCGTTGCGGAGCTTGAGGGACGCGACTTCTTAGATTGCTTTCGCTCGAAGCGGTCTGCGTACCAGGGCGTGCCTGGCCAGAAAGAGCAGACCGCGAAGCTCATGAATTCGCTCTACGCCGCCTACGAATTCATCCTGCTCGATAGGCAGTAGCACCCCAGGGTCTCTTTGCACCGTGCGTTCCGGAGTCTCCGACGACATCCGAAGTTCCAGGCACTACGTCGGAAGCCGAGACCCTAGCCACAGAGGGCTCATGCCCAGCCCCGATCGGCGAGCGAGACGAAGCCGCCTTCAGTGACGATCACGTGGTCGAGGACGACAATCCCGACCAGCTCGCCGACCTCGCGAAGACGCGCCGTCAGCTCGACGTCTTGCCTACTCGGGGTCACGTCCATCGATGGGTGATTGTGGCAGCACACGATCGCCGCCGCGCCGTTGACGATAGCGGGGCGGAACACCTCGCGCGGATGTGCCTCGACGCCGGTGAGCGTGCCGATCGCGACCACGCGACGTGCGATCACCCGGTGCCGCACGTCGAGGTCGAAGCACACGAAATGTTCCCGGTCGGCCCCGCGGATGTCGGCCACCGCCATGTACACGTCGCTGGCGCTTCCGATCCGCGGGCCGTGGGATAGCCGTACGGCCGGGCTGCTTTCCGGCCGATAGCTGGGCCACCTGCGAAGGGCCCGAGGCTTCACGACCGGCGTACCGGGTACCGGCTCGGGCGCGAGATCGTTCGCGACGGCCAGACGGTCGTGCGAGTTCATCGCCGCCCCCGCCGCGACGAGGGCCGTGAGGATCGCCGTGCCGTTGTGTGCGCGTCGAGCCGCCGCTGCGCCTCATCGGCGCGGTCGAGCGCCTCGGTGGCTGTTCTCGCGGTGAAGGCCACCAGCGTGTAGAGCCGGTTCATCTCGCGGCGTTTCTCGGGCGTCTTCCCGGTGGGCAGAACTTCGAGGGCCTCGTGCGCAGTCGCGGCGAGCGCCTCGACGTCGCCCAGATCGCCGCGGACGATCTCGAATTCGGTCGCGGCGTCGAAGGACTCGATGAGATCGACCGGGCGCGGCTGGCGTCGTCGGGTCGACGCGCGTGAACGAGACACACGAGTGCGGTTGCGGTAGCGTTTCTTCGTCATCGGAGATCACTTCTCCGGTGGCCACGCCCCTCGGGCCGGTTGCACGGTCGCGGGGGGCACAGTTCACCAAGTTGCGGGTTGTCGGTTCGTTTCTCGGTCAGGGTCCTCGGGGCGCCGGGGCGCAGCCCCTCTTCTTTCGTCAGTGGGAGCAGCCGTCAGGCGGCCCGATCCTTCGCGCTGGTCTTGGCCGGCTCGGTGGTCGTTGCGTGCTCGGCCGGCGACGGCCACGGCTGCACCGCCCTGAGCGATCTGACGGCGTCGGCGGTCTGGCCCGGGATCAGGTGGCCGTAGTGCATCTCGCACACGCGGGTGCTGTTGCCGAGGAGCGCCGCGACCTTTCGCAACGGAACGCCGGCCGTGATCAGGTCGGCCGAAAACGTGTGCCTGGTCGAGTACATCGAGAGTCCCTTGCGATCCAACCCCGCGGCTCGCAGGGCCCGCGCGAAGCGGCCGCCCGAACCTTCGAGCCGCGAGATCGGCGCGCCATGCGTGTTGGCGATGAGGCGCGCATCGTCGGGGCGGCCCTTGGTCAGCCGGCGCAGAATCGGCAGCAGATCGGCACAGATGTCGACACCGCGGAAGCTGCCGGTCTTCGGGATCCACTTGCCGTCCGGGCAGAGCGGGCAGGGCGACGCCTGGATCCAGACCTTCTTCTGCCTGAAGTCCACCCAATCCACGCGCGCGTGGAACAACTCGGCCGGCCGGAGACCGAGCATGCGTGAAATCTCGAACGCATCGGCCACGTCGCGCTCGCAGTATCTCAAGAACCGCACCCGCTCTTCGGGGAGGAAGTAGCGAAGCGGCTTCTCTGCGCCCGGGGCCGCACCCTTAATCGTCAGTTTAGTTCAGTTCACGGGGTTCGCGGGGCGGCGATGGCGTCATATCGGGCGTCATATCGGGACGGAAAGTGGACTTGGGGCTTGGGGACCTCGGGACAGTTCGATACGCACACCTCGGAAAGCTGGCGGCTGAGGGCGCGTCGCATGGTGCGACGGGGCCGAGGCCGTCCTCTTCGAAGGAAGTGCGGCATGCGTAGATGGGATGGTCTGTTGGACAGGTACGCGCGGTTGCTGGAGACGCGAGGGCTGGCGACAGCAACGATCGATCATCGTGTAAGAGAGGCGACGCGGTTCGGGACGTGGCTGAAGAAGCGGCGGCCGAGGCCGAGTCTGGAGGAGATCGACGCGGACTTGATCGTGGGGTACGTGAGCAGCCGGACTTCGTTCCACGCGCGGAGCACGGTGAGCGGCGTGGTGTCGTGCCTTCGGAGCGTGGGCGAGTTTGTGGTCAGCGAGGGGATCTGGCGGGTGAACCCGCTGCGGTGGATGCGTGGGCCGAAGATCGACCATCGCCAGCACCTGCCGAGGCGGATCAAGCGCGAGGACATGAAGGCACTGTGGGGCGCGGCGGAGGGTCGGCGACAAGAGCACGCGCGCTACCAGAGCCTGTGCGCGCTGGGGATCCTGTACGGGACAGGACTGCGGCGTGGCGAGTTGGAGCGGCTGGAAGTGAGCGACTGGGACGGGGAAGCTGGGACGCTGAAGATCGATGGTCGCAAGACCGGGCGGGAGCGGCAGGTGCCCGTGGGCGAAGGGGTCCGGCGGTGCATCGAGGCGTACCTGCCGCGGCGGCACAACCGGTTGGAGTTGACGGGGCACCTCGAGGAGCCAGCACTGCTGGTCAACGGTTTTGGCAAACGGCTGACGGGCCCGATGGTGGGAGCGCTGCTGGGCCGACTGGCCAAGAGTTCGGGGGTGGCGCGGGTGACGGCGCACCAGTTTCGCCACAGCTGCGCCTCGGACCTGCTGGAGGCCGGCGTGACGATCCCCGAGGTGCAGAAGATCCTTGGGCACGCGGCGATCGAGAGCACGACGAGGTACACGGCGATCGCGGACCCGGCGCGGGCGCTGGCGATGAGCAAGCACCCGGTGAATGGGTTTCTCGGTCAGGACGAAGCAGAAAGGAAGGCGTCATGACCGACGTGGTTCTCGACGAGTGGCTCGCCGGGTACCTGAGCTACATGCGCGACGTGCGGCGGATGAGCCCGCGCACGATCATCGACGTACGGTGCACGCTGAAGAAGGTCAGCGGGTTCATGCAGGGAGCACGAGCGGGGACGCCGCTGTGGAAGCTGGCGTTGCAGGACTATCTGCACTGGCTGAACGAGGCGCGCGAGGGCGGGCAGTCGGAGAATTCTCTGGCGAAGGAGCTGAGCCACCTGCGAGGGATGCTGGACTACGCATGGCGGAGCGGGCGCGCGGACCGCAACGTGCTCGACGGTTTCAGCCTGCAGGACAACCTGCGCAAGGCGGAACCGCGGTCGTTGACGTTGCAGGAGGCGGAGAGACTGGTGCACGCGTGTCCGCGGCAGACTGCCGAGCAGCGCCGTCGGCGGCTCGTGATCCTGCTGCTGTACGGGTGTGGCTTGCGCACCGCCGAGCTGGGCGGGCTGGACGTTGTGGATGTCACCGTGGAGCGGCAGGAGATCCTGGTCAAGCACGGCAAAGGCGGGCGGCAGCGGACGATTCCTTTGCCGGCAGCGGTGTGGACCGAGTTGCTGGCGTACCTGACCGAGGCTGGGCGCAAGCGCGGCCCGCTGTTTCGGACCGCGGCGCGCGGCGCGCGGCTTCGCGCCGTCGAGGTGAACGAAATCGTCAGAACGGTGGCAGCGGCGGCGGCGATCAACGGCAAGGTCACGCCACGGACGCTGCGGCACACTTTCGCCACGCACCTGATGGACTCCGGGGTGGACTTGGCCGTGGTGTCGTCGCTGATGGGCCATCGAAGCGTGCAGGAGACTGGGATCTACTTGCATGCGCTACCTGGAAAAACGCAGGGGGCAGTGAAGCTGCTGTTCCCCGGAACGGAGGACGACCAATGAAGTGGCAACACTGGTGCGATCTCTACCTTGGGACGCATTGCACGGCACGTGGGTTGAGATCGCTGACCATCGCGGCCTACAAGGCCACACTGAAGCAATTTCGCGAGTACGTGAGATTCCGGCTCGCGGATCACGGGCCGGACGAGATCAGCGCGCGAGACATCCTCGAATATCTGGAGTACCTACGGCGCGAACGGCACAACGGGGACTCGGCGATCAATCGTCAGGTGACGATCCTGAAGGGCCTATATCAGGCGATGGTGGCCATGGGCGAGATCGAAGCGGACCGGAACCCGATGGCGCACTTTCCGAAGATGAAGGGAGTGCCCAGGAAATTGCCGGTGTTTCTATCCGAGGAGGAGGTGGGGCGGCTCATGGCACAACCATGCAACGACACGGTCCTCGGACTGCGGGACCGGGCGGTGGTAACACTCCTTTACGGGACCGGCATCCGGGCAACCGAATGCGCTACGCTGAAGAACGGCGACGTAGATCTCGAGGGCCAGACGATTCGCGTGGTCGGCAAGGGCGGGCACGAGCGGGTCGTGCCGCTGCACCACAAGGTAGTGCAGGTGTTGCGGCGGTACCAGGCTGTGCGTGATCGGGTGATGCCGACCGCGGCCTTCTTCAAGAGCCGACGCGGCGGAGCGCTGAGCCGCAATGCAATCTATGACCGAGTCAGAAAGCACGCGCAGCAGGCCCGGATCGGGAAGCGGGTGTCGCCGCACAGCCTGCGGCACACCTTCGCAACCCACCTGGTCAAGAACGGTGCGCAGTTGGTCGCGATCCGAGATCTGCTCGGCCACAAGAGCATCACCAGCACGCAGATCTACCTGCACACCACCGCGGACGATCTGCGGCGGGCGGCGCAGCTTCACCCTGTGGAAAAGCTCGTGGAGCAGCTCGCTGACCTGCTACCCAACGTGAGGGTGCCGTTTCAGTGGCGACCAGGAGAGAAGGTAGTCCGACGAAACTGACAACTTCGATTGAGCCGCACGATGGCAGTCGCTAGAATGCCCAGCGGCATGGGGTGGTGCGCCTGTCGAGGCCCAAGGCAACCAAGATGAACACCAACACGGAGATGATTGACGGAAACGGGGCGCCGTCATGGCCACAATGGACAAACAAGATTATTTCCCAGAATCCAGAATTACTTTTTATTGGGTGTTCGTATCGAACTAAATACACGTACGATTCGAAGGGCAACCCTTCGATGCGCACGGATGCCCTCGGGGGCGTCACGCAGTCCCTGTACAACTTCCTCGGTAACAGAATCCGCGAGACGGATGCGCTTGGGCACGACACGACCTTTTCGTACGATGACAACGGACGGATGCTGACCGAGACGACCACGCGTACGACCACGGCGGGGCTGCGGGTGATGGTGACGGCGCATGCGTATGATTTGCTGGGGCGCGAGACGCGGGTGCAGGCGGCCGACGGATCTGCCCGCCTGACGGCCTACGATCAAGTCGGGAACCGGACTGCCGAAACGGATCCCCTGGGCCGGGTGACCCGGTTCGAGTACGACGACGATGCGCGCCTCACCAAGCGGACGTATCCCGACGGGACCTTCGAGACCTACGGATACGACTTCGAGGGACGCCGGACATCGTCGACCGACCGAGGCGGTAGGACCACGACCTTCGGCTTCGACAAGACGGGACGGCCGACGACGACCACGTTTGCCGACGGGGTCGTGACGACGCGAACCTACGATGCCGCGGGCCGGATGCTGACGTCGTCGGATCCGACTCACGGCGGACTGGTGACCTACGAGTACGATCCGGCGGGGCGCCAATCGAAGGTCACGGACGCTCTCGGAGGGGAGCGGAAGGTCTCTTATGACGACGCGGGCCAACAGACCAAGATGACTGACCAGCGTGGAGCCGACATCTTCTTCCTGTACGACGAAGCTGGGCGCCAGAGCGGCGTCACCTTCGCGGACGGGACGCAGAGGGCGACCACCTACGATTTGCTAGGTCGCAAAACCGCGGACGTCGACCAACTCGGCCGCGCCACGCAGTTTGGCTACGACGCCGAGGGACGCTTGAGGACGGTGACCGACCCCCTTTCTCAGGCGACGGCGTACGCGTACGACGAGTGGGGCAATCGCATCAGCACCACTGACGCAGCCGGGGCCGTGACCGCCCACGAGTACGACGACCTCGGTCGCGAAACCAGGCGGACGCTGGCGGACGGGAAGTACGAGACGAAGGAGTACGACCTCGTCGGTCGCCTCGCGGCGCGGACCGACCTCATGGGGCGGCGGACAGCGCTTTCGTACGACGGGTCTGACCGGCTGGCCGAGAGGCTCTACCCGGACTCGTCGCGAGTGACCTTCACGCATTCGGCGACGGGCCAGCGCCTGACGGCGGTCGACGGCCGGGGCGTAACTGCGTACGAGTACGACTCCCGCGACCGCGTAACCAAGGTGACCGACCCAGCCGGGCACCCGCTGGAGTACGCGTACGACGCGCGGGGGCTGAAATCGGGGATGACCGTGCGGGTGGGGGCGATGACCCTCACGACAAGCTACGCCTACGATTCGCTGGCGCGCCTCAGCGGCGTGACCGATCCCGATGGTCGAGCCTTCGGACTGGAATACGACCTCGCTGGGAATCGGACCAAGCTCGTGCGGCCGAATGGCGTGGACACCACGAACACGTGGGACACGCTGGGGCGCCTCGCCAACATTCGGACGTACAACCGCGTATCAAACGTGACCATCGCGAGCTACGCGTACACGCTGGCGCCGACGGGGCAGCGCACCCGCATCGACGAGGCCGACGGGACGAGCAGGGCCTACGTCTACGACGACCTGATGCGACTGACCGGGGAGGCGGTCGCTGGCGGGACCGGGCCCCAGTACCAGAAGATGTTTGCGTACGACGCCGTCTCGAACCGCCTCGCTCAGGTGACGACGGGCACGGGCGCGGGCAACGTGAGCTACACCTACGACTCGCGGCAGCGATTGCTAACCGAGAACGCGGCCAGTTACACGTGGGACGACAGCGGCAACCAGATCAGCAACGCCGCGGGTGATACGTACACGTGGGACTTCGACGACCGACTGGTGCGCGTGACCAGAACCGACGGAACGGTCGCCGACAACACGTACGACGTGGATGGCGTCCTGGTGAGAACAATTGTCACCCCCGCGGGTGGGGGTACCGCGGCGGTCAAGAATCTTCTGGTCGATACGGCGGGAGGGCTGAGTCACGTCGTCGCAGAGACGGATGGAGCCGGGACGATCGGGGCATACTACGTCAGGGCGGCAGACGAGTTGCTGGCGGTGCGGCGCGGGCCGGTTTTGGCGTGCTACCTGTCGGACGGCCTGGGTTCGGTTCGAGGGCTCGCTGGCGTGGCTGGGTCCGTCACGGACACGAGCACGTACTCGGCATTCGGCGAGCTGCTGGATCACACGGGAAGCGACGCCCAACCGTACGGCTTCGCGGGTGAGGCCTTCG
>JANPFD010000204.1:0-74100 GCA_031423255.1 Myxococcales bacterium | reverse complement strand
GTCAAGGGCTACGAGCGCGCGCTCGAGCCGCGGCGGTTCTCGTTCCCCGCGGACCACGGGCCGCACCCCGGTTTCCGCAGCGAGTGGTGGTACCTGACTGGCCACCTCGCGGCGGGTGACCGGCGGTTCGGCTATCAGCTGACCATCTTCAGGCAGGGGCTGGCCCCGTCGGCGCCCGCGCGCGCCTCCGCCTGGGGGACACGGCAGGTGTACATGGGCCATCTGGCGCTCACCGACGTCGCCGGCGGCCGCCTGCTCGCCTCCGAGCGACTGGCGCGCGAGGCGCTCGGTCTGGCCGGAGCGACGACGGAACCGTTTGCCGTCTGGGTCGAGAGCTGGCGCATCGATGGACGGGGTCTGTTTCCGCTCGCGCTTTCCGCCCGGACCGACGAGGTGGAGATCGAACTCGCTGTCGACGCCGGCCGTGGGCCGATTCTCCAGGGGGAAGGTGGTCTCAGCAAGAAGGGCTCCGAGCCTGGCAACGCCTCGTACTACTACGCGATGACCCGCATGCCGACGCGCGGGCGGATCCGCGTCGGCGACCATTGGCTGCAGGTGCGCGGGACCAGCTGGCTGGATCGCGAGTGGAGCACCAGTGCCCTCAGTGCCGGGGTCGCCGGCTGGGACTGGCTGGCGTTGAACCTGTCGGACGGGCGCGATCTGATGGTCTACCGTCTGCGTCGAACCGACGGCTCCGCCACGCCCGAGAGCCGGGCCACGCTGGTCTTGCCGGATGCCACCACCCAGGTCTTTGGACCCGACGGATTCTCGTACACGCCGCTCGCGTCGTGGAATGGTTACGCGACCTCCGTGCGGCTCACCATTCCGTCCGAGGAGCTCACGATCGACGTGAAGCCCCTGGTGGCCGATCAAGAGCTGCGCCTGTCGGTCCGTTACTGGGAGGGGGCGGTCGAGGCGGCCGGGAAGGCCCGACATGTCCCACTGACCGCCACCGGCTACCTCGAACTGACGGGTGTTAACCACGCCCATACATCCGCCGGGAAATAGAGGTTAGCTAATTCGATTGTGCTGAGGCACCCGCGTTGCAATCAAGGCGGTGCACCAACGTGCCGATTCATGAGGAGAGGATGTCGTCGATAACGCATCGAGCCGTGTGGCTCTCGCTGGTCGCCGTCCTGGCGCCTGGGGGTTGCACCGGCGCTATCGACAGTTCGAACGAGATCCCACCCGACGAGAGCATCGGAGGGAACGGCGGGGGTGCCGGAGGCTCTGGCTCCGATCCCATCATCAACCCGCCCAAGATCAACAACACCCCCGCCTGTACCGGCACGCCGTCGGTCGCCCCGACGCCGCTGCGGCGGCTCACCCGCGATGAGTACGCCAACGCTGCCCGCGAGGTGCTGGGCGAGGCCCTCGGCGCCACGCGCCCGGCCATCGACACGCTGGCCGAGGATGAACTCGTGGGGCCATTCTTCGGCAACAGCGTGCAGAGGGCGGACGAGTCGCTGACCCAGAATTACATGGACACGGCGGAGCGGATCGGCGCCAGCATCGCCGTGGCGGCGAAGCTCGACGCACTCGTCGGCCCGCTTCAATGCGCGGCACGCGACGAGGCCTGCGCCGGGAAGTTCGTCGACAAGTACGGGCCGCGCGCTTACCGGCGTCCCCTGACGGCCGACGAGAGGACCCGCTACCTGACGCTCTACCGCGCGTACGCGGCCAGCAGCGGCGGCTTCACCGGCGGCGTCCGCGGCATCGTACAGACGCTGCTGCAATCGCCGAACTTCGTCTACCACCTCGAGGTTCCCGAGGCCGCGGCGGTGGGTGGGCTGGCGCTGGTCGGCGGCTACGCCTTGGCCTCACGCTTGTCGTTCCTGCTGTGGAATTCGGGACCGGACGACGTGTTGCTGGCCGCCGCGGGTGGGCTGTCGGATCCCAAGAACGTACGGACGCAAGTGAGCCGCATGCTGGCCGACGGCCGTGCCCGAGAAGGCCTGGCGGCGTTCCACTTGCAGTGGATCGGGATCGAAGGCCGCGAGAGCATCCGGGAGATCGCCAAGAACACGGCCATCTACGCGAAGTTCACGCTGCCGCTCCGGGCGGCCATGCGCTCCGAGACAGTGTCCTTCGTCGATCACGTCATGCGCGGTGGCGGCGACGGCAGGCTGAGCACCTTGCTGACGGCGCCCTTCTCGTTCCTGGACGCCTCGATGGCCGCTCTGTACGGCGTCACCGGTCCGCCCGGAACGTCGTTCGTGAAGACCGATCTCGATCCCAGGCAGCGCGGGGGGCTTTTGACCCAGGCGAGCATGCTGACCGTACACGCACAGACCGACGGCTCCTCGCCGGTCAAGCGTGGCGTGGTCATCCGCAAGAACTTGCTGTGCCAGGAAATCCCGGACCCACCGCCGGGCGTGAACAACGCGCCGCCGCTTGCCAGCAGGACGCTGACGACGCGCGAGCGGTACGTGCAAGTTCACGAGAAAGACCCGACCTGCGCCTCTTGCCACAAACTGATCGACCACATCGGCTTCGCCTTCGAGAACTACGACGGCATCGGCGGCTGGCGGACCACCGAGAACAACAAGCCGGTCGTGGCCAGCGTCGACCTCACGGGCACCGACATAGACGGCAAGTACGCGAACGCCATCGAGCTCGACGGCAAGCTGGCGCAGAGCAACCTGGTCAAGGAGTGCACGGCGCGCCAGTGGTTCCGGTACTCGTTCGGGCGCTCGGACACCATGGCCGACGCCTGCACCATCCAGCAGATGGTGGCCACGCTCGAGGCGTCGCAGCTGGACCTGCGCGCCATGCTGGGCGCACTGGCCACGAGCGACGCGTTCCGCTACCAGAAGGTGCAGCCATGAGATACGCAACGCGAAGGTCGTTCCTGCAGGCGCTCGGGGTGTCGGGCGCCGCGGCCCCCTTCATCCCCCTCCTCGACGCCCACGCTCAGGAGGTTCCCAAGCGCCTGGTGCTGTTCTTCACACCGCACGGGACGATCGACAGCGCCTGGAAGCCGACCGGCACCGAGACGGCCTTCACCGTCGGGCCGATCTTGGCGCCGCTGCAGCCGCTCATCGACAAGAAGAAGGTGAACATTCTGTCGGGCCTGGACATCTACCAGGGAACCGGACCGGGGGCGCCTCACACCAAGGGGCCGCCGCTCCTGTGGACCGCGTCGCCGCTGATGGACGGGACGTTCGTACGTGAGGATGGCTCGGGTGGCCGCACGTTCGGCTGGAACTCGGCGCCGTCGGTGGACCAGGTGGTGGCCAAGCGCGTGGCCATGAACGTGACGACGCCGTATCCGTCTCTCGAGCTCGGCGTCAGCTCCGGGGGCAGCTTCCCGGGCGCGCGGATGAGCTACTCGGCGCCATCGCAGCCGCGCACGCCGCAGAGCAATCCCTACACGCTGGTGGGCAACCTCTTCGCCGGTGGCAACAACAAAGCGTACGAGCAACTGCGCGCCGAGCGGCGGAGCACCATCGATCTCCTCAAGCCGGAACTGGACGCGATCAAGGGCAAGGTCGGGGGCGAGGACAGGCTGAAGATCGACGCGCACCTTTCCTCGATCCGCGGCATCGAGACGCGGCTCGCCGCGACCGCCACCACCTGCACGGGCCCGAACCTGGGCACGCCGGTCAACACCGGCGCGCTGGCCAGCATCCCCGCGCTGGTCGACGCCCAGATGCAGATCATGGCGCGCGCGCTGGCGTGCAACCTCACGCGGGTCATCAGCCTGCAGTACCGGGTCGGCGAGAACGACGGCAACCCGTATCCGTGGCTGGGCGTCAACGACGGCCACCACAGCCTCAGTCACGCCGCCGACGCCGACATGGTGGCGCGCGACAAGCTGATCAAGATCTACACATGGTACGCGCAGAAGTTTGCCGATCTGCTGACCTACCTCGATGCGATCCCCGAGGCGGGCGGCACGGTGCTGGACAACTCCCTGGTGGTCTGGGGCAGTGAACTCGGTAAGGGCAACAGCCATGATTTCCGGCGAGCGCCGTTCGTCGTTGGCGGCCGTGCCGGCGGGAAGGTGGCCGGTGGCCGCTACCTTGAGTACCCCCGGGGGACCAACCACTGCCGTCTCCTGGTGTCCATGTGCCAGCTGATGGGGCTGACCGACGTGCAGACGTTCGGCAGCAACGACAACGGAACGGGTCCGCTCGCCCGGCTGGCCACCTGATCCCCTGTCCCCTGGGCATCGCCCAGAAAAGGACTTACCTCGGCGACGATGTCCGCCGTCGATGAACAGGTGGTGCGCCTCGTGCGCGAATACGCCCAGAGCGCTCCTCCGGGGCTCCTGGCCCCGACGCTCTCCTTGAAGGACGACCTGGCCGTCGAGTCGCTGTCGCTGGTGTCGCTCGTGGTGCGTCTCGGCGACGAGTTGGGCGTCGATGTCACCGAGGAGGGGCTGGACCTGGGCGGCCTGGTCACCGTCGGGGATGTGCAGTCGCTCGCACGCCGGATCGCGGAACGCAGTCCAGTGCAACAGACCTGATTGCGCAACTCCTCCACTGAACACTATGAAGACGGTGTGGAGGTGGCGTCATGAAGGTAGAGGGTATGGCGGTGGAGGAGATGAATGACGGTGGGCAGGCGGAGAACGGGGCGGCGTCTGACGCATGCTCGGCGGACGATGGGGGTGAGTTCCAGCTCACCATCCGCAAGCTGGAGCTGCCGGTGCGACCGCGCGGCGTCCTTGCCGAGTAGCGGCATCTGGCCCAGACCCCGCCGCGCGTGCGCTCGATCGCAGAAGGAGCGGCAATGGGGATGACGGATGAGGCGTCGGGAAAGTTCGCGATTCACTTCGGTGCTTCGGATGAACCCCTGTTCGGCCTCTATCATCCTCCCGCTCCCGCGCATGCACGGCGGGGTCTGGGCGTCGTTGTCTGCCCGCCCCTGGGCGATGACCTGATCCGAAGCCATCGGCCGCTGCGGCACCTGGCAGAGCGGCTGGCAGCCTCCGGGTTCGCCGTGTTGCGTCTCGACTATCGCGGCACCGGTGACTCGGCCGGCGACGAGCGTGGTCCGGATCGCGTCCATGGCTGGACTGAAGACGTGGGTTTCGCTGCCGACGAGCTTCGCGCTCGCGCTGGCGTCAGCCGGCTGGCGTTCGTGGGACTGGGCGCCGGGGGAACCCTGGCCTCCGCCGCGGCCGCTGCGCGCGACGACGTGGAGGCACTGGTGCTGTGGAGCGCGTACGACTCGGGTGCGGCGTTCGTGACCGAGGCCGTCCGCACGCACCGGATGCACAAGCGACTCGAGCCGGAGGCTTTCTCGGGCGGTCCCCCAGCGGCTGGTGGAGAGGAGGCGCTGGGCTTCTTCCTCTCCGACCAGACGATGGCTGGGATGCGCGCCCTGGCTCCTGACGCGATCCTTCGCCGGCCCGCGCCACGGGTTCTGGCCCTGCAGGCGCAGGCTGGTCCGCGGTCTGCGACCCTGCTCGGCCGCCTGGAGGCTCTCGGCGCCGCCGTCGAGCGGCGCTCGGTCCCGAGCGATCGTTTTCTGATCGTGCCGCCGCATCAGGGGTCGTTGCCGGAGGAGGCGCTCGGGGCAGTCGTGACCTGGTGCCAGTCGCTCCCGTCCCATGAGCCCGTGCCGGTGCGCGTGACGCCGACGGTGGCGATGGCGGAGCGGCCGGTGGTGTTCGGAGAAGAAGGCCCGCTCTTCGGAATCCTTCATCCGGGGGCGGGAGAACGTCGGATGCCCGGCGTGGTGCTCCTGAACGCTGGCTGTGTGCATCGCATGGGGCCACACCGGATGAACGTCACCCTGGCGCGTCGACTGGCGGTGCAGGGTTTCCCTGTGCTTCGGCTGGATCTCTCGGGCATCGGCGACAGCCCGGTCGCTCCAGGCGCCGAGGAGAACCTGACCTATCCGCCCGAGGCCTTGCGCGACGTCGACCAGGCGATGACTTTTCTGCGGCGTACCCATGGCATCGACCGCTTCGTGATGGTCGGCCTGTGCTCCGGAGCGGACCTGGCATTCAAGGCGGGTTTCAACTTCCGCGACGTGGCCGGGGCGGTGATGATGAACCCCCGCACCTTCTGCGCCCATGATCTCTCCGCCGTCGACGAGTTTCACAAGGGGCGCTGGTACCAGGAGGCGCTGCTGCGCAAGGAGGCGTGGCGCAAGCTGCTGCGCGGACAGGTCGACCTGCGGCGGGTCGCGCGCACGGTGGCACCTCGGCTGCGCGCCGTCGCACGTCAGTTGCTGACGCGCCGCCGGTCACCGGAGGAGGCCACCGTGCCGGCGCGACTCGGTTCGATGATCGAGCGTGGCGTCGACACCTTCCTGCTTGTGAGCGAACACGATCCAGGCGTGGACTTCGTCGACGGCCGGCACCGCGGGGGGATGCACGAACTGCGTTCTTTGCGCGGCTTCCGGCGCGAGGATCTACGGGGCACGGATCACACATTCACCGCGCTGTGGGCGCAGGCTCGGGTGATCGACCTGGTGGTGGATCACCTCGCGGCACGGCATCTGGCGGTGGCGCAGGAGGCGGCATGAGGGTCGAGGCGCTGGCGGCCATGGAGAAGAGGGGACGGCTCGAACCGTATCGCTACGAGCTGGAACCGTTGGGTCCTCACGAGGTGGAAATCGCGGTCACCCACTGCGGCCTGTGCCACAGCGACATCCACCTCATCGACGACAACTGGAACCGCAGCACGTATCCGCTGGTGCCCGGTCACGAGATCGTGGGAACGATCGCCGGACGCGGCTCGCTTACCGACTTGCAGATCGGGCGGCGCGTGGGTGTGGGATGGCAGCGCGCCGCGTGCCTGACCTGCGATCTGTGCCTCGCCGGCGAGGAGAACCTGTGCCCGCACCAGCAGGCGACCTGTCTCGGCCACTTCGGGGGCCTGGCCAGCCAGGTGCGCGTCGACAGCCGCTTCGTCTTTCCGATCCCCGATGAACTCGACAGCGCCGTCGCCGCGCCCTTGATGTGTGGCGGGATCACCGTGTACGCGCCGCTGCGTCGCTTCGGTGCGGACCCCACCAAGCGGGTGGGCGTGGTTGGCATCGGGGGCCTCGGCCACCTGGCACTCCTGATGCTCCGGGCGTTCGGTTGCGAGGTGACGGCCTTCTCCTCGTCGGCAAACAAACGGGCCGAGGTGCTGGCCATGGGTGCCGACGAGTTCGTCGCTTCCACCGAGCCGCGGGAGATCCTCAAGCACGCCGGGCGGCTGGATCTGCTTCTGTCGACGGTACACGCGCGGCTGGACTGGACCAGTTACCTGCGCACCCTGGCGCCGAACGGCACCCTGGTGCTGCTGGGGGCGCCGCCCGGCCTGTTGCAGATCCCTGCAGGCTTGCTGGTGACGGGGCAGCGCTCGATCACCGGCAGCGACATCGGCGGCCGCCCGCTGATCAGGGAGATGCTGGCATTCGCCGCGCATCATCGCCTCGCCCCGCGCATCGAAGGACTGCGTCTGGGCGAGGCGAATGCCGCGCTCGATCGGCTACGCCAGAACCGCGTCCGCTACCGGGTGGTCCTGGAAGCCGCCTAGGGGCAGCTCGCCGAGGTGAACTGACCCAGCAGCGCGTGCGAGCCCGCCGGCACCGGATCGACGCTGGTGAGGCACTTGCCCATCGGGACGGTGATGCCCGCCGTCGTGCTGCTGGTCGTGGTCAGCGTCAGCGCGCCGGCGACGATCTTCACGCCGCCCTTGAACGTCGGGGTCTCGCCGATGGTCTCGAGCACGGCCGGCGTGGCGCCTGCAAGGACGATCCCGTAGGTCTCGTTCATCAGCCATGACTCCGGCGGCGAAGACAGCTCGGCCGCGATGGCGTCGAAGCGGAAGCCCAGCGACAGGTCGAACTTCGGCGTGATCTCGATGCGCGCTTCGTCGTTGGGCAGAGCCTTCACCTTCAGGTCCATCTTGCCGCCGTTCCCCGGATTGAACTTCAGATCGAAGATGTGCGTGGACCGTACCTCGACGTAGGAAGGGGCGATGCCCAGCCCCTTGAAGGTCACTTCTTGAGCCAGTTCCGAGATCGTCGTCTCGCCGGTCAACCCCCCGATGACGATGTGGAGGTCGGTGTTCTTGGCGCCGAGGTCCTTCGGATCCCACGGTGTCCGGATCTCGGTGCGAGGCTGAGCAAGTTTCACCGTCATCTGCTGGGTGTTCCCGTCCCCGGTGAGCGCCAGCGCCGGATCGGCCTTGCCGACCAGCAGCGCGAACGGATTGCTGGGCTTGCCCTCGATGGTGATGGCTTCGAGGACACTCTCGCTGAAGGTGACCTTCTTCGGGCCGAGCAACTGGAGCGCGACCTTCACCCGACCTTGCAGCTTGCCGAAGGGGAAAGGCTCGCTCTGCTGGTTCAGCGTCTTGTTGGCATAGTCGGCGGCGCGCCAGGCTTGGTCGAGATCGGCCTCCCAGGCCAGAAGGTCGGTGTGGACGATGAACACCGACAGCTCCAGTCGGTCTGGCCCCAGGAGAACCTGGAAACGGTGGCCGTCGCCGTCGGAGCCGACGACGATGCGCACCTGCAGCTTCGCCAGATCGGCGGCGCATTCGGGGTCGACCGTGTCGGCTGCTCCATTGGCGATGGCCGACGGGAGAGGGCGGCAGGTGGGGTCGCCCTTCAGAAGATAAGTGATCTGGGTGGCGGTGGATCGCTCGACATTGGTCACGGTGAGCACGCGGTCACGCAGCAACGACTCGAGATCGGCGGCCGCGTCGTCGAAGGTCTCGTCCATCGTCTGCAGCGAGACCTGCAGAGGGTGAGGGCGCAGTAGCTTCCGCGCCGCGGGTGTGTCGTCGACGCGATCCAGGAGCGGGCGTGGCAGCGGCGCCGGCATGATCGCGTGCGGGATGAAGGGGACCCGACTGGCCGCGCCTCCCCCCACGAAACGGCGGACCATGCTGCCTTCCTTGGTCTCGAAGCTGACGGCGCTTCCGAAGGCGCGCACCATCGCCCCGGCGCGCTCGGCGGATTGCTGCGACGTCGTTGCGGGCTCGATCGGCTTGCCTCCCGAATCACCGCCGCCGCCGCACCCGGTCACCCCCAACGCTGTCATCAAGTAAAGCGAACGCACCGTACGGATCATGCTCGACCTCCTGCGTCAGATTCGGCAGCTTTCGTGCTGCGCTTTAGGACCGGAGTGGAAACAGCCGAATTCACGGACAGTGTCCACGCGGGTCAATTACAGCGCCCTCGCCGAGGAGATGGCGAACGACAAGCGCGACGACTACCTGGTGGGCTTCGGGGCCGACCTCGACTTTTCACCCCCGAGCATCCTGGCCCTCGACGCGTTTCTCACCGAGATGTACGGCGAGGGCGGCGAGGCGCGCGACGTCTCCGACTACGAGCCGAGCAAGGGCAAGCAGGGGATGATCATCGCTTTCGGCAGTTATTTCGGCGAGACCATCCGTCGCCTGTTCGGCGGCACATGGCACGAGGACGCGACAAACCACGACAATCCGCTCTGGGCCAGCGTGGAGTTGCCGAGCGGTCTGCACGTCATGGCCATCGCCAAGGTGTTCAAGCGGTTGAAGAACGGCAACGAGGACTCGCTGTTCCCCTTGTACATGAGCGTACGGGAGCAGATCTCTCCCGGCGGCCTGCCCGGTGAAGGCCAGGCCTTCTTCCACTACGGCGACGAGTTCGAGAAGAAGAGCCACCTGCCGGCGTCGCGGCGGGCGGCTGTCACCGCGTCGTTCTTCCGGTACGCGGCCGCGCTGGATCCCGCCCTGAAGGACGCCGCGGTGAGGCGGTACGAGAAGCTGGAGAAGGCGGCCCACGGTGAGCCGTCCATCGACACCGAGCCGCTGATGAAGCAGGCCGAGGCGCTGGGCAACGCGGGTCAGGCGCAGGAGTCGATCGCGCTTTACGAGCAGATCGTCGCCGCGGTCCCGGATCACGTCGAGGCGCGCCGGCAACTGGCGATCGGCCTTGCGATGTCCGGCCGCCTCGAGGAATCACTGAAGCACTTCGATACCATTCTGGCGATGCATCGGGATGATCGGCAGGTCTTGAAGGTCCTCGACAACAAGGCGACCACCGTGGCGCGCATGGGGTGCTTCGTCGATGCGATCGCGCTGTTCGACCGGGTCCTGGCGTTGACGCCGGATGAGCCCTCGACCTGGAAACGACGGTCGTTCTGCCTCGAGAAGCTCGGCCGGATGGCCGAGGCGCTTGCGGGTTACGTGAAGGCGACCGAGCTCGATCCGGCATACGCCGAGGCCTGGGTGTTCCGGGGCTTCACCGCGCGCAAGCTCGGCAAGAAGGACGAGGCGCTGCAGTCGCTGAAGCAGGCTCTTCAGACCGTGAAGCCGGGCAGTCTACCGCGCGAGCTCATCACTGAAGTCCGCCGCGCCATCGTCGAGCTGGAGAACCCGGGGCGCGAGCTGGACCCGCAGGCGGCAACGGCGCTGCGCGATCGCGCCTACGAGCTACTCAATGGTGGGCAGCCGCAACCCGCCCTGGACCTGTTCGAGCGATCGTTGGACCTGGACCCGACCTCCTGGGAGGCGTGGCACAACCAGGGGGCGGCCCTGCAGGCGCTCGGGCGCCGCGAGCAGGCGGTCGCCAGTTTTCGCAGGGCGCTCGACATCGAGCCTGGACTGCCACCGACGTGGACCAATCTGGCGCGCACGCTCCATGCGCTCGAGCGGCGCGACGAGGCGCTGGAGGCGTACGACCAGGCGATTGCCCTGGCGCCCGACGACGAGAAGCTGAAGCTGCAGCGGTTCGCCTGCGAGGCCCATGCTTTTCGCGGCAAGACCGCGCCGGGAAAGCCGAACTGACGCCTACGGCGCGGTCTCGATCCGCAGCGGCCCGCGAGCTTCCTCGAACCGGTCGAACAGCGGCTGGAGCTTGCGCCGCTGGATCTTTCCGGTGTGCGTGCGCGGAATCGGGGCCTCGCCCACGATCAGCACCTTGGGCCGGATCTCGGGCGGCAGACCCTCGATGGCGGTGCTGAGGCGCTGGCGCTCGCCGTTGGCGATGGCGGCGGCCTCGACGTAGGCACCCACCTCCTCGCCTTGCGCGCGATGGAGGAATCCCAGCACGACCAGGTGGCCCTCCAGCTCGGGCACAGCTTCGAAGATGCGCCGCTCGATGGCCAGGGGTGACAGCTTCTCGCCGCCGCGGATGATGATCTCCTTGATGCGGCCGGTGATGAAGAAGAAGGGGCGGCCGTTGCGCTCCACGGCCCGCCCCTCGTCGCCGGTGTGCAGCCAGCCGTCGTCGTCGATCGCCTGCCTCGTGGCCTCGGGATCGCGGTAGTAGCCGAGCATCCGACTGTGGCCGCGCACGCACAGCTCGCCGGTGGGGGACAGCTTGACCTCGGTGCCCGGCAGGGGCGGTCCCACGCAGGTCGAATCGTCATCGTAGAGCAACTCGCGATCCATCGCGGGCGACAGGCAGCAGGCGAAGTTGGTGTACTCCGACAGCCCCCAGCCCTGGACGAGGCGGATGCCGGTGCGGCTCTCGAAGCTACGCGCCAGCGCCGCAGACAGCGGAGCCGAGGACACCAGGATGTGCCGCAGGCTCGGCACCTTGTCGGCGGTGACCCGCATGTCGAGGAGCGCGGGCAACAGCGAGGGAACCACGCTGGTCACCTCGACCGATTCGCGGCGAATGATCTCGGCCCAGGCAAAGGGGTCGAAGCGCTCGGCGACGATCAGGTGGCCGCCGGTGCCGAGCGCCGTCATCAGTCCGAAGCCAAGGGCGTGCGCGTGGTAGAGCGGCAGCACGGTCATCTGGCACGTTTGTTCGAGGCCGAAGTTCGTGGCCATGCTCCAGGCATTGGCCAGGACTGCCCGCTGGCTCAGGGCCACGCCCTTGGGTCGCCCCGTGGTGCCCGAGGTGTAGAGCACGACGGCCAGCGCCTCCCCGGTCGGAGGCGCGTCGCCCGCGGCGTCGCAGTCGAGGATCTCGCCGATCTCGTCGAAGGCGACCACCTTGGCCTTCCAGTCCGGCAGTCGGTCGCGGAAGACCACGTCGATCACCACCAGCTTGGCCTCGGCGTGGTCGACGACGTAGCTCCAGTCCTCGGGCGGGGCGCCAGGGTTCAGCGGCACGAGGGCCGCTCCCAGACGCATCGCCGCCAGACACACCACGGGCACCTCCAGCCGGTTCACCGAGAGGAGCGCGATGCGATCGCCGGGGCCGATGCCGAAGTTGCCGTGCAGGCGCGCGGCCATTGCCGCCACGCGTGTCAGCAGCTCACCATAGGTCAACTGCCCCGCGGGCGTGCGCCCCTGATAGAACGTGAGCGCCGGGCGTCCGGGATGTGCGTTCAGGGCCGCGAAGAGCTCGGTGACGTCGTCGTACCGGGTGATCATGCCGCCTGGCCGAACGAGAACTCGTAGCGGGCCTGCAGCCGCTCGGACAGCACGTTCAGCGCCTCGGGCGAGCGGCGCCAGTCGATGTCGGGCGCCACTTCCTCGAGCGAGGCCACGCCGAAGTAGAGCGGTTTGAAGGCCATTTTCACGTAAGCCATGGCGTAGCTCATCGCCACGTCCGTGGGGCTGGCGTACACCGGATCGCGGTGCCCCAGCCCCTCGAAGCTGGACTTGCTGAAGGCGCCCACCTTGCCGTTCACCCAGTAGAGCGTCACGCAGTGCCCGCACTCTTCGCCCTGCGGATCGCGCCGGTGCAGCGCCAGCAGCTTACGTGGCGTCGTCGGGAAGTAGAGTTCGAGCAGTCCATAGGAAAAAATCGCCGAGTCGATGCAGGTGATCTTCGGGCTGTGAATCGACGCCCGGACCGACTTGATGGCGTAAGAAGCCCGCCAGTCGAAGTCGTACGGATACGCGTCGATCACCTTGCGGATGTCGGTGGGGTGGCCGAGCGGACCGTGCCGCTCGATGGCGTCGATGTCCGCCCTGTCGTAGCCGTGCATCTCACTCCGAGAGCACGGTGGCCGGCAGGCGCGGCACCGTGGGGAAGCGGCCGTAGAAGATGTCGATTCCGTCCATGAACAGCCGTAGGTGCTCGGCCATCGATCGGGTCACGTTCAGTGCCTCCTGCACCTCGCGCATCGACAGGGGCGGCACGCTCCGGCACATCTCCAGGAAGACGTTGTCGTGTCCCAGCTTCTGATCGGCGTGGGTGTGCGCGATGAACGAGTTGATGAGGCGCTCGCTCCACGGGTAGTGCTGGCGCATCGCCGCGTAGAACTGGTTGACCGCCTGGCCGGCATCGTCCTCGCCGGTGTTCTCGGTCATCTGCAAGAGTTCATTGCCCGCGTAGTAGCCGAACGAGCTGCTGGCCGCGCTCTCGCTGAGGAAGTTCACCAGCGCCCGTGTGCTGGGGAGCGGTTGCGAGTGCAGCACCGCCTCGTCGGAGAACAGGCTGTGCAGGCCCTTGCGGTAGATGTCGCCGTGCGTGTACTCCTCGATGAAGTGCCGCGCCAGGTGCGGCATCATCTCGGGCGTGGCGTTGGCGGCGGCCACCGCCATGTGCTCGTAGGCGCCCTCGATGTAGTGATACTTCTCGAAGGCGAAGCCGACCACCTGCGCGCGGGTCGCCTTGCCGGTGACGATCTTCTCCCACAGCGGGTGCCCGTACACAGGCTCCAGCCAGTTCTGCACCAGCTTGCGGTGAAGGGCGTGGAACTCTTCGCCGGTCATCTTGCGCCCGTCCTCGCCGTTGACCCGGTAGACCAGCACGCCCGCCTGTTGCAGCCGGTCGGCCAGGTTCTTCAGCCGTTCGGGCTTGTCGCCCAGCTTCTCGGCGATGGCGCCCAGGCTCGTCTGGCCGTCCATGTGCGGCAGCATGCGCCCCAGCAGATCCGCGCCCGGCCCTTCCAGCGTCACCTCGTCCGTCAGATGGCGGATGGCGAGACGTCCGTCCTGTCGTTCGGTCCGCGCCGTCCGGCGCAACATCGGAAATCCCATCTCCATCACGGCCTCCTTAGTCGAGCTGCGGATCGAATAGACGGCGCGGCACCGGGTTCGCCGCGACGTCGTAATAGGTCTCGATGTCCTGGGTCCACATCCAGATGGTCTCGGCCAGCTGGTGCCCGTAGTCGAGGATGCGGGTCGCGCGTGCCTGCGTGACCTCGGGGACGTTCTTCAGGATCTCCAGGAACAGATCCGAGTGCTGGTACTGCACGTCCAGATCCAGGTGCTGGTAGATCGGCCGGATCGCCTCCTTGGGGATGTCGTACAGCTCGGCGCACTTGGTGTAGTACGGGTTGTACGTGCCTCGATCGGTCGTGGTGCCTTCGAGCACCGCCGAGCAGATCGAGTAGCAAAGGACGTCCTCGCGCGCGGCCTGGCGCATGAAGTTCGACAACGCCAGCGTGGTCGGCAGCGGCACCGAGTCGCGCACCATCTCCTCGGTGAAGCCCAGGGCCTTCAGCGACTTCATGAAGTAGTGGTAGTGGTTCCACTCCTCGGCGTAGTGCTTCGCCCGAAGGAGCTTGAGTGGCTTTTCGCGCGTGTGGGCGCACGCCAGTGGCATGTGGCGATTGGCATTCTTGGTGTAATGGTAGAGTTCGATCAGCCACCCCACGAACAGGCCACGTGAACCGCGCCCGCTCATCATCCGTTCCCAGAACGGGTGCGAGAAGGCTTCGTTCAGCCAGCTCGCCAGCACGTCGTTGAAGCGCGCGTGGAACTCGAGGCCGGTCATCGTCGCCGGCAGCTCGGAGCGCCGGTAGAGGAGGCCGCCCTCTTTGAGGCGGGCCATCAGGCGATCGAGCCCGTCCGCGTCGAGCCCCAGCTCGGCGCAGAGGTTGTCGAGGGCGCGGTTGCTGGGGATCCACTCGGCGACCTGGCAGTACAGGCGCCATTCCTTCGGCCCGAGGTCGACCATGCGGTCGCTCAGCCGTATGGACATGCCGCCCCCGGCGGAAGGCGTGCTCTCGTAGACGCGTCGAAGGCCGTACTCGCGTTGGGTTTGCATCGTCACGGATGAGCTAGGTCGCAGTGCACGGGTGTACGATGGGTAGATGTCCCGAAATGCGCTCTGGTGCGTGACGGCGGTCGCGTGTTTCAGCATGTCCGCCGAGGCGGCCGAGGTCGTTCGGCTCGGTGCGGCGAACTGGCAGCTGGTTCCGGAGGGCAAGGAGGTCGACGCCATCTACGGCGACTACCTCATCCGCAGCGACAAGGTCGTGGCCGTGATCGGCGACACGACGCCGACGCGGAGGGCGCATCTGATGCTGGGGAACGTGCAAGGTGCGGTGCTGGACTTCACTCTGCGCGAGACGAACAACGATCAGCTGACGGCTTTTTTGCCCCATGGGATCGAGGGTGTCGCCGCCACCGAAGCCGAGATCGTGACGGCGCGAGGCGCGAAGGTGGTGCTGCGGGTGAAGCGCCCGGCCACGGCGACGCAGCCGATCGAGGCCGTGACCGAATATGCGCTTGCCGACGGCGATGCGTTCCTGGAGGTGACGACCCGCTACAGGAATACCGGCAGCGCTCCGGCCGAGGGGCGGCTGTCCGACGTCGTCCGTTGCGATCACACCTTCACCCAGACGCCGGAGGGCGAGGTTGGCCTGGTCCATTTCTACGACCGGTGGTTCCGCGCCGCGTACGGGGTTGTCCGCAAGGGCGGTCTCCTGTCGGCCGAGACGAAGACCGGCAAGGGCAACGGACCGGCCTTCATCGATTTCCCCGATCTCGTGGTGGACGCGAAGAAGAAGCTCAGCCGCATCGAGGCTGGCAAGGAGATCGTGCTCACCCGCTACCTCGTCGCGGGGCGGCACGCGGCCGAGGTCGATCTGGTCGGACAGAAGCTGGCCGGGCAGAAGCTGCCGCGGGTGACGGTGTCGGTCGCCGATGACCGTGGCAAGGCGGTCGCCGGCGCGGATGTGGTGCTGCGTGACGGCGACAAGGTGCTGGGGGAAGCCTTCACCGACCGCCGCGGCGGCGCGGTGTTCGGCGTGGCGCGTGGCAAGTACACCGTGGCGGCGTCGCAGGTCGGTCGGGCCAGCGGGGAGGCGCCCGTCGAGGCGAGCAAGACGGTGAAGATCCGCGTGGGTGGTCTGGCGCAGGTGGCATTCGCCGTCACCGACGCCGCGGGCAAGCCGACGCCCTGCAAGGTCCAGTTCGTCGGCCAGGACGGCACGCCCGATCCGGATCTGGGGCCCATTCAGCGCGCCGACGGCTGCAAGAACATCACCTTCTCGCCGAACGGGAAGTTCACCGCCGCGGTTCCGGCGGGCGCCTACAAGATCGCCATCTCTCGCGGACCGGAATACGACGCCGTCTTCCAGGATGTGACCGTCGAGGCCGGCAAGACGGCCAGGGTCGCGGCGAAACTGGTGCGGGTCGTCGACAGCCGGGGCTGGGTGTCGACCGACTTTCACAACCACTCGACCGAGAGCGGCGACAACACCACGTCGACCGAGGGGCGCATCGTCTCCCTGGCGGCCGAGGGCGTGGAGTTCGCGCCGTCGACGGAGCACAACCGGATCCAGAGCTACCGCCCGCGGCTCAAGGCGCTGGGGCTGGACAAGGTGCTGGCGACCTCCGACGGCATCGAGTTCACCGGAAGTCCGCTGCCGCTGAGCCATCACAACGCTTTTCCGCTGAAGGTCCAGCTGCACACCCAGGGAAACGGCATGCCGAACGCGCCCAAAGAGGCCGGACCGCGTGACCGTCTGAAAATGTTGATCGCCTTCGACAATGGCAGCGAGAAGCTGGTGCAGCAGAACCACCCTGACATCAGCCAGCTGTTCTTCGACAAGGACGGCGACGGCAGGCGCGACGAGGGCTTTGGCACCTACGACGTCACCGGCGTCATGGAGGTGTGGGGCCAGGACATCCTCAGCCTCAAGGCCCAGGTCGACCGCAAGGAGGGACCGGCCCAGAACCGGATCTTCCGCTGGCTGCAGCTCATCAACCAGGGCATGCGCGTGCCGGGGGTGGCCAACACCGACGCCCACACGCTGTTCCATCAGTCGGGCGCCGTGCGCAACTACGTCAAGTCGTCGACGGACGACACCACGAAGATCGACGAGATGGAGATGGTGCGCGAGTCGAAGAAGGGTCACGTGGTGATGAGCTCGGGCCCGTTCATGGAAGTCGGCTTCGGTGCCGCGCAGCCGGGCGACGAGACGCGCATCTACAAGGGCGAGGGGACGTTGAAGGTGCGCGTCGAGTGCGCGAACTGGCTGGACGTCGATCGGGTCCAGGTTCTGGTGAACGGGCGCCCTGACCCGGCGTTGAACTTCACGCGCCTTTCACACCCGGAGTTCTTCGACAACGGGGTGGTGAAGTTCAAGCGCGAGATCCCGGTGAAGCTGGCCAGGGACTCGCACCTCATCGTGGTGGCCACGCTGGAGCACGAGCGCCCGGTGGCGGTTCCGGTGATGGGCACCGCCGCGCGCGCGCCGACGGCCATCAGCAACCCCATCTACGTCGACGTCGACGGCAACGGCTTCCAGCACAACGAGGACATCCTCGACACACCGCTGACCGGCAAGCCCGTCGGCGACCAAGACTAAGGCGTAACGATCGCCGGGCACGCGACAAGAGGCGGTATGCACCTGGTGGTTCTGGTCATGGGCGCCACGGTGGCCGTGGCGGGAGAGCCAAAGGTCTTCCAGGAAAAGGGAGGGCTCCTGGTGATCGAGGTCGAGTCCTCACCGTCGACGGCACCGTGGGTCTCGGGGACCGCGACGGCTGGCTACACCGGAGCTTCCTACACCGCCTGGGAAGGCCCTGACGTCACGAAATGGCCCCCGGCCAAGGAGGTCTTTGCTCACCAGTTCAGGTTCAAGATCACGAAACCAGGTCGGTACATCTTCGCCGTCCGCAACTGGATCAAGCAGGAGTACGCCTCCTACTTCGTGCAGCTGGACGGCGCTCCGACGCATGACCACTACTTCTCGTTCAAGAAGCAGAATGTCCAGAAGTGGAGCTGGACGACCTGGGTCGACACCGGCACCGAACACAAGGCCGCTTACTTCGATCTCACCGCCGGCGAGCACACGCTCGGCTTCAAGGGACGCACCGGCTATCAGGGCATCCTCCTCGACCGCTTCCACCTGTACATGAGCCACGTCCCCGACCCGTTGAGCACCAGCTTGCCGGAGTCGCCCTCCAGGTGAGGGGCGCGCCTCGTTGTTTCGCGTTCGTCGTGCTGGTGACCGCCGTCCGCTGCGCCGCGCGCCCCGCCATCAGAGCTGCCCCGAAGGCCGGAGGCAAGCCGAGTCCGGATCTGGCCAACGTGAGGTACGGCACGCACGAGCGCAACGTGCTCGACCTGTGGAAGGCGAGATCGCCGCGCCCGACGCCGCTGGTCCTGTACATCCACGGCGGTGGCTTTCGGGCCGGCGACAAGAACAGCCTGGCCGCGGCCGCCCTCCGCAGCTTTCTCGAGGCAGGGTACTCGGTCGCGGCGATCAGGTACCGCCTGACCGATGCCGCGCCGGCGCCGGCAGCCTATCTCGACTGCGGCCGGGCGCTTCAGTTCCTGCGCCATCACGCCAAAGAGTGGAATCTGGATCCGACGCTGGTCGCGTCCACGGGTGCCTCGGCGGGCGCCGGAACCTCGATGTGGCTCGCCTTCCACGACGACCTGGCCGATCCGACGAGCCCGGATCCGATCGCGCGCGAGTCGACGCGGCTGACGGTCATCGCGGTGTCGGACGGCCAGGCGTCGTACAGCCCGCTGTTCGCCGAGCAGATTGGAATCCCGCGACCAAACTTCGAGCGGCACGCTTTCTTCCTGCCGTTCTACGGGATCGAGGCTGCGGAGATCGATACATCCAAAGCGTACGAGCGCTACGAGAAGTTCGGCGCCATCACCTACCTCACGCAGGATGATCCGCCCGCGCTCCTGACCTACAGCGGCTCCGACCAGACGGTCACGGCGACATCGAGCGTGGAACTGGTGGTTCATCACCCCAGGTTCGGGTGGGCGCTGAAGCAGCGCATGGATGCGCTCGGTATCGAGGCGATCGTGAACGACAGGGGAACGCCCCCGGTCGAGCGCGTCCAACCGGTCGACTTCATCCGCAGGGCGTTCGAGCGCGCCAGGTCCGGGCTAAATCACTTCACTTCGATCGGCAGATTGCGCAGCGGCGTCTAGGGCTGATACTTGAGGATGCCACTGGCGCTGTGAACGCGTACGTCCGTCGGTGACGAGCCACCGACGACGTCGGGCCGGAAGTTCGCCGGCATCGAGAAGCCGTCCCAGGTCGATGTCGCGCCGTTCCAGTGGAACAGCTCGTCACCGCCGGGCATGCGGTCGAGGGCCCAAAAATCATTCGGGCCGACCCACGCCTGACTCTGGCCGGCAAGGCGGCCTTGCGAGGGCGCGATCATGGTCCAGTCGGCGCCGCCCCACTTGTAGATGGCGCCGCCGGCGGCGACGGCACGTACGTCGGTGGCGGAGGTGCCCCAGACGGAGATCACCTTGGCGACGCCGGGGATGGCTCGATCCTCCCAGCCCGAGCCGTTCCAGCGCTGGAGCTTGTCTCCGCCCACCCACGTGTCCGAAGGACCGCCGGTCCAGATGGTGGTGCAGACGCCGATGGGTGCTGGCCGCGCCGTCCACCTGACCCCGTCCCACTGGTAGCCCTGGCAGGTGCTGGAGATCGCCCACACGTTGCTGGCTGTGCTGGCCCAGGCGTCGACGAGGCTGACCGGCGCGCCGACGGTGGATGCGGTCCATGTTCCCCCGACGCGATGACTGACCGAGCCCATCTCACCGACGGCCCAGACGTCGTCGTCCGATACGACGGCGATGGCGTTCACCGGCTGCCCGGTTCCCACCGGCTCGCCGTTCACCGACATGCCGTAGACCACCCAGGGCTTGCCGGGACTGGAAAAGCGAAGCTGCTTGGGAGCGCCCAGGGGCACCAGGGGATCCGCCAGGGACATCCAGCCCCCCCCGCTCCAGCGCAAGACGGTGCCGTTGGCGCCCACGGCGACGAAGAAACCTGCGGGCTCGCCGCCCGACAGTTCGGTCAGCGTGGTCGGCGTATTCGTGGAATCGGCGACCACGAACATGGCGCCGTCGAAGGACAGAGTCGCTCCGGCGGCGATCGCCAGCACCTCGTTGCCGCCCTGGATGTCGATCATGTTCGCGCGCGTGCCGACGCTGGCCCAGCTGGTTCCGTTCCACAGCGAGATCCCGCCCGAGGTCATGGCGAAGACGTTGTCGGGGGACTCTCCCCAGAACTTCTTCACGCCGGCCGGCGTGGCGAACGTCCTCCAGCTCACGCCGTCCCAGCGCCGCAGCGTATCGGCCACCACCCAGATGTCGTTGGCCGCCGAGATCCAGACGGCGGTGAGATCGGCGGTGGTGCCGCTGGCCATCGTCCGCCACGCGGTGCCATTCCAGCGGCGGATCACCCCGCCGTTGCCGACGACGATGACGTCGTTGGCTGCCCATGCGTGGACGGCGCGCAACCGGGACATGGTCCCCTCGTCGACCTTGCTCCAGGCCATGCCGTCGAAGCGCAACACACTGGTGCCGTCGGACGAGATCGCCCACACGTCGTCGGACGCCGTGCCGGACAGCGCCCCGGCCGCGGGGAACGGGCTGCAGTCGACGCCGAACCAGTCGAGCGCGTTCTTGTGCATGTACATGCTGCCGCAGGCGTGGTCGGCGACCACCCAGATGTCATCCGGACCCGACGCCCAGACGTGGTCGAGGTTGGAGCCGATCGGATCGGGCTTGATCCAGCAGAGGCCCTTGGGCGTGCAGACGCCCGGCCTGGTGGGGATCCTCAGTGCCGGCGGGCCCATGTCCGCCCGCAGATCCGGTGACAGATCCGGGCGTGCGTCGCGTGTGTCGGCCGGCGTCGCTGCATCCACCACATCCGGTCGCGCCATGTCGACGGCCACGTCAGCCGGCGTGTCTACCATCGCTGCTTGATCCCGGGCCGGGATGTCCATCGCCGTCGGCTTGTCGCCCCCCTGGGCGGCATCGGGCTCGGGCTTCGAGGTGGCGGAGCTGCTGCAGGCAGCGCCGAATAGAATGAGAGTCAGGCCGACAAGACGCACCGGCTCATTGTACCCGGGCTCTCAGGTAGGCGCGCAGGCCCATGAGGATGACGCCCGAAAGGACCATCGAGCCGGCGAGCACGTAGAGCCCCCCCTCGAAAGAGCCGGTCACCACCTGCACCTTGCCCAGCAGCGATGGGCCGAGCCACCCGCCCAGGTTGCCGAACGAATTGATGAGCCCGATGCTGCCGGCCGCCGCGCCGCCGGTGAGGAACAGGTTCGGCAGGGCCCAGAAAGCGGGCAGGTAGCCGCGCGCCCCACCCATGGTCAGCGAGCAGAGCAGCACGGTCAGCCAGAGGCTGCCGTTCGACCACGGCGTCAGCGCCAGCGCCACGGCGCCGACGAACATAGGGAGCGAGGCGTGCAGCCAGCGCTCGCTGGTTCGGTCCGAGTTCCAGGCAACGAAGAGCATCTCCGCCAGCATCACCCCGGAGGGAATCATCACCAGCCAGGTGACCGCGTCCAGATCCAGCTGGTACCAGGTCTGCAGGATCTTGGGCAGGAACAGCTCGACGCCGTAGTTCGCCGTGACGATGAAGAAGTAGGCCGCAGCCAGCAGCAACACGGCCGGGTGGCGGAGCGCATCCAGCACCGACATGTGCTTGCCGGTGCTGTGCTGCTCGCGATCGCGCTTGAGCTCAGCCTCGAGCGCCTCGCGCTCTTCCGTCGTCAGCCACTTGGCCTCGGCCGGGCGGTCGGTCATGGCGAAAAAGACGATCACGCCCAAGACAACCGCGGGGATGCCCCAGACGATGAATACCCACTGCCACCCGGCCATCCCCATCACCTTCGGGTGCGCGGCGTCCGTCCCGATCGCCAGCATCAGGTTCGAGATCTTCGGGCTCAGGATCTGGGCGAAGGGGCCAGCGATGAAGAAGTAGGAGAGGGCGCGCGCCCGGTCGCGGCTGGTGAACCAGTGGGTCAGGTAAACGATCACCCCCGGGAAGAAACCGGCCTCGGCCAGCCCCAGGAGGAAGCGCACCGAATAGAACTGCATCGGCGTCTCCACCCACGCCGTGCAGGCCGCCATGATCCCCCACGAGACCATGATGCGGCTTATCCACTTGCGGGCGGACCACCGCTCGACCAGCAGCGTGCCTGGGATCTCCAGCAGGAAGTAGCCGAGGAAGAACACGCCCATCCCGAAGCCGAAGACGCTGTTGTCGAAGCCCAGATCCTTCGACATGGTCAGCCCGGCGATCGACACGTTGGTCCGATCGACGTAGGCGATGACGTAGGACAGGAACACCAGCGGGATCAGCCGCCAGTAGGCCTTGCGGCGCGCGCGATCGAGCGCAGACATGCGGCTCGCAAGCTAACATGGTCGTGCATGGCGCCAATGCCGGATCTCGAGAGCCTGGCGCTGCAGTATTTCCGTCGGCGCTCGGCCGCGTTCTCGATGGCCGATGCCACCGACCCGGTCCACATCCTGAATCCGGCCGAGATCGATGCCCTGCGACGCATCGAGCGCGGCGTCGTGTTCCGGGCGGGCCTGGCCGGAGCGCTCTCCGCCATCATTTCAGCCGGCGTCGAGGTCTGGGGTGGCCTCTACGGCCTGACGACGGCGCAGCTGGCAGTATGGGTCGTTGCGGCCACCATCGTGGCCACTGTGTTCGAGGTCGGGTTCCTCTACTGGGACAGCCTCCGGTCGGTACACGATCTCGCGCGCGCCGCCGGCGTCGAGCTTTTCACCTCGGCCGGCCACGCGAACGCGCTGGCCCGCGCCGCGCTCGAGCTACCCAACCGCCCCGACCCGCAGCTGGGCGTCGATCCGTACCGCGAGGCCTCGAAGGCAGCTCTGCTGGCGGCGGCTCTCCTCTACAAGCTGAAGATCGGGCTCACCAACTTCCTCCTCAAGCTGCTGCTGCGTCGGCTGGCGGGGCGGACCGTGTTGCGGTCGTTCGCGCCTTTTGTCGCCGTGCCGGTGACCGCGTTCTGGAACGCCTGGGTGGCGCGCGCGGTCATCCGCGAGGCGCGCATCCGCGCCATGGGGCCCTCGGCGGCGCGCGCCCGGCTGGACGGCTTGCTGGCAAAGCGGACGCTCCCCGAGGCGGGCCGGCTGGCGGTGCTGCGGGCCATCGGCTACGCCGTGGTCGGCAAGCGCGATCTGCACCCGAACCTGGCGGCATTCCTGTTGCTGGCGCGGGAGCGGTTCGGCGCCTTTCCTTCCGTCGAGCCGCTCGATGACCGGGCCGCGTTCTTGAACCAGCTGCCGCAGCTGCCGGATGACGAGCGTGCCATCGCCCTCGAATTCCTGTCGTTCGCCTTGATCTGCGACGGGCGCCTCTCGGCGCGCGAGCGTCGCCTGTGGAACGAGGCCAGGGCGGCTTGTGCCCTGCCGCCCGACCATGGCCGTCTGGGCCACCTGCGACGGGCCTTCGTCGCGGGCGAAGTCCTAGAGACCTAGCTTCTTGGCGACCTTGCTGGCCGCGTGCGTGTTCGCCAGCCCTGCCAGTGGCCGCAGCAGGAAGTCCTTCACCTCGGCTTCCAGCTCACCCTGCAGTTCCTTGGTGACATCGAGCGCCTTGGCGAAGGCGCCGATCTTGGCCCGCTCCTTGTCCGACACCTTGCCGTCGGCCCAGGCCAGCAGCAGCGCCGTCTTGATGAACAGCTCGCGGTGCGGTTTCTCGCTGAGGAACTCGGCGAGGTCGCCCGGATCGAAAGGCCCGACCCGCTCCAGCGAGGCGACGCTCTCGGCCGCGGCGGCGCTGTAGAAGTCCTGGATCATCCCCATCTCGCGTTCGTGGATGCCGTCGACCAGCGCGATGGCGTAGAGCCCCCGGGCCATCGCCTCGGCCTGAAGCGCGTTCACCTCGATCTCGGGAAAGAAATCCATGGGGTCTACCTCCGGTTTGCGCATTCGAGCCGCAACAGCTCGAGCCGCGCCTGCAACTCTTCGGCACTCATCGTCTGATACTTCTTCGGGAGCATCTTGCGGTTGGAAGCTTCGAATACCGCGAGAAGCTCCATGTACTCAAGCATCTTCACGTCGCGCGACGGCAGGTAGTCGGCGATCGCCTGCATCATCGGCTCGCGGGTGATCTTCGTGGTCGGCGCCAGCTCGGCGGCCAGCAGCACGATCGCCTCGAAATCGGCGTTGGACATGCCGAGTATCTTTTCCGAGATGTGGGCGCGGTCATCGGGAAAGGAGAGCCCGTTCTCCAGCTTGTGCTTGCGCAGCTGCGCCGCCACCACCGCCTCCACCTCCTCGGCACTCTGGGCGTAAAGGAGCGGGATCTTCTTGTCCAGGCGGCCGGCGCGCTTGATGTCCACGTCCAGGCGGTCGGGCCGGTTGGTCATCAGGATGAAAAGGATCCGACCGCGGTTCGCAGTGTCGGACATGAACTCCTTGATGCGCGCGATGACCCTGGACGACGTGCCACCGTCGCCGTCCCCGTCGGACTGGTTGCCGAAGGCGCGATCGCCCTCGTCGATGATCACCAGCACCTGGCCGATCGCTTGCACCACCTGGAGGATCCGTTCGAGGTTCCCCTCGGTGGCGCCGACCCACTTGCTGCGGAAGTTCTTGAACTTGATCGTCGTCAGCCCCGACTCCTTGGCGAAGGCCTCGGCGACGAACGTCTTGCCGGCGCCCATGGGCCCGGTGAACAGCAGGCCCATCGGCACGCGCGCGGTGTTCCCTTCACGGATCGACTTGGCGATCCGCTGCAGCTCGATCTTGACCCCCTCGATTCCTCCCACCACCCGGAAGTCGTGCTTCGGCTCGACGAACTCGATGAGGCCGAAGCACTCGCGCTCGATGATCTCGCGCTTGCGGCGGGCGATGATCTTGTCGATCTCCTCGCGTCCCTGCTCGGTGACCTTCGCGTCTCCGAGCACGTCCTTGAGGTGCTTGACCGGGTCGTCATGGGCCTGCGGAGGCGGCTGCTGGAGGATCTGCTGGATCTGCAGGGCGCGCAGCCCGGCGGTCACCGCCGCCAGCCGCTCGACGTAGGCCGCTTCGGCCTTCGGCTGGCAAAAGGCGATGGTTTTCTTCCGCGCCTCCTCGTCCGGCATCGGTACGTGGACGGTGGCGATCTTCGGGTTCGAGACCAGCTTGCCGTTGAGCTCCGAGAGGTTCTCGCACAGGAGCATGACCACGCTGTCGGCGGCCTCGATCTCCGCGGACATCGACCAGCGGTGCAGGGTCACCACGGCGGTGCGGTCGTCGTCCGACATCAGCGCCGGGTCGGCCGCCGGGGCCACCGTCTCGGCGTACTCGATGAGAAGCGCCACCTTGTTGGTGGTCTTCAGCACCCGTTCCATGGCCGGCAGAAACTTGCTGCGCTGCCGCTCGAGAAGCAGCTCGTCGAAGCCCTTGAGATCCACCTTGCGTCGGACGATGCGGCCGCCCGTCGACAGGTTGTAAAGGACGACCACGTCCTTGGTCTCGGCCAGGAGCTTTTCGGTCAGGTACTCCTGCACCGGCAAGAGCTCGCCCTCGTACTCGACGAGATCGAAGACGTTGCCGTAGAGGACGAACTGGCTGGCTTCACCGCGCAGGTAGCGGCGGCGAAGCTCCTCGGCCCAGGCCGGATGGCCCATTACATGGTTTTTCCGGCGGCCGACTTTGCTGCATTCTTGGCGGCCACCTTGGCCTTCAGATCGTCCAGCTGGCTGCGCGCGGTGACGTCGCCTGTCTGCACGCGCAGCGCCTTGAGGCGCGAATCCAGCGACGACTCGGCCAGTTCGGTCCCCAGGTTCGCCTGGGCGATCGTGTTCTTGATGTGAACGCGAACGTTCTCCAGCGCTTTCACCTCGGCGTCCACGGACAGGCCATCGAGCTGTTCTTGAATGCGCACGCGCGCCTTGGCGCTCTCCATCTTGGCCAGCATGCTGTCCTTCTCGGACTGCAGCTTGCGGATCTCGGACTGCACCTGCAGGAGCGCGCTCTTGGCCCCCTCGGCCTCCTTGCCGCCGGCCTCGAGGTCGGCCTTCAGCTCGGCCACCTCCTTCTCGAGCATGTTCTTCTTCTGGATCAGGATCAGCGCCAGGTCGTCCTTGCCGGTCTGCACGGCGACTTCCAGGTCCTGCGCCACCTGCGCCAGCTCGGCGGACTGCTTGCTGAATCGCTCCTGCAGCTCGTCCCGGCGGCGGATGATGGACGCGGTGGCGCGCTTCAGCTTCGAGTACTTCTCGATCATCGAGGTGATCGCGTTCTCGTAGGCGATCTCCGGGTGCTCCTTTTCGACGTCCGAGATCCACAGATTCAGGAAGCCCTGGAACAGGTTCCCCAGCCGCCGGAAGAAGCCACCGCCTTCTGACATGGGTGCCATTATAATCGGGGTGCCATGGCCAACAAGTGGAACAAGTTCAAGTCGATGTTCGTGGAGAACGAAGGTGCCGGCGGCGACGACGCGGACAGGGTCATCGCCGACCTGGAAAAGTACGAGTTGCCCGTCGGTGACGTGGGCACCGTGCCCCCGGGTGCGTCGGTCGAGGCGCTGTCGGGGCAGATCGATTTTCAGGGGCTGTACGATCAGGCGGGGATCCCGAACACCGATGAGGTCGAGGCGCTGGAGCGCTTCCTCGGCGGTCTGGACAAGAGCCTGCCCGACAGCTCGAAGGTTGCGGCGGCCAGGGCGTTCCTGGGGGCGATCGGCAAGGCGCCCAACGACGTGGTGACCGACGCGGGCCACAAGATCCAGGTGGTGCGCGCCGTGGCCGAGGCCAAGGCGGCCGACGTCGACGTGGCGGTGGGCCAGCGACAGAAGGCGATCGCTGATCTGCAGGCGCAGGTCGAGGAGCACAAGGTGGCGATCGAGGGGCAGCAGAAGGACCTCGAGTCCGTGCGGACGCAGTGCTCCGTCGAGGAGTGGCGGCTGCAGAGTGCGCGTGTCTTCTTCGGGTACATGGGCGACGTTGCGTCCCCGCAGCCCGCCGTCAAGAAGCGCTGACCTGGTGGATAGGGTGCCACCTGGTGCCGCTTACTACCCATACTCCATGACCTGAAGGCCGCGATGGTCCGGCTCGAGGCCGCTGGCGGGGCGCTTGCAAAGGGTTGCATCTGCACCGATGCGACTCTCGCGCCGTCAGTTTCTTGGCACCGCGGGGGTGATGGTGACGCTGCCGGCGCTGCCGTCGCTGGGGGCGGTCTGTCCGTCGCCGCAGCGGTTCGTCGGCTACTACCTGCCGAACGGGTGCTGGTTGCCCGACTGGGTCCCGACCGCGACGGGCAGCGGCGACGCCTGGCAGCTGGCGCCCGGGCATGCGGCGCTCGCGGATCTCAAGTCCGAGCTGTTGCTGGTCACCGGCCTCGAGAACCAGCAGCGACGGCGCGAGTTCGGTGACCACGCCCTCGGCTGCGGCGCGTTTCTGACGGCGCGCAAGCCGGGCAAGCTGGTCCAGCAGACCAGCTCTTCGGTCGACCAGGTGCTGGCCGAGTCCATGGGCGGGTGCACGAAGGTGGCGTCGCTGCAGCTCGGCACGCACAACATCGGGCCGACGGACGCCTTCGGCAGCTATTACACGCGGAGCGTCTCGTGGAGAGGTCCGCGCGAGGTGAAGGGCGACGGCAAGGTGGCCTTTCCGGTCGGCAGCGCGACGCCGCTGTACAAGGAGACCGATCCCCGCCTGGCGTTCGATCGCCTGTTTGCCGGCCCCAACGCGGCGGACAGCACCCGCGAGGCGCAGATCCGCCGGGCGCTGCGCAAGAGCGTGCTCGACGTCGTCACCACGCACGGCGACGGCCTTCGTCAGCGGCTGGGCGCCGAGGATCGGGTCAAGGTCGACCAGCTGTTCACCGGCATCCGGGAGCTCGAACGGGAGATGCAGACGCTCCCCCCGGCGGCGTGCGCTCCCGGCCCGCGGCCCACGTCCTCGCTGGGCACGGACGCCCGCACCGACATGATGGGCCGGCTGATCGCGCTCGCCTTCCAGTGCGACATCACCCGTGTCGCCACCTTCATGATCGGCGACGCGCTCAACGGCCGCGACATGAGCTTCCTCGAGGAGGTGCGGCAGATCGGCGGCGACGCCGGTGACCACGCCGTCTCCCATCACCAGCGCCGGGCCGACATGGTGGCCAAGTTCCGGGCCATCGGGCGCTGGAAGGTCGAGCGGCTGGCGCAGTTCATCCGCACGCTGCGCGACACCCAGGACGCCGACGGCAGGAGCCTCCTCGACAGCACGCTGGTGGTCGCCGGCTCGGACATCGCCGACGGGGATTCGCACCGGCACGACAACATGCCCCTCCTGATGGCGGGTCGCCTCGGCGGGCGGGTGACCACCAACCGCCACGTGCGCTACGCCCAGAGCCAGCTCAAGACCTTCGGCGATTTCTACATCACGCTGCTCGGGATGTACGGCGTCCAGGTCGACACCTTCGGTGACGACGGCAAGGAGGCGCTGGCGTGGCGCTGAGGCGGGCCGTGCTCGTGTGCTGCGCCCTCGGATGCGCCGGTCCTGCGCCAGGCGACGAGCCTCGCCGAGGGCCGGGGGATCCGGGAACCGTGACGCTGCGGCGGCTCAACCGCGTCGAGTACGACAACACCGTGCGCGATCTGTTCGGGACGACGCTGTCTCCTGGCCTGGCGTTTCCGGACGACGACGAGGTGGACGGCTTCGACACGCTCGGCGAGGCGTTGAGCCTGTCGCCCACCTACGTGGCCCGGTACGCCGACGCCGCCCGGGCGCTGGTCGACGACCTCTACCGCGCCGATCGCGCTTCGTACCGGCGGACCAGAATCCTGCACTGCGATCTGGCGCAAGGTGGGTTCGGCTGCGCCCGGGAGATCCTCGCGCCATTCGCAGCCAGGGCCTGGCGGCGGTCGATCACCGAGGCCGAGGTGGAGACGCTGATGGCGCCTGTCCACACGGCCCAGGAGCTGGGCGGTTCGCTGGAGGAGGGCCTGCGCGCCAGTTTCGAGGCGGTGCTCCTGTCGCCCCACTTCTTGTTTCGTGTGGAGCTGGATGGAACCGAGACGCCCCATCGCCTCACCGATCACGAGCTGGCCAGCCGGCTTTCCTACTTCATCTGGAGCACCATGCCGGACGAGGCGCTGACGGCCGCTGCCGAGTCCGGACAGCTGCAGAATGACGATCGGCTCGGAGCTGCGATCGATCGCCTCCTCGACGATCCGCGCGCCGAGCGCCTGAACGACACCTTCGCCACCCGCTGGCTGGAGGTCGACAAGCTGGAGAGCCACGAGGTGAGTGGCCGCCTCTTCTTCGGGCGCTGGTCGGGCAAGCACGCAGCCTCGATGAAGACCGAGGTGCGGCGCTTCTTCCAGGATCTCCTGCGCGCAGACCGCCCCGCCACCGAGTTGCTGACGGCGCGGTCCACCTACTCCGATGCACTCCTTGCCTCCCACTATGGCGACTCGCCGCGCGTCGGGCTGCTGACCATGGGCGCGGTGCTGGCGACGACGTCGTTCTCGACGCGCACCTCGCCGGTCAAGCGCGGGCAGTACGTCCTCGATCGTTTTCTCTGCTCGCCGCTGCCTCCACCGCCACCGGACGTCGAGGGGTTCCCCGACGCCCCGGCGACTCCGGTCACCTTCCGGGAGATCCTGGAGCAGCACCGCAACAAGCCCGAGTGTGCCGGCTGCCACCGGCTGATGGATCCGATCGGCCTTGGCCTCGAGGGCTACGACGCCGTCGGCCGGCATCGCACCACCGAGCGGGGCCTGCCGATCGACACCAGCGGGGCGCTTCCGGACGAGACGAGCTTCTCGGGCGCGATCGACCTGGCCGAGATCCTGGCCCGGGACTCGCGCGTCACTGCCTGCATGACCCGGAAGCTGGCCACCTTCGCCATCGGCCGCCGGCTGGTGCTGGCCGACGACGACGCCTGGATCGACCACATCGCCGCCGAGGCCGGCAAGACGGGCGGCGGCCTCAAGCAGATCATCCGGGCCCTGGTGACGAGCGAGGCCTTCCGCAGCCGGCGCGCCGGAACGCCGTAGGGCGCGAACTGGCCGTCAGCCCCCTTTGCCCAGATTCGCCTGCCGCGCCGCCGCCGTGGTCCGGAGCTCCTGCATGATCTCGCTCGTCGAGTCATCGAGCTCGCTCACCGACGCCACGCCGGTCACCAGGCCGTCCAGCTCGGCCGCGAGCTCTTCGCGCGTGCCGATGCCCAGGATGTGCGACTTCAGGTAGTCGAACGCTTTTTCCAGCGTGTCCATCTGCACCGACAGCGCCTTCCAGGCTCCCTCGATCTGGTCGTGCTGCTTGAGCCGTTTCTGCCCCAGCGACAGGGCCTGCTTCAGGCTCGCCTGCACGCGTGGGTCCGATTCACTTTTCATCGCCCGCTGACATCGGGCGATGTCGCGTTCGAGATCGGTCACCGGGTTGTCATGCAGGTACCGCGACAGACGCTGGTGGCTGCTGGCGATCTTCAGGAACGAGTGCAGGAGCTGCCCCAGCTTGGCCATCTCGTCCTTGATGAGGATGGTCTCCAGGCCCTCGTTCTTCGCGGCCATGGCCTGCACCTCGTCGGCCAGGCGGCGCAGCTCCTCGAAGCGGCGCACGTAGACGTCGTCGAGATTGGCCACGAGCTCGGCCGTCTGGCGCAAGAGGCGCTCCTTGCCTTCCTTGGTGTCCTGCTTGTCGACCCAGCGACGGAAGGCGCTGGTGTCGGCGCCCAGCACCAGCCACAGCACCTCGGTCCCGAGGCCCACGATCGCCGGCAGCCACGAGCCGGTAGCGATGGAGAACAGGGCCGTGCCGCCCATCAGGATGAAGTTGTACTGATTGAAGAACGCCCGCTTGAAGAGGGTGCCCGGCTTGGTCCTCGCCTGGTCCATATGCAGCGTCGCGCCACGAATGTTATCATGCCGCGCATGTCGAGAATTCCAGTGGGGATCGTGGCTTGTGTGGGGCTGATGATTTCCGCGGCGCGAGCGCAGGAGCCCGGCTGCGCGGACAAACCGGAGGTCCGTTTCTATCACTGGGCCTGGAACGCCCAGATGGGGATGATCCTGGCCACCGGGGGCAAGCAGGCGACGGCCGGGAGCCCGATGTGCAAGCGTGGCGTGAACTTGAAGCTCATCCGCGAGGACAGCACCGATCAGATGCAGGCGCTGATGGCCACCTTCGCCGAGGGGCTGAAGAAGGGCGAGAAGAACCCGGCCTCGGGCGCCCACTTCATCGCCATCATGGGCGACGGCTCGGCCATGTTCCTCAAGGGCCTCAACGACCGCCTGCGCAAGCTGGGGCCCGAGTACACGGCGACCATCGTCGGCTCGCTCGGGTTCTCGCGAGGCGAGGACAAATTCATGGGGCCGCCCGCCTGGAAGAAGGATCCGTACAACGCCAAGGGAGGCCTGGTGGCCGGCGTCCTGCGCGACGGCGACTGGAACATCGCGCTCAAGTGGCTGGGCGACAACAAGATGAAGAACAACCCCGACGAGACCAGCTACGACCCGGACGCGCTGAACTGGGTGGCGGCCGCCGACTACATCGAGGCGGCGCAGAAGTACGTCAGCGGCTTCTGCACCGAGCTGAAGAACGTCAAGACGGGGCAAAAGGAGAAGCGCTGCGTGGACGCCGCGGTCACCTGGACCCCGGGCGACGTCACCATCGCCGAGAAGAAGGGCGGCCTGGTCAGCATCGTCTCCACCAAGGAGAACCGGATGCAGATGCCGAACGTCATCATCGGCAACAAGAAGTGGATGGCCGAGAACCGCGCGCTGGTCACCGGGATGCTGGCGGCGTCGTTCGAGGGCGCTGACATGATCAACAAGGACCCCAAGGCCAAGCGCAAGGGCGCCGAGCTGTCCGCCGTGGTCTACAAGGAGAACGACGCCGCGTACTGGCTGAAGTACTTCGCGCCCGTCACCCAGAAGGACAAGACCGGGCTGACCGTCGAGCTCGGCGGCTCGAAGGTGAACAATCTGGCCGACAACCTGCAGCTGTTCGGGGTGTCGGGCAAGACCAACTACTTCGCCGCCACCTACAGCACCTTTGCCGACATCGTGAAGTCGCAGTACCCGAACCTCTTGCCCGGTTACGACCCTGTCGATGAGGTCCTCGACGTCAGCTACTTGAAGGAGCTCAGCAAAAATGGCCGCTAGACTCACCCCGCTCGCCAAGACCCTGATCACGTTGATCGTGCTCGGCGCCATCGGCAGCGCCGTCTACAAGAACAAGGACAAGCTGGCGGCGCTGGCGCCCGAGGCGGAGAAGGCCAAGTCGAGCGTGCCGCCGACCGCGACATTGCCCGATGACCCCGGACTGGCTGTCACCGACAGCGCCGCGGGCTGTAGCGACAAGCCCGAGGTGCGTTTTAACCTGTGGGCCTGGAACGCCCAGGCCGGGATGATCCTCGGCACCGGCGGCAAGCAGGCGACGGCCGACAGCCTGATGTGCAAGTACGGGGTCAACCTGAAGCTGATCCGCGAAGACAGCACCGATCAGATGCAGGCCCTGATGGCCACGTTTGCCGAGGGCTTGAAGAAGGGCGAGGACAACCCCAAGGGCGGCGGTCACTTCGTCGCCGTCATGGGCGATGGCGCCGGAATGTTCTTGAAGGCGCTCAACGACCGGCTGGGGAAGCTGGGGCCCGAGTACCAGGCGGTGGTCGTCGGCTCGGCGGGCTTCTCGCGTGGTGAAGACAAGTTCATGGGGCCGCCGGCGTGGAAGAAGGATCCACAGAAGGCGCGCGGGGGCCTGGTGGCCGGCGTGTTGCGCGACGGCGACTGGAACATCGCCCTCAAATGGCTGGGCGACAACAGGATCCCGAACAACCCCGACGAGACCAGCTACGACCCGGACGCGCTGAACTGGGTGGCGGCTTCCGACTACATCGACGCCGCCCAGAAGTACGTCAGCGGATATTGCACGGACCTTCCGAACATCAAGACGGGCAAGAAGGAGAAGCGCTGCGTGGACGGCGTCGTCACCTGGACGCCGGGCGACGTCACCGCCGCCGAGAAAAAAGGCGGCATCGTCTCCATCGTCTCTACCAAGGAATACCGCTCGCAGATGCCGCACGTGATCATCGGCATCAAGAAGTGGGTGCGCGGGCACCGCCCGATCGTGCGCGGGATGCTGCGCGGGATCTTCGAGGGCGGCGACATGATCAAGCAGGACGACGAGGCGCTGCGGCGGGCCTCGGCGCTGTCGGCGATGGTCTACAACGAGAAGGACGGGGCGTACTGGTACAAGTACTTCCGTCCCGTCAATCAGAAGGACGCGCAGGGACTGGATGTGGAACTGGGCGGTTCGGCGGTGAACAACCTGGCGGACAACCTGCAGCTGTTCGGCATGGTGCCCGGGTCCACCAACGCCTTCGCGGCGACGTACACGGTGTTCGCCGAGGTGGTGAAGTCGCAGTACCCGAAGCTGATGCCCAGCTACTACCCGGTGCCCGAGATCCTGGACACCTCCTTCCTGAAAGAACTGGCCCAGGAGACCAAGGGCAAGGGCGGTGACGCCGATCTGCCGAAATTCAGCGGCGAGGCGATAAAACAGGTCGTCAGCCGCAAGTCGTGGGACATCAAGTTCGGAACCGGCAGCGCCAAGTTCAAGGCCGAGGGGATGGGTGACCTGCAGGCGCTGTTCAAGGATCTGGTCATCGCCGGCGGCACCATCATCGAGGTGCACGGCCACACCGACGACGTCGGGGCGGCCGACAAGAACCAACGGCTGTCCGAGGAACGGGCCTTCGCCGTGAAGAAGTGGCTGCAAGAGCAGTCGACGAGCAACTTCCCCGACGAACGGATCAAGGTGTTCGCCCACGGCTCGCAGCAGCCGGTGGCTCCCAACTCCAGCTCGGAGGGGCGGGCCAAGAACCGACGCGTCGAGATCGTGCTCGGCACCGGCGAGTCGTGACCGACCGCCTCCGCCGCGTCTTCCTGCCGAACCGGTCGATCGATCGGGCGACGGCCTTCGTCCTGGTGGCTGCCTGGGCGGCGTCGGCGCTGGCGGTCTGGTCGCTGTCGCCGTGGGAGAGCCTGCCTGGTCCGCGTGAGGTGCTGGGCGCCCTGGGCACGCTGTGGTGGCAGCACGGCATGGGGCCCGAGCTGTTCACGACGCTGAAGCTGATCAGCCACGCGCTGTTTCTGACAGTGGTGATCTCGCTGACGCTGTCGTACCTGGCCGTCATTGCGGCGTTCCGTCCGCTGGTGGCGGCCGTGTCGAAGCTGCGCTTCCTGGGGCTCACGGGCCTGGTGTTCCCGTTCACGCTGATGACGGGAGGCGGCTACGAGCTGAAGGTGGCGCTGTTGACCTTCGGCATGACCACCTTCTTCGTGACGGCGATGTCCCAAGTGGTGCTGGAGATCCCCAAGGAGCAGTTCGATCACCTGCGGGTCATCGGCGCCAGCGAGCCACGCATCCTGTGGGAGGTGGTCATACGCGGCACGCTGGACAAAGCTCTGGACGTCACCCGCCAGAACCTGGCGATCGGCTGGGCGATGATCACCATGGTCGAGGGGATCTCGCGCGCCGAGGGCGGCGTCGGCGCGCTCATCCTGAACCAGAACAAGCATTTTCACCTGGCGGAGGTGTACGCCATCCTGATCGCCATCCTGGTCGTGGGCCTGGTGCTCGACTACCTGATGGGGCTGCTGGTGCGTGTGCTGTGCCCCTATGTGATGTTCGAACGGGTACATCGATGAGCGGCGACTTGATGCTCGACGTCGAGGACGTCTGGCAGAAGCTGGGGCAGAACCAGATTCTCCAGGGAGTCACCTTCCAGGTGCGCGACCGGATCCGGCCGGGGCAGGTGACGGGGCAGGTGGTGGCGATGCTCGGCCCCTCGGGCGTGGGCAAGACCCGCCTCATCCGGCTGATCGCTGGACTGGATCCGCTGCAACGCGGTCGCATCGGTGGTGCCGGGGGCAAGGCGCTGGTGGCGGGCACGGTCGGGGTGGTGTTCCAGAACTATCCGCTGATGCGCCACCACACGGTCGTCGACAACCTCATCATGGCCGGCGTGGCCAACGGCATGTCGCGCGACGAATCCCGGGCGCGGGCCAAGAGCCTGCTGGACCGGTTCGGCCTGGGGCAGCGCTTGAACTTCTACCCGGCGCAGATCTCGGGTGGGCAGCGGCAGCGGGCGGCGATCGCCCAGCAGTTGATGCACCAGAAGCAACTCCTGCTGATGGACGAGCCGTTCTCGGGCCTCGATCCGGCGGTGCTGGAAGAGGTGGTGAAGCTGCTCATTGAAGTAGCCCACATGGACGAGCTGAACACCGTGGTGGTCGTGACGCACGACATCCGGTCGGCGATGATCGTCAGTGACACGCTGTTCATGCTGGGCCGCGACCGAACCGCCGACGGCAAGGTGGAGAGCGGTGCCCGCATCCAGCAGACCATCGATCTGGTCGCCGAGGGCCTGGCCTGGCGTCCCGAGATCGAGCTCGACCCGAAATTCGCGCAGGTCGAAAAAATGGTGAAAGGGCGGTTCCGGTCGCTCTAACCTCGCGGCTTGTATTAGAGTCAGGTGACAAATGCGTAAAATCGCTCTTATCGCTGTAACACTGACGGTTTTCGGGTGCGAGAGTGGCGGCGGTGGTGGTGGCGGTGGACCCTGCGACGATGGGATGAAGGTCCTTCCGGCCGAGCGCTATTTGCCGCTCACGGAGGGGACGCGGTGGATCTACAAGGTCACTGACACCGGCAACGGCTCCATCACCATGAAGACCACCACCGTGGCGGCGCCCGAGGAGATCCCGGGCTCCGCCAAGGAGGGCGCCGCTTTCAAGGTGACGACCACGAAGACGTCTTCGAAGGGGGCGGGCGACCAATCGATCAGCTGGCAGCAGGACTGCGGTATGTCGGTGGCCCGCCACCTCGAACGATCCTACAACCCGGGCGAGACGACGCATTTCCTCGAGGAGTGGTGGATCCCGTTCAAGCTCCGCCTCGACGAGCGCCCCGACAAGCTGAAGGTCGGCAGCTACGAGGTGAACTACGACGAGTTTCACCAGCTGGTGGGCGGCATGCGGACGACCCAGAAGCGCAGCGAGCGCTGGACCGTGGTCTCCGTGGGCCAGCCGCTGACCGTGCTGGGCAAGAGGTACAACGACTGCCTCGACATCAAGCGCACCGGAACGGACCTGGGCGCGACGTCGATGAAGGAATACTGGTATTGCAAGGGCGTCGGCAAGGTCAAGGAGACCGGCGGTCAGCTCGAAGAGCTGATGCCCTGACGCGGACGGCTGCCGGGCGTAGCTGTCACATGTGACAGCACCGTTGCAGCCGTAGCGCGGCGCGATATCAGCGCGCGGCGACGAGAAGAGCCAGCAGAACCGTCGATCCGAGCACGACCGAAGCGTGGGCCAGGACTTCTTTCATCAAGTTACGCGTCATGACGGAGGGAATGAGCAACGGGCATGCCACGTCGGCCTTCCGCAGGTTCTCGGCCGCCGTGCTCGGGTTCACCCTCCTGGTGATCCTGTGGGGCGCCTACGTGCGGGCGTCGGGCTCGGGCGCCGGGTGCGGCAGCCACTGGCCGACCTGCAACGGCGAGGTGATCCCGCGCGCGAGGAGCCAGGCGACCGTCATCGAGTTCACGCACCGGGCGACCTCGGGACTGGCGTTCCTGATGGTGGTGGGCCAGCTGGTGTGGGCGCTGCGGCTGTTCCCGCGCGGGCACGGGGCTCGGCGGTCCGCCGGCTGGGCCATGTTCTTCATGGTGACCGAGGCCGGCGTCGGCGCTGGCCTGGTGCTGTTCGAGATGGTCGCCGGGAACAAGTCGGTGGGGCGTGCGGCGTGGATGGCGGCGCACCTGCTGAATACCTTCGTTCTCATCGGCGCCATCACCATGACCAGGCATCGTGCGAGGTCACCGGAGCGAACCAGGCCGCCGCCGGCGCTGGCGGCTGGCATGGCCGGGATGCTGCTCGTGGCGATGAGCGGGGCGATCGCGGCGCTGGGGGACACTCTCTTTCCCGCGCGTTCTCTGGCCGAAGGGCTGGCTCAGGATCTGTCGCCCGCAGCTCACGTCTTCGTGCGCCTTCGGATGTGGCACCCGGTGCTGGCGGTGGTGGTGGGGGGATTCCTGCTGGCTGTGGCGGGGTCGATGGTGGTGCACGATCGCTCGCGGGGCTGGGCGACGGCGCTCGCCGTGCTGGTGCTGGCGCAGCTGGGCGTCGGCCTGGCCAACGTCGCCCTCCTGGCGCCAATCCCCGTGCAGATCGTTCACCTGCTGCTGGCGGACCTGGTCTGGATCGCGCTCGTGCTGCTGGCCGTTCAGCCGAGGGCGGCCTTGACCAGCGCCCGCGCCTCGGCGATCAGCCTCTCCAGGTGATCGCGGCCGCGGAAGCTCTCGGCGTAGATCTTGTAGATGTTCTCGGTGCCGGACGGGCGTGCGGCAAACCAGCCACTCTCGGCCGTGATCTTCAGGCCGCCGATGGGGGCGTCGTTGCCCGGCGCGCGCGTCAGGATCTGCTGGATCGGCTCGCCCGCCAGCTCCTTGCCCTTCACGTTCGTGGGCGAGAGCGCCTTCAGGCGTGACTTCTCCTCGGGGGTCGCAGGCTCGTCCAGCCGCGCGTAGTGCGCCTCGCCGTGAGCGGCGACGAGGGCGCGGTGGTGCTCCCCGGGGTCTTTGCCCGTGCGGGCGGTGATCTCCGCGGCAAGCAGCGCCAGGATGAGGCCGTCCTTGTCGGTGGTCCAGACGGTGCCGTCCTTGCGCAGGAAGCTGGCGCCGGCGCTCTCCTCGCCGCCGAAGCCCAGCGATCCATCGACGAGGCCGTCGACGAACCACTTGAAACCGACCGGCACTTCCTTCAGCTTGCGTCCCAGCCCCTTGGCCACGCGATCGATGAGGGCGCTCGACACCAACGTCTTGCCGACGGCGGCCGAGGCCGGCCAGCCGGGCCGGTTGCCGAACAGGTACTGGATGGCGACGGCCAGATAGTGGTTCGGGTTCATCAGCCCGACCGAGGGGACGACGATGCCGTGACGATCGGCGTCCGCGTCGTTTCCGAAGGCCACCTGGTACCGGCCGCGCAGCTCGACCAGCTTGGCCATGGCGTAGGGGCTCGAGCAGTCCATGCGGATCTTGCCGTCGTGGTCCAGCGTCATGAAGCCGAAGCGCGGATCGACCACCGTGTTCGTGATCGTCAGGTCCAGGCGGAAGCGCTCGGCGATGCGCTGGTAGTAGGCGAGGGCGGCGCCGCCCAGCGGATCCACGGCGCACTTCACGCCGCGGATGGCGTCCATGTCCAGCACGCCCGGCAGGTCCTCGATGTAACCGGCGACCAGGTCTTCTTCGCGGGCCTTCGTGTCGGAGCGGCGGATCTCCGTGCCGGCGCGCAGCAGGGCGTTGGCCCGGTCCTGGACGCCGTTGGTGATGCTGGTGTCTGCGGGGCCGCCGTTCGGCGGGTTGTACTTGAAGCCGCCGTCCTCGGGCGGGTTGTGCGACGGCGTGACCACGATGCCGTCGGCGAGCCCCTGCGTGCGGCCGCGGTTGTGGGCCAGGATCGCGCGCGAGATCGCCGGCGTCGGGGTGTAGCCACCGCCTGCTTGCACGACGGTGTCCACGCCGTTGGCCGCCAGCACATCGAGCGCGGTCTGCGTCGCCGGCGCCGACAACGCGTGGGTGTCCTCGCCGAGGAAAAGCGGCCCGGTGATGTCCTGACTCTTGCGGTACTCGCAGATCGCCTGGGTGATGGCCAGGATGTGCGCCTCGTTGAAGGAGCCTGCCAGCGACGATCCCCGGTGCCCGCTGGTGCCGAAGCTGACCAGCTGAGTCGCATCGGACGTGTCGGGCGTGCGATCTCGATAGGCGCCCAGCAACCGATCGACGTCGACGAGGACCGAAGCGGGAGCCGGCTTGCCGGCGAGCTCGTGAGGCATGGCCGGGAAACTGTATCAGAACGCCCGGGACTGGCCGCCGTCGACGGGTAGGCAGGCGCCGGTGACCCAGCCCGCGCGCGGAGACACCAGGAACGCCACCACCTCCGCCACCTCCTCGGGCCGGCCGAAGCGACCCGAGGGGATCTCGCGGTCCACGAAAGCAGCGATGCCCTGCGGGTCGGCCTTCTGCCGGCGCTCCCATCCACCGCCGGGGAACAGGATCGATCCCGGGGCGACCGTGTTCACCCGGATGCCGTCACGGGCGAGATCGCGGGCCAGCGCCTTGGCCAGGCTGATCTCTGCCGCCTTGGCGACGTTGTAGCTGGGCCCGCCTCCGGCCTCGCGGCCCCAGACCGAGGCGATCATCACGATGGCGCCGCCGCCGCGGCCGCGCATCAACGGGACGCACGCGCGCGACATCCGGAAGGCCGGCCACAGGTTGCGACCGAGGATGGTCTCGAAGTCGGCCTCGTCCATGGCATCGACGTGACGGGCGCCCGAGCCACCGACGTTGTTCACCAGGATGTCCACGCCGCCGAACTTCGCGACGGTTCCGTCGACGGCGCTTTTCACCCCCTCGGGTGTGGTGACGTCGGCGACGATTCCCAGCGCGTCGCCGCGCATACTGGCAACGGCCACGTCCAGATCCGCCGCTCCGCGCGCCGTCAACACCACCCGGCACCCCTCGGTCGCGAGCTGGAGGGCGATGGCCCGTCCGATCCCACGGCTGGAGCCGGTGACGATGGCGACCTTGTTTGCCAGCCCGAGATCCATGGGCGCTTTATATACCGCCCCGGTCGGAGGGCCATCCGCGCGCCGCTGCGAGGATCGCCGCCAGCAGGCCGGCGATGTTCCAGGCGTCGTCGTGTCCGCGGTGGTGAGTGCCGTCGTGCTTCCGGCTCGTCTGCGCGATGGCGGCCATCATCCCGATCTCGTGAGGGAGGCTGTGGGCCAGTCCGTGCAGCGTCTTGACGTTGAGGTGGGTGGGGCCGAACGGGTAGGGGACGCTCTCTCGATCGCACTGTTCGGCAAAAACCTTGCGATCGAAGTCGCCCCAGCTGGCCCAGCAGCGCTCGCGCGCCGAGAACCGCTTGCCGATCTCGGCGCAGGTCTCTGTAAACGGACGTCCCGCAGCCACCTGGTCCGCCGTCAATGTGGTCAGCGTCGTGCAGAACGGGCTCACCTCCGAGCGTGTCGGACGTACCAGCAGGCTCACCCGCTCGCCGCGCTCGAGCGTGCCGACGTTCAATACGCAGACGCCGACCTCGATGATCTCGCGCACTTGGCCGGGCGGGGGCTCGCCCTCCCAGCAGGTGGCCTCGATATCCACCACGACGATCCGATCGAGGCGCGCCGCCATCGACCGGCAGCCTAGCAAACCGGCACGGGGCGCGGTATGAAGCGCACGATGCAGCGGCAGCGCGCGTTCCTTCTGTTCGGCTATCCCGGCAGCGGCAAAGGCACGCAGGGGAAGATCCTCAGCGCGACGCCCGGGTTCCATCACGTGGCCATGGGGGACATCCTCCGGTCGCTCTCCGCCGCGAATCCTTTTTACGATCGGGCGATGGGCTTCATCCGCAAGGGTGATCTGGTCCCCGACGATCTGGTCATGGACCTGTTTTTCCGGTACATCGAGGAACTCAAGTGCGCGCCGGACGACTTCCTGATCATCGACGGCGTGCCGCGGAACGCGCGCCAGGTCGAGTTGCTCAACGGGCGGGTCGAGGTGATCAAGGTGTTCAAGCTGTCGGTCTACGACGAGCGGCTCGTGATGGAGCGCCTGCGCAAGCGGGCACGCGCGCAGAACCGGCCCGATGACGCATCGGACGAGGTGATCCAGCATCGCTTGCAGGTTTACCGGCAGGAGACCGAGTCCTGCATCAAGGCATACCCCGGCTACATCGTGACGCGCATCCAGTCGAACCAGCCCATTTTCGACGTGCACCTGGACATCATCCAGGCGCTCGGCAAGATGCGGCACATCCACTTCCAGTAAGCGCGGCCGGCATGTCCGAGCTGACGCTCACCTTCCGGACCTTCCGCAGCACCGACGTCGAGTCGCTGGTCAAGCACGCCGACAACCGGAACATCTGGCGCAACCTCAAGGACCGCTTCCCGCATCCGTATACCGTCGAGGATGCCGAGACCTGGATCGGAATGAACCATCTGGTGCTGGGCCCTCCGGTGAACTTCGCCGTCGATCTGGACGGTCAGGTCGTGGGCGGCGTCGGCCTGGAACTGGGCGACGATGTCACCGCGAAGACCGCCCAGGTCGGCTACTGGATCGCCGAGCCGTACTGGGGACGCGGCTTCGCCACGCGCGCCGTCAGCTTCATCAGCGAGTACGCCATGGAGACGTTCACGCTGGAGCGACTGGAGGCGCTGGTGTTCGACTGGAACGCTGCCTCGGGGCGCGTGCTGGAGAAGGCGGGTTACACGCAGGAGGCGCGGTTGCGCCACGCGGTCTGGAAGGACGGCCGCCTGGCCGACTTCCTGATGTACGCGAGGTTGCGGTGAAGACCACCGTCGACGAGTTGCTGGCCCGCTACGATCTGTTCCTGCTGGACGCCTACGGGGTGCTGGTCAGGTCGTCGGGCGCTCTGCCCGGCGCCGCGGCCTTCCTCGAGCGCATCGAGCGCGCGGGCAAGAAGTACCTGGTGGTGTCGAACGACGCCTCGCGATCGCCCCAGACATCGCTGACCCGCTACCGAAGCTTCGGGTTGCCGGTGCACCTGGATCGCATCGTCACCTCCGGGTTGCTCCTGCGCGATCACTTCGCCGCCGCAGGCCTGGCCGGCAAGCGCTGTCTGGTGCTGGGGACCGAGGACTCGAACACCTACGTGCGCGACGCTGGCGGCGTGGTGGCCCCGTACGATGACGACACAGCCGAGGTGCTGGTGCTCGCCGACGACGACGGCTACCCATTCCTGGAAGCGGTCAACGAGGTCATCAGCGTCCTGCTGCGCCGCCTGGAACGGAAACAGCCGATCCATCTCATCTTGCCCAACCCCGACCTGGTGTTCCCCCTTCGCGACGACGCTTTCGGCGTCACCGCGGGCGCCATCGCGGCCATGATCGAGGCGGTGCTGCGGCTGCGCGATCCGCGCGGCACCCAGCGCTTCGTGCCGCTCGGCAAGCCGCACGCCCCGATGTACGAGGCGGCTGTACGCCGCTTCCCTGCGATCCCCCGTGGCCGTGTGGTGATGATCGGCGACCAGCTCGGCACGGACATCCTGGGGGCGGTGCGCTTCGGGATCGATTCGGTCCTGGTCGAGACCGGTGTCGCCCGGGTGGCCGAACTGGATGGCAGCGAGATCCAGCCGACGTTCGTCCTGCCCGCCGTGGGCTGAGGTGTCTAGGCCTCTTCCTCGTCGCCCTTTTTTCGCCTCGGCTCGATACCGGCCAGGCGCCCGAGCTCGCGGTAGATGCGGCCGACGCGCTCGACCTGCCCCTTGGCGGGGAAGCGCTCGTAAAAGCCGTCGCTGCGAAAGGCGCGCGCCTGTTCGGTCCAGGGGGCGAGCCGCCGGGCCCAGCGTTTCTGGCGCTCGTCGACTGGCTCGGCGTCCTCGCGCGCCAGATCGGCGCACACCCGCAGCATCGCTTTCAGGGTCACCGGCTTGGTGACCTGGTAATTGGCGTTGCCCCAGGCGTCGCCCCACACCTTCTCCGCGGCCTTGAGGAAGTCGCGCACCCGCTCGTAGAAGCGGTCCACCTCACGCGCTCCCCGCTTCTCCAGCTTCTTCCAGTCCGCAGCGGCCCAGCGGTTGATCTCGTTGAACAGCTCGGCCTGCAGGATCCACTTCTCCTGCTTGCTGCGCCCGCCGAGCCGGTTGATCTTGTAGCGGAGCGGGCTGTCTCCCTCGCTGTAGAGCTTCTCGACCACCTTGGCCGAGAACTTCTTGTCGGGCGACGCCCACGACACGCGCTCGTAGAGATCCACGAGGTGACTCTTGTTGATGCGCGTCGGGGTGGAGTTGATGATGACGAACATCTCGGTGGCGAAGTCTTCCGACTTGCCGTCGAAGATGATGCAGGGGACGTGCATGCCGCGCGCCTCCTCGGGGCGCTCGTTCTTGTAGAAGCTCAGCGCCGCCAGCCGGTGCTGGCCGTCGATGATGAGGTACTTGCCGTCGGGCTCCTGCAGGTTGCCGAGGTTTTCGAACTTGCCCAGCGGCTCGAAACGCAGCCTCTCGGCGGTGAACAGCAGCACCGTGCCGGGGATCGGCGGCTGGCTGACCGCGGTCTCGTAGAAGTTCTTGATGGCGGCGACCTTGGCCTTCGACAGCTGCCGCTGGAATGCCTGGTCCGTCTGCTCGATGCGGGCGATGAACCTGCCGACCTCGTCGCCCTCCTCGATCTCCTCGGCGGCGATCTTGTCGCCCTCGTTGTAAAAGCGGCTGATGAACCGCACCTTCTCCAGGAGGTCCTCGGTCGGATAGGCCACGAAGTAGAAGACGCCGTCTTTCTGCCTCACCTGGGTTGCGAGCATGGCGGCATTCTAGCCGCGCTGCCGCGCAACGTCACTCGCCGTGACCCCCCGACAGGCGTGACCGGACCTAAGTAGAGATGTGTGAGGGGCGGGCAAAAGCTGGTGGCGGCGCTGATCACGGTGGTCGCGATGGACGCGGCCGCCTGGACGCCTCGCCAGCCGCCGATCGAGCCCCCCAAGGCGCACGAGCTGCGGCAGCTGGATCGCTGGCCTGACGAGCCGACCAGTCCGGCGCCCGTGGACGCCGTGCGCTTCGGAGAAGCGGTGGCGGCGCTGTGTGGCCGTGACGTGCCTTCCGACGAGCTGCTGCTGGCTGCCCGCGAGGCCGACGTCGATGCTTTTGCCCTCGCGGGGCTGATGTTTGCGCAGAGCCGGTGCCACGATCGTCCGCGCGTCGGCTACGGGTTGCTGGCGATCCAGCCCGAGATGTACTTGCGCGGTGGCGGCCCGCCGCTCCCGGTGGATCGCCGTGCACTGTGGCCGGCGGCGCTGCGCGATCCGGTGCGCGGGCTGCGCACGGGAGCCCGCTTGTTGCGCATGTGGCAGGAGCTGCACCCGCGCATCGATCGCCGCTTCGCCAGCGAGTCCCACCGCAGCGAGATCGCCCACTTCATCTGGGGCGACCGCGTGCGCGGCAGCGGCAACGAGGATCTGGTGTTCACGGCGCGTCGGCGCTTGATCGAGCACTACGCCGGTCTGTCGCCGGTGCCCTGGCTGACGACGCTCGGTATCCCGTTCGTGTCGCCGCTGGACGGCTCGCCCCGGGTGGCGACCAGCGGTCCCGGCGAAGATCGGGAGGGCGGCCTGCGGCGGCACCGCGGTCTGGACATCGCTGCGCTCGAGGGTGAGCCCGTACGTTCGGTCGCCGACGGGGTGGTGATCTTCGCGGGCGTCAGCCTCGCGGGCTCCGTGCGGCACGGGCCGGTCGCTCCTGATCAGCTTGGCCGCTACCGCAAGCGGCCGCTGGGAGTCGGCGGGATCTATCTGTGCGTCCGCCACGAGGCGCCCGGCAAGGACGTGGTGTCGTGCTACATGCACCTCGATTCCTACTTCGTCGCCGAGGGCACTCGTGTGCTCGCGGGCGAGCTCATCGGCTACGTCGGTCGCACGGGAGTGAAGAACTCGCCGGCGCACCTGCACATCGAGGTGCGTGTCGACGACCTCGCCCACAATCCGCTGCGCTACCTGGCCGGGTGGGTGATCCCGCCCCAGGCGACCAAGACCTACCGCCACATGCTGGCCGCCCGACGCGCGCGTTTGCTGACCAACACGCGTTAGAGTCCCAGGCATGAACGAACATGCCGTGGTCCCGTCGGGATCGCCCACGCCGCCGCCCGGATCCGCTCTGTGGCGCGTCTGGAGCGCAGCCGCCCGCCATCTGGACGAGTTCAAGCTGCTCGAGGGCCCGCGCAAGCGCCTGGAGGAACTGGCGCGCCTGGCCCGCATCGTCCGCGAATTCATCCGCGGCTTCCGCGCCTTTCACTTCGTGGGTCCGTGTGTGACCGTGTTCGGCTCGGCGCGCTTTCGCGAGGACAATCCCTACTATGGGCTTGCGCGCGAGATGGGTGCCCGCCTGGCCCGTCTGGGGCTCACGGTCATGACCGGCGGCGGCCCGGGGATCATGGAGGCCGCCAACCGTGGGGCGCGCGACGTCGGTGGCGCCTCCGTCGCCTGCAGCATCCAGTTGCCGATGGAGCAGAGACCGAACCCTTACCTCGACCGCTTCGTCGAATTCCGCTACTTCTTCGTGCGCAAGGTGATGCTGGTGAAGTACTCGTACGCCTTCGTGGTGCTGCCGGGCGGTTTCGGCACCCTGGACGAGCTGTTCGAGGCGCTGACGTTGATCCAGACGCGCAAGATCCAGGGCTTTCGCGTGGTGATGATGGGCAGCGCCTACTGGCGGCCGATGCTCGATTTCATCGGACACACCATGGTCGGTGCAGGCACCATCAGCCCCGAGGACGTGGGGCTCATCCACGTCACCGATGATCTGGACGAGGCCATGAAGATCATCGCCGAGAGCACGCGGGAGCTGAAGCTGAAGCTGTTGCCGATCAAGCCGTCGCGGCTGCTGGGCGAGTCGCCGCCCAGGAGCGGCAAGGTGACCGGCGTGGTGCAGGCGAGGTGACGCGTTCCCACGCCCTGACCCAGCACCCCCATCGCTGGGTGATGGCCATGAACTGGCACGACCTGCTGTTCATGCACTGGGAGGTCGACCCGGTGGCGCTGCGGCGTTTGATCCCTCCGGGGCTGACCATGGACACTTTCGCGGGGCGGGCCTTCGTCAGCGTGGTGCCCTTCCGGATGTCGGGCGTCAGGCCGCATTTCGTCCCGGCGCTGCCGGGGCTGTCGGCGTTTCCCGAGCTGAACGTGCGGACCTACGTGATCGCCGGTGGCGTGCCGGGTATCTGGTTCTTCAGCCTGGACGCCGCCAGCCGCCTCGCTGTCCGGGGCGCGCGACGCCTTTTCCACCTGCCGTACTTCGACGCGGCGATGAGCGTCGAGTTCGGCGAGGAGATCCGCTACCGCAGCCGGCGCACGCATCGAGGCGCGCCCGACGCTGCCTTGGAGATGAGCTACGCCCCGACGGGGCCCGTCACGCTGGCGACGCCCGGGTCGCTCGACCAATGGCTCACTGATCGTATGTCGCTGTACGCCGCCGACGACGCCGGACGGATCCTGCGCGCCGACGTCGCACACGGGCCCTGGCCGCTGCAACCGGCACAGGCTTCGATCGAGAGATGCTCGATGACCGACTGGCTGGGACTGCCGCTCAGCGGTCCGCCGCTCCTCCATTTTTCGCGCCGCCTCGACGTCGTGGCCTGGTGGCGGCACCCCGCATGAGCGCTGCGATTTCTCCACCGAGCTTGCGTGCCACGCGCTTCCGATCGGTCTCGCTACGATTCTGACTCAGCTTGAACTTTCCCTCGAGCCGCTCGATCGCCAGCGCGAAACCGATGATCTGGGGCAGCAGGCGCGGTCGCAGCGTGGGGTCGAGCCGCCAGGTGGTCTCGTATACGCTGACCAGCCGCTCGACCGACGCGAGCAATTCCCCGTCGGACAGTTGACGGACGCTGCCGTGCGCGTGCACCACTGCGTAGTTCCAGGTCGGCACGTGCTGCTCCGGTTGCTCGTACCAGGTGGGCGAGACGTAGGCGTGCGGCCCGTGGAAGATCGCCAGCGCTTGTCGTGGCCGCATCGGGTTGGCGCGCGCGACGTGGAACAGCAGTTCCCCTGACGGCCGATCCAGCAGGAACGGCAGGTGCGCCACCTCGGCCCCGCCCCCTTCGGCCACGACCAGTGTGCCGAAGGGGTAGCGATCGATGAAGGCGTGCAGCCGTTCCTGGTCAGGTTCCCTGAACGTGTCGGGCAAGTACATGCTCGTCCTCTCCATGGTTAAGGCGTGCGCGGGCCGCGGCTGCGGCCGGGGCCCAGCCGCGGCGCTCGACCCTGACTGCCAGGATCACCGCCGCGACGATGATCTCCAGGCACAGCCCCAGCCAGCCGCCGTAGGCGCCCATGCCCAGCCGCCAGCCCAGGAGCCACGCCAGCGGTGGAGTGCAGAGCCAGGACGTCGACACGCCGACCACCGCGGCGAAACGCACATCGCCCGTCCCGCGCAACACCCCGCGGGCCACGAAATTCAGCGCGTCGAACACCTGGAACACCGCTGCCACTTGCAACAGCCGGATCGCCACGGCCACCACCGCGGCATCGCCGGTGAAGGCCAGGGCCAGTGGCTCGGCGGCCAGAGCGAGGACCAGCGCGCAGGCGCCGCTGTAGATCCCGGTCAAGAGCGCGGCCATGCGGCCGATCCGGATCACCAGCCCATCTTCGTTCGCCCCCACGGCTTGGCCCGCCAGCACCGCCGCCGCCTCCCCCACCGCCCAGGCGGGCAGAAACGAGAAGTGGATCACCTGGATGGCGATCTGGTGCGCGGCCATCTCCGCCTCGGACAGGCGGGCGATCAGCACCGACAGGATCGCGAACGACCCCACCTCCAGCACGAACTGCAGCCCTGCCGGCACTCCGATCTTCCACAGCGCCCGCAGGTGGGCGGACATCATTCGATGGAGGCCGAAGCCGTCGGACCGCTGCGCCCTGGCCAGGATCCCCAGCTCGACGCCGTTGGCGATCACCGTCGCCACCGCGGCACCGGCCACCCCGCGGTGGAACACGAAGACCATCAGGTAACACAGCGCGATGTTCACCAGGTTGGCGATCACCGTCGCTCGCATCGGCGTCCGTGCGTCGCCGCGTCCGTAGCGCACTTCCCGCAGCGCGACGTAGACCAGCATCACCGGCGCCGCGAGGTTCCGGATCGCCAGGTACTCTGCTGCGGCCGCGCCGGCGGCCGGCGTCGCCGACAGCAACGGCAGCAGGCTCGCCACCGCCTGGCCCACGATCACCGTCACCACGCCCAGCCCCAGCGCCGTCGCCAGCGCCGCGCCCAGCACACCGGGGATGTCGTCCGTGCGCCCGGCGCCCACGGCCTGCGACACCAGCGTGTTCGCCCCCCGCAGAAGACCGATCGAGAAGCAGAGCAGGACGAAGCTGCACAGCCCACCCAGCGCCGCGCCGGCCAGCTCCGCGCGCCCGATCCTGCCTAGCAACAAGGTGTCCACCAGCGTCATCAAGCTGTAGGACAGCGTCGAGGCGCAGATGGGCCCCGACAGGCGAATCAATTCGGCGATGGGTTTGTGCTTCCAGGCGACTGACATGGCGTGCTTCCTGCGGTGAAAAAAAAAGAGCCGCGGCTCACCCTCGAAAGGGGGGCCGCGGCTCTTGTTCGCTCGGGACTGTTTCAGATCCCGACGGGCCGCCGCGGCCACACCATGACGAAGCGACGGACGGTCGGCTTCGTTGCGTGGTAGGTGCCGCGGAAACTCATGGGACCGCCTATTGTCCGCGCGCCGGTCCGATTGTCAACTTCAGCTGACCACCACGTTGACGATCTTGCCGGCCACGACGATCACCTTGCGCACCGTCTTGCCTTCGAGATGCTTCGTCACGTTCGGCAGCGCCAATGCTTTTTCACGCACCTCGGCCTCGGCGGCGTCGCGCGGGACCTCGAGGCTGCCGCGCAACTTCCCGTTCACCTGCACGGCCAGGGTCACCAGCGCGTCAATCGTCAACGCCTCGTCGTGCGCCGGCCAGGCCGCCTGCAGCAGGAAGCCGCTTTCTCCCAGCGTCTCCCAGGCCTCGTCGCCCAGGTGCGGTGCGAACGGACCCAGCAGCTTCACCAGCGTCACGAGATCCTCGCGTGTGGCCCCGCTCTGAAGCTCGTTCACGTACTCCATCAACCGGGCGATGGCCGTATTGAACTTCATGCTCTCGAGATCCGCGGTCACCCACTTGATGGTCTTGTGCCGCAGGGCCTTGTGCGGATCCCCGTCGACCATCTTGCCTTCCTCGACCAGCCGCCAGACGCGCTTGCAGAACCGGCTCGTCCCCTCGATGGCGCGTGGATCCCACGGCTTCGGCAACTCGAAGTCCCCCATGAACATCTCGTAGAGGCGCAGCACGTCCGCGCCGTACTGGGCGACGACGTCGTCGGGATTGACGCCGTTCATCTTCGACTTGGCCATCTTCTCGACCATCACCTTCAGCTTCTCGCCCGTGTCCCTGAGGAACGCGTCGTCTCCCTTCAGCTCGACCTCGGAGAGCTCGTGATAGCGACCCATGGCATCCTGGTAGCTGTAGGCGAGCACCGTTCCCTGGTGGCGTAGCTTCTTGAACGGCTCCTTGGTGGTGACGTGGCCCAGGTCGTAGAGCACCTTGTGCCAGAAGCGTGCGTAGAGCAGGTGCAGCACCGCGTGCTCGGCGCCGCCCACGTACAGGTCGACAGGCGTCCACTGCTTGTCGGATTCCTTGGTCCACCCGGCCTGGTCATTCTTGGCGTCGAGGTAGCGCAGGTAGTACCAGCACGAGCCCGCCCACTGGGGCATGGTATTCGTCTCGCGCTTCGCCGGCGCGCCGCACGTCGGGCACGTGGTCTTCACCCACGACTCGATCGCCGCCAGCGGTGACTCGCCCGTGCCCGTCGGCTCGTAGCGGTCCACCTCGGGCAAAGTGATCGGCAGGTCCGACTCGTTCACGGGCACCGCGCCGTGGGTCGGGCAGTGGACGATCGGGATCGGCTCGCCCCAGTATCGCTGCCGCGAGAACACCCAGTCGCGCAGGCGGTAGCTGATCGCTTTTTTGCCGAGGCCCCTCTCTTCGAGCCACGCGGTGATGGTTTTTTTCGCCTCGGGCGTCCGCAGCCCGTCGAGGAGACCCGAGTTCACGCTGACGCCTTCGTCCGAGTAGGGCAACTCGCCACCATCCACCACGCGCTGGATGGGCAGGTTGAACTTCACGGCGAACGCGTGGTCGCGCTCGTCGTGCGCGGGTACTGCCATGATCGCGCCTGTCCCGTAGGTCGCCAGGACGTAGTCGGCGATCCAGACCGGCACCTTCTCGCCGTTGACCGGGTTGGTGACGTGGCCGCCGGTGAAGGCGCCGGTCTTCTCCTTGGCGAGGTCGGTTCGTTCGAGGTCGCTCTTCTTGCGTGCGGCCGTTTGGTAGTCGGCGACGGCCTGTTTTTGCGCCGGCGTGGTCAGCTTCTCGACCAGTGGATGCTCGGGCGAGAGCACCATGTACGTCGCGCCGAAAAGCGTATCGGGCCTGGTCGTGAACACCTTGATCTCGTCGAACATGACTTCCGCGCCCTCGGACCTTCCGATCCAGTTGCGCTGCATGGTCAGCGTCGACTCTGGCCAGTCGACCTCCGCCAGGTCCTCGAGCAGCCGGTCGCCGTAGCGGGTGATGCGCAGGATCCACTGCCGCATGTCCTTGCGCTCGACCTGGGTGCCGCAGCGCTCGCACTTGCCCTGGCTCACCTCCTCGTTGGCGAGGCCCGTCTTGCACGACGGGCACCAGTTGATCGGGATGGTCCCCTCGAACGCAAGTCCCTTCTTGAACAGCTGGAGGAAGATCCACTGCGTCCACTTGTAGTAGCCGACGTCGGTGGTGTTGACCTCGCGGTCCCAGTCGTAGGCGAAGCCGATGCTGTCGATCTGCCGCCTGAAGTTGGCGATCGCCTTTTCCGTCGTGATCCGCGGATGGACGCCGGTCTTGATGGCGTAGTTCTCCGCCGGCAGCCCGAAGGCGTCCCAACCCATCGGGTGCAACACGTTCCAGCCCTGCATGCGTTTCCAGCGGGTGATGATGTCCGTCGCCGTGTAGCCCTCGCAGTGCCCGACGTGCAGGCCGGCGCCCGAGGGGTAGGGAAACATGTCCAGCGCGTAGAATTTCGGTCGGTTGGGATCGAAGGTCGTCTTGTGCAGACGGGCGTCGCGCCAGCGCGTTTGCCACTTCGGTTCTACAGTGCGGTGGTCGTAAGGCATGGCAAGGGCGCGAATTATAGCGCCCACCTCACTTTGGGGCTGGAATGCGGGAACGAAATCGATAGGAATCCGTGTAATGCGTCGTCCGTGGGAGAAAAAATGAAGATCTTCGCATCTGCGGCACTTGCCTTGCTTCTGGGCCTCTTCATCGGTGGGTACAGCCCGCGCTCCGACGTGCGGCGCCTCGAGGCCGAGCTGGCGAAGGCCAAGGAGGAGACTGCCTCCGCGAAGGCCTCCAGCGTCGGGGCGGGGGCGGCGATGTTCCCGGCGGCGCTGGGCGCGCTGGCCGCGGCGGCTGGCCCCAGGACGGCAGTACCGCCGCCGCGCTTCGTGAACTCCGATCCTCCGGGAAAAAACGGGGACGGACCGGACGCGGGTACGCGGTCGCGCCGGGATCCGATCGCCTCGCTCCAGGCGGCGAAGGTGGGGATGGACATCAAGGCCGCTTTCCAGAAGGCGCAGTTCTTCGATCAGGCGCGGCTCTCGCCCGAGAAGCAGGCGGCGTTCGAGGACAGCGTGAAGAAAATGAACGACGCCCTGTCCAGGTCGCTCGACCAGATCGCGGGACTCATCAACAACAAGGACACGAAAGAGAAGCCGACCTTCCGGACGTTGCTCGACTCCACCAGCCCCTTCTTCGACGCCTATCGCAAGCTCGATGACGACTTCAAGGCCGGGCTGGACGATGGCGGACGGGCGGCGCTGGACAAGACCAAGTTCGAGCTGATCAGCCAGCTCGATCTCGGCGTCGTCGAGAAAGCGATGGCAGCGGCGAAGCAGCGCGAGCAGGCCAAGGCCGGGCCGTGAGCCCGTTCGTCCGCGACGTGGGGCTGGTCGCCCGCTTCGAGCTGGGCGAGGCGATTCGCAGCCGCATGCTGGTGGTGATGACCCTGCTGTTCGTCGGCGCGGGGGCGCTGGGTGCCTGGGGCTTCACGGAGGTGCTGGGGACCGTCGAGGAGAACGCCGCCAAGGTGATGGGGAATGCTCCCCCGCCGTCCCGGGGGTCCACGCTGAAGCAGATGACCCGCTCGCGCAGTTACCGCGACATGCTTCGGGTCTTCACCCGCGACGACAAGAAGGCGGACTACTTCGCGTCGTTACCCCCCATCGTCGTGTTCTTCGGCTGGGCGTCGTTCACCTTCGTCCCCTGGCTGGTGCTGCTGACGGCGTCCGAGTCCATCGCTGGCGAGGTGGCGACGCGATCGATTCGCTTCTCGGTCGTGCGCACGGGGCGGCTGCCGTTCGCCCTGGGCAAGATGGTGGGGCAGGCCGTGGTCGTGGCAGGGATGATGGTGCTGACGGCGGCGACCTTCTTCGTGGTCGCCTGGATCCGCCTGGCGGGGTTCGAGCCAGGGGCGACGGCGCTCGGGCTGTTCTCGTACGCACCGCGGGTGTTGCTGTACGTGATGCCATTCCTCGCCTGGGCGATGTTCGCCTCGATGATCACGGGCAATCCCCAGGTGGCCCGCTCGATCTCGCTCGGAGGCGCGGTGGCGCTGAACATCCTGCGTGGCCTCGGCAAGATCCCGGCGTTGCAGGGGCCAGCCCTCGATCCGATCTGGGATTTCCTGAAGTTGCTCACGCCCTTCGGGCACAACGAGGGCTTGCTCTACCCCCCGGGAGGAGCGCTGATGGCAGACGTCGCCGTCTGTCTCATGCTGACGGTGCTGTATTTCGGCGGCGGGTTCGCCATGCTGAGGAGGCGCGACCTGTGAGTGCCGCGCTCCGGTTCGCCGAGGTGAAGAAGCGCTTCGGCGCCAACGAAGCGCTGCGCGGCCTGACCCTGGAGGTGCCAGCCGGCTCGATCTTCGGGCTGGTAGGTCCCAACGGCGCTGGCAAGACCACGGCCTTCTCGATTGCCTGTGGGTTCCTGCAGGCCGACGCGGGCGAGGTGAGCATCCTGGGCCAGAACGGGTTCGATCCGATGCGGCTCAAGGGGCGCGTCGGTGTGTTGCCCCAGGACGCGCTGGTCGGGCGCGAGACCCGCTGCCTCGATCACCTGGCGCATCTGGGCATGCTGTCGGGGTTGACCACGCGGCAGGCGCACCGCGAGGCCGATCAGCGCCTGGAGGAAGTGGGTCTCGCCGATCGCCGGCGTGCGCGGGTGAAGACGCTGTCTCACGGAATGTTGCGTCGGCTGTCGGTCGCGCAGGCGCTGCTGGGCTCGCCTGAACTGGTGTTGCTGGACGAGCCGACGAGCGGCCTGGATCCCCGCCACGCCCACGAGCTGCGCGAGCTGTTTGCGCGCGGGCGCCGCGAGGGGCAGACGCTGATGATCTCGTCGCACAACCTGCCCGAACTGGAGGCGCTGTGCGACCATGTGGCGCTGGTGGATCAGGGGCGAACCCTGGCCACCGGCCCGATCGATGTCGTCACCGGCAAAGGCGAGACAGTGGAGATCGAGCTGGGCGACGGGCCCGCGCCTGCCGCGGCGCTAGCGGCGGCGCTGCCCGACGACACCGTCATCTGGGACGACGAGCGCCGCCTGATGCGCATCGCTTTTGCGCGTGCGCCCGACCGCAAGGCCGAGGACGTCATCGGTGCGGCCCTGCGTGTTCTGCTGGACGCAGGGGCGCGCATCGCCGGGGTGCGCCGGGGCCAGACCCTGGAGAAGAAGTTCCTGGAGATGACCTGACATAAGATGGCCCCGTGAAGCGACGGGACTTCCTCGCCACCACCGCGGGTACCATCCTGGTTCCCTCGGCGCGTGCCGCCGACAAGTCGCTGGAGCCGGTCGAGACCTTGCCGCCGGACGTGACCCGCGTCTGGCTGGGGCGCGCATTCTGGGCCAACCGCCTCGACGACTGGCGCCTGCGCGAAGGCCGCATGGAGTGTCTCCGGGGCACCGAGCCCGGCTTCGAGCTACGCACCGTTGCGCTCCTCACCCGCGACATCGTTGCCGGCCCGTCCCCGGGGCACCTTTCCATGAGGGCTGGCCTGCTCGAAGACAAGAAAGGCGGCGGCTTCTGCGGATTCCTGCTGGGCGTGGGGCAGGGGCGCCTCGATCACAAGGCAGCGGCGCTTGCCCAGCGCGCCTCGGGCGAGGGCGGCGGCTTTCTTTGCACCTACGAGACGGACGGCAAGCTCCGCTTCCGCGAGCACACCGACGAGCAGAGCCCGCTCACCTACGCCGAGTTGCCGTCCGAAGTGGTGGTCCCCGCCGAGGCGGCCGCGCGCGAGGTCTTGCTGACGCTGGACCTGCAGCCCGAGCCTTCCGGCTTCTTCTCGCTCACGCTGTCGGCGTTCGATACCGCGGGTGGCTTGCTCGGACGCGTGGTGCGGCGGCGTGTGCCGGATCTGGAGCTGGTGGGCGGCATCTCGCTCGCGTCGTCGGCGTACACCGGCAAGGCGGGCGCCCGCTGGGCGTTGGCCGATCTTCGCACGGGCGGCGCGAAGGTCGCCCGCCATCCCGAGCGGGCGTTCGGTCCGATCCTGGGCACGCTCCACTCGCTCAACGGCCGCGTGCTGAAGATGTCAGCGCAGCTGGCGCCCGTCGGTGATCGTGAACCGCAGGAGGTGCGCCTGCAGTGGAAGCCGGCCGGCGCTGCCGCCTGGCAGGACGGCCCCGTCGCCCGCCTGCAGCCCGGCTACGTCGCGCTCTTTCGCGTCGACGGCTGGGACGCCACCCGCGATCACGAGTACCGCGTGGTCTACGGCGGCGACTCGTACGCCGGCACCGTCCGCAAGGATCCCGGCGACAAGGTGCCGCTCACCATCGGTCTTCTCTCGTGCATCATCCCCGTGGCGCGCAACCTCGAGGACAACATCGACAAGGTGCTGCCTCCGCAGACCGAGCGCCTCGGCCGCTACACCGCCAGCAACCTCTACTTCCCGCACCGCGAGCTGACTGGCCATGTCGGCAAGCACAAGCCTGATCTGCTGGTGTTTGCCGGCGACCAGTTTTACGAAGGCTCGCCGACGCGCAAGGACCCGAGCCCGGCTCCGGTCCTCGACTACCTCTACAAGTGGTACCTGTGGGTCTGGTCGTTCCGCAAGCTGACGCGCGACACGCCGGCCATCTTGCTGGTCGACGATCACGACGTCTTTCAGGGCAACCTCTGGGGCAACGGGGGCCGCGCTGCGCCGCAGGGCGACCAGAACCACGGCGGCTACGTGCGCACCGCCGACTTCGTCAACCTGGTCCAGCGCACCCAGTGCGGCCACGATCCCGATCCCTTCGATCCCCGCCCCGTGGACCAGGGGATCGCCGTCACCTACGGCGCCTTCCGCTTCGGCGGCGTCAGCTTCGCGGTGCTCGAGGACCGCAAGTGGAAGACCAGTCCCATCCAGGGCAGCGACCTGGATGTGTTCGAGGCGCAGTTGCTCGGGGAGCGGCAGGAGCGTTTCCTGGAGGAGTGGCGGGGCGGCGGCGACCTGCGCATCTGCCTGACCCAGACGCTGTTCGGTTGCTTGCAGACCAGTCCCTCGGGCAAGCCGCTCATGGACTGGGACTCGAACGGGTTTCCGAAGCTCGGCCGCGATCGGGCCGTCGACCTGCTGAAAGGATCGTTGATCCTCGGCGGCGATCAGCACCTGGCCAGCGTGGTCCAGCACGGCGACGGGCCCTTCCAGTTCTGCGGTCCCGCAGGCAGCGCGCTGTGGCAGCGCTGGTTCGAGGGCGATCGCGACTTCACGGACGCCTTCGGCAACAAACTGCGTGTGCTCGCCGTCGCCAACCCGAAGTTCACCTTCGCCGAGTACCGCAAGGCGCGTCCGGGCCGCAGCCAGGACTTCGGTCAGCGCAGCCTGAAACGCGAGGGCTACGGCATCATCCGCGTCGATCGCAAGGTGCGCCAGTTCGTTCTCGAATGCTGGCCGCTGCAGGTCCACGACCCCCTGGCGCCGGGCGCCAAGCAGTTCGAGGGCTGGCCGGTCCGGGTTCCGTTCTAGCCTAGAGGAACCGTTCCAGGGGTCCGCGCCCGTCGTCCGTGCTACCGAAGGTCTCGATCGACGGCACCCCCATGGCGTGAGCCATCGCCACCAGAAGACGGTTGTGGGGAACGAGATCGCCGTACTCGAGGAAGCGGCCCGTCTTCACCGCGCCGCCGCAACCGCCCGCGGTGATGAACGGAACGCGCTGGAAGGAGTGCGTGTTTCCCTTGGCGATCTCGCTGCCCCAGACCACCAGCGTGTTGTCGAGCATGGTGCCGTTGCCTTCCTTGACCGACGCCAGGCGATCCAGCAGCCGCGCGAAGCGGTCCGCGTACCAGGTGTAGATCTTCGTCAGGTTCCCGATCTCGACGGCGTTGCTGTCGCCCGAATGGCTCATGCCGTGGTGGCCGTCGTGCTCGATGCCGAGCCACGTGTAGCGGTCGCCGTCGTTCTCCCCGACCCGGTACTGCAGGCTGGCGATGCGGGTGACGTCGCAGGCCAGCGACGCCGTCAGCAGGTCTTGCTGCAGCTCCAGGACCTCGGGCGTGCTCTCCCGCGCATTCGGGTCTATGCCGTCCGCCAGCTTCGGCGCGCGCTTGCAGGTCACCTGCTTTTGCTCGAGGCGCGTCTCGATGCTCCGGATCGCCGCCAGATGGGATTCCACTTTCTGCCGGTCGTCGGCCACCGCCTCCTGCTTGAAGCCGTCGAGGTCCGCCTTCAACACGTCGATGGTGCTCTTGCGCTGGCGCCGCAGGTTCTCGTAGGTCTGGCCGCCCGCAGCGAACACCCGCCCCAGGACGCCGTAGGGATTGCTCTCGGGCGGCAGCGGCTGCCGCGGTCCGGTGTAGATCATCCGCGATCCCGGATGACTGATGCCCGACCGCACGCCGAACTCCAAAGAGCGGTACGGCGTCACCCCGCCCACACTGCGGGCGATCACCTGATCGATCGACGGCCCGCTGTTCCATCCGAAGTACAGGCCTCCCGAGCCGTCGCGACGCACGAACGTCTTGTCGTTCAACAGCGGCGACCCGGTCCACAGGATCGCCGGCCCCTTGGTATGCGGGGCGCCGACGCCCGGCGCGCGCACCTCCAGGCCCGCCAGCACGTTGACCTGCTTCTTGTGCCGCTCGAGCGGCTTCAGGATCGGGCCCAGCGTGAACTTCTTCTCGGTGCCGGTCGGCTTCCAGTCTTTCCAGATCGTCCCGTGCGGCGTGAAGAACAGCACGAGCCGCTTCGGGAAGACGCGCTCCCGTCCGCTGGCGTTCAGGATCGGCAGGAAGGGCGCCGCCATGGCCGGAAGCCCCAGGGCCTGCAGGAACTGGCGGCGGCCGAACTGTCCGTTGTGTATCCGGTTCATCTCGTCACCTCTCGCATCCGGAAGGAATCGGTGGTGGGCAGGACCAGCAGCAGCGCTCTCACGTCGCGGCCGCTCCTCTCGAACTCGTCCTCGGCGGTCTTCAGGGAGCAGGCATCCGCCTCGGTCTCCATCCGGCCGAGCGCGTACCGGAACCACTGCTTGACGTAACAGGTTTGCACCTTCTTGCTCTTCGCCAGCTTGTTCGCCAGCTGGACGGCGCCGTCGAACGCCCCGCCGACGTCCCCTGCCTCGATCAGCTCGCCGGTGGCGTCGATCGGGTTGCCGTTCTCCCTCTCCCGGTACTGGCCGACGGCGTCGTAGTTCTCGAAGCCGAACCCGATGGGATCGATCAGCTTGTGGCAGCCACCGCAAACGCCGTCGAGGCGGTGTTCCTCGAAGCGCTCGCGCGTGGTCAGCTTCGGATCGGGATCGGGCGGGTTGTTGTTCACGTCGGGAGGCGGGTCGGGCAGGTCCTGGCAAAGGAGGTTCTTGCGCACCATCACCCCGCGGGCGACGGGCGAGCTCTGGGCCGTGTGCGCGTGGAAGGCCAGGAAGCTCCCCTGGGTCAAGAGGCCTGCCCGCTGCTTGGGATCGAGGGCCACTGGCCGCGATGGATCGTAGTTCGCCGGCCTGGTGATGCCGTAATACCCGAACAGCGCCTCGTCGACGAACGAGAACGGCGCCGTCAACAGCGTGTCCAGCTTGCCGTCGCCGTGGCGGATCACGTGGTCGACGAACTGCTCGGTCTCGCGACGGATGGCCTCGCGGAACGGATACAGGCCCCCGCCTTTGCGGTCGGACGACCAGAACGGGAACAGCTTGCTGTTCTTCGGCGTCGAGGAAACGTCCTCGATGCCGAGCCACTGCAGGTGGAAGTTGACGATCGCGCGCTGGGCCCGCTCGTCGGCCAGCATGCGCTCGGCCTGTGCCCGCAATCCTGCGGGCGTCGCCAGGGACCCGCTGGCGGCGGCATCCAGCAGCGCCTCGTCCGGCGCGGACAGCCACAGCATGTACGCCAGCCGTGAGGCGAGGGCATAGGGCCCCAACTCCACCACACCGGGCGCCGCCGCCGCGCCATCCTCGCGCGTGTGGTCGAGGAAGTAGGGCGACTGGAGCAATGTGCTCACCACCGAGCGCAGCCCGTCCGCGGGACCGCCCGAACGCGCCTCCTGGAGGAACAGCTGCGTGTAGCGGTCACTCTCGACGGCGCGAAGCGGGCGCCGGAAGACGCGCCTGCCGAAGCTGTCCACGAAGCGCCGTGCGCACGCCGCCGGGTCGCTGCCCGCCTCGCACGTGTAAAAACGGGCGAGCTGGTTCGCCGCCACCTCGGCCGCGCGTTCGGAGGCCTCCATCAGCTGCTGCGCATCCAGCTCTGTCGGCGCGGCCACGACATTGCTGCGGAACGGCCCGACCGTCTCGTCGGCGGGCAGGGTCATCGAGGCGACCGTGGAAACTCCGCGCAGCCCCCGCAACGAGGTGGCGGCGGAGGGGTCTTTCCCCGCCAGCAGGTCGAAGACGGAGTTGATGTACTGATCGCGGGTCAGCCGACGCAGCGGCGCCGGTCCCGCCGACACCTCGCACCGGGGCGCGGGCGCTGGCGGCTTGCTTTTCGCGATCGGCAACGGCGGTGCGGGTTCCGGAGTGGCCACGCGCGCGGTGGTGCAGCCCGCCCCGAGCAGCAGTGGAAACAGGCGAACCAGAAGGCCAAGACGCATCACCGGGCAGTCAGATTACCAGGTGGGATGTCGGCCCGTTGACTGGGTGCCCGTGAAGTACAAAAATATCTGGATCGGCAGTGAGTTACGCATGACAGCGTGGTCGAGGTTCGTCTTCGTGGTCCTCGCGGTGGGCTGCGCCTCCCAAGGAGGCCTGCAAGCCGGCCTCGCCGAGGTCGATATAACGCCGCCCGTCGGCTACCCGATGGCCGGCTACCACCTGGTCAGACCGCGGGTGGCGACCGCCATCCTCGATTCGCTGCACGCCAAGGCGCTGGTCCTGCGTCAGGGCGAAGCCAGCGCCGCCATCGTGGTCGTGGATCTCGTCGGCATGCCGGCCACCCTCACCAGCCGGGCGCGGCAGGAGGCGGCGGCCCGGACGGGTATCCCTGCCGCGAACATCACCATCGCCGCCACCCACACGCACACGGGTCCTTCCGCCGAGGCCCATCCCGACAACCCGATCGACTATCCCGACCTCCTCGTCGCCAGGCTGGTCGAGGCGATCACCACCGCGGACGCCGGGCGACGAGCGGCCGAGCTGGGAGCGGGTGGGGCGCAGCAGTCGCCGGTGATCTCCTTCCAGCGCCGGCATCTCTTCAAGGACGGCCAGGTACGCACCATCGGTCCCACCATCCGCCACCTCCCCGAGTACGGCCCCGAGAACGTCGTCCGCGCAGCGGGACCGATCGATCCGCAGGTGGGTCTCCTGGCCGTCAGCGATCCGGGCAGCACCACCCCGCGAGGTGTCCTGACCGTCTTCGCCTTGCACCTCAACACCGTCGGCGACACCAGGCTCGGTGAACCGGTGATCTCCGCCGACTACGCGCACTTCCTCGAACGCGAGCTGCGTCGCCGGTACGGTCCCGCCTTTCATTCGCTCTTCGGTGCCGGGACCTGTGGCGACATCAACTATGTCGATGGCACGACCACCGAGAAGACGCGCACCTCCGAGGAGATCGGCACGCTGCTGTCGCGAACGGTGGTGGCTGCGATGCCCGCCCTGCGTTCGATCGGCGAGCCAGCGCTGGCCGTTCGCAGCTTCCGGTTCGATGCTCCCTTGCGCCCGTTCACGCCCGAGCAGATCGCCCAGGCGAGGAAGGACGCCGAGCAGTACCAGGATCTCGGGTTCCTCCGGCGCGCGGAGGTGTCGGGGATCCTGAAGGTGGCGGCCGCGAAGCAGCGCACGTTGCCGGTCGAGGTACAGGTCTTCCGCCTCAGCCGCGACCTCGCCATCGTCACCCTGCCTGGCGAGGTGTTCGTCGAGCACGGACTGGCCATCAAGAAGGCGTCGCCGTTCCCCACCACGCTGGTGATCGAGCTGGCGAACGACAGCGGCCCGGCCTACGTGCCCACGCGCAAGGCGTTCGGCGAGGGCGCCTACGAGGTCTACAGCGCGTTCCTGGCCGAGGGCGCCGGCGAACGGATGGTGGACGAGGCCACGCGCCTTCTCCGCGCGCTCCGCTAATCTAGGGACAGGTGGTCTTCGGGGGGAGGCGCCGCATCAGTGGTACAGCGCTTCCGCGGACAGGGCGAACGCTGCGACGCTGTCGTCCTCTGACCCGGTCACCCCGAAGGCTCGATCCTCTCCGTGGACCTTCGCACCGGTGATTCGCACGTGCACCCCCAGCGACCACCGCTCCGACAGCCACCAGGCATAGCCTCCCGACAACGAGATCGCTCCGCCCGCGCCCCCGATGTATTCGGTGAAGATCGGGTCGGGCGACTTCACCCAGGCACCGGCAAAACCGATCGTCCCGCCGAAGTGAAACCCGCCCTTGGCATCGGGAAAGTACTCGACACTGCCGCCCAGCATCAGGAAGTGCAGGGGGCCGTTCAAAGAGAGATCGCTCTCGTTCTCCCGCTTCAGTTTCGGGTCGGCGATCTCGTGGTTGATGAGTGTCGCCGCCAGCACCCAGTGCCGGCCCAGCGTGCCGCCGATGGAGAGCTCCGTGGCTCCCGCTCCGCCCGCGATGCTGGACTTGCCTGTGTAGTAGTTGGTGCTGCCGCTGGTGACCTGCCCCTCGCGCTCCATCTTCAGGCCCGCGCCGCCGACCGCCAACCGCAGGAAAAAGCCGTCGTGGGTGCGCGGTTCGTCCGCCTGGGCAGCCAGCGGAATGAGCAAGATCGCGAGAAACAGGATTCGCATGACACCCTAGACACCGCGGGTTCGTTTTTCTGCAACCCGCCCCAAGGCGAGCGACAGCCATAGCCACAGCGCCCCGATGGGCACCGTGGCCAGGGCCACCTGCGGCACCGCCAGCCCGACGATGAACAGGGCGTCGACCGCCCAGGCGTTGGCCATGTCGCCGCCGCGCGCCACCACCGTGTCGATGAAGGACTTCGACTTGTACTTCTCGTCACGCGGCACGGGCGTGTACAGCACCTGCACGGCCGGGTTGGCGATCCCGAAGCCGACCGCCCGGCGCAACACCAGGAGCGCGCTCGACACCATGAGCGTCGGCGCCGCTGCCAGCGCGGCGAACCCCGCCGTCGAGATCGGCGGTAGCAGCGCCAGCGTCGTCCGCAACCCCACGCTGGCCAGCAACCGCCCCGCCAGCAACGCCTGCAAGAGAGCGCTCAGCGCGTTGGTCACGAGATCCATGCGCGCGAACAGCGTCGTGCGCGCGACCGCGTCCATCTTCGCCTCCTCCACCAGCCCCGCCTGAAGCCGGTACCCGAACGTGCCGGCCAGAGACGCGAACAGCGTGTAGCCCGCGATCGCCAGCAAGTACGGCGAGGCGAACAGCGTCTTGACTCCCGACAGCGCGTCTCCGCCCACCGGTTCCTGCAATCCCTCGTTGCTCGGCTGGCCGCGCACCAGCGCGCGGATGCACTGGGCGGCGCCCTCCAGGAGCACCGCCGAAAGCAGCAGCAGATTGGGCAGGCCGATGCGCCCGACCAGCAGCGAGGTCGCCAGCGGCCCCAGGATCGCACCCGCGCTTCCGCCGGCGGCGATGAAGCCGAACAGGCGCCGTCCCTGCTCGGGGCGAAAGATGTCCGCCATGAAGCTCCAGAACACGGAGACCGCCAGGTAGTTGAAGACGCTCAGCCAGACGAAGAACACCTTGGCGGCCATCACCTTGGTGTCGTCCCGCTGGAACAGCACGTAGAACACCAGCAGGTTCGCCAGGAAGAAGCGGTAGGCGATCGGCAGCAGCTTCGCCCGCGGCACCCGTGCCAGCAGCGCCGACCAGACCGGCGTCACCACCAGCATCGACACGAAGGTCGCCGTGAACAGCCACTTCAGGTTCCCGACGCCGGCCGCGATGCCGCGGTCATCACGGATGGGCCGCAGGATGTAGTAGCTGGTCAGAAGGAACAGGAAGTACAGGAACGATCCGACCAGCGCGCGCCCCTCACCGGGCCTGACAGCAACCGTTTTCACGCGAGGCGAGAATACTTCGCGCAGCCGCAATCCAGCGATTTGAAGTAGAAAGGTTCGCCATGTTCCAAGTCTCACCCGCCACCGATGCCGCGGCATCGAGCCCCGTGCGCCGCTCGATCCCGAACCTGCGCTGGATCATCTGCGGCCTCCTGTTCCTCGCCACGACCATCAACTACATCGACCGCGTGTCGTTGTCGGCGCTCAACCCGATGCTCAAGAAGGAGATCGGCTGGGACGACGCCGGCTTCGGGCTGATCATGTTCTCGTTCCAGCTTTCCTACACGCTGATGTTCCCGATCTCCGGCCGCCTCCTGGACAGGTTCGGCGTCCGCGCGGGCATGGTCTGGGCCGTCATCGTCTGGAGCGCCGCCGTCATCGGTCACGCCGTCGTGCGCACCCCGCTGGGCTTCGGTGTCGCCCGCTTCATGCTGGGTCTTGGCGAGGCGGCGAACTTCCCGGCCAGCGTGAAGGCCGTCGCCGAATGGTTCCCGCGCCGCCAGCGCGCCCTGGCCACCGGCCTCTTCAACACCGGCACCAACGTCGGCGCCATGGCTGCCTTCGTCATCGTCGCCGCCGCCACCGCCTGGGGCTGGCAGCTCGCCTTCGTGGTCATCGGAGCCAGCGGCCTCCTCTGGCTGGCGCTGTGGCTGAAGTACTACCGCTCACCCGCCGAGCACCCCAATCTCTCGGCCGAGGAGCGCGCCATCATCGAGAGCGACCGCGAGGCGCCCGCGCCCGCCGTCAATGTCCACTGGACGACGCTGTTGCGCTACCGCCAGGTCTGGGCTTTCGCGCTCGGCAAGATGATGACCGACCCGGTCTGGTGGTTCTATCTCTACTGGTTGAACTACTACCTGACGAAGGTTGGCGGCGTCTCGGCGATGCAGGCCGCGAAGATGGTCATCATCCCGTACGCCGCGGCCAGCGTGGGTAGCATCTTCGGCGGCTGGATCTCCGGCGCCCTGATGAACCGCGGCTGGCCGGTGCATCGCGCTCGACTTGGCGCCCTCCTGATGTTCGCGCTGGGTATGCCGAGCGCCATCGGGGCCCTCTTTACCGGCAATATCTGGGTGGCGCTGACTCTCCTCAGCATCGCCACCGCCTGCCACCAGGCCTGGTCGGCCAACCTGTTCACCCTCTCGTCGGACCTGTTCCCGAAGAGCATGGTCGGCTCGGTGGTCGGCTTCGGCAGCATGTGCGGCGGCATCGGCGGCCTGTTCATGACCGTCATCGCCGGCGGCATCCTGCAGTGGTTCGGCAGCTTCAAGCCGCTCCTGGTGATCACCGGCGTGATGCACATCAGCGCCTGGCTGGTCATCCGCGCCCTGGCCCGCGACTTCAAGCAGGCTGACCTCACCGACAAGGGGGCTCTCGAGGCCAGCCCGATCCTGCGCACGGGTGGCATCGCGGTGACGATCGCCGGCGCGGTGCTGATGATCGTGGTCAGCACCAAGTTCGACTACATCCGCGAGAGCGCCAAGTCGCTGAGCACCGCCATCTCCGGGGTCGCCGCCTCGATCCTGGTGCTGGTGCTCGGCGCAGCGCTGATCTACGCGGCCCGCGGCCGGACGACCGCCGCCTAGTACGCCGTCGCGGCCACGCGGGCCGCGCAGTCCGCCTGGATCATCCGCAGTACATTGTCGTCCTGTGCGTCTGGACCATGCTCGTCGAGCAGTCGCAAAGCGCGTTCGCACTTCCCGTGTCCATGAGCAGCCAGGATGGTCACCCGTCTCGCGGCCTTCAGATCGGGGATCCCCTCGATGGTGGGCAGCAGGCGGCGATCCAGTGATTCGATCCACCGGAGGTTCGAGTCGCGCGCCCAGCGCAACGCATTTCCGCTGGGCGTCGCGTATTCGAGGTAGGGCATCAGGTCCGTCGATACCATGAATTGCATGACGCGCGACCCAACCCAACCACGCAACTGAGCCAGTCCAGAATCCAAAGCCTTCTCGTCCAGCGCCAAGCTACCCAGCAGCCAGAAGAAATCGGGGATCTGTAGCTTCTCCTTCACCGCTGCTGCCTCGGGCAACGCGTTCATCGCAGCGACGTGCCGATAGTCGACCGTTTGAGGAACATTCGTGGCGACGAGGAGGCCTTGTCCGCCACGTACCCACAAGGAGACGTGTGGAAACACTTGCTTGATGGTGTTCCAGATGACCAGCAGGTCCAGGCGGTCGATGTGGTGCAGCTGAACCCACTGCTGCAACACTCCGTCTTGCTGTAGACGGCGATGGCAGATCTCGTAGAACTCCCGGTTGTAGAGATTTGCCGCTCCGGAAAACCAGATGCTGGTGAGCTCGATCGTGATCAGGTCGTATTGTTTTTTCGTCACCAGGAGGTGGTTCCGGCCGTCGTTCATGATCAGGTTCACACGCGGGTTTTCGAGGGCAGCAAAGTTCACATGCTTGAAGAACGGGTCTGCCGCGACGATTCCCTTCGAAAACTCGGCGACATCGATCTTTTTGAACGGAAATCGCGTCAGAACGCCGGCGGTCGCGCCCGTTCCATATCCGATGACGAACGCCGAATCGAAGCGCTTGGCAAGCAGCAACGGAATCAGAGCAAAGCTGTATTGCGCGGCGACCTCGTCGTAGTCGTTCCCCTGGAACTTCCCGTTCGTCCGCAGGGTGATTCCCTCGTTGTTTCGACTGATCGTCGTGAATCCTCCCTGGGTGTCTTCCGCAGAGAAAACCAGGCCATCTGCTTTTGCGCCCGTGTCGAAATAAACGTTCATCCCCGAAGCCAGTGTCATGAGATTCCACTGCGGGAATCCCACCGCGCACAGGCAGCACACCGCCACGGCGGCCAGCGCTCTTTTCGATACGGCCTGGTTCCATCCGACGCTGCCGACCAGATGCGCCAGGCCGATCACCGCACTTGCCAATCCCGACACCGCAAGAACCCGCTGCGATCCAAAGGCCTCGATCAGCCAGAACCCCGCCGCCACGGCCCCCAGGATGCATCCCACCGTGTTCAATGCGTACATGGTCCCGATCCGCCCCCCGAGGTGCCCCGGGCGATCGGCGCACGAGCGCAGCAGCAACGGAAAAGTAGCGCCGATGCAAAAGCAGGGGCCCAGGAGGAAGAACGCGCACACCAACGCCCTGATGAACTCCATCAGATAGAAACCCGGATAGAGCGCACCAGAGGCCATGAAGACGTACGGCAGCTTGTCCCAGAGTGGCAGCGTCAGGACGACCAGGGCGCCGAGGACGATCTGCAACCGCGCGACGGCCTGGCTTGCAGGCAGACTCGTCATCAGACCTCGCGACACGCTGAGGCTCCCCACGCCGATTCCAAGAAGAAACATCCCGAGCATCAACCCGAACGCGTAGACGCTCGTTCCTACGATGGTCGCCAGCAAGTGTGTCCAGACGACTTCGTAGATGAACGAGATGGTTCCGGTGACGAATACCGTGGCCGCCGCAAAGCCCCAGGGGATCGATCCCTCGGTACGTGTGACGTGCTCACCTGAACCTCGTTCGCCACTCGGCGGCACCTGGGAGATCTGTGCGTGCAACTGACGCGCGCGCAGGAAAATGGCGACATTCGCCAGTGCACCAAGAAGGAGAGCGCCGTAGATGCCCAGGAACCTGATCAGGAAATAGTTCGCGGCGAGGGTGCCCGATGCGGCTCCGAGTGTATTGGCGGCGTACAGGGACGACAGCCCCCGGCTGGCCGACCCTGCGCCCGACACCATCACGCGCGCCAGCAACGGCAGGGTTCCTCCCATCAGCACGGTGGGCAGCAGCAGGACGGCAACCGACAGGCCGAATCGGACGGCGGTGTGCGCCGGGGATCTGATGTCGGCTGTCATTCCGACATTGATGTAGATGCGTTCACAGAGCTGCAAGATGGAGGGAACCAGCAGGACATAGGCGCCAATCAACAGCTCGAGAAGCCCGTAGGCGAGGATCGGGTTCTTGATGCGATCAGCCGCCGCGCCAATCACCTTTCCCCCGAGCGCCAATCCCCCCATGAACGCCACGAGGACGGTCGTCACGGCAAGGGTGGTTCCCCCGAAGACGTAACCGAGGAGCTTGTAGAACACGACCTCGTACACGAGGCTGGTGAAGCCCGACAGGAAGAACAGCGTGAAAAAGGGCCGGAGGTTCATGGTGCGACGCAGAGGTGGGGGATAGGGGGAGGCCAAATGTTCGCCTTCGGCAATCGGGTCAGGCCGGGGGCCCGTAGTACTCGCCACGCGCCGCCGACAGCATCCGTCCCTCCTGGAGGAGCGCCGCCTTCTCGGCGGGCGAGAGCGGCTGGTAGGCCTTGGCCAGGGCCGCGAGCTTGCGGACCTCGTCCTCGCTGGAGAGGCCCACCACCGCGCAGGCGAGGTTGCGTACGTCGAGCGCGAAGCGGACGGCCCGTTCGTACTGGCGGGCGAAGTTGCCGGCCGTGCGGCCGTCGTACTGCCAGTTGATGGCGCCGCCCAGTGTCTTCATGGCGACGATCCCCGTCCCGTGCTTCTCGGCGAGCGGCAGCACGGACCCTTCGAAGGCGTAGATGTTGCGGTCGGCGAAATTGAGCGCCGCCATCGTCAAATCGAAGGCGCCGGTGTCGAGGAGCCGCATGAACTTCGAGGTGCCGTGGTGGCCGCTGACACCGATGAAGCGGATCAGCCCCCGGCGTTGCGCCTCCCTGAGCCCGTCGAGCGCGCCCCCCGCGCCGATGGCGGTCTGCACGTCCCAGTCCCCGAGACTGTGGATGTGGACGGCGTCGATCTGCTCGACCCCCATGGCCATGACGGCCGCCTGGACTTGCTGGAGCACGTTGTCACGCGTGCCGGGCGTCGGCTCGATCTTCGTCACCAGGAAAACTTCCCGGCGGCGCGTTCGCATCACGCCCCGCAGCTTCGCCTCGGCGTTGCCATAGGTGGGGGCGACGTCGAGGTACGTGATGCCGAGGTCGATCGCCAGGTTCACGATCCGCTCGGCCTGCGCGGTGCTGGTGTTGCCGCTGCCGAGCGGCGCCAGCCCGAAGCCGACGATCGACACCGAGACGTTGGTGCGCCCGAGGATCCGCTGTGGCAGCAGCGCCGCCCGTGCGTCCGGCGCGGGGGCGCCGTCGAGGCGGGCGGTGGTGTCCGCGCCGGCGCGCTCGACCGCGGTGTCCACCATCGGTGGCGGCCCGTCGGTGCGCCCCAGAGTGCCATCGACGGCTGCCGGAGTTCCCCCGTCGGGCGCGGCGCCGTCGTCGACCACTGCCTTGTCGTTCTTGCAGCCGATCGGTCCCGCCGCCAGACCCGCCGCCGCACCCTTGAGGAACCTGCGCCGTCCGATCCTCATCAGTTGCCGGCTCGCGCGTCGGCCACGCCGCCGTCCTGTGTCGGCAGCGGCGGCAGCCCCAGCAGGTCCCGCCGTGTGCGGTACAGCGGCGCTCCGTACAGCAACTCGGAAAGGCAGATGTGGTACGGCAGGTAGAGGGTCTGGCCGCCGTTGACCGTCATGGTAGCGCTCTGGTCGGTGACCACCCGGCGCACCGCCGCTTTTTCCGCCCACTGCACCTCGATCTCGATCGAGCTCGCGGTGCCCAGCGAGGCCGGCAGGTTGCCCCAGTTCTCCTTCAGCACCCGCCGCGCGGCCTCCAGCTGGACCGGTGTCTCGAATACGAAGGCCGCGCCGCCGCCGACCGCCTTGTCGGCGCGCTCGATCTCGCGCGTGCGGGCCAGCCGCGGCGGCTCCAGGCGCCCCATCGCCTGCACGTCGAAGTACTCCTGCAAACCGCAGCGGTCTTCGTACACCACCTCCTGCGGCGTCACCTTCGAAAAGTCGCGGGCGATCTGGATCCCGCAGCCGACCAGCACCAGCGCTCCGATCGCCAGACGTTTCATGGACCCGCCGCCGGGACTGTCTCTTCGTACTCGACGCCAGGCTTGCGGACGTAGGCGGTGATCGGCTTCGGCACTTTCCCCATGATACGCCCTTCGGTCACGTTCACAGGCAAGGGCGGGGTCAGTTCGTAGTAGTAGCCGCGCGTGTCCAGCCGGTACTCGAACTCCTTGTCCTCTACGGAGAATCGCTTCTTCATCGGTCCCAGCAGTGACTGTCCCATCCGGGTGTGGGGCCGGTGCTTCAGCACGAAGCCGAACAGCCGGACCGCCCGGTTGTTCACCAGCCTGTGGCACCCATGCGAGAACCGCCGCGCGATCGAGGTGTAGTCCACCGAGCCGTGCGACCGGATCTGGTTGTCGAAGCCGTCCTTCCTGATGTGAATGGCCATCGCCAGCCCGTACGCCGACTGGAACCCTGGCCCCATGACGTCCGTGTTCACCACCGGGACCGCGCCGACGCGGTGGTCGAAGACCTTCCTGGTCAAGAGGTCCTTGGCCGGGGTCCCGTCGGGCGGTACCCAGACGGGCGCTGCGACGATGTTCTTCCAGATGCGCGGCCCGACGTCCGAGTTCTTGTATTTGTAGTAGACCTGACCGTCCTCGCCCCGCTCGCTGCGCCACGAACCTATCGTTGTTCGCCAGCGCGCCAGCGGGATCCGCTGCTTGTTCCAGGTGACGAACACCGTCAGGTTCGGATAGCGGACACGCGGCTGTTCGATCGGCTTGCCCGCTTCGTCCCAGGGGAAGTCGTACCAGATGTCGCCGCGGTCGATCTCGACCGACAGGTCCATCTCGGGTCCGTAATACGGGGGCAGGGCCGGGGGGGTGAACGCGACCTTCAGCTTCGCCAGGCGATCGCCCCCGCGCTCCAGGAACTCGCCCAGGTCGTCGGCGTCGCGGAGGTACCACGATCCCAGCAGGGCCGCGATGTACGTACTGATCAGATCGGGCACCGGCTGCGGATTGTCGTCCGCATCCTTGTACATCGCCGGTTTCTTCCCCTTCGACACCGAGCCGTCTTCGATGATGCCTGCCGCATCCGCCAGCCGCTCGGCCAGGATCCGCTTCAGGGTCTCGAGGTGCAACTCGCTCCGGGGGCGCTGCAGCGCCTCCAGTGTCTCGCCCTGCAGGAAGCCCCACGCGAAGATGTCGTTCTTGCGCTCCCAGGCCGCCAGCGCCTCGTGCGTCGGCAGGTCGAACATCCCGTCGACGTACTTGCTCTTCGGCGACAGATGCTCTTCGCACACCAGCCGCGCCTGCACCGCCCGCACCGCACGGAGCCGCTCCTGCCCGCGCCTCAGGCGCTCCATCCTTGCGGTGGTCTTGGCATCCGCCACACCCGCATCCCCGAGCGTCTCGGCCCACTGCGCATCCGCCAGCGCTTCGGCATGCTCGCGCCTGGCCTGATCGCGGCTGAGGTAGGCGACGCTGCCGGCGAATCCCGCCAGTGCCGTGTTGTCCCCCCAGCAGACTTTTCCCTTGTCTTCGTTCCAGCGTGCACGCAGCACCGACAGCGTCGGGGGTATGCCATACGGCTCGAGGAAGTTCGGCGCATGCCCCAGCGTTCGCCGGGCCGCCGCCATCGCCTTCTTCTCCTCGGGTGTTGGCTTCTTCGACAGCGGTAGGCCGGCCGCCGTCAGCACCGCCCGCCGCCCCTCGGTGCTGTCGAGGAACAGTTCGTCGGGCGTGACCCGGTTGTTCGCCAGCGCGATGAAGGTCTGCCGGTACCGGTTCGGCTTGCCTTCCTCCTCGCTGAAGATGAACGGCGCCCATTCGTCCGACAGATCCACCACCAGGCCGGCGGGACTCGTCGTCTTGCCCTTGCCGTCGTAGACCTCGCCGTCGGCCAGCGGATCACCGGAGTCCCAGGGCAGCTTCGGCCGCGGCGGTTTCAGCGGCTCCGATGTTCTTGGCGCCGACTTCTTCGTCTCCTCATCCTCATGGCAGGACGCCACAAGGACCAACAGGAGCAGAGCCGCGCGCCGGAGCACGCGCCAATACTAGGATCTCAATCGCGAAAGTTCACGAATTGCAGATCCAGGCCGAAGTCCTCGCGGCGCAGCAAGGCTATTGCCTCCTGCAGATCGTCGCGGTTCTTCCCCGACACCCGCACCTCGTCGCCCTGGATCGACCCCTGCGCCTTGATCTTGCTCTCCTTGAGCACCTTGCAGACCTTCTTGGCCGTTTCGGTCTCGATCCCCTGCTTGATCTTGATCAGCTGCCGCACGCTCTTGGCCGCCGCCTGCTCGAGTTTCTGCGGGTCCAGGCAGCGCTGCGACACGTTCCGCTTCGCCATGCGCTCGCGCAGGACGTGAACCGCCGCCTCCAGGTGTTGTTCGTCGCTGGTCTTGATGATCAGCCCCTCGGGCGTCCGTTCGATGGAGGTGTTCGTCCCGCGAAAATCGTAGCGCGTGGAAAGCTCCTTCATCGCCACGTTCAGGGCGTTGTCGAACTCCATCAGGTCGACCTTCGAGACGACGTCGAAGGAGGGCATACGCTAACGGTCTTCGATGTTCAGGAACGTCGGCCGCACCTGGGCGACGATCCACTCGCAGCCGCGAAAAAAGCGCAGCTTGGTCAGCATCGGATTCATCCACCCGACGGTGATGCAGTAGTACTTGTCGTGTGGCGTCGCGTGGTGAATGGCGTGGTGCCGGGGCGACAGGATCACCCCCCACCGCTGCAGCCGCTGGATCCACCCGGGCACGACGTCCGCGTGCGCCCACTTGTGGAACTGGTTGGTGCACAGGATGAACAGCGCCTGGCTGGTCAGCACCGTCCCCGCGTAGAATCCGATTCCCGGCGTGCCCGGCATGAACACCACCAGCGCCAGGAGCACCGGCATGAAGACGATGCAATTGTTGCCGTTCGTCTCGATGAAGTCGTGGTGGCAGATCGCCTTCGGGTCCACGTGATGCTGCCGGAACGGGGTGACGAAGTTCTTGCCCAGAAATGGGGTCCGCTCACTGCCCAGCCGGTCGCCCGCCCAGTGCGCGAACCCCGACATGAAGTCCGCGCTGACGTACCCGCAGAAGACCGCCAGGGCCGTCCCCAGGACCGCCGTCAAGTCGTGCATCCCGAGGGCGACGCGTCCGCCCAGCCACAGGCATGAGGCGAAGAAGGCGACGATCGCGACGATCTCCATCGCCCGGTGCCCCCGGGAGTATCCGTAGCTCGGCTTCTCGCTCAACACAGAAGTACTCATTTTAAATAGAGATCACCGACCCGCGCAACCGACTGGCATAGCCGATTTATGCCGCATCGTAGTACAACAATCGGCATGCAACGGATCTCACTGGCTCTGTTCCTGTTGGCTGGCTGCGGCAGCGGCTCGGACCCCGTTGGTGATGGCGGAGGCGGCAGCGGTGGTGGCACTCCGACGGGAGGCACCATGACCGCCACCTTCTCGAACCTCGCCGCTGCGAACACCACCGGGGCGCGCTTCGAGGCCGTCAATGTCGGTGGGTACTGGCAGGCCGACTTCGGCACCTTCCGCGTCAACGGAATCACGAAGAATGAGCTGCGCGCTGGCCGCGTCATCGGGATGCAGATCAGCGGTATGAAGAACGTCGACCTTTCGCCGGGCAACTACACCATCGAGATCGGCGTCAAGCCCGGGACCGCGAACTTGCAACTCGACGACTACGACAGCAGCACCGCGGGGCGCGTCTGGGGCGCCGCGAGTGGCTCGATCAAGGTCGAGACCTGGGGTGGACTCGGCAAGCCGGCGAAGGTGAGCGGCACCGTCGACATGGAGCCTTTCGCCGGCACGGGCTCGACCGGGAAATTCACCATCCAGTTCACGGCCAGCGTCGACAAGATCGAGATATAGGCCCGTCGCTCTGCCATAGTTGACGGATGAGCGTCGAGGCGCCGGCCACCCCCGACGACGTCTTCCGTCGGGCGCAGCAAATCCCCGCGCACTACTCGCCGGGATGGCACGCTGTGCGCACGCTGACGCTGGCGACGCTGATCGGCATCTTCGGTCTGTCGCTGGCGCGTCACGCCCGCCTTGCCGACTGGCTTTTCGTACCGGCCTTCTTCTTGGCCGCCAACCTGATCGAGTGGGCCTTCCATCGCGGCCCGATGCACCGCCCGGTCGGCCCGCGCATCTTTTACAAGAATCACGCTTTGCTCCATCACCGCAGCTTCGTCCACGACCACATGGAGGTGGCTACCCCGCAGGAGCTGGGCCTGGTGATGATGCCCTGGTACACCATGCTGTTGCTGTTCGTGCTGGCCTCGCCGATCGCTCTCGGGGCGTGGGCACTGCGCGGCCCGGCCGTGGCGGGTATGTTCTACCTGGTCGCGGCAGGCTACTTTCTGATGTACGAGACGATGCACGCTCTTTACCACCTGCCCGCGCCGACGCTGCGCCGCCTGCACCTGGGTGGCCCCGCTTTCCGGGCGCTGTGCGCGCACCACACGCACCACCACCGCCTGGATCGAATGGCGCACGTGAACTTCAACGTGACCATCCCGATCATGGACTGGCTGCTGGGGACCAAGGAACGAGCGACGTGAGCCGCCGCCCCACCGCCGAGAAGAGCGCCGCCGTCCTCGAGCCCCGTCTGCGCGGCTTCAAGGGCGAGCTGACCGTCGCCGACGCCGCGGCCCGCGGCGGCCTGGCCTTGCGCGACGCCGAGGACGCGCTCTTTCACATCTCCAGCCAGTACCACGGCCACCTCAAGGCAACCGAGGCTGGCGAGCTGGTGTTCTCGTTCCCGCGCGGCCTCACGAAGCCTGTCGGTCAGGACTGGGCCTCGCGGGCGCTGCGGTCAATCATTCGAGGCGCCAGCGGCGTCGGACGCTTCGTGGTGCGGGCCTGGGTCTCGACGGTTCTGGTGGCCTACGCGCTGGTGCTGGTCGGTGTGGTGATCGCGCTCGCCGTGCGCGACTCCGACAGCGACGTGGGCGACAGCCTGGGTCTGGTGCTGCAGATGGTGTTCGAGGCGCTCTGGTGGACGTTCCACCCCTTCTCGCCGTTCGCCTGGGGACACCAGCGGACGTTCAGCTTTGGTCATCGCAGCCGTCGCCGTCAGCGCGACGTTCCGTTCTACGAAAAAGTGAACCGTTTCGTCTTCGGCCCGCCGCCCCCGTCGGTCGATCCGCGCCTGGTCGAGCGCGCGCTCATCGCCGAGATCCGTCGCCTGCAGGGCCGCGTCGCTCCCGCCGACGTCATGCGCATCACCGGCGGTACCCGCGAAGAGGCCGAGGCGCGGCTCTGCCGCCTGCTCGTCGACCACGACGGCCAGATCGAGATCACCGACGACGGCGCCGTCATGTACCGGTTCGCCGATCTCCAGAAGACCGTCGAGCGCGGCGAGACGACGCTGGCCGAGCCGATCTGGAAGACCCAGCTCGCACCCATCCCGATCACCGGCAACCGGATCGAGACGAACATGCTCCTGTCAGTCGTCAATGGGTTCAACGTGGCCGCCAGCGGCTACGTCCTGGCGAACGGCCTGACGATCGATCACATCGGCGATCTGCTTTCCGCTCCCCGTGGCGTGGTGGTCCCGCCATCGGACGAGACGGCACTCGTCCTGGGCGCCATCCCCTTCACGTTCTCGGCGCTGGTGTTCGCCCTGCCGATCGGCCGCGCCGTGCTGGCGAAGTCGCGCGCCATGAAGGTCGCTCGCGAGAACGCCCGTCGCGCTGTGCTGAAGACCGTGCTTGCCGACGGCGGCCGCGCCCAGGTCTCGGCCCAGGAGCTGACCGGCGCGTGGCTGGCCGCGGGCGCTGGCGCCATCGAGGAGCACGACCTCACCGCCGAGGTCCGCCGCATCGGCGGCGAGCCCGACGTCGACGATCAGGGCAAGGTCATCTACCGGTTCACCGACATCGCCGCCGAGAAGAAGGCGCTGACGGCCGCCCGGAGTTCCGCGTCCCCCGACGAGCGCAAGGTCGCTCCCGTCGCCTTCTCGACCGACAAGAGCTAGCGGGTGCTGCGCCAGCAGGCCCGCAACTCGCCGGTCTTCGGCACGCTGCAGCCGCTCCCCGACGCCAGGTTCTTCAGCAGGAACTGGATCTGATCGCCGTTCGCCGGAAACGCCACCCGACTCCCCGCCCCCGCGCACAGCGTCTCTCCTTTGGGAAGCACGACCGTCCCCATCGCCGGCCCCGACTGTCCATCGTAGAGCGTCTTCTCCCAGGTCATCTTCAGCACCGCCGGCCTGCCCTGTTCGAACTGGCCCGTGCCAAGTTGCGAGAACCCCCCGTTGGCCGTCTCGTCGATCATGACCGGCATCCCGTCGACAGCGCCCTCGAGGAGGAACTTCCCCGCCGGACACTCCGGGTAGCCCGGCCCCTCATCCCCTCCACACCCCGCCAGAATCGTGAAAGCCAGGATCGCACTTCGCATGGCCGTGCGACGCACGGTAGCACGCGCCGATTCACCCCAG
>JANPFD010000203.1:0-2858 GCA_031423255.1 Myxococcales bacterium | reverse complement strand
CCTCGAAACCGCTCGGAGAACGTCTCGGCGTAGCAGTGCTTGCACCCGGGCGAAACCTTGGTGCACCCCCGGACGGGGTTCCAGGTGGCGTCGGTCCATTCGATGTCGCTGCGGTCGCTCATCGGGGATTGCTCGGTACTGAACTATTGTATAGTGTCCGCCCGCCGTCAAGATCCGCAGCGACGGCAGCAGGTCCCGTGTGCGCGGAGGCGACGATGGACGTACCGGCAGAATACCAGGGTGGTCGCGAGCAGACGTTCTTCAAGCACCAGGTGCTGATGCACTACCTGCGCGCCTGGAGCCAGAAGCTCGCCTCGGTGGGCCGGACGGGCCGACGGGTGCGCCTCTGGTATGTCGACTGCTTCGCCGGCCCCTGGGAATCCCGCACAGAGACTCGCGCGGACACCTCGGTCGCTATCGGCCTTCGGGCACTCGGTGAGGCGTTGGGAACCCGGGCCGGCGCGCCCGCCAAGGTCGAAGCGGGCGCCATCTTCGTCGAGTCCAACGCAGCGTCGGCAAGAGCGCTGCGGGAGTTCGTGGCCGACCAGCAAGAGAAGCACGGCCTCGAGCCCCACGTTCTCGAAGGCGAGTTCGCAGCCCGGTCCGACGACATCAAGCGCCTCATCGGGAACGACGCCGCGTTTATCTTCGTGGACCCGACAGGGTGGAAGGGCGTCGGTATGCGCCACATCGCCCCGCTGGTGGCCAGCCGCTACCGGGACGTCATGGTCAACGTGATGTTCCATCACCTCAACCGCTGGAAGGACGATCGGCGGGAATTCTTGCGGCTTCAGATGCGTGAATTTTTCGGACTCGGCCAAGCTGACCTGCCAGGCGACCTGGACGAGGAGGGCCTGATGGGCCTCTACCGCCGGCAGCTCAAAGAGCACGCCAGGCTTTCCCACGTCGCGGATCTGGCTGTGCCGCACCCGACCGTCGATCGCACCTTCTTCCGCCTCGTCGTCGGCGGCCATCATCCCGAGGTCGTGCATCTCTTCAGGAATATCGAGGAGAAAGTGGTCGGGCGAGATGCGGGGCCCGTCCGCGAGAACGCGAAAACCCGTGCGCGCGAAAGACGTACCGGGCAGCACGAACCTCAGTTCGGGATGATGGCCTCGATCGATGTTCGCTACCGCGAGATGCGCGATCAGGGTCTGGCGCTTGCCTTGCGGGTAATTCGCGAGCGGCTTGTGGTCGAGGGGGCGATGCCGTTCGGAAAGATTTGGCCATCGCTGCTGGAAGTACACCACTTCACGCGCAAGCACCTCGCCGACGCAGTGATGGCCGACGTGCCCGCCACCGGTGGGCTCGTGGTTCAAGGCATGAAAGCCCGAGAAAGGGCCGTCAAGGATGAGCACATCATCGCGGCGTCCACCGAAGGATCGGGTCGCCATGCCTAACTTCGTGCGGGAAACCCAGCATCATGTGGCGACGATCTTTCTCCGCAACGCCATGTCGAAGGCGGAGGTAGCGCGGAACCATCTCTGGGACTTTGGTGCGCCCGAACGGTGCGGCCCGCGCCAGGTCGAATCGCTCGCGTCGATCTTGATGGCATGGCTCGGTATCGAGGGAATGGTGAACGAGGCCGTATACGCTGTCTTCCACGGCCACGAGGTTCCTGGACAGCTTGTGCGGTCAGGCGAAAAGCGCAGTCAGCAGGAGGTTCGGCTTCGGGCGTGCGTCGAGTCGATCAGCGGTGCCAGTCGTGTTGCGGAGATCACGAGCCTCCTCGATCGCCTTCGCGAAGCGCGGCTATTCAGGAACAGGCTCGTGCATTATTCACCTCACAAGAATCCGTCGAAGGCCAATTGGGCGGGCCGGGTTTTCGGAAATGGCATGGCCGTCGGCTGGATGCTGCTGGCGCCGCCGACGAGCTACGAAGAGGGGCTCCTCGAACAGATTGATCCTGAACGAGCCTGCCAGTTCTGCGCTGTCGGCATCCAGGTCGGCGCAATCGTGTACCAGGCGCTCGGGTTGTCCCCGGATCTCGGCGCGCGAATCGCCGCCAGCAGCATCGAATCCACCCTGCTGCCGCACGCGCCGACGCTGGTGGACCTGATGAACGGAATTCCGATCTTCCATGTCGAGAGGTACATCAGGGCCCTTCGGGTAGCGGAGCAGTATCCCGAGCAATGGTGGGTCTTGGAAAAGGACGGCAGGCGGCGACCCTATCGACTTGGTGAGGACTTGAAGCCCGAAACGATCTTGACCGCCTTCGAGGATGAGCCGACGGAGGAGAACCTCGGCGAATGGTGGGACCTCTACGACGCCTCCATCCCACCGCTGGCAATGAGGACGAAGCGCATCGTGCGCGGACCGTCAGGTGAGTGGCAGCTTGCAGATCCCGAAGGCAGATCGCTGATTCCACCCAACGTCGACTGGTCCGATGACTCCCAGCCAGCCTGATCACCGCCAGCCTCGGCATCAGCGTTTCCCGTGTTCGAATGAGCCACCACCCGATCGACCACGCGCGCGCGACCCTGTGGCGCGCCGTTGAAGCGCTGGTGAGCCCTGCGCCACAGGGCGCGCAGGGTGCTCAAACCAGCCGCTCCTGAAGCACCCGCGGTGGCCAGAACACCCCCAGCACGAGCCAGGTGTTGTACGGGAATCGCGTCCCCATGAAGAACCTCGTGTCCTTGTCGGCGCGGCAAAGCTCACCCAGGAACTTGGCCTTCACGCTGTCGGCGGCCTTGCGTTCGTCGCCCAGCCGGGCGGCCTCATTCAGGAACAGGACGCCAAGTTCCCAGTCCTCGATCATCGCGCGGTGAGGCTTGGCGCTGTCCTCGCACTCGAAGACGTAGCTGAACTTGAAGGGGAGCTTGCGAAGTGGCTTTGCCGGCGCCTCGAACAGGTGGAGT
>JANPFD010000202.1:0-2676 GCA_031423255.1 Myxococcales bacterium | reverse complement strand
GGTGCGGAACTACATCATCGAGCCGGGCAGCGGTAACCCCGGCTCGCCGATGGCGCGGCCGACCCCATCGCCCGGTCGACCATCACGCTCCCGGTGCGAGCTCGACCCGCCGAGCGTCAACTACACTGCGCCGTAACACCCAGGGCCTCGAAGCGACAGCATCCTTCACGCACTGGAAATAGGACAGGTCAGGCGCACAGTATTCGGTTGGGGGGCCATCGGGATGGATGCAATGAAAGTAGCCGATCGGGGTCAGCTCGACGAGATACCCAGATGGGTCAAACGTCGCCCGGACTCCGCCCTCGCAAGATCGGGGACGGTAAGTGCAGTGGCAGATGGCGAGAATCCTAAAGAACGTCATCTGCGCTTCCTTTTCACAGGATGGGGTCGTCGGAGCCCCGCCTCGTGTCCACGGGAGACTCGAGCAAGATCCGATCCGCACATCGGTGTCACTGCCATCGGCCTCTGAAACGCCAGCCTCGAAAAGCATCGCGCGATCGGGCGTTTCATTCACCTCGGGAGAATTGGCGCTTGCGTCAGCCCCTTGTGGAGGCGCTCCTGCGCACGCCACGCTGGCGATGATCAGAAACGCTAGGCAGACCGCCTTCGGCCTATCGATCGGGTGAACGAAGAACTCCAGCACTCACGCTCCTCCCAGTCCGCATAACGTATTGGCGTTAACCTGCGAAGGCCGCCAGACGGCGGTCAATCGAAGCATTGAGGGGCCGCCGGACGCGACCTTCGTCCCATCTGCGAGCGGCCGGCGGCCCCGGCCGACGCCACCAGACGACCGACGAGCGCAGCACTGCGGCCTTCGTCAGGTTCAACGCCTTGTTCGGCAGCCCATCTACGCACTGGACTCAATATTCAGGGCCGAACCTCCGCGAGGACTTCACCAGCCTTTTTCGCAAACACGAACGTGATGTCCTTGATCTCAGCGGAGTGATTGATGAATGCCACGCCGTACTCGCGATCGGTAACCTGCCATTTGCGTACGTTCCCCGTAAGGTGGAAGCGCAGGCGGACCACCGTGTCTTTCTCGTTCTCGACCTTCATCGCCTCGCTCTCAGGAACCCGAACGAAGACTCCGCGTCGATACTTGCCGAGTTCGTGGACGACGATCACCTTCATGTTGGAAGGAAGCCAAACGTCATCCGCGCTCTGTCCATACTCCTTGGTCATGTCGAGATCCTTCGCGTGGCCAGGAGGCAAAGGCAACCAGACCGTAAACCCTTTCTTCTTCAAATCGTACTCACTCGGGTATCCGATTTCGACGGAAAAGCTCTGTCCAAGGAGGGTTGCTTTGAGCGCAGCCAACTCTTGACTCTTCGCTTTCCCGTCCGCGCTCTTGAAATAGCTCTTCTTCTTCAAGTCAGTATCAAACTGGTCTCGAAGGCCCTTGTCCGCGAGAAACGGATCGCCGAGGAGTGCCGCCACCATCTTCTTGCCATCCCAGGCACCCGCGTTTTTGTACTCGACGTTCTTCTGGCCCGCCAGTGCGCCCTGCGTATGCGCCCGTTGTGCAACGAGGAGACAGACGACAAACCAGGCTCTGAGCATGGCTTGCGTTCCGGCCCGGCGCATCACTTCGCGGCCCCTAACGCTGAAGCGCGGGCCGATGCCACGCCGCGACCTTCACGGTATGCTCGACAGAGGCACTCCACCAGCTCGACGAACTCGCTCGGGGATCCGACCGGGAACTCCGCGCCCATGTGGAGCGATTCCGACTCCCCGTCGCGGTAGGCCTGTACCCTTATCGCATCCGCGTCCGCCGTCCAGTTCTTTTCCTTGGGCCGGTTTTGTGCGCATACGTAGGTGATTCGTAGGTTTCCAATCTTCCAGTATGGGTTGTGTGCGCTGTCTGTTTCCATCGCAAGGGTCCCCTCTCTCGAAAGGCGGTGCCGTGTCTGCCGAACGATTTGCCGTTCAGCTGCGACGGCGGACCGCGATGATGGCACAGGACGCCCGGGCGCGGAATGCAGATCCACGCGAGGCCCGTTCCCCCCTTCCGCCGTCGGCTGCTGCAACGGCTTGTTCGACAGCGAACGCGACGAGTCCGCGAGCGCCCCAAGATCCCGCGGCGTCTCGCCCAACGCATCCCGCGCGGCCCCCGATGATGACCGGGGGCGACCGATCTTGATTGAGCAGTAATCTCCCCGACCACCTTCATCGAGACCCAACCTGCGAACTCGGGCGCCGCGACCAAGCGCGCGGCCGTCGAGCGAGCAGCCAGCGTCAGAGCGGGCACCGTAGCCTGCACCGGCGATCCGGGACCGAGCCCGCGTCCCGGTCGATGCCCGAATGGCCCGGCCCCGAAACCACACCGGACCCCACCACCTACAATCGGACCACCCGCTTGCCTCACCGCAACCTTCGAAGAAATCCGGCGCGTTTGCTGCCGAACGATCTGCCGTTCAGCGGCGGCGCGCAAGCGCCGTCCGTTGAAACGGCATGTTAGCCGGCGCGCAGCACAAAACGTTCCGCAGATAACCACGATGACCGGTCACTATTCTGCTCGCTCAACCGTCGATATTGTGGCCTCCTCAACAGAATCTGTGGGTGACTGAGATTGGTTCTGGGAGATGGCCGAGCTCGTGATACAGGGCGGTTTCAAGCACTTCGTAGGTGCGAAAACCACGGGCTTTTCTGAGTGCGAGTTTGGCATTGGTGTTCATT
>JANPFD010000201.1:0-5667 GCA_031423255.1 Myxococcales bacterium | reverse complement strand
GTTGATACCCCCGCCAAGAACCCAGGGGGTGAACTTGATGAGGTGGTGACGGTTCAGGATCCCACTCATCCCTTGTATGGCCGGAGCTTTCGCGTTGCGGCGTGGCCAACGGGGCGGTCGGGCAGGACTGCGCCGCTTGTGGTCGCAGTCTTCCTCGAGCGAGGCGACATCCAGCTGCGCATCCCAGCCGAGGCGATTTCTCGACCACAAACTGGACAGCCGGAGCGCACGAAAATAACCTCTGCGGCCGTCGAGGAATTGCTGTCGACAGCTCGATCGTTCGGCGTATGCCCATCGACCTCTGCCGAGTGTGGGAATCCCTGTCCGACGACGAGCGAGCAGGAACCGTCGCGGATCTGACGAGCGTTCTTCGCGAGGTGATCGATGATCAGTTCCGAGCTCATTCAGCCGCACCATCTGGAGCGAAGGGCGGCCGTCTACATCCGGCAGTCAACGCCGCACCAGGTGCTGACGAACACCGAGAGTCAGAAGCTGCAACGTGCGATGCGCGAGCATGTACTGCGATTGGGATGGCCTGAGGACCGCATCGCAGTCATCGACGGCGACACCGGCACCACGGCTTCGAGCACAGCTGGACGCGACGCCTACAAGGACCTCCTATCCGAAGTGGCCATGGGGCACGTGGGCATCATTCTCAGCTACGAGAGCGCCCGTCTGTCGCGCAACTGCAGCGACTGGTATCCGCTGCTCGACCTGTGCGCGCTCAAGAGCTGCCTGATCGGCGACCGTGACGGCATCTACGAACCGTGGACTCCGAATGGGCGGTTGCTTTTGGGGATGAAGGGCATGCTGAGCGAGATCGAGATGCACACGATTCGCGGCCGCTTGCTCGCCGGCGTACAGAACAAAGCCAGGCGCGGTGAGCTGGCGCTCGGCTTACCGGCAGGCTTGGTCCGACGTGAGGACGGTGTGGTCGTCAAGGATCCAGACCGGCGCGTGCAGGAGGCCATCGGGTTGCTTTTCGACAGCTTCCTGCAGCTCAAGTCGGTGACCAAAGTGGTGCGCCACTTCAACGAGCACCAGCTTCGCCTCCCGCGGCGGCAGCGGAACGACGAGACCGTCTGGCGGCCAGTAACGATGTGCGCCGTAGTGCGCGCCCTCCACAATCCGGCCTATGCCGGCGCCTTCGTTTATGGCAAGACGCGCACCGTGCGACACCTCGACGCCAACGGGTCGCCGCGGCCACAGCAGCAGCGTCGTCCGATGAACGAGTGGGGTGTCATCGTGAAGGATCGCTACCCGGCCTACATTTCGTGGGAGAGCTTCGAGCGCATCCAGTCGATGCTGCGCGACAACCACGCTGAGTACGAGCGCAAGCAGAGCCGCGGTGTTCCCCGCGAGGGCGCCGCCATGTTGCAAGGTCTGATGTACTGCGGCCAGTGCGGCCACAAGATGCGCGTGCAGTACAAGCGGTACACGCGGTATCTCTGCAACAACCTGCCCCGGCAGGGGCCGCTGTCCGGCTGCCAGCAAGTACCGGCCGACCCCATCGATGGCCAGGTCGTCGACGCGTTCTTCCAGGCGCTGGCACCGTCGGAGCTGGACCTCTACGAGCGGGCGATGCAGACCCGTCGGGATCAGTGGTCGCAGATCGATGCCGCACAGGAACGCGAGTTACAGCGTCTGCGCTACGAGGTTCAACTTGCGCGGCGGCAGTACGACCGGGTCGACCCGGACAACCGGCTCGTCGCCAGCGAGCTCGAGAAACGCTGGGAAACCGCCCTGCATGCGTTGCGTGAGGTCGAGGAGAGCTTCGAATCCGCGCGCCGCGAGCGCGACAAGGTCGTCCCGCTCCACGTACCGCGCGAGTTGCGTGCAGCCTTCACGTCGCTGGGTCAGTCGCTGCCCGGGCTGTGGCAGCAAGGAACGCTGCGCAGGGCCCAGAAGAAAGCCTTGCTCCGCTGCTTGATCGACAAGGTGGTGGCTCATAGGAAGGTCAGCGACCGCGTCGCGCTCCGCATCGTGTGGCGGGGCGGGGCGGCGAGCGAGATCGACGTCCCGATCCCAGTGGGATCGCTCCGTGATGTTCCCAGATTGCAGCAGATGGAGGAGCAACTTCTCGATCTCGAGGCGACGGGCAAGTCCGACGACGAGATCGCTCGTCTGCTCACTGAGCAGGGATTTCGCTCGCCCTCGCAAGATACCGTGTTGGCCAGCACCGTTAAGGTGATTCGACTGCGACATCAGCGAATTCACCGCTTCCGCGGCCCTCGGCCTCGCCGGGTGCGCCGGGCGTCCGGCGGTTTGACCCTGCCCCAAGTCGCAGAGCACCTCGGAGTCAAGCCGCAGTGGCTCTACCACCAGATCCGCCGCGGCTCCCTCGAGGTCGACCGCGACCACGCGAGCGGCCTGTACCTCTTCCCTGATCGGCCCGAAACGCTCGACGAGCTCCGTCAACTCCACGCCGGCGCTATCGAGAAAGTGTGTTATCGAGGGAGGCATCAAGATGCGTGATCGGTGACGAGGGCCTTGAGCTTCATCTTTCCGCCGCACCGGGTGCACGTTTCAACATCAACCGAAAATGTGCGGCGCAAAAGCTGAGCCCAAGGCAGGTACTTGCATCTGTGCGTGGGCGGTTTGGCCGGACCCTGTGGTGGCTCTTGATCGGACGCCGGCGTGGGTGGTGGTGGTGGCACGACGAGCGCCCGCCAGTTGCTGGCGGCGGCGAGCACACCCGCGTACTTTGTGCAGTGCAAGCGTGGCGGAGGCACCGACGCTGCCAGGCGCGACAGCAGGCTCAGCGGATCCAGGTCGATAGCGTAGGTGCCGTCGCGGAAGGGCTTTCGCAGTTCGATCCTAACGAGGTCGTCTTGCACCAGGCGGAGGCGCTCCTGGGCAATGGGCGGGCGCAAGATGTACTTCACCAAGGCCTCGCGACCGCGTTTGTCCTCGGCGCCGGCAGTTGTGGCTGCGTGCAGTGAGAAGCCCAACTCGCTGACCGACAGAGGAGCGGAGATCTCGACGCCTGGTCTGCGTGGCAAGGCGACGAGGACGGGGCGGCGGCGCAACTCTGGGCCGGCTGGGGGAAGGCCGGCGACGGCGGCCGCGGCAAGCTGGGCCAGGGCTGGGTCACGCTCAGCGAGCCCGTCGTCGATCAACGTGGCGTCGGGGCCTGGCTCGATGACGCCGCGGCGCTCGAGCATGCGCACGATGCGAACGCGGATGATCTGGAGCAGGTCAGCCACGTCGTCGGTGGCGAGCCGGGGCAGCGCGACGAACTCGGGCTTGCCGTCGGGGCCGGGGCGGAATACGCCGTCAAGCAGGATCGCGTGCCAGTGCGGATTCAGTCGCAAGTCGGACGATACCCGCTGCACGACGGTGACCGAGCCTGAGCAGCCGTCCCTTGCGCCATGGTCCCGCATGCGGCGGCGGTACCAAGCCAGTACCGAGTCGACGAACACACGGCCGACGGCGGACAGCAATTTGCCGTCGTATGCGAGCCTCGCGCGCAGCGAAAAAGGCACCGTCAGCACGAATTGGCGCAGCCCAACTTTCGGGAGGACGTGGTCGAGCAGATTGGCTGCGCCCTGGGCCATCCTGCGGCCCAGGCACGATGGGCAAAACGCCCTGGATTTGCACGCGCTATCGCCAGCTGGCGATAGCTCGTGTTGTCCGGAGCGGGAAGCTATCTGCAGTTCCGGCTCGAAGCGGGCGTAGAGGCCCGCATGAAACAAGCGGTTGGCGCGGTCGACGACGGCAACGATCTCCACATAGTTTTCCTCCCCGGGGGCGAGAGAAACACCATCAAGGAGGACAGACATGCATTCGTATTCCAAACCGATTCTCGGGATTTCGACCATCCGATCGACGCGTTTCGTGGCGCTGCTCCACAACTATGGAGGTGAGCTCGTCCGGGCTGGGTACCACCCTGTCGCGGCACGACTCCATCTTCAGAGCATCGTGCATTTCGGTGTCTGGCTCGACCGTGAAGGACTCCACATCGAGAAGATCGACGACCGGACCGTGGCCGCGTTCGCGCGGCATCGTGCGCGCTGCCGTTGTCCGAGAATATCGCAGAATCAAGCCCGGCAGGTTGTGTCGTGCGTTCGGGTTTTTGTGCGTCATCTCCGCAAACGGGGTTGCGTTGCGGCCGCAGAGGTCCTGCAGCCGATGCCTATCGTCGCTGAATTTCTTCAGTGGATGAAAGTTCACCGAGGGGCGGTCGAGAAGACGGTCGCAACCTACCGGCTCTTCGTGACCAATCTCGTCGATTTTCTTGGAGGGGACCCGCGCACGTACACCGCCGGTGGTCTCCGAGACTTCCTCGCCAAGCGGTATCGACACTACGGATGCCGTTCCACACGGCATGTGGTGGTGGCAGTGCGGATGTTCCTTCGCTATCTGGCCGTGGACGGTCGATGCCGTACCGGCCTCGATCAGGCGCTGACCTCTCCGCCGAATTGGTCCCGGCAGTCGCTGCCGCGAGGGTTGTCAGATCAGGACGTCAACAGAGTTTTGATGTCGTGTCCCAAGACGCCAATTGGGATCCGTGACCGAGCAGTTCTGCTTCTGTTGATTCGCCTCGGACTTCGCGCCGGGGACGTAGCCGCTTTGCGCTTCGCGGATCTCTGCTTCGAAACGGCCACGCTGCGAGTGTGTGGGAAGGGAGGTCGCGAGGTGCGACTGCCGCTTCCCCAGGATGTTGGTGAGGCCTTGTTGGCCTACATCAAAATGCGGGCCAGGCCAGAGAGCGACTACGTCTTCCTGCGAGCTGTGGCTCCTTTTCAACCTTTCAGGAAGCACTGCGGAGGTGCTGTCAGTCAAATCGCGCGGACCGCTTTGAAGCGTTCCGGCATTCAAGCACCGACGCATGGTGCCCATGTTTTTCGACACACCGCTGCTTGCCAAATGTTGCGTGCAGGTGTGGGGCTCGATGGTATCGCCGCGGTCCTGCGCCATCGTTCCGTGGATACGACCGCGCTGTACGCAAAAGTCGATCTCCAGATGCTTGAGCAGGTCGCCCAGCCCTGGCCGGAGGTGGCATCATGCTGACCTCAGCTGTCGATTCCTACCTCACCGCTCGCCGAGCCGTTGGCTTCGAGCTACGAGATCATGATGGGATCCTTCATGACTTCGCTGCGTTCGCCGCGGCAAAGGGAGACACCCACGTCCGTAGCGCGACGGTTCTCGAATGGGTCGGGCAGGGAAATAGAAGCCCGCTGAGAAATTGTGTTCGACTGCGCACCGTGGTCCGCCTTGCTCGCTATCTGCATGCGGAAGACGACCGCCATGATGTTCCACCCGAGGACGCCTGCGGCCGTCACAGGCCGCAACGAAAACCGCCGTTTCTCTTCACATTTCCGGATGTCGAGGCGCTCGTCCGCACGGCCCTGACGCTGGGGCCACAGAGATCACTGCAACCACACGTCTACAGCACGCTCTTCGGGCTGCTTGCGGCGACGGGGCTGCGGATCTCCGAAGCACTCAACCTGCGGATCGAGGATGTAACGGCTGAAGGGCTCGTGGTGCGAAAAACAAAATTCGGAAAGAGCCGGTTGCTCCCCCTGCTGTTACGGCGCAGGGTAGTTGACGCTCGGCGGGTCGAGCTCGCACCGGGAGCGTGATGGTCGACCCGGCGATGGGGTCGGCCGCGCCATCGGCGAGCCGGGGTTACCGCTGCCCGGCTCGATGATGTAGTTCCGCACC
>JANPFD010000200.1:0-13302 GCA_031423255.1 Myxococcales bacterium | reverse complement strand
GGTCGCGATCGTCCAGCACACCAATGGTACATCACACTCGAAATCCCCTGTCGATCCCCTATGTTGTAAGTGATCGATTTGATCCAGAAAATAGTTCCTCATCCACAGGCTCACCAATCCCCACCCCGTGAACGCTTACCGAGGCCCGATATCCCGGTAGGGGCAAAGCCTCCGAAGATGACAGTCACCCGGCGAACGGCGTCGTACGCGACCGCGTAAGAATCTAACTGGCCAGGAGGCGAGCTACCCGGGACCAGCTCGGTCCAGGTGCGGCCGTCCCAGCTCCAGAGGTCGTTGTTCGCGCCGGGTCCCGCCCCGCCGAAAAGCAGCAGGCGACCGGTGGCCGACTCGGCGACACCCCCGGCCCCAGCCCGTCCGGGCAGTACGGTGTTACCCGGGACGACGCTCCAGCAGGTACCGTCCCACTCCCAGGAATCGCTCAGAATCTTGTTGGCGCTAGAAATGCCGCCGACCAGGAGCGTCCGGGCCCGGAGTTCATCGAAGACAAGAGTGAAGTTCGTCCGGCTTTGCGGGGCGCTAGCACAGCGCACCCCCCCGCTGGGGATGGGCATACTCCAAGTCCCTCCGTCCCACTCCCAGGTTTGGCCGCTGCCGAATAACACCGTTCGCTTGCGAACTGAGTCATACGCCATCTTTGAAGCAGGCGGGTCCGACATCTTTCTAGAAAATTTCGTCCACGCTGTTCCGTCCCACTCCCAGGTGCTGTGTCCGAAAGGAAACTCAACTCCGAGTCCAGATGCGACAATTCTCCCTCGCGCGCTGTCGTAAGTGGCGCCAACAAAGTATTGCGCTTCAGGTGTAGCGCCTCGACTTTGCCAGTCCGCGCCGTCCCACTCCCACACGTCCCTGGCCGGAAGGGCGCCCTGGGGTGTAGCAGCCTGGCCACCAAGCAACACGACCCGACGCCGGCCTGAATCGTACGCCATCACGTGCTCCGTGCGTGCCGCCGGGCGATTCTTGGGTACTCTCAGCTCCCATTTGCGCCCGTCCCATTCCCACGTGTCATCCAAGAAGGGCACGCTAGCTCCCCGAGCCCCACCGAACAGGACAACCCGCTTTCGAATCGAATCGTATGCGAGACCGTGGCTATAGCGGGCCGCTGGATTGCCCTGAAGAGCGTCGGTTCGTTGCTCCCAAACGAGAGGCTCCACCGCCGCCGCATGGGAAAAGGTGGCGTCACCCAAACAAATGGTCATCGCCATGACGGCCATTACAGATCTGCGACGGCCAAGAACTCGGATTCGTACGCCCCTCACAGGGCCCCCCGGATTTCTCCATGTGAGGTCTCCACTCGGGCCTGACCGCTTGCGGTTGGTCAGCAAAGGCCTCATGGGCCGCCCCAGACTTCTACCTCAGCGAGACCGAGGTAGTCGGCGGAAATGAGTTGCACCCGCACGTAGCGTCCCGTACGGCCGGCGGCTATCGCGTACTCGACCGGCCCCGGACCGGCGTCGGTTCCCAAGAGCCACGACCCAACGCCAGATTGGCCGGCCGTAGTCACGGGGTCTGTATACAGGAACGCCACATCCGACACAAACAAGAGAACGTTCTTCAGACGGTCCTGGCAACAGTCCTGTCGGTTGAAGATCTTGATGCCAGAGATAGTCTTGATTGACCCCAGATCCACCTGCCACCACGGCGCTGCCTCGCCAAGCGTGTGCGCCACGGACCCATTAGCAAAATTCCCATCTCGGTTGCCGTCAATCGACAATCCCGCTATCGCACTCCCGTAGGTACTTGACTGGCTCGCTACGGTTCCCACGGCCAGGTTGGACCCGCTGAAGGTGATCGGGGTTCCCCATACTCTGACCTCGGCCAATGCTAGATACTCCGTGGTCGTTAGCTGGATCCGGACATATCGCCCTTGTCGCCCCACGATCGTGTTGTGGGCAGCCAGGGGCGCCCACCCGCCAGCGCTTCGGTAGAATGCCCCAACCCCGCTTTGGCCAGCGGTGGCGACCGGATCGTTCGATGTGAAGGGGGTATTCGAGACGAAGATGTAGAAGTTGTTGAGCCGGCCTGCGCAACAGTCCGCTCGGTTGAAAACATCGATCTGCGAAATGTCGTGGACGATTCCCAGATCGACTGTCCACGCAGGGTTGGCCTCCGCCAAAGTGTGCGATACCGAGCCATTCGCGTAGCTACCGTCCACGTTTCCATCGATGGCCAGTCCAGCAACAGCGCCGGCATATGTGCTGGACTGACTCGCAATCTTTCCGGCCGCCACGTTCGTTCCGATCGGCACAGCCGCCGTGCCCAGCACTCGCACCTCAGCCAACGCCAGATAGTCCGGCTCGGCCAACTGCACGCGGACGAAGCGCCCTGTACCCGCCCACGGCAGTACAAACTGCGACGGGACCTGGCCTGAGCCCGCGTCCTGGAGTGATGTCCCCACGCCTGGTTGCCCCGCTGTCACGAGCGGATCGCTCGACGTGAATGGGCTGTCTGACACGAACACGTAGAATCTCTTCAAGCGATCGGCGCAACAGTCGGTCCGGTTGAAGATGGTAATCTGCGAGATGCTGGTTAGGTTTCCCAGATCAACGTTCCACCAGGGTGGACTGTCCAGCAGGGTGTTCGACACCGAGCCGGCGCCATAGTTGCCATCGACATTTCCGTCTACGGCAAGGTGTGCTCCCCCGCCGCCGTAAGTACTGGACTGCGCGGATGGCTTCCCGTCCGACAACACCGACAGACCAGGAGTGGAAGAATCTCCCCACGCCTGTACTTCAGCCAAGCCCAAGTAGTCCGTGCCGGCTAGCTGCACTCGCACATATCGCCCGAGACGATTGACGTTGACCGAATACAGAGGCGGCACCGTGCCGGGCCCCACGCTCTGGTAGTAGTCGCTGACCCCGCTTCGCATCGAGGTCGCGATCGGATCGGTCGAGGCGAAAGGCACATCCGACACGAAGACGTGGAAGTTGTTCAGTCGCTCCGCCGAGCCATCGGTGCGATTGAAGATCTTGATGTCGCAAATATTCTTCAGGGATCCCAGATCCATCGACCACCATGCCCCGGCGTCGGCTTGGGTATAGGCCACGGATCCGTTCCAGTAGTTCCCATCGGTGTTTCCGTCAACGGCCTTCCACGCCGCCGCACCCGCGTAGCTACTCGACTGGCTAGTCGCTGCTCCAAGACTCAGCGGCGTTCCAGCCGCGCACGCCCCGGCCATGCACATCTCGGCTCCGTTGCACGAGTTCCCGTCCGAACACGAAGTGCCATTCGCCACGGGCGCGTGCTGGCACCCGCCGCCAACGTTGCAGCTATCCGCCGTGCAAGCATTCCCGTCGTCGCAGTCAAGCGTCGTCCCACCAAGGCACACGCCGCCCGCGTTGCAAATCTCGGCTCCGTTGCACGCGTTCCCGTCTCCGCACGACGTCCCCACGCCCACCGGCGTGTGCTGGCAGCCGCCCATCACGCTGCAGCTATCGGCCGTGCAAGGATTGCCATCGTCGCAGTCGAGCGCCGCCGCCGCCTGACACACGCCGACCGCGCCGCAAACCTCGGCTCCGTTGCACATGTTCGCGTCCGCACACGACGTCCCGACCATCACCGGCGTGTACTGGCACCCGCCCATCGCGGTGCAGCCGTCGGCGGTACACGGATTCTCGTCGTCGCAGCTCAGCGCGGTCCCGGCCAGGCACACGCCGCCTACGTTGCACAGCTCTGCTCCATTACACGCGTTCCCGTCCGCGCACGACGTACCGACCATCACCGGCGCATGCTGGCATCCGCCCATGGCGCTGCAGCTATCGGCCGTACACGCATTCCCATCGTCGCATCCAAGCGCCATCGCCACCTGGCACACGCCGCCCGCGCTGCACGTCTCGGCGCCGTTGCACATGTTCGCGTCCGCGCACGAAGTCCCCGCCATCACCGCCGCGTGCTGGCAGCCGGTCGTCGCGTTGCAGCTGTCGCTCGTGCACACATTCCCGTCGCTGCAGTTCGGAGCCACCCCCGCCTGGCACGTTCCCGACCCGTTGCATGTCTCGGCGCCGTTGCACGCGTTGCCATCGGAACACGCCGTCCCCGTCATCACGTTCGCATGCTGGCAGCCCAGGGAGGCGCTGCATGAATCCGTCGTGCACGGGTTGCTGTCGTCGCACGAAGTAGGAGCGCCGCTATCGGATCCCGCGCACGGGAACGGCGTCACGGTCAACGTCACCGGCACCGTCTGCGGCGTGTTCGTCGCGCCCACGGCCGCGATCGTGATCGTGGCGTTGTAAGTCCCCGGGGCGAGGCCCGTCACGTCGGCGGATACGTTCACCATCGACGGCGCGGTGCCCGAAACGCTCGCCAGGCTGAGCCACGCCGCATCGTCAGTCGCCGTCCACGCAAGAATTCCCGTCGCGGTGTTCGTGATGGCCAGCGGCTGCGCGGCCGGGCTGGGCCCTGCAGCCACCGCCGTGAACGTGAAGCTCGCCGGCGACAGCCCCATGGTCGCGGGCGGCTGCGCGTTGTAGATGACCAGCGCGAAGTCTTGGTCCGTCGTGTCGGCGTTGCCGGGCACGCCTTCGCCCGCGATGTTGGTCGCTTGCACGGTCACCGTGAAAACTCCGGACACTCCAGCGGGAATGAACACTGACTCGATGTTGTTCTTGGCGTCCGCGGTACCGCCGGCGACCGAGCTAGCCAGCGTGAACACGTTGCCCCTGTAGGTCGCCCCGCCGACCGTGACCGTCAGGTCGAGGTTGTTGACCCACGGAGCGCTGGTCGAGGTCCCGGGCGCGTCGGTCCAGGCCAGCGTGACCCTGAAGGGTTTGTCGGTCGCCACCACGGTACCGGTGGTCACGTGCGTCTGCCCGGTCGTGCCGAACACCTGCGTCTGGTCGACGAGGATTCGGCTGGCACCGTCGAAGGCGCGGCCGAGATCCATGCGCCCCATGCCCTGGGCGTTGGACGGCAGCTTGTCGTTGGTGCCGGCGCCGGTCATGTGCGTGGCCGAGTTGGCCAGGTAGGCCTTGACCATCGCCGGGCTCGGCTCGGGGCGCGCCTTGTTGAGGAAATCCTGGTACACCAGCGCCGCCGCGCCGGCCACCGCCGGGCACGAATGCGACGTCCCCGACGACAGGCCGTACAGCGTCTGCCCGGCCGGGAAGTACTGACTGCACACGCTGGTGCCGTCGTAGTCGGACTGGGGTATGCCCGCCACGATCTGGGTCCCGGGCGCGACGATGTCGGGCTTGTAGCGCCGGTCCCCGCTTCCCGTGGTCACGGGTCCTCGGGCCGAAAAGTTGGCCAGATCGTTTGCGTTGTTGGCACCGCTCTCGGGGATCGCGCATCCGTCCGTGAAACCCAGGCGGACGTTCTCGCCGGCGCCCACCGTGATGATGTTCTTCGCCGTCCCGGGGGTCGCGACCGTCTTCGCGGTCGGGCCCGCGTTGCCCGCGGCGAACACCACGCTCATGGCCTGATGCCCCGCCACCCCCGACCGCGCGTCACGCACGATGAAGTCGTATTCCTGTGCATAGATGTCGTACTTGTACGGGCTGAATCCCGGGCCCGCCGTGTAGCCCCAGCTGTTGCTCGACACCCGCGCGCCCGCGACATGGGCACTACCTTCCCAGCTCGTCGATGTCGCAGCCGTGGGTCCGAAAATCGCGGTCACGCCGACGCGGGCGAAAGGCGCAAGGCCGAGGCCGTACTGGTAGCCGCGAGTGTCCTCGAAAGCTGCGCCGGCGGCTTCGTTGTAGCCGGCGATGATGTGCGAGTTGAGAAACCCGTGGCCGCCCTGCGCGCCGGTCTGTGCGGTCGGGTTGCTCTCGAACGCTACACGGCTGCCTGGAAGGTCCGACTGAGCGAACGCGCCCGTCAGGCTATAGGCGTCGTCGACGACGTTGACCGAGAAGGTGCCAAACTGCGCCGCCGAGAACCCCTTTCCGGTCAGCCATGCGAAATAGCCCGGGCTCGTGGGAACGCCGGCCGACAGAGCGCCCGCGCAGATCTGGCCCTGCACCTCGTCCAGCCTGCGGCGCGGCCCCCGCGCCTGGACCGCGAAGACACCGTCGAGTGACGCCATGTCCTCGATCCGGCTCGACGGCAACGTCAGCTCCACGTTCCAGTAGTCACCCACGCGCCACGACTGCAGCATCCGCATGGCTGCGACATTCAGCGCCGCGAGCGCCGCCGCCGCGTCGGGCCCGTCGACGATCTGCACCGTGACGTCCACGGGAACGCTTGCAACCAGGGCGGCCCGCAGCTCGGGTGCCAGCCGAAACGCCGGCTCGTAGTCGCCGACGAACTGGACGAAGGTCCGCTGCCGCTCGAGCTCGGCCAGCGCCGCAGCCCCCGCCGCGTCTGCTCGCACCACGTACGCGTGCCACGGAACCGCCGCGATGACGTCAGCGCCGGCCTGCTTCACTTCGGCAAGCCACTCGTCGCGCACAGGTCCGATGAACTGGACGACGAACAGCCCGCCACGTGCCTCGCCGGTGCCGGCCCGCAGTCGCTCCATGCGTGACTGCCGCAGGTTGGGCGGAAGCTGGCTGTACACACGGTCGGCAGCGAGCGTGTCGAGGTCGAAGCCGTTGAAGAGGATCAAGTTCCAGTCGTCGTGTAGCTCGACTGGCATCCGTGCAAGCTGCCCGGCGCCCACGACTTGCTGATCGACGACCAGCATCCGGAACGATCCGTAGTCGAAGGTCTCGAGGACGGCGCCGGGGGCCTTCAGATCGGCGAGCCGCGGATCGTCCGTGTCCAGGCCTGCGACGACCACTTTGCGATCGTGCTCGGGGCGCAGCACGCGCTTGCCTGGTGGTGGTTGCTGCGCGGTTTCCAGCGGGCCTCTGCCCGGGGAACACCCGAGGGCCAATGCCCAGGCGAACGATACTGCTAGGAGCCGCCGAGGGTACATCTGCCCACCTTTCCCGCGGGTCATGATCCGGGCTGGGCGGGAGGCTTGTCAACCAGCGATGTCAACCAGGGTTTGCGGCTTCCCAGCGGCCGCGTTACCTTTCCGCCTCGCGTGGAAAGCCAGCAACCCAACCCTGTCGCCTCGCGCCATCTGGTGCAGGAGTTGATGGGCATCGACGTGCGCGCGCATGTCCACACCGTCAGGAAACGCTGGCCGATTCTGGTGCTGGCGGTCGCTGCCAGCGTCGGCGGGACCTTCGCCTGGACCTACCGGCAGCCGCGCATCTTCGAGGCGTCCTGCTCGGTGATCATCGACTCCATGGCGCCGCAGTACCTGCAGGGCATCAAGGACGTGGTCGAGATGGGCACGGGCAGCTACTGGGGCAATCGTGAGTTCCACGAGACCCAGTACCGCATCATGACATCGAAGGACATCGCTCTGCGTGCCGTGGACAAGTTGGGTCTTGTCAATGACATCGACTATCCGGTGCCTAACACAGGGCAGGTCAAGAACCGCACTCCCGAGATGCTTGCTGGGATGGTCGCGGGTCAGACGAAGATCGTGCCCGTGAAAGAGTCGCGCATCGCCAACATCGTGGTGCGGGATCGCCTGCCACAGCGAGCCGCCCTTATCGCCAACGCGATGGCCGATGCCTACATCGAGAAAAACCTCGAGTACAAGATGGAGGAATCGAGGACCGCTCAGGACTGGTTCCTGGACCTGCGTTCGATGGTGGTCACAAGCCCCGGTCCGCAAGAGGGCAAGACGACGACTGCCATCAGCCTGGCGATATCGACGGCCATGGGCGGAACCCGGGTGATCCTGGTCGACACCGATCTGCGCCGGCCTCGGGTCCACCGCTCGGTCGGACTGCCGAACGTGACTGGCGTATCGAACCTGATTGTGGGCGAGACGACGTTGGAGGCTGTGCGCCACACCGAGGTGCCCAACCTCGACGTGCTCACCTGCGGCCCCACGCCGCCGAACCCTGCCGAGTGGCTGCACACCGAGCGTTTCAAGAACCTCATCCGCGATTTGACCGCCCGCTACGATCGAGTCATCTTCGATTCGCCCCCGACATCGCTGGTCACCGACCCGGCCGTGATCGCCAACCTGACCGACGGCGTGATGCTGGTGGTGCGGGGTGGCGTTACGACCAGAGACGCGGCGGCCTATGCACGGCGGCAACTCGGCGACGCCAAGGCCCACATCCTAGGCGCGATCATCAACCACGTCGACCTGTCCGACAAGGGCTACTACTACCACTACGTGCGCTACTACCGCGGTTACTCGAAGTACGGGCGTTACTACGCCGACGCGAGCGACGGCGGGAAGGCGTGACACCCGAGCGGCCGTGAGAATTCTGCTGGTGGAATTCTGGCATTCGCACATCTATGCGGAGCCGTTTTCCCAGCGCCTCCGTGAGCTGGGTAATGAGGTGTTCGAGTTCAAGGAGCACGTCTACTTTGACGGACCGGTGCGTGTGGAGGGCGCGGCCACGGATACTGGTCCGGCCACCATGCTGGCCAAGGCCCAGGAAAAGTACCGCTGGGGCCCCAGGTTATGGCAGCTCAACCGCGATCTGTTGGACCGGGTCAGAAGCCAGCGCCCCGACGTCGTGTTCCTGATTCGTGGGGCACACGTTCTTCCCGAGACTTTGCGCGAGATCAAGCGCCTCGGGTCCTACGTCATCGGTTGGCACAACGACGATCCTCTCGGGCCTCACCACAAGTGGTACGTCTGGCGGCACTTTGTCAGGGCCATTCCCCTCTACGATCGGCTGTTCGCGTATCGTCACGCCAACATCGACGCGTTCAGGCGCCGTGGCTGCGGCCGGGTGGGCTTGCTGCGCTCCTTCTACCTGCGCGACCTGAACTTTCCCATCGACGACGTTTCCGCATCGCCCTACCAGTGTGACGTCACGTTCATCGGGCACTGGGAGGACGACGGCCGCTCGGTCTTCGTGGACGCTTTGCTCGACGAACCAGGGCTCGATCTTGGCCTGTGGGGCACGCTGTGGGAGCGAGCTGCGAACAGCGAGAGGATTCAGGCTCGCTTTGGCCTCGTCGAACCGGTCCGTCGCGAGGCCTACAACGTTGCTCTGAACAGCGCCAAGATCTGCCTGGTGTTCTTGTCCAAGCTCAACAACGATACGTATACCCGCCGCTGCTTCGAGATCCCCGCCGCCGGCCGCTTCATGTTGGCCCCATATACTGATGATCTGGCGTCGATGTTCGAGGAAAATGTCGAGGCTGTCTATTTCCGTAGCCGGGACGAAATGGTGGCCAAGGTACGGTACTACCTTCAAAACGAGAGCGAGCGAACGCGCATCGCCGCTGCCGGGAGGGCACGCCTGCTCCGTGATGGTCACGAGGCGATCGACCGGGTCCGGTTCGTCCTGTCGTGCCTGCGCTCCGATGGTATCCCTTGAACAAGCCGAGGTCTTGGGCCTTGGGTAGCGTTCCGTACTGTCCTGTACTGTTCACTGTCTCTTGTTCGCCTCGGCCTCCAGAGATATAGTGCCGCCCTCTGCGAGAACAATGATGCTGACACCCAATAGCGATGCGCTGAAGCTCCGGTTTCGATATTTGGCCAATCGTGCCATAAATTTTGTAAGGCCGCGGCCGCGGAGCGTTCCCTTGAAGGTTGATGACGTTCTCAATTCTAGCGCCGGAAAGGCCGTCATCGATCGCTTCATCGACCTCTACTACCAGGGAGGTACGGCGCCATCCTTGAACTATCGCAGTCTTCCCATCCTGAAGAACCCATGCGATTTGTGGGTCATCATCGAACTATTTCAGGAGTTGCGACCGACGCTGGTCGTCGAGACTGGGACGCACCATGGTGGCTCAGCGATTTATTACGCCGACATGCTGAAGATGTTCGATATCCCGTGTCAGGTCGTGACTATTGATTACAATCCAAAATGGAAAGTCGATCCGGCGTCCCGAGGGGTAACCTCGCTAGTTGGTTACTCCACGGACGTTGCTATCGTGGAACGTGTGAAAAAAATTGCCGAGGATCGGCAACGAGACCAGCCGGGACATGTGATGGCGCTCTTGGACGCAGACCATTCAGAGGACCACACGGGGCGGGAAATGCGGCTTTACGCACCGCTTATTACCAAGGGATCCTACATGATCGTCGAGGACACCATTGTCAATGGTCATCCCAGTTTTCCGGAGCACGGTCCTGGCCCCTGGGAGGCGGTACAGGGTTTCCTGAAAGAGTCGGATGCTTTTGAAATCGATCGCACCTGCCAGAGACACTTGCTCACTTTCTTTCCGGATGGGTGGCTGCGGCGAGTGAAGTAGAGATGGTGAAGGCGCTCTACTTCCGAACTCCGGCATCCCGGAACACGAAGTTGTAGCCGCCGAAATCCTGGCGTCGGTTGCGTAGCCAACGCGCGATGTCCTCGGCAGTCACCTCCCGGTCTTCACCCACGGGTCTGGCTTCGTATCCGTGATCACGGAACCTGGCGAACACCGCTTCGAAGGTCGGACTCTGGTAGCCGACATGGTGCTCGGAGAAGCTCGCCTCGACTAGCCAGGTGGGGCGCGGCCTTCGTGCGAGCAACCCGGCGGCGCCGTCGAGCACATCAAGCTCAGCGCCCTCCACGTCGATCTTGATGAGCAGCTTTTTGTCTCCAAAACGCGCGCCCACGACGATGTCCAGGGTCGAGACCGGTACCGCCCGCTGGTCACCGGCAGAGTTGTGGGCCCACTGGCTCACCAGGGAAGCCCCGGTCCCGCTGCCGTACAGATCCTTGATACCGGGCGCGGCCGACACGGCCATGGGGAAGACCTCGACGTCGCTCCATCGATTGGCCGCTAGGTTGAAAAACAGGATGCGCAGGTTCTCGCTATGCGGCTCGATGGCGATGGTGTGCCGGCCAGCGCGCCGCGCGAGGCAGGTATAGAGGCCGATGTTGGCGCCGACGTCCACGAAGACTTCGGCTTCAGCCAACTCGCGGGTGACCAGATCGACTTCTTCTGGCTCGAACGTGCCCGCTTCCATCCCTGGATGGCCGCCAAGCATGAACCCGTGCTTGGTCTGAACGGCTCGAAGCCCGCGCACCCGGAGATCAGCGCGAAGAGTTCGATAGGCCGCTGCGACAGCAGGGAAATTTTCGACATACGGGCGGATGTGCCTGAGGTTCAGCATCGAGAGCCGGGCGAGCCTAGGCTGGTCGCCACCCTGAGCGCAAGGCGCGAGCTACGATCCGGAAGCCGTGGTGCTGGCTGCGCGTATGGACTAGAAAGCGCCATATGCTCGACGATCCCAAGTTCGCCGTGGTGAAACGATACCTCCAAACGGGACACCGACTTCTGGGTCACCTGGGTATCGACCCTCGCACCCCCATCAGCACCGTGAGACACCTGGGGTCGTTCATCCGCGACCTGCGCAGGTTCCAGGCGCTGGCCGAAACCGCCGAAGCTCGTTTTCCCTTCGGCACCCTCTACCCGTGTCTGGGCGAAAAAGTCGGCGACAGTGGCAACGCCTCGGGCCACTACTTTCACCAGGATCTCCTGGTGGCCCGCCGGATCTTCGAGCGCCAGCCGGAACGACACGTGGACGTCGGATCGCGCGTCGATGGGTTTGTCGCTCACGTCGCGAGTTTTCGGGCGATCGAGGTGTTCGACATCCGGCCCATGACCGCGCAAATCCCCAACGTGATTTTTCGACAGGCCGACCTGATGAACCTGCCCGAGGCGCAGCACGGCTACGCCGACTCAGTATCGAGCCTGCACGCGATCGAGCATTTTGGCCTCGGCAGGTACGGCGACCCCATCGATCCAGACGGGCACGTCAAAGGCGTGTCCGCCCTCCATCGCCTGGTGAAACCCGGTGGCACCCTCTACTTGTCGGTCCCCATGGGGCCCGATCGCGTCGAGTTCAACGCTCATCGGGTCTTCTCCCTCGGCTATCTCACCACCCTGCTGAAGGATCGATTCTCCACCCTGGCGTTCTCCTATGTCGATGATCGCGGCCGCCTGCGCGAGGGCGTGATGCCGAGTCCGGCCGACGTTGAGACCTCTTTCGGCTGCGACTACGGCTGCGCCATCTTCGAGTTGCGGCGCCCGTGACATGGGGAGCTGCGAGAAACCACGCCCGGGCTTGCCTTACCGGACATGCTCGCCTTCGTAGAGGTCGCCGAAGCGCGGCGTTGCGGGCAAGACCTTCTTGAGCGCGACAATCGCCGCGTCGATCCACGGCACCGGCAGTGCTAGCAGGGCCGCGGAGTACAGCCAGAACATCTTGTTCTTGCCGAGGCCCATGGCGGCTAGCTCGCGCATGTAGGGCAGGAAGACCCGGCGATGCTGGGCGTGAAGGCGCAGGAAGTTGTACGAGTAGTTGGCGTTGTCTTCAAGGATGTCGCGGTAGATCGGCAGGCCGGTGGACTCTTCGGCCGCCTTCGCGATCTCGAACATCCCGCGCATGAAATTCAGCGAGTGCTCGGGTGTCAGGCTGCCCGGGGCGAAGCGGCCCTGCTCGGAATCAGCCGAGCCGAAGAAGTGCCGCTGCTCCGCGTTCTTTCGCATCGACGTGAGGATGTCGCTGATGAAGTACCCATCTCGCTCCTTGAGCACGTTGGCTGTCACATGGAGCTGGTAGAGAAGTGTCCCGTCGAACCTGGCAGTCGAGTACGCTCTCGCGGTCTCGGTGTGGACTGTGTAGCCCGCGATTGGAACCGCGCGCCGGAAGAAAGTCCGGATGGTCTCGGCGCCCGCTGGGAAGCGCCGGTCCTCGGCAAAGTAACGGAACACCTGTGTCTGCACGCCGGTGTCGAAGGCAACGAATTCGTAGGCCCTGAGGATGACCCCGAGCTTGGGGTTGTCGTCGATCACCTGCGCGACCCTGCGCAAGGCGCCCGGCTTGAGCAGGTCGTCGTCGCCCATGAACAGCGTGAATTGCCCCTCCGCCAGTTCGAGAATCCGTCGCAGGTTGCCGTCGAAGCCCAGGTTCTGTGGGTTCGAGACGAAGCGCACGCGCCGGCCGGGATGCTCCTTGCTGACGGCCAGGACCACTTGCTCGATCTCGGCTCGCCTGGGCGAGGCGTCCTCGACGACCAGGATCTCGAAGTCATCGTAGTCCTGGCTCACGACAGTGGCCAGCAGGTCGCGGATCTCCGCCGGCCGGTTGTAGGCCGGTATGGCGACGGTGATCTTGGGCGGTGCGACCATAGGACGGGTCCTATCTATCACGGGGTCAGGCGCTCTCACCCCGTCAACTTTACGACCCGCCTTCGCTTCGGCCTGGCGCACCGGCCGTCCTTTGTGAATGGCCCTTCACGGGCACCACACCTTCACTGAACCGTCTGCGTGGCTGCTGGCGAGGACGGAGCCATCTCCCGAAAAACGTAGGTTCGCGACAAGGTTTCGCTGCCGGCTACTGTCCAACGGGTCCGCCTCGCTCTCGAAAGT
>JANPFD010000199.1:0-108017 GCA_031423255.1 Myxococcales bacterium | reverse complement strand
CGCCGCCACCTCCCCCGCCCCCCCCCCCCCGCCCGCCCCCTGGCGCCCCCCCCCCCCCCCCCGGGGGCGGGGCCGGCCCGGGGGGGCCCCCCCACGACCTTTGCTTACGGCGCCCGTCATGGTGAGACGAGCGTGGATGATCCTGGTCGTGGTCATGGGTCCCGCGACCGCGCGGGCGTATTCGCTCTCCGGCGCCGGCGATCTCGGATGTCATGAACTGATCACCACCGCGGCCCTGCGCGCGGTGCGAGCAGAATTGCCTTCGGCGGCGCCGGTTCCCGCCGTCGGTCAGGACGCCCTCATCGTCGAGGGTCTGCCCTTTCCCGTGCCCGGTGACATGCGCGATCTTCCGGCGAGCGCGCTGCTGGTGGGGGTGCGCGACAACGATCTCAAGGGCCGTCGCGGGGTCGACCCCCGTGAGCGGTCGGGGCTGCACGGCGATCCCATCCTGCAACGGGAGCACTGCCTCCGGCGTGCGGAACACGACGAGCCCGGCGGGACCGAGCTGGCCTTGACCGAATGCCGCGCTTCCATCCGCGCGGCGGTCCTCCATGCGCTCGACGGCGGCCTCGACGAGTCCGGGGTGCCCGATTCACGACGTCGGACGGTGATCGACGTCCGGCTCGCCTTCGCCGGCGTCGTGCGCACCTCGTTGCCGGTGTTCTGGGTCTACCTGGGACAGGCTCTGCACACCTTCCAGGACTCGTTTTCACACGCCTATCGCACGCCCGACCACCGGCGTGTCCGCGTCCTTCTCAACTGGATCGACTTCGTGGCCGACGGTCTGCGCGAGGAACGCGACGGCCCCGAGCACATGGGCGCGCTGGATCACTGCCGGGGCCTCGATTCGTTGCGCGCCGAACGGCTGGAGATCGCCACCAGCGCCACCGCCGCCCTGCTGCGCGCCGTGCTCGATCCGGCGCGGGACCGTGCCGGCAAGGAGCAGGCGCTCGACGCCATCCTCGACGAGTATCTGTCGTTCCAGCCCGGGTGCACCGTCGACAACCGCTGGTGTGACGCTCCCGAGGCCGGTTACGCGCCGCCCGCGTACGCGTGCGAGTGCCGCCTGGGACGGCACGGCCGCGCGAGCGGCGGCACCCTGGCGGTGACCGGCCTCCTCGGGTTCGGCCTGGTGTTGCGGCGGCGCCGCCGCACGCAGGCCGTGATGCTCGGGCTGTTGCTACTCACCGCCTCGCAGACGGCGCGCGCGGCGGCTGGCGCCGACCGGGCGTGCGTCCCCGGCCAGCAGATGAGCTGCGCCTGTCCGAACGGTGCCACGGGTGCCCAGCGCTGCACCGCTGACGGGTCCGGTTTCGGCGAATGTCGTGGCTGCCCCGCGCAGGCATCACTCACGGCGGCATCGTCCCCCGCCGAGGACTCGGTCGCCTCGCGCTTTGGACTACACGGCGCCCTCGGCGGGGCCGTCGACCACGCCGCGGCGGCAACGGCACTTGGCCTGCGCTATCGCCTGGCGCCGAGCTGGGTCACCGGGGCCACCGTGGAATGGAACCCCTGGGGTTCCTTCGAGGCACGCCGGGTCCGTTCCGGGGTGGTCAACATCTACGCCAGCGTGATTCGCCGCTACCTCGTCAGCCCGTCCGTGAACGCCCGGACCAGCCTCCACGGAGGCCTGTCCGCCCTCACCTTCGACCTTTACGGCGCGCCCGCGGGAAGCGTCGGCCCGTTCTTCGGCCTCAGCTTCATCGGCATCGAGGTGGCGCTGGCACCGCGCTGGCGCCTGATCCTGGACCCGGTGGAGATCATGATCCCGATTCCCCACCTGACCGGGACGCCGCTCATCTACAACCAGTACCGCTTCACCATCGCCCTTCAGTGGGGGGCATGACCGGACCTACGCCTTCATGGTCTCGAAGCGCAGATCGATGTGAACGTGCCGCTCGTCCGACTTCACCACGTCCACATGTACCAGAAGCACGTCACGCTCCCCGCAGTCGTTGACCGTGAGAGAGGCGATCTCGACACCCGGAATCTTCCGGGCCTTCTCCTCGGCGTCCTGCGGCGATATTGCCAGCACGAAGGCGTTGACCACCTCCCCCTGCGGCGGTGTCAGGACCACCGCGAAAAGTCTCCGATTCGCCATCGCCGTTTTCGCCATGGCCTGTGCCCTGTGCAAGAGATGTTCTCGGCGCCGCCAGACCCTCGCCGGAGTCGAGTCGTGCCGTGACGGCACAAGATGTGCCGCGAGGCGCGGGTTCCTGGCTGGCGTTCTTGTTGCTTTGCTCCGGCCGCATGGCCAAAGCCCCGAAGGCACCCTACCGCCGGACGATATTCATCCTGTTCGACGGAGCACGGCCGGACGTGTTCCAGCGGTTGCTCGACGCGGGTGAGCTACCCATGATCGCAAGGCGCCTGACACCCGAAGGTTGCGTACGCACGGCCGTGAGCTCTTTCCCGACGGTGTCCGGGCCCGCGCATCTGCCGTTCATGACCGGCTGCTTTCCCGGCACCCTGAACGTCCCTGGGATCTACTGGTTCGATCGCGTGGCCTTTGGCCGCAGCCGGACCGGGCTCGACGGCCCGCGCACCTACCTTGCCCCATTCCGTGTAGCGAAGATGAACCGCGACGTCACGCCCGGCGTACCTACCATCGCGGTGATCTGGCCAGACGCGCTCTACATCTCCGCGTGGTTCAATCGCGGCTCGCCCCCCGCTTCCATCCTGACCCGCTGGACGAAGGCCGCCTCATTCGTCCGCGGTCTTCTCACGAAGAACTGGTTGCGGTGTGACATCGACGCCGAGGTCAAGCTGACGGAGGCGGTCGACCGCGGCGTGTCGTTCATCTTCGCCGTGTTTCCTTCCGCGGACGAACTCGGCCACCGTTTCGGCCCTCTCGCCGCCGAGGCCGCTGCTTCCTACCGCCAGTTCGACATGGTAATCGGGCGCCTGTTCGATCAGCTCGAGAGGCGCGGTGAAGGCGAATCGACCCTGGTGGTCGTCAGCAGCGATCACGGGCAGAGCACGACCCACACACATTTCGCGCTCGACCGCTTCGTGAGCGAGCGCCTCGGCCGGACGATGGTCTACAAGCGGTTTGCCGGCCCCTTGCGAAACGTCGAGAACGTCGTCATGCCGTCGGGAAACGGAATGGCGAATGTTTACTTTCGTGGCGAGGGTTGGACGTCGGAGCGTCCGAGCCTCGACGCCGAACCGTATCGATCCCTTTGCCACGACCTGCTCGCACAGGAGCCGATCGATATCCTTGCCTGGCGCGCGACCGACGGTTGGATCGAGGTGCGCAGCCGGCGCGGGGTGGCGCGGCTGCGCGAGGAACTTGGCCGTGTGTTGTCCTACAAGGTTGTGACGAACGATCCCTTCGGCTACGGACCGTTGCCCGCCAGGGCGTCCTTCGACGAGATCCTCAGACAGACGTTCGGAAGCCAGTACCCGGACGCGCCCGTGTCGCTCGCGACGTTCCTGCGCGCACCCCGCTCGGCCGACCTGGTGGTGACCGCACATCCCGGATGGGACCTGCGTGATTGGTGGGAATATCAGGAGCCACGCGGCACCCATGGCGCGCTCCACGCGGAGCACGCATTGGTACCGGTCCTCACCAACGCCGGGCTCATGCCCGGGCCCATGCGCACCGTCGACCTATTTGCAACCATGGCCATGCTCTCTGGCCGACGTGTTCCGGTCGGTGTCGAGGGACGCTCACGCGCCGTGGAGTGATGCGCGGAATGGTCCTTCATTGGCGGAGCCGAGCGTTACCTCGGGGCCGCGGCGGTCTATCTATCCCGGACGCGCTGATGCGCGCCGCGAGGAGGTGGGCAGATGTACGAGCGAGGACCACAGACCCGAGGAGCTCTCCTTCTGATCGCCGCGATCACGGGCTCGTGTACGGGCGTCATCTCTGACGGGTCCGACGAGCCGGCCCCCGACGGCCCGAACGCGCCGATCGGAGGCGCCGAGAACCCGTTCACCTGCAGTCCGGCCGCGGATCCGAGCCCGACCGGCCTCGAGCGGCTGACCGAGCGCGAGCTGACCACCACGCTGTCGGACCTGCTGGGCAAGGACGTCGCGGCGGTGATCAAGAGCGTGCTGGACTCGGTGCCGGCCGAGGCCGAGGCGACGCTTTACGACAACATCTCGCCGACGCTCACCGGTGAGCACGTGCGCTCGCACTACCGGGTGGCCGCCGCGGCCGCGTCGGCGGTCGTCGGGAACGCCGCAGCGCTGACCATGCACGCGGGCGCGTGCGCGGCCCAGGACACGACCCTGGATCAGGCGTGCCTGTCTTCCTTCGTCAAGTCGTTCGGCCTCCGGGCGCTGCGCCGGCCGCTGTCGTCGGCGGACGAGGCCAGCTACGCCACGCTGTTCAATGCGGCCGGTTCGACGCGCAAGAGGATCGGCCTGCAGATGGTGATAGCGGCGATGCTGCTGTCGCCCGAGTTCCTGAACAAGGTCGAGGCCAGCGGCATGCCCGTCAAGGGGAAGACCGACCTCCTCCACCTCGATCGCTACGAGATCGCCTCGCGCCTGTCCTACGTCTACTGGGGCTCGAAGCCCGACGCGGAGCTGTTCGCGGCGGCCGCCAGCGGCGGGCTGTCGACGCCCGACGGCGTGGGGACGCAGGCCAGGCGCCTGCTGGCCAGCCCGCGCGCGCTCGATCATGTTCGCCATTTCTACTCGCAGTGGTTGCAGCTGGATGCCATCGCGGGCCCGCCCAGCAACCCCACGTTCCTCGCCGGCGTCTCGCCCACCAGGCTACGCGCCAACGCCGTCGCCGAGCTGCAGGACTTCGTCGACCATCAGATCTGGAAGTCGCCCGGCACCTACAAGGACCTGATGACCTCGGCGGTCTCCTTCGCCAAGACCGCCGACCTGACCGCGGTCTACGGGACGACGCCGCGGAAGGGTCTGCTGACGCGCGCGGCGCTCCTGATGCACGATTCGCCGTACACCCATCCGATCCTCCGGGGGGTGCGCATTCGCAACGATGTCCTGTGTGAGTCGATTCCTCCTCCGGATCCGAACGCCATCCCGGCAGAGCTCCTCGAACCCATCGAGCCGGATCCCCTGAGCGGCACGCGGGCGGCGGTGACCACCCGGACCTCGTCACCCGCGTGCGCCGGCTGCCACGGCCTGATCAATCCCGTGGGGTTCGCGTTCGAAGGGTTCGATTCGATCGGCCGGGCGCGCACCACCGAGAAGATCTTCGACGCCAAGGGCAAGATGATCGGCACGGCGCCGGTCGATACCGAGGGCACCACCATGCTGGGCGGCCGCGAGGTGCAGCTTCGCTCTGCCGGTGAAGTCGCCGAGCTGGCGGCGGGCGGGGTCCAGGGCACGGCCTGCCTGTCGCGCCACTGGTTTCGCTTCAGCCATGGACGCATGGAGAAGGAGGCCGACGGCTGCGCGTTGAACGCCTCCACGTCGGCGCTCACCGGGCGCACACTGAAGGACATGCTGCTGGCCACGGCGCTGGATCCGAGCTTCACCCTCAGGAAGGTCAAGTAGATGAAGTGGGACGCGGTCTCCAGGCGACATCTCCTGCAGGGCCTCGGTGGCTTCACCCTCGCTCTGCCGTTCCTGCCCTCGCTGGCGCCCAGGGCGTTGGCCGGTGTCATCCCCGGCAAGCGCTTCATCGGCATCGGCAACTCGCACGGCGTCTACCCGGAATGGTGGCCCAGCCTCTCGGCGACCCAGAACCTGGGCCAGGGGGTGTACGCCGGTGATCTGACGAGCGTGAGCGGCGATCTGTCGCCGATCTTTCCCAATCAGCACTTCGGCGATCTGAAGTCGAAGATCCTGTTCCTTCGTGGCCTCGACACCTGCTACGCCGTCAACCACTGCCGGCAGACGCCCTTTTCCGCGGGCACGCACGGAGGCTCGGCGAACAGCTCCACCATGCAGATCGGCAGCCCCTCGATCGACTGGGTGATCGGCCAGTCTGCCGTCACCTATCCGTCTCCGCCCAAGGTGCGCAACCTGGTCGTCAGCCCCGATCCGCTCGGCCGCAGGGACGGCGGCTCCTACACCTTCGCCAGGACTGACAACGGGACCCCGGTCGTGGCGGCGGTCGGCAACGCCCAGACCGCCTTCGACCTCGCCTTCAAGGGCGAGCTCGGGACCTCGGACGACCCCAACTCTCCCAAGGCCGACGACATGAAGAAGGTCGTCGACAAGGTGTACGAGGACTACAAGCGCCTGCGGGGCAGCTCGCGCCTCGGGGCCGCGGACCAGCTTCGGCTCGACGATCACCTGACTCACCTGTCCGAGGTGCAGAAGCAGCTGCTGGCGTCACCCGCTGGGGCAGCGGCGAGCTGCAGCAGCCCGATCCCGTCGCCGATCCGGACCACCGCGTCCGTGACCGAATGGGACCAGGCGGTGAAGAACCACATCGACATCGTGGTCGCCGCCCTGGCGTGCGGCAGCACCAAGGTGGCGGGGATCGTCTTCGGCCCCTACTTCGAGGCCGCCTATTTCGGCGCCAAGGGCTATCACGAGGCGGTCTCGCACTCGACGACCAACATCGAGGGTCACGCCAAGGTGCAGGGCGCCCAGGCGCGGCACATCGCGTATCTCATCCGCAAGCTCGACTCGATCACCGAGTCCGACGGCCGCTCGCTGCTCTACCACTCGCTGGTGATGTGGAACAACAGCCTGGGCAAGGGCTCCAGCCACTCGTCGAAGGAGCTGCCGCTGTTCATGGCGGGCAACGGCGGTGGGACGTTCACCACCGGCCGCCTGCTCGACTACCGCTACCGGCCCTTCTACAAGGGATTCATCACCGGCAACCAGTACGCCGGCCGTCCGTACAACCAGCTCCTCGTCTCCATCCTTCAGGCGATGGGCCTGCAGCCCCAGGAGTACGAGCAGGCCGGGCAGCCGGGATTCGGCGTCTACGACGGTCCCGACGTGAAGCCGGCGCTCGATCCGTACCACGCGGCCTACAAGACCGTCGAGGTGAAGCGCGCCCCGTTGCCCGGTCTGAGGGACTGACGACGATGAGCGCTCCCACTGCGCTACGGCGGGTAGCCGCCGGGCGAGCTGGTCGGCAGGACGGCGCCCGGCCGGTACTGGACCACCTTGAGGTTGTCGACGTAGAGCGGCTTGCCGACGATGCGGCCGCCGACCACGCGGATGTTGGCCATCGGGGCGCCTTCCTCCATCGGGCGCGCCGGGTTCTTCTGGGGGACCATGTCGGCCATGCGCACCTCGGCGTAACCCCAGGACTCGCGCGCCACCTTCTTCACGTAGTACGAGAGGTTCTCGTCGCGCTCGGGGGTCCAGGCCTGGAGCAGGATGCCCTTGGCGTCGGGGTCGACCCAGTAGTCGAAGCTGATCACCTGGGTGCCGGCGTACCGGAACAGCGCCGGGTCGAGGCTGTGGACCTTGACCGAGTTCCGGGTGCCGCCGTGAGGGTCCGCCTGGCCGAGGAGAGCGAAGCGGTTGTCGGGGCGGGGCGGACCGGGCACCAGCACGCCCTCGACGATCTGCGCGGCCGCCTCGCCGTCCTCGAAGTCGAAGGCGAGGATGGTCCGCACGTCGGGGTCGTTCCTCGGTGGTGTCGCGGCCAGCGTCGCCGTCGGCGGGGGCACGTCCGACAGCGCATGCTGGGTGGCGCCCACCTCGACGGTGCTGCCGTCGCCGAGGCGAATGAAGATCACCCGTCCCTCGGCGACGTCGAGACGGGTGGTGGCGTGGGTGACGGCCAGGGTGAAGCGCGTGCCGACGACGATCGCCCGGGCGTGCGGGGTGACGAACACCAGCGGCTCGGCCGCGGATCGGAGCTCGACCTCGGCGTCGACCGAGCCGCGATCCAGGTGCACGACTTGCTCGCTGCCGCCCAGCGTGAGGTTCGTTTCGGAGCCGAGCAGGAACCGCGTCGCGCCGACGTAGGCGATGATGGCGGTGGCGCCCGCGGCAACCTCGATGCGATCGCCGGGAGACAGGGCGAATCCGGCGCTTGCGGGCTGCCGCTGCTGACCGCGCGTGACGGTGACGTCGCCGCGGCTCCCCGCGACGCTGGCAAACGGCGCGGCCGGGACGGGAGCGGTGTCGGTGGTGGCCCGTCGGGTAAGCAACGTCCCTCCCGCCACCAGCAGGATCGTGGCCGCCGCCGCATACGCATAATAGACGGCGGGCCGGCGCTGCTGCGCCTGCCGCGGCCTCAGCTGGCTCATCACCCCGCGCACGATGCGCACCTTGCGCTTGCGAAGCACCCGCTCCATCACCCGCGCCGTGAGCCCGGGTTTGCGCAGGCTGCTCCGGAGCCCTCCTTCGACCTTCAGCATCGACAGGTGGACCTGACGGGCCTCGCCGTCGGCGTCGACCAGGTCCCTCAGCTCGCGCGTCTCCTCGTCGGAGAGGTCGCCGTCGACGGCGCGAAGCGTTAGTTCCTCCACCCTGGTCATTTGATCCAGATATGCCGGCCCCGGCGAAGGTAACGCCGTTACCTTGCCGCCGAACCGGCATATCGTGGATGCGGATTTGACGCCAGACGACCTGGTTCGACGCGTGCTTGCCGGCGAGACGGAGCTGTTCGCGCAGATCGTGGAGCTGCACGAGGCCGAGCTGTGGCGGGTCGTGGCCGCGAGTCTGAACGACCGGGTCAGCTGCGAGAACCTGGTGCAGCAGTGTTTCGTGAACGCCTACGAGAACCTGCAGCAGTACACGCTGGGGCGGGACCTGGGCGCCTGGCTGCGGGGCATCGCCCGCAACGTCATGCGCGAAGAGTTCCGCCGCACATCCCGCGAGAGCGACCGGATGGTCCACTACCGCGAGTACCTGGACGTCCTCTACGCCGACGACGACAGGGCAACGCTCGAGCAGGAGCGGCTGGCGCGGGCGCTGCGCCAGTGCCGCGGGGGGCTGGCCGCCGATCCGGCCAAGGTGGTGCAACTTCACTACGAAGAAGGCCGCAGTCTCGAGGAGGTCGCCGGTGTCATCGGGCGTTCCGTGGCGGCCACCAAGCAGCTCCTGTTCCGGACGCGCGCGGTGCTGCGCGCGTGCGTGGAGTCGCGGCTCGCGCCCGACTGAACCTCCGCCCTCGCCGCGCCTGTAACGTTCACGGGACACGTGACAAGTATCTTCTGCAGCCCTCGGATGATTCGAAAATCCCTGCTGGTTCTGGCGCTTGGTGCCGGGTGCGGAAAAATCGACCCGGAGGACCGACTCACGCCGATCGTGATCTCCGAAATCATGTATCACCCGGTCGACGAGAACGCGGCCGAAGACGCGCACGAGTTCGTGGAGATTTTCAACCGTTCCGGGAATTCGGTTTCGCTCTCGAGGTGGAAACTCGTAGCGACGACGAAGAACGGCGACAACCTCTCGTTCACATTTCCCGAGAGCGTCTCACTGGACTCCGGAGCCTATCTGGTGATCGCCAAGAATCCGACGGAGTTGCAATCACAATACGACCTCACAGGCGTTCAGTCCCTCGGCCCGTATACGGGTCAGCTCGACAACGGCGGTGCCAGTCTCGTGCTCGAGGATCACCAGGGCGCCGTCGTCGATGCAGTGAACTACGACGACAAGTCTCCCTGGCCCATCGGCGCCGACGGCTTCGGGGCGAGCGAAGGTTTTTTCGAGGCGGATTCACTCGACACCCTTGGACGCTTCCCTTTCGCGGCTCACAGCAAGAAAGGTTTTTCACTCGAGCGCGTCAACGTCGACGCGGCCAGCGCGGCGGTCGAAAACTGGGACACATCGGCACTGGATCGAGCGACACCTGGCCACGCGAACGGTGCAAGGGGGACGCCGAAGGCTGTTGTCATCGCGTTTTCGGCCGTCAAGACCGGAGGCGACGAGAAGATTCAGCCCGGAGACATGGTCACTCTTCGTGCTCGGTTCTCCCCGACCCGACCCGTGAGCGATGTGGCCGTGGAATACTTCGTCGACGATCTGGCGGTGACGGACGAAAAGAGAGAACTGGTCCCCATGACCCTGGCAGGGGACGCATACGAGACCCGGTTTGTCCCGACTGGACAGGGCATCGTTCGATACCGGATCCTCGCCAGGCGGGGCGACGATGGCCGCGAGGTGATATCGCCTCGCGCATCCGACCCGAATCACTTTCATGCGTTTTTCGTCGGCAAGGAGATCGCGGCCACGAACAACCCTGCTTACCAACTCTTCGTGACCGCGGCGGCCTGGAACACGCTGTGGGACAACTCGGCCAAAGGCCGCGTCCTGGCTCCGATGCCCGCGGGAACTCCCGCGTGCATGGTCAACGCGCTATTGGATGACAGGGTGCCAGCTGTCTTCGTTCATGAAGGCAGGGTGTATGACGTGCTGGCTCGGTACCAGGGAAGTAGATTCAACCGCCTGTCAGGAGTCGCGTTCAACGCGTCCAGGACATTCGAAGCGCAGCCGAAGGCGACCAAACCGAGAGCCATGCAGGCTTTGAGCTGGAGCCTTGCATTCCCCAACTACGACCGGTTCAAAGGTGGGATCAAGACGTTGCTCCTCAATAAACTCACCAACGCTTGTCCAGGCCTGAGCACACGCGCCACGGCCCGGCTGTTCAAAGAGGCGGGCATTCCCGTGTTCGAGCCGAGGGGTTGGGTGCGGCTGTTCATCAATGGCGGCTACTACCATTACATGCTGGAGCTGGAGCACGTCGACGAGGACATGCTCAAGCGCGTCTTCCCGGGCGAGCCGATCGGTGATCTCTTCAAGAGCAGCGGCTGCACCTGCGACGAGGGCCCCTTCGGCTGGGGCGACCTGCGGGTGCTCGAACCGTTTTGCGGCGTCGACGTCCAGAAGCGCTACGCGAGCACCTACGAACGGGTGACCCCCTCCTGGAAACAAGACTCGGCCGAAATAGCCGATCTCATCCTGAAGCTCGACCAGGCACGGAAGGGCTTGCCGAAGACCGACGACCTGAAGGCGTTTTTCCTGAAGTACTTCGACGTGGACAGCATGCTCACCTATCGGGCCGTCATGAACTGGCTGGGACCCGGCGATGATTTCATGCAGAACTTCTTCGTGTACCGACATCTCGTGAACGGCGAGCCGAAGTGGCTCTTGATGCCCTATGACTTCGACTTTCTCTTCGGCGGCTGGTTCGAACAAACAAGACCAGACCCACTCGACCCGAAGAAGAGCATTGGCACGGGGGCGGCCAGAAACGACGTTTCCTTCTACATCGGCGAGAAGGGAAACCCCGACGCCCGGAACGGCTTTTGGAACTACCTCACGGATGCGTTCCTCAAGACGTTCAGGCCTGAGTTCGACCGTCGTCTTCTCGAGCTCGCGGGCGTCGTCGCGCCCAGGGATCCGAAGCCGGGTTTCAAGGCGGTTCTCGCTCCCGAGAATGTCAAGCGAATCGTCGACGAATCCAGCGTGGGGTACGATCAGGTCGAGGCGGACAAGGCCCCGACGGGCCCGGTCGCTTGCCCCGGATTTTTCAAATATCCGTATGTACCAAAAGAACGAATGGATGACGTGACAGGACTCGAATTCATCCAAGGCACCCACAATCGGTACAAGAAGTGGGCGGACGATAGGCACGCCCACTTGATGAAGACGACGAGACTTTCTCCATGACAGGGAGCCGCTGACTGTGGCTCCCCAGCGATGTGTTGACCATAGGCTCTCTGCGCGAGGACCTTCGAGTCATACCCATTCCCCGCCAACCCCGGTCCCTCGAGCAACTGATGGTACCGTCAGGCGCGTTATCTCAGCTCCGATCGATCGAAATCACTGGGCGGCCTTTAGCGTCGGGCCACCTTTCGAAACCAGGCCGCGAGGAGCGCCGCACATGCGCCAACGCATGACCAGGCGAACCAATCGCCCCACGACGCGTAGAGGCTCCTTTTCACCACCCGCGGAACGTCGGCGACCAGCACCGCCGGTGCAAACAGGCCGGCGCTCGAAGTGATGATCCCCCGGGCATCGACGAAAGCCGAGATCCCGGTGGAGGACACCCGGGCCATGGGCACGCCATACTGGGCCGATTGCATCGCCGATGCCGCGAGATGCAGGTGGGGGCAGGACGTGTCGCCGAACCAGGCGTCGTAGGTCAGATTGACCAGCAGATCGATGGACCGATTGACCAGGCGCCGGACGTAACCGGACTTGATCGCCTCGTAACAGATCAGGAACGAGAAGGCGCCCGCCGGAGACGAAAACACCGGCTGCTCGTGGCCGGGATGGTTGCGGTCAAGGCGCCGGGCCAGCTGGGAGGAGGCGAACACTTTGCCGAACGGCAGGTATTCGCCAAACGGGACCAGGATGTTTTTCCGGTACGGGGGATCGACCACGCCGTCGCCGCGCACCCGAAAGGCCGAGTTGTAGTGCCGTTCCCCTTCCCAGGAGTGCCCGCCGACCCATACCTCGACCCCGTGCTTCCGCGCCAGGGCCCGCACGGCCTCGTTGTGCCGGTCCGAGGGCGAGCCCGGCAGGACGCCCTCGGACCAGACGATCACCTCGATGGTGGGATCGGCCTCCAGGGCCCGCCGGCTTTGCTCCACCAAGGTGTCGGTAATGACCGTCGGTCCCCGCCTGGCCAGGACCGCCCGGGCCGCCACATCGAGGTTGTCCTGCAAAAGGGCGATCCGGCGCGTGCCAGCGGCCGCCTGGGCCTTGCCAATCTGCGCCCCTCGATACGTCCCATATCCGACGGTAGCCACCAGCAGGGCCAGAGTGACCAGCGCCGGGCCCACCGGCAGGGCTCGGGACTTCAACCCCGCAAACAACACGGCGCTGACCAGCACCATCAGGAAGCTGACCCCGGCGATGCCGGTGACTGAAGTGACCAGGAAGATCTCGGGGCGCTGGTAAAAAGCCAGTCCAAGATAGTGGGCAAACATCTGTGGGTTGAGAAACTCGCAGCTCGCCCACAGGGCGGCCGCCGCAAACGGCCACCAACGCCCGGTCATCCGGCGCAGCGGCGCCAGTCCCCAGGCAAACACGCCGGCGTAGGCGCCGAAGACGAGGGCATAGGCAACGTGCGCCAGGACCCCGATGCTCCAGGGCATGCCGCCGAAGTTCACGACAGTGGGGGCAATCCAGTAACCGAGCACCAGGGACGGGCTTGCGCCCATGAGCCAGCCCGCGCCGAATGCCCGAAATCCGCGCAGGCCGTCGAGCGCCCAGAGCGCGGGCACAAAGACCACGAGGCTGAGCCACCACGCGGCGACCGGCGGGAGCAGCAGGACCTGACCGGCACCGCTGGCCACCACGGCCAGGATGACCGCCGCGGCCCGCGGCCGGCCGGACAGGGACATGTTACTCATGCCGGCGGAATTCGCGCTGCGGATGTTCACCGGGCCGCTGGTCGAACATGCGCGATACGCGGCAGCTCCAGCACAAACGAATGGAAATACACGTTGAGCGCCAGTACCGAGTCGAAGCGCTGAATAACCGTGACCGCGCCGGTCGAAGCGCCCATGAGACGGCGCTCACGAAGATGCGGAGCACGGCGCCCGCAAGCGGGGGGTCATGCGCCATCGCATATCGTCGCAGTCGCTACCCTAGAGTCGACACAGGCTGCCCAGGGACAACGGGCGCAGGAGTTGTTCGTCCCGAAGGCGAAAAATCTTAGGCGGCCTAACTCCGCGTGATCATTCAGGCCGGAGTGGCGAAATGGTATACGCAGCGGACTCAAAAAAGCCGCTGCGGTGACCGGAACGCCGCACGGGACGCGGAGTTACCGACGGTCAAGACCGAGAAGGTAGTTACAGCGCCGTCAGGCTTGGTTAGTCGGTTCGCGGGGTTGGTGTTGTAACGGTCGGTGGGACGTAAGGCGTAGGCCGGGTACGGTGGCTGGCATCAGGGTATCCACTCAGCCTTCGTCGCGTCGCGCGCCGTTACTGGCTCTCGGCGAGTTCCCCTTTACGGGCCGTGTCTCTCTCTGGCAGGAAGGACCCATGCCCGAGGCCACGCCAATCGATGCCGCACCCGTCACGGAGAGCGAGTCGTTCGAAGCGCTCAAGCAGATCGCAGGGCGGCGGACACGCCCCATCCCCGCCGACCTGTTGGCACGCCACGCGCTGGAACTGCCCGGGACGTGGGACTGGCCGGTTCGCCGCGCGGCGTTCGAGGCGATCCTGCGCCGACTCGCCTCGGCCCGGGCACAAGAGATCGCCGTCCTCGAACGGCCCCGACCTGGTCCTTGGGGCCGCTACGTTCTGGGCAGGCCGGAAGTCGAGGGAGCCCTCGTCTACGACGTGCGGCTCGCTGCGGGGAAGCCCTTTCGCGGAAGCTGCGACTGCGCCGACTTCCTGCGCGGCTCGCTCGGCCTGTGCAAGCACCTACTCACCGTGGTGGCCGATCTGGCCGGCAACAACCGCGCGTGGAGGGCCGTCGTTGGTGCGCCGGCGGCGCCGCTGCCCAGGATCGTCTGGGAAGCGGCCACCGCAGCGACCGGTCGCGTGGATCCGCTTGATGCGTTCGGCCTGACGCCGCCCGGCGGTCGCGGACGTCCGCCCGCCGGCAGCCTCGTGCGCCTGTTTCGTCCCGCAAAGGCCGGCCCGTGGCGCCTGGCCACGAGCCACACTGGTGCGCCCGAAGCGCGGATGCGCCTGGTCCGCGCGCTGCAAGATCACGTCGGGGCGGCCGGGGCTTCGGCGGATCCGGCCGCGGTTGTGGTACTGGCCGAGGAACGCGCACGGCTCGAACGCATCGCGCGCCTCCGGGCGGCGGCGCCACGGATCGAGGGCGCGCTCGGCCGCACCAAGCGGCGCCTGTACTCGTATCAGAAGACAGGCGTCGCACGCTTCTTCACCGAGGGCCGCCTGGTCCTGGCCGACGACATGGGGCTTGGCAAGACCACTCAGGCGATCGCCGCCGCTGGCGCGCTCTTCGATTCGGGCCTCGTGCGCCGGGGGCTGTTCGTGGTGCCCGCATCTTTGAAGCCTCAGTGGGAGCGGGAGTGGCACGCGGTCTCGGACACTCCCTTGCGCGTGGTGGACGGCAACGCGACGGACCGGCGCGCGATGTACCAGTCGACGCGCCGGGGCTTCCTCGTGACCAATTACGAGCAGGTCGTGCGGGACTTCGATGCGATATGGGCGTGGGCGCCGGACATGGTGGTCCTGGACGAGGCCCAGCGGATCAAGAACTGGGCGACGAAGACGGCTCTCACCATCAAGCGCCTGCGGCCGCTCTACCGACTGGTTCTCACCGGGACACCGATGGAGAACCGGATCGAGGAGCTGGCGTCGATCGTCGAGTGGGTCGACGACCGGGCGCTCGAGCCCAAGTGGCGTCTGGTTCCGTGGCACAGCGCCTACGCAGACGGCAAACGGGAGGTGATCGGAGCGCGAAACCTGGACACACTGCGCGCGCGGCTCGCCCCGGTCCTGCTCCGACGGGTCCGTGCCGAGGTGCTGGCGCAGCTCCCGTCTCGTCAGGACACTACGGTCCCGGTCGATCTGTCGGCCGAACAGCGCACCGCGCACGACGATCTCCTGCAGCCGATCGCGGTGCTGGCGGGCAAGGCTCGGCGGCGACCGCTCACTCCGCCCGAGTTCCTGAAACTGATGACGCTGCTGGCGACGCAGAGGATGATCGCCAACGGCATGGCGCAGCTCAACTTCGAGTCCACCTGGCCCACCATCCGCGGTCGCGCCCCGACGCCGCCCCTCATCGAGTCGCTGTCCAGCCCCAAGCTCCTCGAGTTGCGGGAGCTGGTCTCGAGCCTGGTCATCACGCAGAAACGCAAGGTGGTGGTGTTCAGCCAGTGGCGACGCATGCTCGATCTCGCAGCCTGGGCGGTGTCCGACCTGCTGGCCACCGACGGGCTTCGGGCGCTGTTCTTCACGGGCCATGAGCGGGGCCGGCGGCGCACGCAGAACCTGGTCGACTTCCACGACGATCCCACCGCGGCCATGCTTTTTCTCAGCGACGCTGGCGGCGTGGGCCTCAACCTCCAGAAGGCCGCCAACGCCTGCATCAACCTGGAGCTGCCCTGGAACCCGGCTGTCCTGGAGCAGCGAATCGGCCGCATTCATCGCATCGGCCAGAAGCGGCCGATCGACGTCTACAACCTGGTGAGCCGCGCCTGCATCGAGGAGCGCATCGCCAGCCTCGTGTCCGACAAGCGGGCGCTGTTCAAGGGACTGTTCGAGGGGACGACGGACCAGCTTCGATTCGACCGGTCGAGCGCCCTGTTCGCCGTCCTCGAACGGATCGTCGAGCCCGCGCAGCTTCCGCCGCTGTCATCACAGCCCTCCACACGGGACGAGGACGAGTCCGCAGTCGACCCGCTGGTGCCCGAAGACACGGAGCTGCCGATCGCACCGGCAGGAGGAGGCGTGGCGGATGTCGCGCAGCTCTTCCAGGCTCTGCACGTCGAGTGCGCCCCGGATGGCGGCCTCCGGATCGAAGCGCCACCGCACGCCGCGGCCGCCCTCATCTCGATGTTCGAAGGCATGGCCAAGCTCCTCGGAGGCACATCGCGAACTGCCTAATCACGCTCCCGCCTCCGTCCAGAACTCCGACAGCAACTCGGCCTGCTGCAACACGGTGTTCGTCGCGGCCTCCTGCTTGTCGGGCGGGTAACGGAGCAGGCCGTAGACGGCCTGGTTGTTACCGTAAAGGGTGCGGCCGTGGTTCGTCGCCTCGGTGCGCAGGCGATGCAGGGCCGCGCTGATCCGCTCGGGCGTGTGGCCTTGCCTGGCCAGCCACGCAGTGAGCGCGGCCTCCTCGATGTTGCTGTTGCCGGCGCGGTCGGTCCAATCGCCCAGGTAGCGGTAGCCCAGCTCGTCGCGGAACAGCGCGATGATCCGGTTCTGGGTGGCGCGCTCGGGCTGGCCGACGGTCACTGCAGAACCTCCCAGCGGCCGGCCTTCGTCGGACCGACGTGGCGAATCCGCCCCGCCGCAGTCAATACCCGGAGGTAATGCCTCACGCTGTCCTCGGTCCGCCCCAGCGCTCGCGCCAGCTCTCGGCGCGTTGCCGTCGGTCGTGCGGCGAGGATGGCTACGATCTGTGCCTGGGTGTTTTCTTGGGTGTTTTCTTGGGTAGTCACCTTCGCGAGGACTTGATCGCCTGCGAATGGAAACACCATCCACAGTCCCGAGGTCTCATAGCGCACCTCGGGGACCGGCGCGCCCGCCGCACGGCACTCCGCCAGGATGCGCTCAAAACCTCGCCCCCAGGCCTCGATCTGGCCGGCGCGGAAGAAGGCGCGCGCCACGTCGGGATTGAACGGTTGCGAGGCGTGCTTCGACAGCAGCTTCTTCACGGTCCAGTCGGGCGGGAGCTGGCCCGGGTTCCAGATCATCAGCTTGTCGGGGTAAACGCTGATCTGGACGGGGATGGCGGCGGCGTAATCCTTGTGGACGATGGCGTTCAGGACGGCCTCGCGCAGGGCGGGCTCGGGCACGGGATAGGTCTCGATGCGCTGCAGGCCTTCGTAGGTGATCCATGCCTTGAGGTACTTCAGCCTCAGGACCTCAATGGTTTGGTTGACCTGGGAGAACAGATCGCCGTGGATCTCGTCCTGATGTCGAAGGTCGGCGTCGTTCTCGAACAAGCCTATCTTCACAAATGCTCCCGAGACGAACCGCTCGGGGTCGGGGTGAAACAGTAAGACGGCGGCACGCTTGAGGTACTTCCCCTCGATCAGGTGCAGCTTTTCGATCAGCGCAGGATCGCGCTCTTGCAGCACCTCCGGCGCCACGCGCTTGCTCCTGGCCGCTTGCCTGCGGAAGAAGGCGAGCGCCTTGCGATCGAGATCCTTGACGGCCACGTGCGGAACGGGCACCGCGTCCCAGTGCCGGCCCTGCTTGCGCAGCAAGAACTTGTCGAGAGCGGCGCCCTTGAGCGACTGGGTGGTGCTGCCGCTGCGGACGTAGTACTCGCCGCGGTAGCTGATGGGATTGGGGCAGGCCTCGACGGCGATCTCCAGGTACTCGCGCGACGACTTCTTGCGCAGGTTCACGTCCACCATGATGCCGAGCAGGTCGCGGATCTTGTTCGGCAGATCCTCGAGCAGCTTGGCCGCGTTCGCGACGCCGACGACCTCGCCCTGGTCGTTGCGCCCGACGGTGAGGACGCCACCGTCGGCGTTGGCGAAACCGCAGATCGTCTTCAGGAACTCGTCCCGCCAGGACTCCTTCCACTCGATCCGCTGGCTCTCCTTCATACGAGCCGGATCCTCCCGGTGAGCAACTCCTGCATCATCCCCTGCTTCACCTGGCGGGCCTTGGCGAGCTTGGCTTCGAGGGCCGCGATCTCGGCATCCATGTCGGAGAGGATGGTGGCGATGGCGGTTTGTTCGGCCACTGACGGGAGCGGCAACGTGATCCGGACGATCTTCGACTTGCTGACACCAGACACCTTGCTGCCGACCGCAAAGAACCGGAATTGCCTCCTTACTTCCTGCGACTGGAAACAGTGTCGGCGGTACAAATGAACCAATTCGGTCGTCTTGCTCTTGGCCACGATGGTGTGAAGTCCTGATACGAACGGGACGTCCTCCGGGTTCACGATGACAACATGCTTACTCGTCCCCTCGGGTCGTAGACCGTCGTGGCCCGGCTTGTTTTCGCTGCGCGGATGCCGACGACCTGCGCGATCACCCGGCTGACCTCGGCGGGCGTGTAGAACTGGCCCTTGCTCTTGCCACTCTCCGTGGCGAAGTGGCGCATCAAGTACTCGTAGGCGTCGCCCAGGATGTCGTCGCCCTCGGCGCGGTTCTTGGAAAAATCGAGGGCCGGGTTCTCGAAAATGGCGATCAGTCTCGTGAGGCGCTCGACCTTTTCCTTGCCGTCCCCCAGCTTGGTTGCGTCGTTGAAGTCCGGCAGATCCGAGAGCTTGTTGGCGTCCTTGAGCGGCGCCAGGATCTTCTTGTTGATGTCGTCACCGATGTTCGACGTGCCCTTGAGGGCCACCATGTCCTTGAAGCTGGCGCCCTTCGGAATCGTGACCGCCGCGAACTTCTGACCCGCGTACTTGTCACTGATGTACTTGATGAAGAGCAGCACCAGCACGTAGTCCTTGTACTGGCTGGCGTCCATGCCGCCGCGAAGCGCGTCGCAGCTTGACCAGAGCGTCGAGTACAGCTCGGACTTCTTGAGGGCCATGGGCCCAGGAGGATATCGCGACTCGCGGTCTCGCGCGCCGGTGCCCACCCCGTGCGCACCCACCGGACGTCCTCGCAATCACGAGGCAGCGACTCCCGAATCAGGAGGTGCCAGGCGTTCCACACGCGGATCGCCTGCGCGCCTCCCTCGAAAAAGGCGCGTGCCCTACCCCTCGCCTGTCGACGCTGGGCGCTCACGCGAGCTTCACGACCACGCAGGCGCGTCGCCCAAGCCCTCCTGCCCGATGTAACTGATCCCGCCCGGACAGTTACAACGGGCCTGGACCGAGAAGGACAGGTAGCCTAACTTATCGAAACGAAAAGCGCCGGAGTGGCGAAATGGTATACGCAGCGGACTCAAAATCCGCCACTCGCAAGGGTTTGAGAGTTCGAGTCTCTCCTCCGGCACCGCTCAGTCGAGCCAGTGCTCCGCCAGCCAGTCGAGGGCCACGGGCGCCTGGCGCAGGGCCGCGTCGGCCCGGTGGACCACGTCCTCGAGGGCGACCGTGGGGCTACCGTAGACGCGCCCGTAAAGGATCCAGTTGGAGAGTTGATAGTGGTGCAGGAGCGGCTCGAAGCGGTGGCCGACGAAGCGCTCGAGAACCCGCTGGGCGGATGTCGCGTCCTGGCAGGTGCATAGCGCCGTCGCCGCGTCGAACAGCAACGCGCGCATGTCCTCGAACGCGCGCTCGGGCGCTGCCGCCACGTCGTCGAGCAGCGCGGTGAACGCCGCCTCCGAGAGCCCGGCCTGCTGGGCAGCCTCGCTCATGATGGGCACCTGGCTGGCGATGAAGTCCGAATCCGGCGCATCCGGGAGCAGCCGCCCCACGAGATAGAGATCGAACGCACTGGCAATGGTCTCTCCGAACAGAAGCGCGCCGGCCGAACGGGGCGCCACGGTGGCCAGCCGGCGATTGACGACGTGGTGCCAGGCCACGTGAGCGACGACGTCGGCGGGAATGTGATCGTCGCACAGCACGTCCGAGCCCTCGTCGCCGCTCCAGAACGTCAGGTTCAGGAACAGGGCCCGATCCCAGCTGGCGTGGCTGCCCGGCGCCGGAAGCCTGAATCGATAGCCGGCGCCGCGCAGGACCTCCTTCAACCGCCGGTACAGACCGACGTGCGCAAACGATCCCTCGTCGTCGATGGACAGCTCGTCGAGCGTGGCGGTGCGCAGGGGCAAGTCGGCAGTCTACGACGAACTAACTCACCGGCAGATCGACGGTGAAGGTCGAGCCTCGATCCGGCTCGCTCTCCACACGGATGGCGCCCCCGTGAGCCTCGACGACCTGACGGACGATCCAGAGCCCCAGGCCCAGGCCGCCGAGGTTCCGGGCCGGCTCGGCGCGCTCGAAGCGCTCGAAGATACGCTGCTGGTCCTCGGGCGAGATGCCGATGCCCTGATCCCGCACCACGAGCCGAGCGCGGTCACCGATCTGGCCGGCGACGATCTCCACGGGGCGCCGACGGCCGTACTTCAGAGCGTTCGAGAGCAGGTTGCCGGCGACCTGATCGATCCGCATGCGGTCCCACGTCCCGGGCACGGGCGCATCCGCGATGATCCTCACCTGGGTCTCGTTGCGAGCGATGGTGTCCGACGCACGCTCGACCACGTCGCGCACCACCACCGCCAGATCGCATTCTTCCTTGTTCAGCGTGAAACGGCCGGCGCTGAGACGGGATACATCCAGCATCTCGTCGATGAGGTTCGCCATCCGGGTGACCTGAACGGCCGCGCGCTCCAGCCGTGCGCGGGCTCGTTCCGTTTCGCCCTTGTCGATCAGTGCCTTCAGCGAGGTGATCTGGAGCTGGAGCGCCGTGAGCGGGCTGCGAAGCTCGTGTCCGGCCACGGCCAGGAAGTCGTCGCGCAAGCGGATGGCGGCCTTGAGGGCGTCCTCGACACTGCGCCGGTGAGCAATCTCGTCATGCAGCGCCTCGACCTCCTCGGAGCGGTGAACATGCGAGTGAACCGCGCAAACCTCATCGAACGCCGTCCTGTCCGAGGATCGGGAGAAGCTACCCATCGAATAGGCGCAAAGGAGGGAGAAGGAATGGACCTTCGCCAGGTCGTTCCACATCTCCTCGAGCCGCAGCGCCGCATCGTGGTTGCCGTCCCGCCACAGGACGTCGACCATCTCGCCGTAGGCCCTGATCTGCGCGCCGTCACCCTTGCGGTGACTCTCTTCGAGGACACGGCCGACCGTGTTCTTGAACCGCCCCCAGTCCGGCGCCCCGGCCACCATGAACTGCTCCAGCGTCTGCCGGGCGTCGAGCATCGCGATATTCGCCATGCCCGGTACGCCGCGATCCTTCAGACGCTCCAGGAAGCCATGCCGGTGCGACTGGGTGGCGATGACCACCGCCGGCGCCCCGCGCTCGAGACCCGTGGCCAGGAAATCGGCCACGGCGTCGAAGAGGACCTCGTCCCGGTGAAAGAACTGGACTGCGTGCTGGTTCATCACTGGCGCCGTCCCAATTTAAGTTGGTCGCGTCGCAGGTGGTAGGGGTCACTCGCATCATTCACTTGTGACGCGAAGCACCTTCCAGTACGCGTTGCCGGGGATGCGGTCCTTGACCAGCACCCGCTGGTAGACACGCAGAGTCACCTCGCGACCGGCGTACTTCGTCAGCGCCTTGTCCACGCGGCGCCAGGCGATCTCCGGCTGGGGCGCGGCCGGCGCCTCGACGACGGCGCCGTGCAGTCTCTCGTCGTCGACCCAGACATCGAGCTGGAAAGCGCGGCCGGCGTCGACGCCAACCTCGATGGCCAGCGACGGGTGCTGGCCGAGGCGAACCTTGCGGCGGAACAGCAGACCACGCACCTCGTCGCGCGGGTAGGTGGCGAGGACGTCGCCACGCAGATGGGTCATGCCGCGCAGGCCCCCGAGACCACCGTGGCCCCCACCAAAGCCTGCCCGCTCGAGCGTCCAGTCGGGATTCCAGATGCGGGCGAGATCGGCCAGCGTGAACCGTTCCAGCGGCATGGTCGCCGGCACGCGCACGGCGGGCAGGGCCAGCGTCTCCTTCACGCGCGCTCCGTGAGCGGCGATCATCTTCTCGCCGACAGCGGCGGTGCGCCGGGCGAGATCGCTGATTTTCTCGTCGACAGGAACGCGGAAAGTCACCTCGCCCATCGATTTTCCGGCGATGCGATCGCCGAACTGCGCGACCAGATCCGCCGGCAGGCCCTTCATGCCCTGCATGACACCCACGACGGCGCCAGCATTCGCCGCGTTGCAATCGGCGTCGGTATAGTCCCCGGCCGCGACCGCGTGGTTGATGGTGTCGAGGAACTTGCCGCCGCCGAACCAGACGCTGGCGGCGACGATGCCTCCGTTGGGCACGGCGTTGTTGGTGCCCGGGTACTCGATGTGCCAGCGATCTTCCACGGCCTGCATCACCTCGGCGGCGCTGCGTCCGCGCTCGGCCATGTCGATCACCATGTCCAGGCACTGCCGGTAGGGCGAGCCGGGGTGGATCAGATGGGCCGCTTTGCGCACGATGGCGCGCGCGTCGCGCTCGACGAACGCCAGGCTGACCATGCCGGCCATGAAGACCGCCCCGTCGACGCCCTCGGCGTAGCCGTTGAGATGGCCGAACTCGCGGGCCAGCTGTCCCGCCAGTTCGGGCATGCCGGGAGCGACCAGGCCGTAGATCTCGGCGCTGAACTGCGACCCGATGCTCCACCACAGAGGGTTCTCCTTCGGGTGACCGGTGGCCGGGGCGACGACCCCGCGCCGCAAGGCCTTCAGCGTCTCGCGGCTCGAGCCCCACGAGCCAGCCTGATCTTCCTTCCATTGCTCCCCGAGCTGGGCCGGCGTCATGCGGAGGCCGTGGCGCTCGAAGGCCCGCAGCGCGACGATCTCGTAGTACCAGTCGTCGTCGACGGGGCCCACCGTGTACCTCTTGTTGTAGCGCTCGACCCGAGTGGTGGCGGCGACGTCGTGCTCGTAAGGCCATCCCAGCACCACGCCGACCAGCTGGCCGAGCCAGCCCGCCTGGACGCGATCCTGATACTCGGCGCGAGGCATGTTGACGGCCAGGACACACAAGAGGACGAGGCTGTTCATGCGAGCTCCTTGCGTAAAGACACGGGTTCGATCCGTCCGACGACTTTCCAGATGACGAGAAATGCAACCGGGTGCAGCAGGCCAGCAATCAGGAACGGCACGCCGTAGCCGTGGTTCTCGACCAGCCAGCCGACCAGGATCCCGTAAAGCGCCGCGCCGAGCGCACCGGCCGATCCGAGCAGCCCCTCGACCGAGCCGACCAGCCGCGACGGGAACATGTCGGCCGCCAGCGTCTGCACGTTGGCCGACCAGAGCTGGTGGCCGAACAGCGCGAGGCTGAAGAAAACCAGCGACAGCCCGACGGGCGTGGGGACGATGAGCAGCGAAGCCGGCATCAGCGCCGCCCCCAGAGCCAGCGCGGTCTTGCGCGCGCGATCGAGGCCGACGCCGCGGCCGAGCAGGTAAGTGCCGAGCGCGCCACCGACGAGGCTGCCGGCGCCGGCGAAGGCGTAGGGGATCCAGGCGTAGGCGCCGATCTGCTTGACGTCGAAGTGGCGCACGTCGCCCAGATACCTGGGCAGCCAGAAGATGAAGAAGTACCAGCCCGAGTCGGTCAGCAGCTTGGCGACCATCAGGCCCTGGACCTGCCGCAGCCTCAGCAGATCCAGCCAGAGCACGGAGGCCCCGCGCTCGGGCACCACGCCCGCCTGGATGTACTGGCGCTCCTCGTCGCTGATGCGAGGGTGAACGGCGGGCGGACGGTAGAGCGCAAGCCAGACCACCGCCCAGACCAGGCCGGCGGCGCCGGTGAGGAAGAAGACCCAACGCCAGCCGAGGGTCACGGCGACGAACGCAAGCGCCGGGGCGGCGATGACCGCGCCCAGGCTGGAGCCCGTGTTGAAGACGCCGAACGCCAGCGACCGTTCGCGCGCCGGAAACCACTCGGCGACGGCCTTGCCGGATGCCGGAAAGCCGCCGCCCTCGCCCATGCCCAGCAAGAAGCGAAAGACCCCCAGCCCCAGCACCGACGAGACCGTTCCGGTGAGCAGGTTGGCGAGCGACCACCAGACGATCATCACGGTGTAGCCGATGCGGGTCCCCAGGAGGTCCAGCAGGCGGCCGCCGACCGCATACATCACGCCGTAGGCGACCAGGAACAACGAGCCGAGCCGCGCGAACTCGGCGGCGCCGATGGGGATCTCCCGGCGGATCTCGCCCACGACGACGGGAAAGCTCTGGCGGTCGAGGTACGACAGCGCCGTCGCCAGGGCAAGGAGCCCGGCTATCGACCAGCGGAGGTTGCGAATGGGGCGCATCAGGGCTGGCCGAAGCGCAGCAGCACGTACTCCAGGAACGAGGCGTACGAGCGGGCGAAACCGGCCGCGATCTCCGCGTCGCTCCCCTCGCAGACCAGGCGCGCCATCTCCTCGTGCTCGGCGGTCACCTCGTCGAAGCGGAACGGGTGCTCGCTCTGCAGATCGCGCATCAGGCCGTAACTGAAGAAGCGGGCCGAGATGTCCGCCAGCATCGTCACCAGCTGGCGGTTGTCGGCGAGATCCCAGAGGGTCCGGTGGAAGAGGTGATCGGTGTCGACCCAGGCGCGCAGATCGCGGGCCTTCGCCGCCTTGCGCATCCGCCCGAGCACCTCGTCGAGGCGGGCACGCTTGGCGGCGGTCAAGGTGCGCCGGATCTTCCGGGCAGCGAGCACCTCGAGCGACTCGCGCACCTCGAAGATGTCCCGGATCTCCTCGGCTGACAGCGTGGTCACCCGCGCGCTCTGGTGCGCCTCGATGTGAACGAGGCCGTGATGGGACAGCAGCCAGAGCGCCTCGCGCAGCGGAGCCCGGCTGACACCCAGGCGGGTGGCGAGTGTCGACTCGACGATTCGCTCGCCAGGCTGGAACTCCCCCTCGAGGATCCAGTCGCGAACGACGCCGAAGATCTTGTCGCGGAGGATCTCCTTCTGGATCAGCTCACTCATGGGTTGATTGTCGATTGTCGACAATGATAATGTCGTCTGTCAACATAGATGAACAAACCACGTAGAATCGGGCTGCTGGGCACGGGCTTGATGGGCCGGGGCATGCTGGTGCGGCTGGTCAACGCCGGCCACACGGTGCGGGTGTTCAACCGGACCCGGGCGCGGGCCGACGAGGCTGTCCGCCATGCGGGGGGCGGCCAGGTCGTGGACACGCCGGCGCAAGCCGCGGACGACGCCGACGTCGTGATCAGCATGCTGGCGGATCCGGACGCCGTGCTCGGCAGCTACGAGGGCCGGCAGGGGGCCCTGTCGACGCTGCGGCGAGGCGCCGTGATCATCGACGCCAGCACCGTGGCGCCGTCGGTGTCGCAACGGCTGGCGGAGGGCGCGCGGGCGCGTGGCGCGACGTTCCTGGACGCGCCCGTCTTCGGGAGCAAGAACGAGGCGGAGCGCGGCGAACTCGGCTTCATCGTCGGCGGCGAGCGCGCGGTGCTGGACTCGGTCGCCGATCTGTTCGTCGGCTGCCTGGCGAAGTCGGTGCACCTCGTCGGTCCCACCGGAAGCGGCGCCACCGCCAAGCTGGTGGTGAATCTGGTGATCGCCCTCGAGATGGAGGCGCTGGCCGAGGGATTGGGCCTGGCGACGCGTGCCGGTCTGTCACCGTCGACGATGTTCGAGGTCCTGATGTCCACGCGCGCGCGTGCGGGCATCTTCGAGATGAAGGGGCCGCCAGCGCTGGCCGGCGACTTCACGCCTTTTTTCGCGCTCAAGCTGATGGACAAGGACCTGCGCCTGGCGCTCGAGGCGGCGGACAGGTTGAAGGTGCCGATGCCGGCGCTGGCGGCGGCCAAACAGGTGTTCACCGCCTGCATGGCGGCGGGCCAGGCCGAGGAGGACTTCTCGTCCATCGTGAAGCACCACCAATCCACGTCGTCCTGAACTGCCAGGTACGTCAGTCATGCGAACTCTGCTCTTGCTCTGGCTGTCGGCCGCGGCCACGGAGCTGCCCCCGCTGAAACCGATTGCACGGGTGCTGCCTCCGGAGGGCACGCCCATCGCCGAGGCGGATCGCGCGAAGCTGCGCTCGGGCGTCGAGGCGCTGACCGCTCGCCTCGAGCAGGCGCGCGGCAACGAGCTGCTCCCCGACGTGGAGATCTACGCCAAGGCGGTGCGCTACGCGCTGGACCTGGGCGAGTTCTATCAAGCGAAGGACGTGGCCAAGGCGGCCGAGCTGCTGGCGCGCGGGAACCAGCGTCTGGATCAGCTCCTCGCGGCCAAGCCGGCGTGGCCCACCGCGCGGGGCACGCTGGCCCGCGGCTACCGCTCGACCGTCGACGGATCGGTGCAGCCGTACGGTCTGGAGATCCCGGCGGACGTCGCGCTCGATCGCCCCGCCCCGCTCATCGTTTGGCTACACGGACGGGGCGACACGACGACCGACCTGCCCTTCATTGCAGAACGCGAGAGAAGCCCCGGCAAGCTGCAGATCCCGGGGGCGCTGGTGGTGCACCCGTTCGGCCGCCAGTGCCTCGGCTACAAGTCCGCGGGCGAGATCGACGTGCTGGATGTGATCGACGAGGTGAAACGGCGCTACCGCGTCGATCCCGATCGCGTCGTCCTCGCCGGCTTCTCCATGGGTGGCGCGGGCAGCTGGCACATCGGCGCGCATTACACGGACCGCTTCGTCGCCGTGTCGCCGGGCGCCGGCTTCGTCGAGACGTTGCGCTACCTGAAGATCAAGACCCCCGGAGCGACCTTCGATCCGCCGTCTTACGAACGGACGCTGCTCGCCACCTACGACGTGCCCGCCTACGTCCGTAACCTGTTCAACGTGCCGGTGATCTCATACAGCGGCGAGAAGGACCCGCAGCAGCAGTCGGCGCAGGTGATGGCCGAGGCCTTCGCAGGCGAGGGACGGACGCTGCGCCAGGTGATCGGACCGGGGACGGGGCACGCGTATCATCCCGACTCGCTCGCCGAGATCGCCCGCTTCCTCGGCGACGTCGTGAAGCAGGGTCGAACGCAGCCCGATCGAGTGATGCTGCAGACACGCACCCTGCGCTACAACCGCATGCACTGGGTCGAGCTGCTCGGCCTCGGCAAGCACTGGGAGGACGCCCGCGTGGACGGCGCCCGCCAGGCGGACGGGACGGTGGTGTTGACCACGAAGAACGCGACGGCGCTACGGCTCGCGGCTCCGATGGCGAAGGTGACCATCGACGGCCAGACGCCGCCCCCGGGACCGCTGCTGGTGAAGGCGGGCACGCGCTGGAAGACAATGCAGGACCTGCCGCCCGGGCTGGCCAAGAGGCCGGGCCTGCAGGGGCCGATCGACGACGCCTTCCTCGAGCCATTTCTCGTCGTGGAGCCGACGGGTCGATCCGCGCACCCGCTGGTCGAGCGGTGGGTCGCCTTCGAGCGCCAGCACCTCGACGAGCGCTGGCGCGCGGTCTACCGGGGCGAGCTGCGCCGCAAAGCCGATCGCGCGGTGACCGACGCCGACATCCGCGACCATCACCTCTTGCTGTGGGGCGACCCGACCTCCAACGCCGTCCTGGGCCGGATCGCCGCCCGGCTGCCGGTGCGCTGGACCGCTCGCGAGGTGACCATCGCCGGCCAGCGCTTCGACGCCGGCCGCCATGTGCCCCTCTTGATCTTCCCCAACCCGCTCAACCCGAAGAGGTACGTGGTGATCAACAGCGGCCCCACGCACCGCGAGGGACACGACCACACCAACAGCTTGCAGAACCCGAAGCTGCCCGACTGGGCGGTCATCGATCTGCAGACGCCTCCCGACGCCCGGTTGCCGGGGCGCGTGGCCGCGGCGGGGTTCTTCGACGAACGCTGGTCAGTGAGCGGCGGGCGGCGCTGAGTAGATCGAGATCGACAGCAGCGACAGGGCGCTCCCCTTCGAGTCGCGGTAGTGCGCCGTGCCGCGCGGGATGACGATCACGTCTCCCTTGCTGACCGGGAACGCCTTGGCGTCCTTGAGCCGCGCGCCTCGCCACTCGCCCGGGCTCACCTCGCGCGGCTCCTCGAGGGTGCCGCCGACGTTGTAGATCCCCTTGCCGTCGATGACGACGAAGACGTGGTCCTTGCCCTCGTGGACCTCGCAGGCGCCGAGCTGGGTCTTGTCCTCTTCCTGCATGTACTGGACGGTGTAGTTCGCGGTCTTGTCGGCGAACAGATCGGTGTTCTTCTTGAGGTCGTTCATCGACTTCAGGACGTACGGCGCCCGCGCCGTCGGGATTCCCTTGGCCAGTTTCGGCGCGTCGGTCGCAGCGGCAACGACCAGCTCCAGGGTCCGTTCGGTGCCCATCCCCCCACTGGTGGCCTTCCATCCGTCGCGCGAGCCGTCGTACTTGTACAGCACCGGAAGGCCGGTGAGCGCCGGGTCGTACTGCTCCTCGCGACCGCCCAGCTTGTAGATCACCATGTCCAGCGACGGCACCACATAGAACGAGTGGCCGCCGTTGCCCGCCTTCCAGTAGGCGTCCTTCGGCGCGCCGGCCACGTGCCCGTCCTCGTTCACCACGAAGTTGAGGCTGTGGTTCGAGTGCGGGTTGTACGGCGACGGCCGACCGCACGCGCGTACGAAATCTGCCGGCACCAGCTGGCGGCTGCCCCACCGTCCCTCGTGCAGCATCAGGTAGGCGAACCTGAGCGCATCCGTCGGTCGCATGGCGATGCTGCCGCCGCCGGGCGTATGATCCATCTTCAGCCCGGGGCGATTGAGCGCGTAACCCCACCTCCCCCACCCCATTGGCTTCGCCAGGTTTTCGTCGATGTACCGCTGCATCTCCATGCCGGTGAGCCGCCGCAGCACGATCGAGGCCAGATGCGACGACGAGGTCGCGTACGAGTAGCCCTGACCGGGCGCCGTCCAGAGCGACTGGTGCAGCGCCACCTCGTCGGTGGTGGCGATGGGGCCATCCTTGGCCGGATCGGCGAACTCCACCTTCTGCCCATGCACGAAGCCCGGATTGGTGCCGCGGATGCCCGCCGACATGGCCAGCAACTGCCCCAGCGTGATCTCCGCCTTGCGCGGATCGTCCAGCGGGAAGATCTCCTTGGGCATGTACTTCGGGGTGAACACTTTTTCGTCGAGACCGCGTGGGATCAGCGACCGCTTGCCGGCCAGGGCGATACCGACGGCGACACTGGTGACCGCCTTGCCGCAAGACGCCATCTCCGGCGTCGCCTCGCGGTGCCCGCGGCCGAAATACTTCTCGTAGACCAGATATCCATGGCGGGCGACCAGGAGGCCGCCGTGCTGGCTGGTCCCCTGCACGTAGGCGAAGGCCTCGTCCAGCTTGCCGACGTCGATTGCCGTCCTTTGCCGGACCTCGTCAGCGTTCGCCAGCGTCCTCCAGCCACCGCGGGCATCCGACGGGGGGAAGTACGACGAATCCTTCGGCGAGGCCGGGGCGGCGAGCAGGATGACGGCGATGAGGGTCATGGGCGGGAGAATACCCTCCCGCCGCCCTCGATCGATCTAACCTGGAGCCCGCTGGGGTTATGACTATCCCGATGACCGACGAAGAGGCCATCCAGCGGGTGAAGGAAGGCCGCGTGGACGCCTACGAGGTGGTGGTGCAGGTCCATCAACGGCGGCTGCGGTCCCTCGTCGCCCACCTCTGCCCGCCGGGCGTGGACCCGGAGGAGATCGCCCACCGCGCGTTCGTGGAGGCCTTCGACAAGATCGACGCCTACCAGGAACACACCAACTTCTTCGCCTGGCTGGCCTCCATCGCCCGGGCGATGGTGCTGGTCGAGCTGCGGCGGATCCGGAACGAGACGCGCAAGCACGAAAACTACCTGCAGCATCTGGTGGCGGACTCCGTCGAGGCCGAGGTCCACATGGGCGGCGATCAGCGGACGGCGCTGCTGCGCGACTGCGTCGGTAGCCTTCCCGAACGCCTGCGGTCGATGCTCGAGCAGCGTTACACGCACGAGACGCCGTTGACTGCCATCGCCAGCCGCCTCGGCTCGACCGTGGCAGCGGTGAAATTCCAGCTGTTCGACGTGCGGCGCAAGCTGCGCGATTGCGTGAACCGGAAGTTACTGACCCATGGATGAAGGTGAATTCGAGCATCTCCTGTCCGAGTTCTTCGACGGCGACCTCGATGCCGGCGGCGCCATCGAGCTCCAGCGTTTGCTGGAAGAGGATCCCGCGCGCGCCGCGCTTTTCGTCGATCTCTTTCGCCAGAGCCGCGCCCTCGCCCCTCTGCTCCGGCCGGAGGAGTCCACCTTCACGCGCGCGGTCCTGACGGCCGTTCAGCGAGACGAGCGGCCGTTCGTGCGTGACGTGATGACCACCGTACGGACACGACGGGCTCGTCGGGCGCGCCCCTGGGTGATGCTCGGGGCAGCAGCGGCACTCGCCCTGGTGGCCTTTGCCTCCCGGAGCCAGCCGCTGGCGCGCGTGGTGGCGAGCGGGCCGCGCGTCACGGTGGTGCGCGACGGACGGACACTGGCGGCGCCCGCAGGCTTTGCGCTCGAACGCGGTGACACCCTGAACACCCCGGCGGGCGAGACCGCCCGGGTCGTGTATGTGGGTGAAAAAACCCACCTCGATCTCGAGCCCCTGACCGAGTTGGCCTTCGCTTCCCGCGAGAACGAGGGCAAGCGCCTCGAACTACGGCGAGGCGAGGTTCAGGCCGAGGTCGATCACCAGCCCGCGGGCCGTCCGATGGTGTTGCAGGCCTCGCACGCGCGCGCCGAGGTGCTGGGCACGCGCCTCAAGCTGTCGGCGGTGCCGGACGCGACCCGCCTCGAGGTGCAGGACGGCCGCGTGCGCCTGGTGCGGGGACGCGACGGCGCCGCGGTGGAGGTGTCCGCCCGGCAGTTCACCATCGCCGACGAGGATGCGGCGCTCGTCGCCGAGCCGGTGCTTCCGCCCACCTCGACGCCTCCGGTGGTGACCGGCTTCTCCCTGATGGCGGTCGACGGCCCGGTGTCGGTGCCCGGCTTCGAGCGACTGAGCGACGGAGCGGTGGTCGATCTGCGCGTGCTTGCCGGCCGCCGCTTCAATCTTCGCGCGTTCACGGCACCCGAGCGCGTCGGTAGCATTCGCTTCGATTTCGACGGCGACATCGGCTTCAACACCGAGACCAAGGCGCCCTACACCCTGGTGCCAGCCGCGCGCTACGGGCAGAGCTCGTGGACGCCGCTGCCGGGACGTCACACGATCACCGCCACGCCGTACACCGGCAGCTACGGCAACGGTCTGGCGGGCGCGCCGGTCACCATCACCATCACCGTCGTGGGAGACGCGCCGTGATTGCCGCCCTCCTCTGGCTCGCCGTGCAGGCCGATCCGGTGCGCCCGCTGCTCGTCGACCATTGCCTCAAGTGCCACGGCGGCGAGAACGTCAAGGGCGGCCTCGACCTGCGCACGCGCGAGGCGCTGCTGAAGGGTGGCGACAGCGGACCGGCGGTGATCCCCGGCAACAGCGCCGGGAGCCTCCTTTACAAGCTCGTCACCCACGCCGACGAGCCGGCGATGCCCCGCAAGACCGACAAGTTGTCAGCCGCGGCCATCGCCCAGATCGCCGCGTGGATCGACGCCGGCGTTCCGTACGACCAGCCACTCGCCGCCGCCACGGCGGGCCGCCGCGAGCTGGTGATCACCGACGAAGATCGCCAGTTCTGGTCCTTCGCGCCGCTGAACCGGCCGCAGCCGCCGCGTGCAGGCAAGTGGGCGAGGACCGACGTCGATCGATTCATCCTGGGTGCACTGGAGGGCAAGCGCCTCGACCCCAGTGCAGAGGCAGACCGGCGCACGCTGATCCGCCGCCTCTCCTTCGACCTCGTCGGGTTGCCCCCCACGCCCGAAGAGGTCGAGGCGTTCGTGCGCAGTCGCTCGCCTGCCGCCTACGAGGATCTCGTCGACCGCCTGCTGGCCAGCCCACGCTACGGCGAGCGCTGGGCCCGGCACTGGCTGGACATCGCGCGCTACGCGGACAGCGAAGGGTACCGCTACGATCAGGACCGCAAGACGGCGTATCAGTACCGCGACTTCGTCATCCGGGCGTTGAACGAGGATCTACCGTTCGACACGTTCGTGCGCTGGCAACTGGCTGGCGACGAGCTGGCGCCCGAGGATCCCCGGGCGCTGGCAGCCACCGGCTTTCTGACCGCAGGCGCCGTCGTCGAGAAGCAGCTCACGGACGCCAAGCGCAACCAGGAGAAGTACCGCTACGACGAGTTGGACGACATGCTCGGCACGACGGCGCAGGCGATGCTGGGCCTGACCATCGGCTGCGCCCGCTGCCACGATCACAAGTTCGATCCGATCCCCACCCGCGACTACTATCGGCTGCTCGCGGCCTTCACCACCACCGCGCGCCACGAGGCGTTCCTGGCGTCCCCCGACGTCGTCGCCGACTACAAGCGACGCCGCACCGAGTTCGACCAGCGCGCCGAGCCCATCGACAACGCGCTCAAGACCCTGCTCGAACGCGAGCGCGCGCCGCTGGTGCGCAAGAAGGTCGACGCTCTGGATCTGGGCGACGCCGACAAGGCGCTCCTTCGCCAGCCCCCCGACAAGACCAACCAGCGGCAGCAAGAGCTGCTGACGATCCACCGCAAGCAGTTGCGTGTCGGGGATCCCGAACTGCGCAAGGCGATGGCCCCCGAGACGCGCGCGCGCTGGGAGCAACTGGCGGCTTCGCTGACCGCCGTCGAGCGCGAACGCCCGCCGTCACCGCCGCGCGCGCTGGGGATCACTGACGCCTCTGCCAAGCCGTCCACCAGCTACCTCCTGGAACGTGGCCAGGTCGACCTGAAGAAGGAAGAAGTGACGCTCGGGTTCCTCAGCGTCCTCGGCGGCAAGGAGCACACCGTGACCCGCCCCGCCGGAGCACGCACCACCTTCCAGCGCGCCGCTCTGGCCAGCTGGCTCACCGACCCCGACGGCGGCGCCGGGCGGCTGGCCGCGCGGGTGATCGTCAATCGCCTCTGGCGGCATCACTTCGGCGAAGGTCTGGTGCGCACCCCGAACGATTTCGGAACCCAGGGCGAGCGGCCAACCCACCCGGAGCTGCTCGACTGGCTTGCCGGGCAGCTCATCGCCGGCGGCTGGCACTTGAAGCCGCTGCACCGGTTGATCGTGACCAGCGCCGTCTACCGCCAGGGGACGCGATTCGATGCAGAGAAGGCGGCGATCGACCCTGACAACAAGCTGCTATGGCGCCGTCGCCCGATGCGAGTCGAGGCCGAGGTGCTGCGCGATGCCATCCTCGTCGTGAGTGGCCGCCTGGACCCGACGATGTACGGCCCGGGCGTCAAGCTGCCGATCCCGCCCGAAGCGATCATCACCCGTACCGACGGCGACAACCACTACCCGACCGACGTCGTCGACGGGCCACCGGTCTGGCGCCGCACCGTCTACGCCTTCGTCAAGCGCTCGGTCCCCGTGCCGATGCTGGAGGTGTTCGACGCGCCCTCGCCGATGGAGAGCTGCGGCCGCCGCGTCGCCACCACCGTGGCCCATCAGGCGCTCTCGTTGCTCAACGACCCCTTCGTCCACCACCGCGCGCAGGACTTCGCCGATCGTATCGCCCGCGAAGCCGGCCGACGGCCCGTCGCGCAGATCGACCGCGCTTACCTTCTGGCTTTCGCACGCCCGCCCCGTGCCGACGAACGCAAGGCGGCGCTCGCTTTCCTCACCACCGGACGCCTGGCGGATTTCGCGCAGGTGCTCCTCGGCCTCAACGAGTTCGTGTACATCGAATGACTTCACGACGGTCCTTGTTTCAGCTCGCCCTCGCCGGTCTCGTCGACCAGCAGAAGCTGCTCGCGCGGGCGAAGTCCGTCATCTGGCTCTACATGGAAGGGGGCCCGAGCGGCATCGATCTGTTCGACCCGAAGCCGGCGCTCGATCGCTCTCACGGCAAGCGCCTGTCGGGCGTGGAGACCTTCTTCGGCAGCCCAGGCCCCCTGATGCGCTCGCCCTACAAGTTCAAGCGGCACGGGCAAAGCGGCGCCTGGGTCTCCGATCGCCTGCCGGCCATCGCCCGCTGCGTGGACGACATCGCCTTTCTGAAATCGGTCCACTGCGAATCGAACAGCCACGCGCCGGCGATGTTCCAGATGAACACCGGCCTTACCCGCCCCGGTTTCCCGAGCGCGGGCGCCTGGGTCACCTATGGCCTCGGCTCCGAGAACAAGAACTTCCCCGGCTACGTCGTCATGGGCAACCGCATCGGCACCAAGGGCGGCCCGCTCAACTGGAGCGCCGGCTTCCTGCCCAGCGCCTACCAGGGGACGCTGCTACGCGCCCAGGGCACGCCGATCCTGAACCTCGCGCGCCCCGCGAACGTCAGCCGCGAGCAGCAGCGAGCGGCGCTGGATCTGGCCGCGCGGCTCAACCGTTCGCACCTGCAGCGTCACGCCGGTGAGCCCGATCTGGAAGCGCGCATGGGCAGCTTCGAGATGGCGTACCGGATGCAGGACGAGGCGCAGCAGGTCGTCGAGGTGAACAAGGAGCCCGAAGAGACGCGGCGCCTGTACGGGATCGACAACCCGGTCACGCGTCCGTACGGCACCAAGCTGTTGCTGGCGCGCCGTCTCGTCGAACGCGGCGTACGCTTCGTGCAGGCCTACTGCGACGACCAGTGGGACGCGCACGAGAATCTGAAGGACAACCACGACGCCCGCTGCGCCGAGACCGATCTGCCGGTCGCCGGACTGCTCACCGATCTCAAGCGGCGCGGCTTGCTGGATTCGACGCTGGTGATCTGGGGCGGCGAGTTCGGGCGGCTGCCGATCTCGGAGAAGGGCGTCGGCCGCGACCACAACCCGCACGGCTTCGTGGTCTGGCTGGCCGGCGGCGGGATCCGCGGCGGCACCAGCCACGGCGAGACCGACGAACTCGGCCACAAGGCGGCCGCCAATCCGGTCTCGGTGCCCGATCTACACGCGACGGTGCTGCACTTGCTCGGCCTCGACCACAAGAAGCTCACCTACCCGCACAACGGCCGCCGCTACCGGCTGACCGATGTGTCGGGCGAGGTGATCCGGCCGATTCTCACTTGAGCCAGGCCGTCCAGACTTCGCCGGCGTCCCCGACGGTGGCGCCGGCGCTGCACCGGACGACAGGCGTCCGCAGCAGCAGTGGGTCGTCGATCAGCGCCTGTTCGATGCGCGGCCCGGTCGGCGCGGCGTACTTCAGCCCCCGTTCGAGATAGCGCTTCCCCCCGCGATCGATCAGCGCCTCGACGCCGCCGAGACGGCTGGCCACGCTCCGGATCTCACCCACCGACAGCCCCTTCTGCGCCAGATCCACCATCTGGAAGCGCACGCCGCGCTCCTTGAAGAAGCGCTCGGCCTTACGGGTGACCTGGCACTTGCGGGTGCCAAAAATCTGGACGTTCTCGACAGTCACGCGCGGGACCCGGGCCGTGGTTGCGGCCCGGGTGCGCCTCGTCGTTACCTACAGATGCCGCTGGCCTTGTAGATCATCAGCACGGAGTTGCAGGCGGTATCGCCGCCGGCCTTGACGGCGGCCGCCTGCATCTCGCATCCCATCCTCATGGCGCCCGCGGGCATGCTGGCGCAGCAGCTGTTGAGACCGGCGCAGCCGCCGCCGGTGGGCGTGGTGCCCGCATCAGGGGTGACCGGAGACAAGCACGCAGGCTTGGCGCATGCAGCACTGGTGACACAGTTGGTCACCGCGCCGAGCGCCGACTGGCACTCGCTCGAAGGCATCGGGCACTTGACCAGACAGGCGTTGTCCCCGCACTTGCAGGCCGTGGCGCAGCCGAGGTACGAGCCGCACGAGCCACCATCCAGCTTGCCGGTCTTGTAGCCAGCGCCAAACGCCGCCGTGTACTGGCTGTCGCACTTTCCGATGATGCAGTTGCCGTAGGCATCCACCTCGGATTGCTTGCAGGTGTTGGTGGTGGAACCCCCGCTGCACGTGCCCATCGTCGCAAAGGACGAAGCGCCGCCGCTGCCACCATCGTCACTGCTGCCGCAAGAAGTGACAGCCAACACGGACATAAGGAAGAACGCGTGTATTTTCATGGAACCGGCACTGTAAGGTAGATCACGGCGGCGCGTCAATACGCTTGCACCGTTGGTTTTCTGCGAAACGATGCTCCGGGCTGGGACATCAGGGAGTCGGACGCATGAAAGCCCTACGGCTCCCGAGTTCAGTGCAGACGGCCCTGGCGGTCCTGCTCGCCGGCTGCATGGGTGAGATAGGAACCGACACTCTGGGTATCGATAACCCCTCGCCTCCCGATGAGCCCGGCGGCAACGGCGGCGCCGGCGGTGGCACGGCCCCCGGGATGCCGATCGTACTGCCGATGGGCGCCTCTCCCCTGCCCGCTCTGGTGCGTCGCCTGACCAAGGAGGAGTACACGTACACCGTCCAGGACGTCCTCGGCGTGAAGCTGGACGCGACGCTTCTGGCGCTCCTTCCCGACGATCGCAGCTCGGAGGGTTTCATCAACCTCGCCGAGGGTCAGACCGTCAGCGCGGAGATGGCGCTGGGCTACGGCAAGCTGGCGCCCGAGATCACGGCGCGCATGGACTGGGCCGCGTTCCTGGGCCGCGCCGCCGGCACGTGCATCCAGGCCACCAACGCCTGCGAGGACGGCTTCGTGCGCAAGGCGGGGCAGATCCTGTTCCGGCGCCCGGTGCGCAGCGAGGAAGCGACGGCCTACACCGGACTCTTCGCCGCGGTCGTCGGCCACGGCGCTGATTTCAACGCCAGCGCCAAGGCGGTGCTGGAGGCCATGCTGCAGGCGCCGCAATTCCTTTACCGGCTGGAAGTCGAGCGCACCGGCAAGAAGGAGACGCGTCAGGTGAGCGGCTACGAGATGGCATCGCGCATCTCCTATCTGCTTTGGGCGTCGGCGCCCGACGACGCGCTCTACGCCACGGCTGCTGCTGGTCGCCTGACGACGGCGCCCGGGATCGCCGCCGAGGTCGACCGGATGCTGAAGGACGCGACCAGGACCCGGCGGGTGACCAGCCGGTTCATGCGTGACTGGATGAAGCTGGACGACCTGCCGGTAGGGGCCGATCGCGACGCGTACATCCAGACGATCACGATGTTGCACCAGAACCACATCTGGACCGACAAGGCGCCGCTGCTGGAAGCGTTCCGCAGCCGCAAGGCCTACCTGACCGCGAGGCTCGCCACGGCCTATGGCCTGACGCCGGCGGCAGGCACGGGGATCCAGATGTACGATCTGTCTGCGACGCCGGGACGCCTGGGTCTTCTCACCCAGCCGGGCATCGTCACCAGCATGTCGAACGCCGATACGAACTCGATCGTTTCGCGGGGGTTGTTCCTGCAGGCGCGCATCTTCTGTCAGAACGCGACGGCCGACCCACCCGAGTCGCTGCGCGGAGCGATCGATCAGTTTCTTGCCGCGCAGCCGAAGACGGCAAGCCAGCGCCAGATCGCGGACACGCGCCTCGGTCGGGCCGAGTGCGGCGTCTGCCACACCCACTTCGATCCCTTCGCGTTCGCCTTCGAGCAGTTCGACGGGACGGGCCGTTACCGCACCAAGGACGAGCACGGCAACGTCCTGCGCACCGACGGGTGGCTGCCCGAAAGCGCCATCGGCGAGCGCAAGGACTACCGCGGGGTCGAGGAGTACATGGATCTGCTGGTGAAGGCGCCGGTGGTGCAGCAGTGCCTGGCCCAGAAGAACCTGGAGTACGCCATGGGCCGGAAGATGACCCACGAGCAATGGCCGGCGATGGCGGGGCTGTACGGCGACTTCGCGCAGCAAGGCGGCCGTTACGACTCGATGGTCAAGGCGATCACTGCAAATCCGTTGTTCCAGTCGATCGTCACCCAGTAGAGACGGAGGACCCATGGCGACGACGTTCAGGAAATCGATGGACCGCCGGACCTTCTTGCGCGGCGCCGGCACGGTCGCAATCGGTCTGCCGTTCCTCGAAGAGATGATGCCCCGGCGTGCAGTCGCCGCCGCCACCTCGGGAACGCCACGCCTGGTGACCCTGTTCTTCGGCCTGGGCATCGACAAGAACCAGCAGAACGAAGGCTTCGCTGGCCCCCTGCAGCCTTATCAGCCGTTCGCCAACAAGATGTCCCTCTTCACCAACGTCAGCATGACCCAGGCGGGCGGCGGCGGCGGACACATCGAAGCCTCACCCGTGCTCTTCGTCGGCGAGAAAAAGGTGTCCAACTCTCGCGCGGGTGCAGCGTCGATCGATCAGGTGATGAAGAATTTTCTTCACAAGGACGGCGTCCCCCCGACGCTGGTGAACACGCTGACCTCCGGGCTGTGGTACCGCGCCCCCGCCCCCGCGATGGCGTTCCGGGTCTGGAATCCCGACGGCACAAACCGAGTGCCGATCAAGCGGCCGTCCAAGCTGTTCGACACCCTGTTCGGCAGCGTGCCGCCTCCGAGCGGCGGCGGCGGGCCCGACCCCGCCGTCCAGAAGCAGCTGCGGATCAAGCGCAGCGTGCTGGACACTGTCGTCGGGCAGTACACGGCCCTGCGAGGAGATACCTCTTATCTGGGAGCCGCCTCCAAGCAGAAGCTGGACGCTCACTTCCAGGGTATCCGCGAGGTGGAGCGGCTGCTGGCCCCCGCCGAGACCACCGTCACTGCGATGACGAAATGCACCGTCCCGACGAAGCCGACGGATCCGCCGATCGCCGAGTACGACCGCCCCACCTACGGCGCGGGCTTCGAGGCGCCGAAGATCGCCTGGCAGGACTTCCAGACGGTCTACCGGCTGCACGCCGACCTCTGGGCGATGGCGCTGCGCTGCGATCTGGTCCGGTTCGGCAACCTGATGTTCGAGTCGGCCGGCGGGCACACCCACTTCATGGGCAAGTACACGGCACTGGGACAGACCCTCGACTTCGACACGACCGAGGCCAGGGGTTCCCAGCACGACAGCTACTTTCACGCAAACCTGGCGACGTACGTGCGCCTGTACCAGCACTTCTCGCAGACCAACCTCGCGTACGTCCTGGGCAAGCTGAACGATCCCACCTTCCTCGAGGCCAACGGCAAGACCGTTCTCGACAACACCCTGGTGGTGATCGGCACCGAGTACGGCCAGAACCATCAGCTGTCCAACGTGTTCCACGCCATTGTCGGCGGGCACGGGCACTTCAAGCCCGGCACCTACGCCATGCCGCTGAACGCAATAGATATCTACAACGCCGCGCTACGACCGTACGGGATCGACGCGAAGATCGGCTCCAAGACCGGCGTCACCGGCGCCGGCGACATTCCTGGCCTCCTGGCCTAGCGAATCCCCTGCTGCAGCAGCGCGTGCCGGTCCCGCACCCAGCTCTTCATCCGCTCCACCCGTGCCGGAACGTCACAGGCCTTGATGGCCGGCGCCTCGTCGAAGTCGGGCATGCTGATCTGCTTGGCGGCCTCGTCGATGGCGGCCAGGACATTGTCCGGAGCGAGGATCGTCTTCGACAGCTCGACGAGACGGCCGTCGAATTCGGTTCTGAACGCCTTGATGAAAGCGCTCTTGAGGTGATTCAAACCGCCGATGTTGGCTGGGCTTCCTTCCTCGCCGATGTAGAAGCTGGCGGTGACCGGCTGTTTCGCCCGGCCGAGGCGACCGCCGAAGTCGAGGTCGAAATCCTGCGGCACGATGTACCACTTGCCGCCCGGGGGCTTGTACGGAAACCAGTTGTGATAGGTGTCGTCCCAGACGCCCGCCCAGTTCCGGATGGCGTATTGACTGAGCAGCTTGTCGGTCTGGAAGTTCTGCTCGAAGTAGTCGCGGATCGCCGGAAGGCCCACCACCTTGGCCGCGGCCAGATCCTCGATGAGCTTGATGAGCTCGCCGTGTTCCTGCTCGCCCTTCCAGGTGTGGCTCTGACGCTCGTAGGTGGCCTGGTATCTCTGCAAGCTGGTGAACCCGCAGGCCGGTTTGATGGGAGCTCCGTCCCCTTTGGTCCAGGGCCCCGACTCGGCAGACGCACCGTCGCTCTTGAATAGATCGCCGATAGGCTTGCCCGCCCCTTCCACGTTTTGCATCAGGTCGTCGGTGATGTTCTCCACCTCCATCATGTAGTGGTAGTAGCCGCCGTTCACATGGAACCGGGCGAAGCGGAAGCGCGCCGTGGGGATCCCCGCCTTCCAGAGGAGCTGGCTCTCCACCACCGAGTCGAGGCCCGGACAGCCCTGGTCGCCGATCTTGTGGAGGACCATTCCCCGCGATCCCTGGAACGGCCGATGGCGAGGAAACGAGATCTTCCAGCTGAGCGCCTTGAGCGGAGCGGGCCCCCCCGAAGGACCCGGGTGGTTCCATTCGGCGATGGTCTGACCGACGGTGCGCTGGTACCGGCTTCCCTGGTAGCGAACCTGAACGTCGTACACCGTCCCCTCGTGCACGAACACCGCCGGCACTCGATCACCCCAGCTCGGGATCACCGTGCACCCCATGTTGGGGCCCTTGGCGATGTTGGTCCACATCCGTCCCCAGTCGGCGGGAGCGATGAACAGTTGATGCGTCCGCGCCGCGCTCGTCGTCGGCGGCGTGACGAAGTAGGCGTGCCAGCCGAACGGATCGGAGGGACGGGGACTCACCACCTCCTGACCGTTGCCTCGATCGGCGAGGATCCGGTAGCGCACGATCGAGTTGTCCGGCTGGGCAGGGAGCACCGCCTGAAAAACGCCGACGTCGTTCACGGCCGCCGCCGTGTGAATCGCCTTGGCGCCATCGGCGTCGACGAGGGAGTCGACGAGGGAGTCGACAAACGCTTCGACCGCGACGTTCTTCACCGTGTTCTCCTGCCGCTTCGAAAATCTCACGGTGATCACCGTCCGGTGCTGCTGGCGAATGAGGCCCACCGCCCCCTCGGGCGCCGCGATCGACAGCTCGACGACGGGAAGGGGGGTGCCCGCGTTTGCATTGATCCTCCCCGGCGTGGCGCCGTCGATCGGAGAAGGAGCCCAGTTCGCCACCTCGTCGGCCGGCAGGGCCAGATCAATCCGCTCGAGCGAGATCCCCATGTATTGATGACGAGCGAGAGGGAGACGGTCGGGCCCGAGCCACGCTTCACCCGCTCCGAGCGCGTCGGCGGCGATCGGCCATGGTGCATCGTCGTCGTACTTCACCGTGTCGACGATGCGATCCTCGGCGTCGATCAGGCTCAGCCGAGCCCCCCCATTGTCGAGCTCGCCCTCGTAGTTGCCGAGCACGTTGGCGGCGTCGAGGCCGTACGCCGTCACTGCCAGGAGCTTCTCTTTGTTCTTCGCCACCACCAGGTATTGCCCGGGGGCGAGGGATGCCGTGGATGAAAACAGATAGCTGATCCCGCCGGCCAGCCTCCAGCCGGCCAGGCTGAGCGATCTCCGCGCGCGGTTGTGGAGCTCGACGAACTCATGGTCGTCCTGGGGAGCGTTCTCCAGAACGGGGTGGTACATGATCTCGGAGATCGCGACGGGAGCGTCGTCTCCCAGGTGAGGATCGGCGCTGGCGCAAGCCAACGCACCGAGGCCGAGCCCCGCGATGAACCAGGAGCGCGGTGACCGCATCGGCCGAGTATATCAATATTATATCGATAGATCAGACTGTCGGTGCGCCGCGCCGGCCGCACGACTAGGATGCCGGCGATGATCACCCTCCCTTTGCTGTTGCTGCTGGCCGTCGATCCTGCCGCTGCGCCTGCCGGCCAGTACGCACCGCCGGTCGCGGGCGCCAAGTTTCCCGTCTGGTCGAAGGGCTGCGCGCGCTTCGCCGCCGTGGATGAGCGCCTGGCGTGCCTCGAGTACGTGGCGCAGGACTGGACACGCTTTGGTCGCTACGCGGAAGCGAACCGCTTGGTGCAAGCGCCGGCAAAGAGCGAGCGGCGCGTGGTCTTCTACGGCGACTCGATCACCGACAACTGGTCGCGTTCGCCGGCGGGCTTCTTTGCCGGTAAACCGTATTTCAACCGCGGCATCGGCGGGCAGACGACGGCTCAGATGGTGCTCAGGTTCCGCGCCGACGTGCTCGCGCTCGCCCCGAAGGCGGTGGTGATCCTGGCCGGCACCAACGATCTGGCCGGCAACACCGGCCCGACGACGGTGGCGCAGATCGCCGACAACCTGACGACGATGGCCGAGCTGGCGAAACTGCACGGCATCCGGGTGGTGCTGGCTTCGGTGCTGCCCGTCTGCGACTGCACGAAAGACGCGGACGGTAAGTCGGTCTTGCGCACCGGCGACCGCAAGCCCGACGAGATCCGGGCGCTGAACAGCTGGATGGCGAACTACGCCCGCAAGAACGGCCACGTCTACCTCGACTACCACCAGGCTATGGTCAGCGCGGCCGGCGCCGACGACCTGAAGGCCGAGTTGACGGGTGACGGCCTGCACCCCAACGCCGCCGGGTACGCCGTGATGGCGCCGCTCGCCGAGAAGGCAATCGCCGCGGCGCTGAAGCGCTAGTCCGCCGAGCCTTCACCGCCGCGCTTTCGAAGGTCGGCGAACTCTTTCTGGAACGCCCGTATCTCCTCTTCCGAGGCGTCCTCGAGATCGGCGAAGGCATTGCGCGCACGGCTGGTGCGGATCAGCTCATCCAGCTTCAGGTGAATCGCCATCGCATCGCGGTTCTGCGTCGCCTGTACCAGGAAGATCATCAGGAAGGTGACGACCGTCGTGCCGGTGTTGATCACCAGTTGCCAGGTGTTGCTCCAGTCGAACAGCGGCCCGGTGACGAGCCACAGCAGGATGGTGAACAGCGCGGCGATGAACGCCCACGGACTGCCGAACCACACCGACACCTTCACCGCGAACCGGCGGAACGCTTCGGTAGCACGCATCACCTGGATGAGGTAGGTACACCCGAGCACCACGGCAAACTCTCGTGGTACTTTCGGGCCGCCATGAAGCGCCTGCTCGTCCTTTTCGCCCTCGCCGCCGGTTGCACCGGCAAGTACGTCCGACCCACCACCACCCGAGTCGTGTCGGCGACGCCGGAGATGCTTGCCCGGGGAAACTACCTGGTGAACCAGGTCTCGATGTGCACCGCGTGCCATACGCCACGCGTCGGTGGCACCTGGCTGGGGGGAGAGCGCACCGATGCCTTCCTGGCGGGCGGCAGCGTGATCAACGACGCCGACGAGGGCTTCCGCATCGCCATTCCAAACATCTCGCAGGACAAGGAGACGGGGATCGGCGCCTGGACCGACGACGAGATCCTACGCGCCACGCGCGACGGGGTGGCCAAGGACGGACGGCTCATGTGGCCCCCGATGCCATTCGGGTCGTACCACTTCATGTCCGACGACGATGCTCACGCCGTCGTGGCCTATCTGCGCACGGCGCCGGCAGTGAAGAACAAAGTCGACCGCGACCACAACAAGTTCCCCCTGATGATGAAGGTGGCCCACGGCATGGGCGCCATGCACAAGCCGCCGGCCAAGGACGTGAAGGCGCCGCCGGTGTCGGACAAGAAGGCGCACGGACGTTACCTGGCGACGCTCGGCGTCTGCGTCGAGTGCCACAGCCTGACCAGCACCGGGCCCGACCCCAAGGACCACCTCCTCGCCGGATCGAAGGTGCCCTTCTCCGAGCCGGAATACGGCAAGGTCTGGGCCCGCAACCTGACGCCCGACATGGACACCGGGCTCGGCAAGTTCACGGCCGAGCAGATCAAGGAAGCACTGAAAACCGGGCGCCGTCTCGATGGCAAGCCGATGGCTCCGCCGATGTCGGTGCTGATCCCGCACCTGTCGACCTGGAGTGACGAAGACCTGGACGCGCTGGTGACGTTCATGAAGAGCATCCCGGCGATCAAGTTCAAGGTGCCGGAGCGTCAGCTGACAGCCGAGGCGAAGCGCCTCGTCGGCGAATGAACCTCGTCTTCGCTCTGCTGCTGGCGGGCAAGGTCTTCGGGACGGTTCGGCTCGAAGGCGTGCCGACGAAGCCCAGCCCCGTCAAGATCGTCAAGGACGTGGCGGCCTGCGGACAGGAGGCGGCCAACGAGGCCCTGCTGGTGGGCCCGGAGCGGGGGATCGCCAACGTGGTGGTGGCGCTCAAAGGTGTGAAGGTCGACAAGGCTCCGGCGCCGACCGCGCAGGCGGCCGTGGATCAGGTGGGGTGCCGTTACACTCCCCACGTCCAGGCGGTGACCGTGGGGACGGTACTGAACCTGCTGAACAACGACGCCGTCCTGCACAACGTGCACGGGACCGCACAGTCGGCCACCGTGTTCAACGTCGCCATGCCGTTCAAGGGGCAGAAGCTGCCAACGGTGCTGAAACGGCCTGGCGTGCTGAAGCTCCGCTGCGACGCCGGCCACACCTGGATGAGCGCCTATGTGCTGGTGTTCGAGCACCCGTATTTCGCCGTCACCGACAAGAAGGGCGCCTTCAGCATCCCCGACGTGCCGCCCGGCAAGTACACCCTCGAGTACTGGCACGAACCGGTCGACGGCAAGTCACCAGCGGTGACGAAGAACGTGCCCGTCGAGGTGACGGGGGTGCAGCCCACCAGCGCGGACGCGACGCTACCGTTCTGATATGCTCCCTGCGTCATGAAGCTGACCCGTTCCGTTGCCCTCACCGTGGCCGTCGCCTTCCTGTGCGTCGTCCCGGCGGCCCAGGCGCGCCAGCCCTTGCCGCAACGGCTGCTGCTGGTGCAGGCCGATGTCGATGACCCGCCCCCCCGCGAGGAGACGAACCCCGCGACGCCGCCTCCCCGTCAGCCGAAGCCAATCGTCGACGACGCCCGGCCGTTCCACAAGCAGTGGTGGTTCTGGGCGCTGGCCGCCGTGGTGGTCGGCGGAACGGTCGCGATCGGCGTGGCCACCTACAGCTCCGACAAGAAGCTGCCCCACCCCTGCCCAGCGGACACGGTCTGCTTCGGAGATGGACGCGGTCGATGAGAGCGCCGCTGCCTTTCATCCTGGGTGCCGCGGCCCTGGCCGGATGCGGCCCGACCGATGTCACCTACTCGTACTTCGCCATCACGGTGGACGTGGATCCCCGGATCGAACCCGAGGAGGTGCGCCCGATGATCGACACCTGCCCGGTCGTCGTCGAGACCCCGCGCGGCGAGGTCGGCGGCGACCTGCACTGCGTGCGCAACCGGATCGGCGACCGGTACAAGTTCGAGTTCAGCACCACGCTGACCTCGGGCAGCTTCAAGTTCACCGTGCTGATGAAGGACCGAAATCTGAAAGTCCTGGCGCGGGGCGAGTCTCCGCAACTCGGGCTGGTGCCCGGGCAGACGGTCCCGGGCAGCTTGACCGTCAGCATGGCACCGGGCGTGGGGCCCGACGCCGGCGCGCGGGCGGGTGCGGGTGATCGATGAAGACGAAGGGGCTCACGATCGCCGCAATCGCCCTGTGGTCGCAACAGGCGTACGCGCAGCAGTTCACCGTCGTGGACGTGACGTACACTCACGGGCCGACCAACACCACCGATTCGCACTACCGCGTGAGGCCCCAGGGACCGACCAACTGGCGGGCGCCCATCGACTACGCCAGCGGCACCATCCACATGCACGTCGAGGTGTTCACCAAACCCAGCACCGAGGGGACGCTGTGGAACTTCTGCTTCGAGGGAACGGCCAGCTACTCCTGCGCGGGCACGCCCTCGTACCGCACCCCCGGCGTGTACATATCCAGCCAGCCGTTCTCGCGCTTCTACCAGTACACGATGCTGGACTGGTCGAAGCCGATCAGAAACGTGGCGCTCATCCTCAAGGACACGATGAACGTGAAGCCGGCGCCGGAGAACGTCGGTGCAGCGCGGTCGATGCTGTTCATGCCCACGACGGTGCGGATCGTCCTCACCATCGTCCCTCCGGGCGGAACCTACGTGCCACCCGGCGACGCGGGCGTCCCCGCTGACGGCCCGCCTCCCCGCGATGCCACGGTCGCGGCTGATCGCGCGCCGGCGGCAGACGGACGCGCGCCTGATACGACTACCACGGCCGATCGGCCGCCAGCTTCTGGCGACACCGCTCCCGCCTCCGGGGACGGGCCATCGTCAGCCGGGCTGGACGCCGGCAGCTCCACCAGCCGCAACAAGGGCAGCAGCGGCTGCTCGATCGCGCCGGCAGGTGGCATCGGTCCCCTGTGGCTGCTCACCGTCGCGCTCTACCGGCGACGGCGGCGCGACGCCTAGGGCGCGTCGTCGGGAGCCACCACCGACGGCGGTAGCGGCGACTCCACGGCGCGCGGGCCGATGTACGAGCCTGCCACCACCACGTCGTCGAACGCGGCGCCGAGATCGCGCGGCGCTCCCAGCCCCTGCTTGCGACGAAAAGCGGTATCGAGGAAAACACTGTCGATCTGCAGGGTCGGCACGTCGCGCAGGCGGAGGCGGTGTATCTCGCCCGCCCGCTCGCCGTCCAGCCAGCCGACGACCGCGCCGTCCCGCTTGCCGGGCGTATTGAGCTTCACCCGCAGCTCGACGGAGTGCCAGACCCCCGGCACGAGCGATCGCGTCCAGGTTTTCCTGGCCTTGTTCCAGCCCCCGGGAGCCTCCAGCACGAACGCCAGCCCTCCGTCCTCGTTCCACTCGGTGCGGACCATGACCCCATCGTGCCCGTTGCCACGGTCGCACAGGCCGCCGCACAACCCGGGCAGCAAGCCTCCCTCGCCGAAGTCGAACTCGGGATCGAGCCGGATGTGGTAGCGCACATGCACCAGGTCGCGGCCGGCCGGCGCCGAGAAGTTCTGCGCCAGGCGGATGCGCATGCGGGTACCGCCATCCTTGGGGCCCGAGCCGCGCGGGTAGCCGACGTGGAGCGCGTTGCCCACCAGTCCCGGCCTCAGCGCCGTGGTCTGCTGGCGGATCCAGTTCCGGATCGGCCAGACCGCCTGGGTGGGCATGGTCTCGAAGGCGCCGAAGAAGATCAGGTCCGCCCGCGCCGCAAGAGCCGGACCCTCGGCGGCGGCAAGCATCTCGCGATCCCCGAGGAGGCCAGTAGCGGCAATCGGCACGCTGGGAATCGGGGTCGGGGGAGCGACGGGAGCCGCTGCCACGACCGGCGGTGGCGGTGGCGGCAACAGCTTCGGAATCGGCAGTGGCGCACGCGCGGCAGGCTCCTGCTCTGGGACCTCGAAGTGGCTACCGCTGGAACGGGCGAGGTGCGACGGCCGATCGGCCCGCAGGAGCACCAGCGCCAGCGAGGCGGCGACGGCCAGTCCGGCGCCCGCCACGATCCAGGGCCACGGCCGCGGACGCCGCGCGCCGCTCCGGTCGATGATCGCCTCGACGGCATCGGCAAGCCGCTTGCCGCGCTCGCGACCGTCCGGAGCGAGCAGGCGTTCGACGCGCGCCCAGGTGTCGGCTGCAGAGCGCTTGCGCATCAACACGCCCAGCGTGCGCGCCACCCGCACCTGCGCCACGAACTCGCGCTTCAAACCCTCGTCCGACCGGACCGCCGCCTCGAGTTCGCGCCGCTCGGCCTGCCCCAGCGTATCGGCGAGGTAGCTCTCGACGAGATCGTAAAAGCGCGCCTCGATCATGCGCGTGCCTCGCCTTCCATGCATTGCCGCAGCGACTTGCGGATGCGGCACAGATTCACACGCACCCAGACCTCAGTGCGTTTGAACCGCCCGGCCAGGCTACCGATCGCCTGCTGCTTGAGGTAGCGCGCCTCGACCAGCTCGCGCGACGGCAGTGGCAGCCGCTCGATGCACGATCGCAACCGGCGCGTGTGGAACTCGAGTTCGTCCGCTCTCTCGAGATCCTCCAGCCCCGACTCGGCTGCGATCTCGCCCAGGATGTCCTCGCCCGAGGCCAGAAAACGCCGCTGTTCGCGAAGTTCCTTCAGCAGATGGTTGCGAGCGACAGCCTTCAGCCAGGCGCGAAAGGCGCCCTGTGGGTTGTAGAGGTCGAGCTTGTGGTAGGCGGTGACGAAGGTCGCCTGCAGCACCTCCTCGGACAACCCCTCGCTCACCTCGAACGCCGACAGGAACAGGCGCAGATCGCCCTCGAGCTCGATCACCACCTGCCGGAATGCCTCGCGATCGCCCAGCTTGGCGCGGCCGACCAGGCGATCGATCTCGTCGGCGGTCATTTGATGGGCCACTCCTTCGACTCCACACGAGCCGTCTTCAGGTACGCCTGGACCTTCGCCACCACATCCGGGTTCTGCGCGGCGAGATCCTGTTCCTCGCCGATGTCCTTGCCCACGTCGTACAGCGCCAGCTTGCCGTCGAGGCCCGTGCGGATCGCCTTCCAGTTCCGCCACCGCACCGCCTGCACGAAGGCCTTCTCGTGGAATTCCCAGTACAGGAACCGGTCGTTCGCCTGGCCTTTCGTGTCCAGGAGCGCCGCCGTGCCATCGACGCCGTCGAGTCCCTTGGGCGCCTTCACACCTGCCAGGGCCGCCGCCGTCGGAAGGAAGTCGGCGAAGTGGCCGATCGAATCACACACCCGGCCCGACGGCACATGTCCGGACCACCGCACGATCATCGGCACACGGATGCCCCCCTCGGTCAGGGACCGCTTGGTCCCGCGCAGGGGCCCGTTGGAATCGAAGAAGTCGGCGTCGTGCCCGCCCTCGTGGTGCGCGCCGTTGTCCGACGTGAAGAACACGATCGTCTGCTCGTCGAGCCCCAGCGCCTCGAGGCGATCCAGCACCCGCCCCACGGCTGCGTCCGTCCAGGTCACGAGCGCAGCAAAGCGCTTCTCGACCTCGGGCCAGTCTTTGTCCTTGTACTGGCCGAGATCCGGCACCTCGATGCCCAGCTTGCCGCCCTCGTTGTTGGCGTGCGGCGAGGTGAGCGCCAGGTACAGGAAGAACGGCCCGCTCTTGTGACGGTCGATGAAGGACAGCGCCTCTTGCGTGAACAGCTCGTTGCTGAAGTCGACCTTCTCGGTCGCCACGCCGGCGCCGGACTTGGCCTCGTTCGGCACGACGTTCTTCAGCTTCACCTTCTCGCCGTTGCGCCACAGGTAGGTCGGGTACGAGTTGTGCGCGTGCCCCTGGTCGAGGTAGCCGAAAAACTCGTCGAAGCCCTGCTTGCCCGGCGCGCCCGTCGTGTCCTCGTGGCCGAGGCCCCACTTGCCCACGAGCCCCGTCCGGTAGCCCTTGGTCTTCAGAACCTCGGCCACGGTGACATCGCCAGGCTGGAGCGCCACACGACCGTTGCCCCGGATCCGGGTGTGGCCCGTGTGCAACCCGGTCATCAACACCGAACGCGACGGCGCGCAGACCGTGGACCCGGCGTACACCTGCGTGAAGCGCGTCCCCTGCGCCGCCATGCGGTCCAGGTTCGGGGTGGCGATCCGCTTCTGGCCGTAGGCGCCGAGGTCGCCGTAACCGAGGTCGTCCGCCAGGATGAAGAGGATGTTCGGCGGCTTCCTGGGGGCCGCCCGGGCTGCGCTGGAAAGGCCCAGAATCACGAGACAAGCAGCCAGACCACGGGCCACGGAGCTAGAACCCGGGACGGCGTGCATCGTTACACCGGATCAGGGGGTTTTCACGCACCGGAAACCGATGTGGTTCGCACCGGTGTCGGCCGCGCCCTTGTTTCGCGCCGCGTTGGTGTAGCGGTAACAGTACTGGTCGCTGCACAGGAACGAGCCGCCGCGCAGGACGCGCTTCTTCACACCGGGTTCCTCGGGATCCAGGCTGTCCGCCGGGCCCTGCGGGTTCCGCGCCGGACTGTGGGCATAGTAGTCGGGGCGGTACCAGTCGCTGACCCACTCCCAGACGTTGCCGGCCATGTCCACGAGACCGTATCCGTTCGCCGGGTACGCTCCGACCGGCGCCGCGCCCAGGAACCCGTCGGCCTTGGTGTTGCGGCTGGGAAACTTCCCCTGCCAGGCGTTGGCCATCCACTTGCCCTCGAGCGTCTGGGTGTCGCCCCAGAAGAACTTCTGCTTCTGCTTGCCGCCACGCGAGGCGTACTCCCACTCGGCCTCGCTCGGCAGGCGCTTTTCCGCCCACTTGCAGTAGGCGACGGCATCCTCCCAGGCCATGTGCACGACCGGGTGCTTCTCCTTGCCCTTCAGCGTCGATTTCGGCCCGTCGGGGTGGCGCCAGTCGGCGCCGTCGGCGTACCTCCACCAGGCCAGCGGGTTGTCGAGCGGCACGTCTTCGGTGGGCGCGTGGAAGCAAACCGAGCCGGCGACCAACTTGTCCTTCGGCACGTCGGGGAAGTCCTCGGCCTTCGGCTTCTTCTCGGCGACGGTGACATAGCTCGTCGCCTTCACGAACGCCTCGTACTGCTGGTTGGTCACCTCGGTGCGATCGATCCAGAAGCCGTCGACGGTCACTTCGTGGACCGGAAGCGAATCGGGCGAAGCCTCGTCGGCGCCGCCCATGAAGTAGGCGCCGCCGGGGATCCAGGCCATCCCCGACGGCGATTCGCCCGACGGTGGATCCTTGCGAACGGGGGCCGGAGGAGCCGGTGGGGCCGCGGCCGGCGGCGCCGGGGGCGCGGGCTGCTCCTTGCAGGCAAGGAGAACGACGAGCGGCAACAACTTACGCATCGGGGTCAGGAGTAAAGCCGTACGCCCCTCTTCCGTTACGCGCCCGAAAAACATGGCCGCACCGTAACACGGAGGCCCTCGGTGTATTCTGACGGCGCTCATGCAGACCCTCCTCGTTTCTCTGGCCCTCCTGGTTGCCTTGCCCGCCGCGGCGAAGAGTCCCAACATCGTCTTCATCTTCTCGGACGACCACGCGTACCAGGCGATCGGCGCCTATGGGTCGAAGGTGAACAAGACGCCGAGCATCGATCGCCTGGCCAAGGAAGGAGCGCGGTTCGCCAACAGCTTCGTCACCAACTCGCTGTGCACCCCCAGCCGAGCGGCGATCCTGACCGGCAAGTTCGGCCACCTCTCGGGCGTGCGCATCCTGTCGGACGTGCTGAAGCCGGGAACGGTCACCTTCGCCAAGCTGATGCACGACGCCGGTTACCAGACGGCCGTCGTCGGCAAGTGGCACCTCAAGACCAATCCCGAGAGCTTCGATCACTTCGAGGTGCTGCCCGACCAGGGCCAGTACTACAACCCCGAGTTCATCACCTCGACCGGCAAGATCACCGAGAAGGGCTACACCACCGAGATCATCACCAAGAAGGTCGTCGACTGGATCGGCAAGCGCGATCCGAACAAGCCCTTCCTGGCGATGATGCACCACAAGGCGCCCCATCGGAGCTGGGAGCCGGGCCCGAACGAGCTGACGATGTACGCGAACACGAAATTCCCGGAGCCGCCGACGCTGTTCGACGACTACGCGGGCCGGGCGTCGCCAGCGAAGAACCAGAAGATGGAGATCGGCCGCGACATGACCTTGCCGGTCGATCTCAAGATCGGCACCGACGGCAAGGCCAGGCCGCACCCGCGCCTCGACGACGAGCAGCGCAAGCTGTGGAACGAGGTGTACGACAAGCGGGCCCAGGACTTCGCGTCCAGGAAGCTCGAGGGGAAGGCGCTGACCCGCTGGAAGTACCAGGAGTACATGAAGGACTACATGCGCTGCGTGGCCGCGGTCGACAAGAGCGTCGGCCAGTTGCTCGACTACCTCGACAAGGAGGGGCTGGCGAAGGACACGGTGGTCGTCTACGGCTCGGACCAGGGTTTTTACCTGGGCGAGCACGGCTGGTTCGACAAGCGGTGGATCTACGAGGAGTCGGTGCGCACGCCTCTCTTGGTGCGCTGGCCGGGCGTGACGAAGCCCGGCACCGTCGTCAACGAGATGGTGCAGAACCTGGACTACGGGCAGACGTTCCTGGAGATGGGCGGGGTCCCGGCCGCCGAGGACATGCAGGGGCTGAGCCTGGTGCCGCTGCTCAAGGGCCAGCACCCGAAGGACTGGCGCAAGGCCATCTACTACCACTACTACGATCAGGGCGCGCACGACGTCGCCGTGCAATACGGCATGCGCAACGACCGCTTCACGCTGGTTCATTACCCGAAGACGCAGGAGTGGGAGCTGTTCGACCGGCAGAAGGACCCGCGCCAGATGAAGAGCGTCTACGATGACGCGAAGTACACCAAGCAGGTGGCCAGCTTGAAGGAATATCTGACGCGTTTGCGGGAGCAGTATCGGGACACCGACTGACGCGCGGACGTTTATAATGGTGGGCGTATGCCTGCCGCACCGCCGCTGACCGTCCGCCTCAACCCCGCCGACAACGTCCTCATCGCCCAGTGCCCGCTGGTCCCGGGGACCCAGCTTCCGGGCGAGTCGGTCATCGTGAAGGCGAACGTGCCGCAGGGGCACAAGATCGCCGCGACGTTGATCGCCCCCAACGAGGCGGTGAGGCGGTACGGGCAGATCATCGGTTTTGCCAGCCAGGAGATAACGGCGGGCGAGCACGTCCATTCGCACAACTGCGAGATGCGGGACTTCCGGCGCGACTACGCCTTCTCGACCCTGGCCACGCCGACGGCCTACTTCAATCCGGCGGCGACGTTCCAGGGGATCGTCAGACGTGACGGCAAGATCGCCACCCGGAACTACCTCGGCATCCTGACCTCGGTGAACTGCTCGGCCACCGTGGCGGGGCACATCGCCGGCGCCTTCAAGCGCAACCCGTTCACCGGTGATCCGGGACTGCTGGCAGATTACCCGAACGTGGACGGCGTCGTGGCGCTGACCCACCGGACCGGCTGCGGCATGGCCAGCGAGGGCGAGCCGATGGACGTCCTGCGGCGCGTGCTCGCCGGCTACAGCCAGCATCCGAACTTCGGGTCGGTGATCATGATTGGCCTCGGCTGCGAGGCGAACCAGCTTCCACGGATCTTCGAGAAAGAGAAGCTGACCGCCAGCGACCGCCTGCAGAGCATGACCCTGCAGGACACGGGCGGCACGCGGAAGACCTTCGAGCGCGGCGTGGCGATGATCAAGGAGATGCTGCCCGAGGTGAACAAGGTGAAGCGCCAGACGCTGCCCGCGTCGCACATCACCGTCGGCCTGCAGTGCGGCGGCTCGGACGGCCTGTCGGGAATCACCGCCAACCCGGCGCTGGGCGTGGCCTCGGACCTGCTGGTCCGCCACGGCGGCACGGTGATCCTGTCGGAGACGCCCGAGACCTACGGCGCCGAGCAGTTGCTGACCCGCCGTGCGGAAAGTCGACAGGTGGGCGAGAAACTCCTCGCGCTGTTCGAGTGGTGGAAGAGCTACACCGCACGCAATGGCGGCCAGATGGACGACAACCCCTCCCCCGGCAACAAGGCCGGCGGCATCACCACCATCCTCGAAAAATCGCTCGGCGCTGCGGCCAAGGCTGGCTCGACGAACCTGGTCGACGTCTACCGTTACGGAGAGGCGGTGACGGCGCACGGGTTCGTCTTCATGGACTCGCCGGGGTACGACCCGGTGTCGGCCACGGGACAGGTCGCGGGCGGCGCCAACATGATCTGCTTCACCACGGGCCGCGGCTCGTGCTTCGGCTGCGTGCCGACTCCGTCCATCAAGCTGGCCACCAACTCGCCCATGTACCGACGCATGTCGGAGGACATGGACATCAACTGCGGCGGCATCGTCGACGGCGAGGAATCCGTAGCCGAGTGCGGCCAGCGGGTCTTCGACATGATCCTGCGCGTCGCCTCGGGCGAGAAGTCGAAGAGCGAGACGCTGGGCTACGGCGAGGCCGAGTTCGCGCCCTGGCCACTCGGCGCCGTCACCTGATGACGCTGCCACGGTTCTTCGTCGCCGAGGGCGAGCCCGTGCCCTTGCCTGAGGCGGGGGTGAAGCCCATCGACCAGTTCCGGATGAGCGGCCAGACCTGGGTGGTGACCGCCGACGCCGAGGGCTGGTTGCAACTTGCCCGGCGCGAGGACTGTCAGGGGTTGAGCGCGGAGGCGCGGAGCGACCTCAACGCCCACGAACTGGCGGCGCCCTTGCGCGAGCTGCGCGCCGAGCCGCTCTGGCTGATGGTGATCGAAGGCCTGGACAGGCGGGAGAACGTCCCCGGGCTCAACGACCCGGTCGAGGTCAGGGGAATGCTCTTCGGTCCCTTCCCGTCGCCCGCGCCGACGATGGTCCGAGGTCGCCTCACCAGCACCCGCGCCGAGGTGCTGGACGGGATCCTGGTGGGCTCCTGGACCCCGTTTCGCTCCGGAGGCGCCGGGAACGTGCTTCTGGCGGGAGAGTCGCAGGAGGAACTGAGGCGGGCCGCGGCGTGATCCTCGCCCACGAAACCAACCTGCGGAAGCTGCTGTACGTGCTGCTGTCCGCGCTCCGGACCGACCAGAAGACGGAGGCACCCGGAAAACTCGCCGCACAGGAGCTCCCGGTCCCGAGCAGGGCGGAGCTGGAATCCAGCCTCACCGCGAGCGGCTTCCGGGTCCGGGGCGATCTCGCCGAGCGCCGCAAAGCGGGGGTTCTGGGGCTGTTCTTCCACGACCGCGTGGTGCTACCGCCCGAAGCGACGGTGCCCGATCTGGTGGCGCTGGCCCGGGTGGCACTGGCGGAGATGCCCGGTTGGCCGACAGCACGGTCTCGGGCGCTCCACGCGCGGCTGTCCCTGGGTGAGATCTGGTGGACGCCCCAGGCTCAGGCCGGGCTGGCGATCCTGTCCGCCGCCCCGTTCACCATCGAGGACGGCGTCCTGGTCTCGCCCGTCGGCGATCACCCCACGGACAAGACCGGCCACGAAGGGCGCGTCAACAAGAGCTTCCGCAACCTCATGTTCGCCGTCGACGGCGCCTTCTCGGCGGCGTCGGCGGTGCTCGAGGTGGAGTATCAGGACCGCGGAAAGTCTCCGGAGAATATCGGCATCGGCTTTACCAAGCCAGGAGAACACAAGTACGCGGGCCACGCGCCCTTCAACGATACCGGCGACTGGGTGAAGGCGAACCTGACCTTCGATGGGCCGGAATTTCGGGGCACCGGCCCCTCCGGCGCGGATTTCTGGTTGATGATCAAGGCGCTGCAGCCTACGCGGATCCGCCGCGTCGCGCTCAAGCGGATGACGGCGGCCGCGCGAGCGCCTCGACCAGCACCTTCGGCGCCATCACCGCCCACTCAAGCACCGGCCGTCGATCTGCCAGCACCGCGCGAGCCGGTGTCCTGGCCGCCGGATCAGTGGAAGGTGCTGCATCGGGCCCAGCTACGCGTCGAGGAGGGCCACCTGCTCGTCGAGGCCACCGGCACGGACCCGCACATCGGTAGCCCGCACTTCCGGATCAAGGCACCCGTGGAAGCGGTCTTCCGCATGAAGTCCACCGGCAGCGGCAACGGTCAGCTCTTCTGGAGCACCAGCGAGCATCACTTCGGAGACACCCACCCGGTCGACTTCCCGATCATCCACGACGGCGCGTGGCGCGACTACCGGCTGCGCATCTTCGAGCAGGGGACCATCACCGAAATCCGTTTCGATCCGGGAGGCGAAGCAGGAAAGATCGAGCTGGAGGGCTTCACGCTGGTCCCCACGGAAAATCCCAGCTTGCCCGAGGCGCCGGCCGCCGACCGGGTCGTCTATTTCGATCCCCGCTACCCGACGGACTGGACGAAGGGCGGAGGGCGCATCGCCGAGCAGCTGGAGAAGAAGGGGTTCACCATCGTGGACGCGGGCCAGCTCGGGGCCTGGATGCGTGCCCGCCTCGGTGCCACCGCCCCCGGTTCCGTGTGCGTGATGGCCCTGGATGTCATGCCGGACACCGTCTTCGAGTCGGTCCGGCCGGACGCCACGGCCCGTCGTTACATGGAGGCTGGCGGTCGGGTGGTCTGGGGGGGCGCCATGCCCTTCTCCCAGCGCGGCCTTCCCGACGGCACCTCTCACTACGCTGGCGGTCATCTTTCGCCTCGCCATGTCATCGGCTTCAACGCCCACGCCGGGGGAGACCTCTCCGACCCGCCGGAGATCACCGACGAGGGTCGCGCCTGGGGCATGCAGCTCGCCGGTCCCAACGGCAACCATGCCGCCAACGCCGCCGACGTGACCGTGGTGCTCGCCCGCATCGGCCGCTTCTATGCCGCTTCCTGGCTGAAGACCTACAACCCCAGCTTTCCAGGCAGCGGCCTCCTGAGGTACCGCAACCACCACGTCTTCGGGCAGAACGACGCGGACATCGAGGATCTGGCCCGGGTCGCCCTCCACGGGCTGCCGGCGAAATAGCCGCTACTTCGCCTCGACGGCAGCGATGATCTCGCCGGCGTGGCCGACGGGCGTGACCTTGGGCCAGACCTGCTTGATCTTCCCGTCCGTGCCGACGAGGTAGGTGATCCGGCGGGCCTTGTTGTTGGTCAGCGGCACCTTGAACTTGCCGGCGATCTCGCCCTTTTCGTCGGGCAGGAGCGGGAACGGCAGCTTGTGCTTCTCGGCGAACGCCTTGTGGGATTCGTTGTCCTGCGTCGAGACGCCGAACACCATGACACCCATCTTCTGCAGCTTGGCCCAGTTGTCGCGGAAGTCGCAGGCCTCCTTGGTGCAGCCGGGCGTGTCGTCCGTCGGGTAGAAGTAGAGAACGACGTGCTTCCCCTTCAGCTTCGACAGCACGACCTTGGTGCCGTCGTGGGCGGTGGTCGTGAAGTCCGGGGCGGGTGCCCCGACTGCCAGCAACTCGGGTTCGGAACCGGCGGCGCGGGCGGCGCCAGTCAGCATGACCAGTGAAACAACGACCAGGGTGAGCCTTCGCGTCATCGTCATGAGGCGGCAGCCTAGCACTGGTCCTAGATTCGTCCCAGCGCCCGCAGCGCTTCGATCAACGCCTCGGCGGGGACGAAGATGTCACGGTCGGGGGTCTCGATCACCACGCCGTCGCTCGGCGCCTCTCGCCGTACGAAACCACCCTGCACCTCGACCGAGATCGTGTCGCCCGCACGGACAGCGCGAACCGTCGGGGGCGTCATAGCTGCGCGACCGCCAGCGAGAACTTGTTGTTCTTGTCGTAGAGGACCTGGAACGAGTTCCGCGCTTCCGCCGGGAACAGGCTCTGGACGTGGGCCTGGCGGCCGCGCTCGAAGATGATGAAGACCCGCTGTCCGGTGTGGCGGCCGAGCCAGGCCTTCAACCGATCGTCGACGTCCTGGTAGTAATCGAAGACGGTGCGGTCTTCCTCGGGGCCCTCGTAGATCTCGTTGCTGGAATAGAAGGTCTCGCCGCGCCAGTACATCTGGTAGGCGAGCAGCTTTTCTTCCGGCGAGCGGCGCGCCTTGTAGTACTCGGCGATCGTCTGCTTTTGCGACCAGAAGGGCGCGATGTTCCGCATGTAGACGTCCAGCAGGAACCAGGTGAAGAGCACCGAGGTCGCGCCCAGGCCGATCGCCGCCGGCCGCACCAGCTTCCGCCAGGACAGCGCCACCGTGGTCACGGCAAACAACACCGTGAAGGTCACGATGGGCGCGGTGAAGTTCAGCTGCTCGGGCCAGGGTCGCCCGCGCGGGCTGTGGATGTAGTCGTACGAGAAGAGCCAGAGGAAGTGCTGGGAGGCATTCTTCGCGCTCACCAGATCCACCACCACCACGCCCAGGAGAGGCAGCCCGATCAGGGCCACCAGGACTCCCCGCCGGCTGTCCCGGCGCTCGATCATGTCGTCGAGGAAGCAGCCGATGACGATGGCCAGCCCTGGGATCGCCGGCAGCACATAGTGGTGGAACTTGGTCATCGACATCGAGACCACGCCGTACGCCGCGACGAACCAGATCGCGCCCAGCCAGTACACCGCCTGCCTACGGCTGTCCTCCGCGCGCCGCATGACCATCGTGGCCAGCGCCGCCGGCGCGATCGCCACCCACGGCAGGAGTCCGTAGCCGAGCTCTCGGATGAAGTACTCGAATGTGCCGCGGTCACCGTGGCGGCCGAGCACCATGCGCCGCCAGTGGTTGTCGCCGAAGAGCTCGTTCCAGAACGCCCAGCCGTGCCGGACGATCATCGAGTGGTGCCAGGGGACGGCCACCACGGCGATGGCGATCAGCGACACCAGGATGGCAGGCAGCATCTGCGCCCGGCGCAGGCGCTTCCAGTTCCAGGTGAAGCCCAGGTAGGCGACGAAGATGATGACAGGCAAGCCGGCACCCGCCAGCCCCTTGGCCAGCACCGCAAGTCCACAGAGCATCGCCGCCACGTACAGGAACAGCGGCGCGCGGTAGCGGGCGCGGGCGGCGAAAAACAGGAACGCCAGGAACCCGAGGTAGTACGGGATCATGATGACCACGCCGTACATCACGATCTCGCGCCCCTGGAACGGCACGCGGACCCGTAACTGGATCGAGTCGATCACCAGCTGAGGCACCGTGAGCAGGCAGAAGAAGCCGATGGTCAGATAGAAGACCGGGTGATGCGGCCAGCTCCGCCAGCCGCGGCCGCGCCGGGGAAGCTCCTCGTCCTTGTCGTCGAGCAGCGCCATGCTCCCCAGCGCCAGCGCCAGGGTCATCGGGCCGACGAAGGCCATGTCGGTCATGGCTTGCCGGGCGATGAGGGCGAACATGGGACAGGTGCCGAGCACCAGCGACGACAGGAAGCCGGCCCGACGGCTCACGAAACGCGAGACGACCAGGTAAACGCCCCACATCGCCATCACGCCCATCAGGCAGAAGGGCACGCGGACCGCCCACTCGGTTGCCGAGCTGAGCGCCATCTCACCCGGAGGGTTGCCCGGCAGCGCGACGCGGGCGATGTGCATGCCGATGGTCATCAGCCAGAAGGTCAGCACCGGCTTCGACCAGAAGACATCCGCGTCGCGTGGCGAGCCGGGCCACCAGAGGCTGATGAAGTCGCCCCGCTCGGTCATCTGGCGGGCGACCTCGGAATAGTGGGTCTCCCACGGATCCCAAAGCCCGTAGCTCCCGGCGAACGGGATGTAGAGAAGCAGCCCGACCAGAATCACCAGCAGCGACATCTGGGTGTCGCTGAAGCGGTCGAACAGGCCCGGTCGCGGCGGCGTCGGGGCGTCCTGGCGCGCCTCGGGCTGAGCAGCGATCATGAGGGCTTACGTCTATCACGCCCGGTCACGTAAAACACACCCATGGCGGCAATCGTCACCTTGCGCAAGGACCTGGCGCGATCGCTGCGCCAGGGCCACCCGTGGGTGTACCGAGCCGCGCTGCAGGCAGGACCGAAGCTGCCCCACGGGACTCTTGTCGTGGTGAAGGGCCGCGATCGCCGGCCCATCGCCTGGGGCTTCTGGGACGCGCAGAGTCCCATCGCCGTGCGGGTGCTGGACCTGGCGCCGATTGCGGACCCGCGGGCGCTGGTGCGCGAGCGGCTGGCATCGGCGCTGGCGCTCCGCCGGTCACGGCTGAATCAGACCAATGCCTTCCGCTGGGTGCACGGCGAAGCGGACCGCCTGCCGGGGATCCACGTCGATCTGTATGACGACGTGGCCGTCGTGCGCTACGACGGCGCCGGCGCGCGCGCCTTCTACCGGGACCTGCCGCAGCTTCTGGACGTGCGGATCGTCGTCGATCGGGAACAACGCACGGATGCCGGCGAGATCGAGGTGATGGAGAACGGATTGCGCTTCGGCGTCGACCTGGCCCACGGGCAAAAGGGCGGCATGTTTCTCGATCAGCGCGAGAACCGGGCCGAGATCGGACGGCGCGCCAGAGGCAAGAGCGTGCTCAACCTGTTCGGTTACACCGGAGGGTTCTCGATCTATGCGGCCGCGGGGGGCGCCACGGACACCGACACGGTGGATCTGGCAAAACCGGCGCTGGCGGCCGCGCGGAGGAATTTCGAGCGCAACGGCCTCGATCTGGCCAGGGCGAACTTCCACGGCGGCGACGCCTTCGTCTTCCTGGAGACGGCCGCCGCGCGCGGTGATCGCTGGGACATCGTCATCTCCGATCCGCCCAGCTTCGCCCCCTCGGCGGCTTCGCTCCCGCAGGCGCGCAAGGCGTACCGGCGGCTCCATCGCCTGGCTGCGGCGGTGGTCGCGCCTGGAGGCCTCTTCTGCCCGGCCTCCTGTTCCAGCCACTTTCCCCGTCGCGAGTTCCTGACCAGCGTCACCGACGGCGTCGCCGCAGCCGGACGCCGCTTCCATCTGGAATCCCTGCGAGGCGCCGGCTTCGATCACCCGGTGCTCCCGGCCTTTCCCGAGGGGGACTACCTGAAGTTCGCGCTTGGAACGGTGGATTGATACCATGCCCGTATGACGGAAACGGGCGGCAGCTTCGGAGGCAAACGCGGCGCAGGCGGCACACCGGGCGGCGTGGCCGAGTTCTTCGTCGGCGCCGTCATGGCATCGGTCGGCGGCTACCTGTTCCTGAACCAGGTGCAGGTCCACACCTCGAACTGGCGCCTGTGGGGCCTGGCCAACGGCTTCGGCCTCAGCCTGATCCCGCTGCTGCTCGGGATCGGCATTCTTTTTTTCAACGGCAAGTCAGTCCTGGGGTGGGTGCTGACGGTCGCCGGACTCGCCATCATCATCGTCGGCGTGCTGATGAACATGGACATCTATTTTCAGCGCACCAGCCTGTTCAACACGATACTGATGCTCGGCCTCCTGGCTGCCGGCCTGGGCCTCGTGGCCAAGAGCCTCCGCCCGCACTAACCTGACCGGCTTCTCCGGGTGCGCACGACCGCGACGACGAGCCCCAGGACGGCCAGGATGCTCGCCACGACCGTCTGGCTGGCGCCGACGGGGAATTGATAGAAGAACGCCAGCAGATACCCGGCCGCGCCCGAGATGACCCCCAGCGCGGTCGCAAGCGCAAAGGCCCAGGGCAGCCGCAGCCCGAGCAGCAGCGCCGTCGTCGCTGGCAGCACCGAGAAGGCGAATACGGGCAGCGACCCCAGAGCGCGAGCCGATACCCCGACCATCACCCCGATCGCCAGGAACAGGATGCGGTTGAGGAGCCGCACCGGAAGCCCCTGCACGCGCGCGGCGTCCGGATCGAAGCTGGCGAACACCAGGCCGCGCATCCACCAGATGTGCACCACGAGGATGACGATTCCCGAGAGCAGCACCATGGTCAGGTCCAGCGGCCGCACCAGGACCGCCGAGCCGAACAGGATCGATTCGATGTCGTGCGCCTCCTGCGAGATCCGGTCGCCCAGCAGCACCGCCATGCCGCCGCTGAGCGCGAAGACCAGCCCCAGCAGGGCCTCGCGCGGCAGGCCCAGCGGGGTCGCGTCTACGGCCAGCACCATGGTCGCCGCCAGCGCCATCGCCGCCGCGCCCAGCAGGGGATCGACGTGCATGCCCAGATGTATGTCTGCGTAGAAGGCCAGCGCCACGCCGACCCCCGCCGACTGGGTGACCACCGCGCTCACGAACACCATCCGCCGCAGCACGACGAATACGCCCAGGAAACCGAGCACCGCACCGGCGACGACCGCGCAGAGGATGGGATCGGCAAACAGCTCCCACGCGCCGACGAACGCCTCCCAGGTCGGCATCTCAACGTGGGGCATCGTCTCCTTGCCCCTGGCCTCCGAACTGGCGGCGGAACGTCGGGTGCGCGAACACCGTCGCAGGCGGTCCGCTGACCACGACGCCGTCGTCGCGGTCCAGGAACAGCACCTCGTCGGCGAAGCGCTCGGCCAGGCCGAGCACGTGGCTGATGACCACCACCGCCATCTGCCGCTCGTGCGCCAGCCGGGACAGGTGAGCGATCGTTTGTTGCTCGGCGATAGCGTCCATCGCCGCCGTCGGCTCGTCGAGGAAGGCGACGTCCGGCTCGGAGGCCAGCATGCGGGCGAGCACCACGCGTTGCTTCTGCCCCTCGGACAGCGCTCTGAAAGGGCGGTCGGCGAAGGGGGTGACGCCGGCATCCTCGATCGCCCGCTGGCAGGCGGTGCCCTCGGCGCGGGAACGCAGGAAGCTCCAGCCGCCGAGCCTCCCCCAGCGGACGATGTCGCGCGCGCGCAGCGGCAGCACCCGGTCGAGCGACGCAACCTGCCCGACGTAGGACAGCCGCGGCTCCGGCGAAGCACGGACCACCCGTCCCGATACAGGAGGCATCAGCCCCAGGACCGTCCGCACGAAGGTGCTCTTGCCTGATCCGTTGCGACCCACCACCATCAGCAACGTCCCGCGCCTGATCTCCAGATCGCACGATGGCAGGAGCGGCTTGCCCGCGTGCCCGACGACCAGCCGTTCGCAGCGGATCATCATGGCGCGCGTAGCCCCTTTTCCAGGATGTCCACCACGCGCGCCATGTAGTCGACGTAGGACTGGCCACCCTGGAAGTCGGGGCCGCCCGGCACCTTCACCAGCGGCACGGGGATTTTCTCTGCGACCAGCCGCGAGGTCGCGTCGGGGTAATAGTCCTCCTGCAGGATGGCGCGCACCTTCCGCTGCCGGGCCGACACCAGCAAGTGCGCGATGTGCGCCGGGTTCGGCGGGATGCCCGGCTTCGGCTCCAGGAACTCCACCTCCTCGAGCCCGACCCACCGGGACAGGTACACCCAGGTGCGGTGATAGGCGACGACCGGCGTCCCCTTGAAGGGCGCCAGGCGCGACTCCCAGCCAGTCCTCGCCGCCTCGAGTTTCTTGCCGAATGCGGCCAGTTGCGCCTGGAACTGCTCGCGGTGCTGCGGGTCGAGTTCGCCGAACCGGGCCGCGATGCCGCGGGCCACTGCCGCCGCCGCGCGCGGCTCGTTCAGGTAGTGCGGGTTTCCACCGGGGTGAATGTCACCCATGCTCCGGTCGACCGGCTGATCGTGCACCTCCAGCAAGTCGACGAACTGCGCGCAGTCGAGATAGCCGCGGCTGCCCGGCTGGATGTCTCCGTTGCGGGCCCCGGTGAGCAGCGTCGGCAGCCAGCCCGCCTCCAGGTTCAAGCCCACGACCAGGATCAGGTTCGCGCGGTTCAGGTCCAGCGCCAGGCTCGGGCGCGCGTCGACGAAGTGCGGATCCTGGTTGGCGCGGGTCAGGGTCTTCACCGAGACGAACCTTCCCCCCACCTCACGCGCGACCGCCGCCAGCGCCGGCACGGTCGCGACCACCTTGATCTCGGCGCGCGCCAGACCAGGGGCGAGCGCCAGAAGGAAAACGACGAGGACGATGGTGCGCATGATCGCCGCCTAGAACGGGTGCGCCCCGTGCGCGCCGATGACCACCTCGAACGCCAGGAAGCCGGCCCACCCTCGCTCACCGTCGGCGTTCTCCGTCGAGCCCTGCAGCCGCAGGCGCGAGAACTCGCTGGGCCAGAAGGTGACGTTCGCGCCGACGCGGTCGATGTCCGCCACCCGCTCGTAGCGGCCGGCCAAGCCCCAGCGCCGGGCGAAGCGCCAGACGAGCGACGCGTAGCCGCCCCCGTCCTCGACGGTGTCGTCGGGGACCTGCCTCCGCCGGACATACCACTCGGTCTGGAGCGCCACCATGGTGTGACTGGGACCGAGCGGGCGAAACTTCAGGTAGAGGTCGCCGCCGTAGATCTGGGCGTCGGGACCGAAGGCCGACGACATCCCCCACAGGAGAGACCACGCGTCCGACAGCGGAAAGAACTGCTTGAGGATGACCGAGTTCTGGAGGTCCAGCGGCGAACGGACCGTGCCATCGGGATCGACCTTGTTGGACGAGGCGATGATCTCGGCGAACCAGGGGAGCGGCGCCAGCCACGACGCCTCGAGACCCGGACCGCGGTTCCCCTCGCCCCCGAAGAGCCGCCCCAGGATCAGCGGCTGGTCCACGAAGTCCCAGCCATGCGGATGGGTGGGGTTCACGCGCCCGATGCGCGTCAGGAACTGCCCCGCACGCACCTGCAGGTTGCCCGGCAACGCCAGCGTCGTTGCGTAGGCCTCCTCCAGCTCGACGTGGTCCCCACCGAAGACGATGAACGAGTCGAGCCGGAAGTAGGGATCGACCGACTTGCCCAGCGAGAGCTCCGCCTGTTGCAGGGTAAAGCCATTGCCATGCGGGTCGTGTTCGCCCGACTGGAACGGCTCGTCCTTCGAGAAGGCCGCCGCCGCCACGTCGACGAGCAGCGCTATGTCAGGGTTCATCGTCGAGGCGCTCGGCGTCACGGGCTGCGCCTGGGCCACTACCAGAGCCAATACTGCAATCATCTGTCTTCTCCAGTCGCAAAGCCGCGCGCGCGTGCGGCGCACGGCGGTCCACGTCCACGGTTTCAGACGTGGGCGACGGGAGGCGAGGTCTTCGGCGCGAAGAGAACGAGACGGTTCGCAGCCAGTGGACGGACGTCCGGGAGAGCGGATCGAACAGCGGGAAGAACGATCGCGCGGGGATGACCGGCATCGGAAGACAGCCCGGCCGTCTCGCGACGCCGCAGAGCCACGACGAAGCAATGCTCGTCAGGCGCTTCGGCCCGTTCGTGTGCCTCGATGCCGGGCTGCTGGGCGACCGGAACGCCCTGCGGCGTTGTTGTCCCATGCACCACCTCGCCGTGGCTGGCGCAGGTGGCGTGGCGAACGGCGACCAGATGCACGAACCCGCCCAGCTGGCCGAGCAACGCGGCGTAGGCCACGGCGACGGCGAATCTGCGAGCGTGCCCGGTCATTCCTTGTGACTCATACGAGAAGCGCCCCTCAGCGTCAAGCATCCTGGCCCGGGGCACGAGGCCGCCGGGACCTGAACAGCCCCGTCGCCTGCCGCTTGCCGTCTGCCGAAACGATGAGCGCATCCGTGCCGGCGATCGGCCGTCCCAGCACCAGCATCGCCGTGGAAAGCGCGTCCGCCTCCGTCGCCGAATCGGTGATCACCGCGGCCTGCAGCGTGTGCGCCACGGACGCGCCGGTGCGTGGATCGACGACGTGGCCAACGCGTTCCTCGCCGCGCCGGAACGCGCGCCCGTGGATCGCCGAGACGCCCAGCGCCTGATCGCGCAGCTTCACGCGTGCCAAGCGGCGATCGGGATCGGTCGGGTGCTGCACCGCGACCGGCCATTCGCCCATGGCCACCACCGATGATGTGCCCCCGTGAAGGAGCGCGTGCTTCACCCCCGCCTCGCGCAGGACCTCGACGGCGCGATCCAGCGCCCAGCCCTTGCCGATGGCGCCGGGATCGAGCCGCACACCGCGGGTCGTGAACGCGACTGTGCGCGCCTCCGCGTCGAGTCGCACGTACTTGGCGAATCCCACGGGCGCTTCGGCCAGTTCCGCCTCGCTCGCCCCGCGCCGGAGCAGCGCCGTCAGCGCGCCGACCGTGGGATCGAAGGCGCCGTCGACGGCAGCCGCCAGTTCACCGGCGCGCGCCAGGAACGCGAACGTCACGCCGTCGACCAGCACCGGGTGTTCAGCCGCCTCGGCGTTCACGCGCGCCAAGAACGAGTCCGGCCGGAACGCCGATAGCTCCTGCTCTACGCGGGCGATCTCGGCCAGCGCCTCCTCGCCCGCAGCCCGCAGGGAAGCGGGATCCCGGTCGTCGGCGAGGACGATCTCGAAACGGGTGCGCATCGCCTCGCCCGCGAGAACCACGGGCGAGGTCTTGCGCTTCAATGCTACGCGAACTTCCAGGAGCGCTTCGCCGGGTCGAAGAGCACGGTCTTGCCGGACATCTCGGAGATCTCGGCCAGCGAGACCAGCGCCTGTGCCCGGATCGCCAGCTCGAGGTTGCAGTTGGGCTGCTTGTTCTCGCGGATGCTGTCGATCCAGTTCTTCTCGTGCTTCACGTGGTTCTCGCCCGATTCCTTGACGGCGAGCGGACCGCCCTCGACCTCTTCGGCGAACGGCCGCTCCGGCTTCACCTCGGGCTCCTTGCCCGCGAGGTAGAGCGTCGCCTTGAAGCCGCGCACCTGCTCGGTCAAGCCCTGCTCGTTCACCGTCGAGCCGACGAACGTGAAGGTCCAGCCACCTTCCATCTCGGCGTTGACATGCACGATGTCCGAGACCTCGCGATCCGTCGAGATGTTGCGCGTCCCGAGACAGGTCACCTTCTTCGGCCACGAATTGCCGCCCATCGCCAGCAGCAGCGGGTGGATCCGATGCGGCATCAGATCGCCGAGGATGCCGGCCGAGTAGTCACGGTACTTCCGGTAGCGGAAGAACCGGGCCTTCGAGTCGTCGTTCCAGGGCCGCTTCGGCGCCGAGCCGAGCCACAGGTCCCAGTCGAGGTTCGCCGGACTGGCGTCGGCGTCGATGTCGTAGTTCCACTCGCCCTTGGTGCCGGCGTTGCGGGTGTACGACGACTGCGCATTCACCAGCGGCCCCAGCTTGCCCGAGGTGATGACCTCGCGCGCGGCGTGATACTTCGGGTCCGAGCAGCCCTGCGAGCCGACCTGGGCGATCTTGCCGGTCTTCTTCATGGTGTCGTACAGCTGGAAGCCTTCGTCCAGGTAACGCGACATCGGCTTTTGCACGTAGACGTGCTTGCCCGCCTCCATGGCGTGCACGCCGATCTGGCAGTGCCAGTGCTCGGGCGTGGACACGAAAACCGCGTCGATGTCCTTGTTCTCCAGCAGCTTGCGGTAATCCTTCTCGGCCTGGACCGCCGTCGCCTCGGGGTTGTCACCGAGGATGACGCCCTTGGCGCGCTCGAGGCGCGCGCTGTAAGGGTCGCACAGCGCGATCGGCTGTACGTTCCAGTCCTTCGCGTTCTTCACCATGTCCTTGACGTGGGTCGTTCCCATACCACCGAGTCCGACGTGCGCGATGAGCACGCGGTCGTTGGCGCCCAGCACCCGGCCCTTCGCCATGACGGGAGCCTTCGGGTACTTGCCCGCCGACCATTTCTTGAGGTTTGCCTTGGGCGACGGCAGAGCGCCTGCCTCGGCGTCACCCGCCTTGAGGCTGCCCGCGACCACACCGGCCGCGCCGGCGATCTTGAAGAAATCACGTCGATTGCTGCGCATCCCTCTGTCTCCTTTTTGTTTCGCGTGGGGAACCGGCGGGCTTCGCCCGACGGGGCCCCGTCGCGGGGGGGCCTGGGGACCCTTTCAGGGTCCCCATTTAGATGTTGAACCACTCGTTCTTGAACACGACCCTGTTGCCGGTCGTGATCGCTTCGTTAGCCTTCAAAGCCACCATCGTTGCCTGGAATCCCTCGGCCGGGCCGCTGGTGATCTTGCTCTTGCCCTTGCCGCGGACGGCGTTCAGGAAGGTCTCGCACGCGTAGAACGTGGGCCCCTTGGTGTACGCGTCGCGGTTCTCCGACGGGTCCTTGCCCTCGTCGAGCAACTTGGTGGCGTTGGCCACCAGAGCGATGCCGGTCTCGTCGAGGAGGTTCTCCTTGGTTGCGTAGACCTCCCAGCCGAGGTTCGGAGCGTCCGACTCCTTGAACAACCAGGCGCGATCCTTGTGCAGCATGATGGCCGCATCCGAGCCCTGGAACACGTCGCGGTCCGCCTCGAACGAGTTGCCCAGCGTCGCCGTGTAGATGTAGTGGAAGCCGTTGGCGAACTCGACCGTGCAGTGGATGGTGTCGGCGACCTCGCGGCCGTCCTTCCACGCCATCACCGCGCCAAAGCCCGAAATCGCTGCCGGCTTGCTGCGCAGGAACAAGGAGGCGATGTCGATCTGGTGGATGCCGATCTCGCCGACCAGGCCCGGCGAGATCTTCTTGTCGAGGCGCCAGTTCAAGGCCTTCTCGCGCTCGGGGGTGCCGCCCGCCTTGCGCCACGAGTTCTTCTTGCTCCAGTGCGCGCGCCCCATCGCCAGGTGCGACAGCACGCCGGTGCGGAAGAAGCCGAACACGTGCTCCTCGAGCGGGTTCAGCCGTCGCTGCAGGCCCGCCTGGAACACCAGCTTCGGGTTCTTGAGGCCCGCCTGGGCGATCGCCCGCGCGTCGTCGACGGTGTGGGCCAGCGGGGTCTCGACGTAGACGTGCTTGCCGGCCTGGAGCGCCGCCAGCACGATCTCCTTGTGCTGGTGGGTCGGCGTCGCGACCCAGACCGCCTGCACGGCCTTGTCGTCGAGCACCTTGCGGTAGTCCTCGACCGCCGTCGCCTTGGGGTGCCGCTCGAGCGCCCGCTTGTGAATGCCGGCGTAGCTGTCGGCGATCATCTTCACGTCCGCGCCCGGCAAGGCCGCGAGCGCCTTCAGGATCTCGCGGCCCTGGTCGCCGGCGCCGATGACCGCGCAGGTGACCGGCGTGGGCGGCGCCTCGGGCGTGGCAACCTTGGCTTTCGCCTTCGGTTTCAGCTCCTGCGCGTTGGCGAAGGCCTCGCTGACGAAGAGGCCGAAGGCGGCTCCGGAAGTCTGGAGGAAGGAGCGGCGCCCGGGGTCTTGCTTGGAATTGCGGCTCATTGGAGGCCGCATACGATACCGCAGCAAACGCTACCGCGTGTAAGGAATCGTTTTACGGAGCTGTGCAGCAAACACCGCCGGGTCTGCCGTCGGCAACTCGCACCGGCCGCGCTCGCAGACGTAGGCGGTCGGCTTGCCTCCCTGGGTCACTTTGCCCTCGGCGAAGGGGACCCTGGTGGCCTGACCCTCCTGCAGTCCGGCGAGCGCGCGGCTCGGCAGGAACGTCTTGCGCAGGACGTCCAGCAGGGGCCCTGCGTCGACGCCAGCCGGCCAGACCACCGCGACTTCGCGCGGCACGTCGCTGTGATGGTCCACCGCCAGTAGCCCCTCCGTCATCCCCAGGGGCCGCTCGGTCAGCACCTCGTGCACCGAGGAGAGGCCGCGCTCCGCGATCTGGCGCCAGCGGTCATCCGAGGTGAAGGTGGCCAAACGCAGCGCGTTCAGGATGGCGACCGACGTGCCCGACGGCTCGGCGCCGTCGTAATGCGGCTTCTCTCGCGCCAGCAGCTTCTCGCCCGAGGCGGCGGTCATGAACCAACCGCCGCGCTGGTCGTCGGCGAAATGAGCTTCGAGCGTCTCGGATATCGCCAGCGCTTCCTTCAGCCAGCGAGCGTCGAACGTCGCTTCCGCCATGTCGATGAGTCCGGCCACGACGAAGGCCTGGTCCTCGAGGAAACCATGGACAAGCGTGTGGCTGCGCCGTACGCGGCCGTCTTTTTCGCGCATCTTCGTCAGCACGAAGTCGGCGGCACGCCCGGCGGCCTCCACGTAGCGCGGCTCGTTCAGCACGCGCCCGCCCACGGCCAACGCCGAGATCATGAGGCCGTTCCATGCCGCCAGGATCTTGTCGTCGCGCAACGGGGGGATGCGCTTTGCCCGCACGTCGAAGAGCTTCTTCCGCGCCCCGGCCAGCGCCGCATGCTCGGCCACGTCGGGCTTGCCGACGAAGACAATCCCCTCTTCACTCAAGGAGTAGTACGCGAGGAAGCGCACCGCCTCGGCGCCGAGCACCTGTTCGACCTCCTTGCCCGTCCAGTAGAAGAACTTCCCTTCTTCACCTTCCGAATCGGCGTCGGTCGCCGAATGGAACGCGCCGCTGGACGACGTCATCTCGCGCAGCACGTAGTCCAGCACCTCGCGCACGACCCGGGCGAAGTCGGCACGCCCCGTCACCTGGAATGCCTCGGCGTAGGCGACCGCCAGCAGCGCGTTGTCGTACAACATCTTCTCGAAGTGCGGCACCAGCCAGCGCTCGTCGGTGGAGTAGCGATGGAAGCCGCCGCCGACCTGGTCGTACATCCCGCCTGCCGCCATCTTGTCTAGCGTCAAGGTGGCCATGGCCAACGCCTGGGCATCGCCGGTCCGGCGGTGATAGCGCAGGAGCAACCGCACGGGAATGTTCGACGGAAACTTCGGCGCCCGCCGGAGCCCGCCGTGCGTTGCATCGAAGATCTTCTTCAGATACTCGACCGTGGCGGCAATCGCCTCGGGCCCCGGCACGCCACGCGAGACACCAGCGTCAGGCCCCTCCATGTCCTTCTTGATCGCCTGCGAGATCGACTCGGCCGCCTGACGGATCTTGTCGGGCTCGGCGTCGTACTTCTTGCGTAGCTCCCGCAGCAGGGTCAGGAAGCCCATGCGCGCGCCACGCGCACCATCACGCGGCGGAAAATACGTTCCGCCGAAGAACGGCTCGCGATCGGGCGTCAGGAACACACTCATCGGCCAGCCCCCCGATCCGGTCAGGTTCTGCACCGCCGCCATGTAGATGGCATCGACGTCGGGGCGCTCCTCGCGATCGACCTTGATGCAAACGTAGTTGGCGTTGAGGAACCCGGCGATCTCGACGTCCTCGAAGGACTCGCCCTCCATGACGTGACACCAGTGGCACGTCGAGTAGCCGACCGAAAGGAACACCGGCCGCCGCAGGCGCCGCGCTTCGGCAAACGCCTCGTCTCCCCAGGGACGCCAGTCCACCGGGTTGTGCGCGTGCTGCAACAGGTACGGACTCGCCTCGAGTATCAGGCGATTGGTGTACTTGGGCCGGCCCCGGGCATCCAGGTGGTGCGTGCGCGGTACGTAGCCGGGTCCCTTGGCCGCGAGTGCCGCGGCCAGCTTCGCCTCGAGGGTCTCGCTCATGCAGCCACGGCCATGGCAGGCCGCCAACATGAGTCCGAGGAGGGCGAAAGGCAACCGATTTACGTTCACGTGCCTGACACGCGCCCGAAACAAGAGGAGGACTACGATCGGGGACGTGTCCGACACACTCTACAAGCTCAAGACGACGGACGTCCGCCGAATCCTCTCCTTCTGCGTGCCTGGTTCCCAGGTGGATCTGATCGAAGCCCGGGACGGCCGGGTGATCCGCATCTTCGCGCCCGGACCCGGGGGCATCCGGAAGAAACGCTTCATCGGGGTCACCTACGAGGCGGCACTGCGCGCAGCGGCCGAGGCAGGCGCTGTCCGTTCGGCATGCATCGAGCGGCAGATCGCCTTCATGGCGATCCAGGCGGCGCCGCCATCTGCCGCGCCGTTGGCGAACGGCCACGCGCCGCCTCCGTCGCGCACGGTGCGGTTGACGCTGGCGCACTACCGCGGGCTGGCCGAGTTCCGCTACCGCATCCGCAGGTTCGTCAGCTTCTCCGAGCAGGCGGCGCGGGCAACGGGTCTGGAGCCGTCGCAGCACCAGCTGATGCTGGCGGTGCGCGGGTTGCCGCCGCCCAAGCAGCCGGACCTGGCGACGCTGGCGGAGCGGATGTGCATGGACATCGGCGTCTGCGAGGCGGTGGTGGCCTCGCTGGTGCATCGCAACCTGCTGTCGCTGTCAGCGGAGGAGGAGCCTCTGGTGTCGCTTACCGGACCAGGAAAGACGCTGCTGCGCGAGCTGACCGTCCTGCACCGCGAGCAGATCCTGTTGCTGGGCCCCACCTTCGTGCAGACGCTCGGGACCGTCCTCTCGGAGTTCGAGGACATGGCCGAGGAGTGACGTATGCTCAGGCCAGGTGGTTGAGCCGATCCCTGCCCGCCTGCTCGAACTCGGCACGCGCGAGTTCGGCAAAGTGTGGCAGATGCAGCTCGAACTCGTCGCCGCCCGCCAGCGCGACGAGATCCTCGACACGCTGATCCTGGTCGAGCATCCCGACGTCATCACGCTGGGCCGCGCCGCGAAGAAGGAAAACCTGCTCTGCCCGCAAGGCATCCCCACCTTCGAAATCGAACGCGGCGGCGATGTCACCTACCACGGTCCCGGGCAGCTCGTGGGCTACCCGATCTTCCAGCTGCGCGAGTCAGAACGCGATCTGCACCGCTACCTGCGTTCGATGGAGCAGGCGCTGATCGACGCCGTGGGCGAGTTCGGCGTGGCCGGCACCCGCCGCGATGGTGGGACCGGCGTCTGGGCGGGCGACCGCAAGCTCGCCTCCATCGGCGTGGCGGTGAAGCGGGGCTGGGTCACCCTCCACGGCTTCGCGCTGAACGTCTCCACCGACCTGTCGCGCTTCGCCGCCATCAACCCCTGCGGTCTCGATGCCGCGGTGATGACCTCGCTCAGCCAGTGCGTGGGACGCGAAGTGTCGCTGGCCGAGGCACGCCCGGTGGTGGCCCGGCGGTTCGCCGAGGCGTTCGCTAGGCGGTGGTGATGTTCGGCAGCGGCCCGCCGGCCGAGTACATCGGGTCACCGACAGAGGTTGCGGGCACGCCCATGTAATTGAGGATGTGCAACAGCAGCTTGCTGTGCGCGTTCTTCGACCCGCCGCCGAAATTCAGGTAGCGCCCGGTCTTGAAGTAGCCCTGGCCCGATCCGATGATGGTGAACACCGGGCCGTTGCGGTCGTGGGTCCAGCCGTTGCCGATCTCGGAGCACCAGAGGATGACGGTGTTGTCGAACAGCGTCCCGCCCGGCTCGGCCACCGCCTGCAGCTTCTTGATGAAGGTCATCAGCTGCGTCGCCTGCCAGACGGCGATCTGCACCAGCAGCTTCGAGTCCTCGGCGTGCCCCTTGGTCAGGTGGCTGATGTCGTGGTGGTCGCGGGTGTGGCCCAGCCAGCGGTGCACCTCGCCGCCGTCGGCGTCGGCGTGACTCATCGAGAAGCAGGCCACGCGCGTGCGATCGCAGGCCAGGGCCATGGCCAGCAGATCCAGCTGCGCCGGCGCCAGGGCCGGGGCGTTGGCGAAGCTTCGGTCGGTGATGGTCGAGCGCACCGGCTTCACACAGGCGTTCGGGGCCGCCGGCGGCGGCACGCTGACCTTGCGCTGGATCTCCGCGAGCTGGGTGGCGTGCTGATCGAGGCGACGGCGATCGTCGGCGCCGACCTGCGCGCCGAGCGACTTCAGATCGCCGAGGACCGAATCCAGCACGACCTTGCGATCGTCGGCGCGGCGCTTCTGGGACGCCGCCACCGACTCGCCCGGGTTGGCCCCATTGAAGTCGCCGAAGATGCTGTCGAAGGCCGCGCGCGGGTCGCCCTGGACGGCGATCCCCTTCTGATCCGCGGCAACGAAAGGACGCGCCGCCGGCGAGGTGCCCCCCGGGTTCACCCCCAGGTACAGCGCCGGGAAGCGGGTTGCGCTGCCGATCTCCTTGCCGATCAGGTAGTCGATCGACGGATAGGGCGAGAACCCGGCCAGGCGTCCGGGCGCGCCACCGTAGGAGGTGCCGTCGCCCGCCCAGGCGCCGGTCAGCACGGCCTGGGCGCCGGCAGGGTGCCCCTGCGCCCTCTGGCGGCTGTCGTTCGACGAGGTGTAGGGCACGCCCTCGATGAACAGCGACTGACGCTTCACCGGCTCGAGCGGCGCCAGCATCGTCGACAGCTGGAAGTCGCTGGGGCCGGTGCCGACGATGGGACGCCACTCGTTGGTGGGGCTCATCGGGAAGCCCTCACCGGTGAAGAAGATGACCAGGCGGCGGGGAGCGCCCGCTGCGTTGGCGCCCGGCAGACGCCCACCGATGGTCAGCATGGCGTCCAGGACGGGCAGCCCCAGGACGGCGCCACCGGCTCCACGAAGCAAAGTGCGACGGCTCAGTAGACGCATGGTGATTCTCCTACTTGGTCGCCAGAAGGGGGCGGTAGCGGAAGGCGTTGCTGCGGGCCATCCCGACCAGGAACTCGCGGAGCTTGCCGCCCGTGTCCAGCCAGTCGCCCAGCCCGGTCACCGTGCGGGTGTCGTTCTCGCCGATCTGCCGCCCGAGCGCGAAGGTCATCCAGCTCTCCGACAGACAACGGCGCGCCTCCGGAGCCTTCGCCAGGCGGCCCGCCAGCTCGACGACCCCGCTGAACGGGCCGTCACTCTTCGAGGTGCCGCCCAGGATGCCGCTGGCGTCGACCGGCTTGCCGTTCTCGGTGGTGCGCCAGCGGCCGATCGGGTCGTAGTTCTCGAAGCCGAAGCCGATCGGATCGAGCAGGTTGTGGCAGCCTGCACAGGCCGGGTTCGCCCGGTGCATCGACAGGCGCTCGCGCGTCGTCAGGTTCGGATTGGGCAGCAGCGGCGGCACATCGTTGGGCGGCGCCGCGATGGGCTGGCACAGGAGGTGACCGCGCACGAACATCCCGCGGGCGATCGGCGACGTCTCCGTGGCGCCCGCCAGTGCGGCCATCACCGCCCCGTCGGTCAGGATCCCGGCGCGCGGCTGGGTCAGCGTCGTCTTCTTCACCGTCGTGGAGGTGGAGGTCACGCCGTAGATGCTGGCCGTGGTGGCGTCGAGGTAGGCGTAGGGTGCCGTCAAGAGCTCGTCGACGGTGCCGTCGCCGCGCTCGAGGTACAGGTTCTGGACGAAGGCTCGGGTCCCCGCCTCGAGCGAGGCCGCCATCCGCGGGCCATAGGCCGGGAACAATTTCGGGTCCTTGGTCAAGCCTTCGAGACGATCGAGCTCCAGCCACTGGTGGTGGAAGGCGGCGAGGATCGTCCTGGCGTCCGGCTTGGCCAGCAGGCGCCGCGCCTGGGCCTCCATGGTGGCCAGGGTGCGCAGCTCGCCCGAATCGGCCACGGCCCGCAGCGGGTCGTCGGGCATGGTGCCGTTGAGGAAGTAGGAGAGCCGCGAGGCCATCTCGTGCGGCGTCAGCGCCACCCGCACCGCCCCGGCGGTCGGCTTCTCGCCCAGCTCGTAGCGGTACAGGAAGAACGGCGACTGCAGCACGGCCTCCATCACCAGGCGGACGCCCGATGCGAAGTCCGTGCGACGGCCGAAGTCGAACACCGTCTTCAACCGCATCTTCTGGTCAGCCGTCGCCGGACGGCGGTAAGCGCGCGCGGCGAAGCGATCGATGAAGGAGAGCGCACAGGCGTCGCCCGTGGCGGGATCGCAGCCGAGGACGGTGGCCTGATTGGCGTTGCGGGCCACCAGCTCGGCAGCGGCCAGGAACTGCTCCAGCTCCTGCGCCGTGGAGCCCTGTCCGGAAACGTCGGTGTCGAAACCGGTCAGCGCCGACTCGGCCGGCCACCCATCTGCGGGCCGGCTGGTGTCGTTCAGCAGATCGCGAACCGTGTTGTTGTACTCGCGCCGGTTCAGCCGCCGCATCGGCGCCGGACCGACCGGGCCCTCGTCACTGCGGTCGATCGTGCCAAGCGGGGGGCTGGTGGGATCGACGGGCGGCGGCTCGTCGCCCGGCCCTGGAACGTTGCCGTCGTCGTCACCCCCGCCGTCACCCACGATGTCGCCCGAGCAGCCGGCGAACACCAGAACCGAGAGGAGCGTGGCGTACTTCATGCGACCTCTACAGAGCTATTGTCGGCAGGTCCCGATTTCTTACAGCGTAAGAAAATCGGGTCGGGCGACAATAGTTCTGGAGTGAGTCTCGACGGCGATAAAGACCGAGCCTTCGCGCGGGTTTTCGCGCATCGGTCGATGCTGCACGCCTACATCTCGGCCATTGTGCGCGACCCGGCTCTGGCCGAGGACACGTTGTCGGATGCGGTCATCCAGATGGTCCATGCCTACGAGCGGTACGACCAGAACCTGCCGTTCCCGAACTGGGCCCGGGGGGTGGCCCGCCGGGTGGCCCTGGCGAACCTGCGCAAGCGTGGGCGCGCCGAGCTGTCGATGCCCGAGAGCGCGCTCGAAGCGTTCGAGTCGGCGCTGGATGCCCTCGGGGATCAGACAGCGCTGGAGGAACGCAAGCAGCGCCTGTCCGAATGCCTGCAGAAGATGACCGAGTCGAGCCGGGACCTCGTCCAGCTCCGCTACTTCGACGAGCTGGGGCCCGAAGTGATCGCCGCGCGCGTCGGGCGATCCGTCGGAGCCATCTACACCGCCTTCAGCCGCATCCACGCCGCGCTCCTGCGCTGCTTGCAGGAACGGGAGCCCGCGTGACCTCGCCGCCCGACGAGCTGGCGTTCCTGGAGCAAGCGCTCCGGTACCTGGACGGCACGCTCGACGCTGCGACGACCGAAGCATTCCATCGGACGCTGGCCGCGGATCCGGCGGCCGCGCGGAAACTGGCGGCGCTGACGATGCAGCGGGTGCAGCTGCAGGAGATGGGCCCGGGGGCGGCGGTGCTGCGGGCGATCCCCCGGCGGTCGCGCCGCTGGGCACCGATCGCCTTCAGCATGGCGGCTGCGGCGGCCATCGCCGTGACCGCCGTGGTTCTCTTGCGGCCTCGCGGCGAGCGACCCGAGCACGGGCCGGTCGTCGTGGCGCCTCCGGTGGCACCACCCCTGCCGGCGCTGCCACCGGCCACGCCGCCGTCGCCAGCGGGGATCCCGGCGCGCATCGAAGCCGTGCAGGGGGATGTGGCGGTCGTCGCCGACCAGGGGCGCGCGCCGGCCAAGGTTGGTCGCCTGCTGGTCCGGGACGAGGCGCTCACCGTGGGCGCAGGTCACGCCACCGTGCGCATCAACGATGGTGGCATTGATGATGGCCGCCTGGAGATCGGCGCCCACACCACCATCGAGCCGCAATCACCGCGCGCCATCGCGGTGACGCGCGGCTTCGTCCACGTCGACTGGAAGAGCGGAACGCTGGCGCTCAACACACCTCTCGGCGAGCTACGGGCCTCGGGCGGCGCGCGCTTCAGGCTGGAGATCCGCGGCGACGACACGCGGGTGGAGTTGCACCGCGGTGCCTTGCGGGTGACCGCCTTCGCCAACGGCCACGTGGTCGACCTGGAACCGGGCACGCTGGCCACGCTGGCGCCCGAGAAGGATCTACAGCTGGAGCGGCAGGAGCCGCCGCTTGCCGTGGTGTTCGACCTGCAGGCCAACCCGCGCGAGCTGGCGCTGTTCAGGCGCATGCCCGCCCGTCTGCTGCCGCTCTTGCGCGGCTGGACGATGGACAAGGAGGGTTTCCTCGGACCGAACCGGGCCGGCTTCAAGTGCGCCGGTGAGCAGCGGCACGCGCTCAACGGCATGATGGTCGGCGCCGCGCTCGGCAACCGCAGCTACATCGAGGATGCCTGGCGCACCATCGACGCTACCATACGGTTCCAGGCCGACGACGGCAGCTTCCTGGACTCGGTGGTATGCGACGCCGACTGGCTGGGCGAGGTGAGCCATGCCCTGACGGTGCTGCTGCAGAGCGACTGGGAGCGTTCCTACCGGGCGCGCGTCAAGGCGCTCATGCCCAAGCTCGGCCGCACCGCCGCCTACCTGAGCACGCCCGAGCGTCTCGAGGAGCTGCGGACGTACGGCGCCGGCCTCTCGAAGGGCTATTTCCTGCAGGCGGCCGCCTTCGCCTTCACCGGCCTCTTGCTGGGCGACGCGTCTTTGCAGGCCACGGGTCGGGCGCACCTGGAGCTGGGCCTGCAGTTGCAGCGGCAAGACGGCGCCTTCCAGGTCCACGACGGCGTCGACTCCGCCTACCAGGGCTACATCTTGCAGCACCTCGGCTGGTTCGCGCAGACCTTCCCCGAGCCGCGCTACGAGGCAGCGATGCGGGCCGGGGGCGCCTGGCTGATGACTCGCATCACCGCCGCGGGCGAGCTGGACGTCCGGGACAACACCCGCACCGGCCCGGGGTGCCGCCCCGAAAACTGCATCGGCGTGGACTGGCAGCGCGTCCCCCTCGGCCTGATGTACTACGGCCTCGATCACGATCCCCGCGCCGTGGACGCTGCCGCCAAGCTGCGCGAGCGGCAGCGAACCGTCAGCCGCTAGAGGGCCTCGCTCCGATCTCTCCGGCCGGGGGCACCGCGGGGTGCCTCCGCTCCCTCACTCTCCACGTTTTTTCAGACCCCGAGAGCTTCGCCAACGCAGGCACCCAGCGCGGGCGTGGGGGCTCGGTGTCCCGGGCACGCAAAGGTCTCCAAGGCCGACATGCGCGTTAGGAGAGCCCCAAAAGGCGCCTCACTGAATGAGAACGATGCACGTCTTATCGGTCCAGCAGGTGCCGCTGCAGCAGTCCGTGCTAATGGCGCACGTGGCGCCGAGCGGCTTGCACATCACGACGGGCGGCTCGCAGATCAACTTCTGCGCGTTGCAGTTGCCGCTCTGACAATCCGAACTGGCCGTGCACGGGCCACCGTCGGGAACCGCGGTCGAACTGCACTTGCGCGAACCATCCGGCTGCGGCAGGCACTTTTTACCGCAACACTCGTCGGCGAACAGGCACGCCTGAGCGTCTGCGATACAAGCGACCGGATCTCCCGAGCCGAAGCAGCGCTTGACACCCGCGATGCCGACGCGGCAGCGCTTCTTCCCCTCGTCACCGCCGGGGGCGCATAGATGGAAGTTGGGATCGCAGATCTCGCCTCGGCCGGCGTCGCCACCGGGGCGCTGGCACAGCTTGATCACCGCGCCTGGCTTCAGAACACAAGTGCCCGTACAGCAATCGCCGTCTTTGTCGCAGCGCTCCTTGTCGGGCCGACACCCGCCGAGGAACTGGCACGTCCTGAAACCGGATCCGTCGTCCGCGCAGGCATTCGAGCAGCATTGGCTGGGGCCGCTGCACGCCTCGCCCACCGGATTGCAATCGCCATAGTCTTTGCAGCGCTTGACGCCGGAGCCGTCGGCGACGCAAGGCCCTTGGCAACAGTCTACGTCGGCAGAACAGACGTCCCCTTCTGACCGACAGAACCCGCCACCAAAGAGGCAGCGGTCCTTGCCATCGGCGGCTTTGCCGCATCGTCGGGAGCAGCAGTCGCCGGCCGAGGTACAGGCGTCACCGCCAGCACGGCAGCCCCCGGCGGTTCCGCACTTGCCGGCCGTGCACAGATTCGAGCAGCATTGAACCGCAGAGTTGCAGGTGTCACTGGCCACCTTGCAGAGGGTCCCGCTGTCGACGCATTTTCCAGCCTCGCAGTTCGTCGAGCAGCAATCCCGCGCCGTCATGCAGATCTCGCCAGCGGGCTTGCAACCGCCGCCCGTTTGACACCGCTTCTTTCCATCTGAGGCCACTCCGCATCCTCCCGAGCAGCACTCGCCTCCCGAGATGCATTCCTGACCGAGCGAATAACAGAGTCCCGCGTCGCCTTTGATGATGCCGCCATCGGGCACCAGACTGCCGCCGGTACCGCCACGCCCGCCGGTTCCCGCGATACCACCAGCGCCAGAAGCGCCACCCCTCCCGCCGGTTCCGGCATTGCCGCCAGCGCCGCCCGCTCCGGCGGTACCGCCGTCGCCCTGCCCACTGCCCCCTCGCGATTTGCCGCCGCAGCCGGCGACAGAGAGGGAAACAGCGAAAGCCAACGCAAGACGCATCAAGGGCATGCCCGATTCTAGAACGATTTGGCCGGTTCAAGGTCGGCCATGGGCCATATACCCATGCGTCAGTGTCAAGGCAAAGTAGAGATGCCCTTGCGGATGATCTGCGCCCACGGCCCGAACGGCACGGCCTGCCAGCGCGTGGGCAGGAACGCCTCGGGATCGACCCTCGTTGTCCCGCCCTGCGCCCGCCGCTGACGTTTTCCGGTCATGACACCATGCTACCGGACATCACATCGCCAATCGGGAGCTCGGGTCCCCGTGCTGGAAACTTCCGGTTCGTTCCGGCCAGGCGGCGTCTGCACATCGACGGAGGCCGCCGGCGAGTTCCCGGCCGGTGTGGGGAAACCTTCGGAGCGCACATCGGATCTCCAGGCGCCATGCTGAGATGGAGGGAATCGACCGCGGACATCGCGCCTGGTGGGGGGAAGTCGATGGAGGACGGGTCGTTCATCCTGACCCGGGTCCCCAGATCGATGGACGAGAGTCGGGATGAAGAAGGCCGAATTGACCAGGCGGGGGACTGGGATCTAGGTACCGGACCGCAACGTCGTCCGTGGCGCCGGATGCACGTCCAGCTTCTCCCACTGGATCGGAGGCGCCGGGAACGCCGGCCGGGCGATGTAGTAGCCCTGCGCGTAGTGGATCCCGCAGTCGCGCACGATCTGGAGTTGCTCGGCCGTCTCGACGCCCTCCGCGACCACCTCGGCGCCCATGTCCTCGCACATGCGCACGATCGAACCGAGCAGCACCCGCAGGCGGGCGTGGGTCGGCAGATCCTCGATCATCACGCGGTCGATCTTCACCATGTCGGGCGCCAGGTCAGCGATGTACCGCAGGTTCGAATAGCCAGAGCCGAGGTCGTCGACCACCAGATGCACGCCCTTGCTGCGAATCTCCTCGAGCGCACCCTGCGACAGGCCGAACTGGGTGATCGGGATCGACTCGGTGACCTCCAGGTACACCTCGTGGTCGTGCGTGAAGATCGGGTCGTCCGGTCTGACGAGAAATCCCTCTGCGAACTCGTTCGGATGGACGTTCAGGAAGACGCGGGCGTCGGGGCAGGCAGCGACTCCCATCGCCCGCAGGCGCCGGCCCAGCGTCCCCATGTACTCGTGGTCGATCGCCGATCGCAGCAACTCGGCGGGCGTACGCAGGCCGGGCGACGAGCCGCGCACCAGCACCTCTTGACCGAACACTTGCTTGAGGTCGAGGTCGACGATCGGCTGGAGGACGACATGAACCGTCCCTTCAGCGATCGCTTCTTGAACAGGTACGCCGGCCACGCCCCCTCAGTGTAGCAGGGGCCGAAAACGCGGAGCGTCAGTGTTTTGTTCAGTACTTTAGATAGACGGTTTTCAGCTCGGTATAGAAGTCGATACCGACCGAGCCCTGCTCGCGCATACCCATCGAGGAGCCCTTGGTACCGCCGAAGGGCACCTGGTACTCGACGCCCGCCGACGGCAGGTTGACCATCACCATCCCGGCCTCGATCCGGTTGATGAACTCGAAAGCGGCAGTGATGTTCTTGGTGCAGACGGCGGCCGAAAGCCCGAACTTGATTCCGTTGGCGATGTTCACCGCGTCGTCCAGATCCTTGGCCGGCAGGATCGCCGCCACCGGACCGAAGATCTCCTCCTGGGCGACACGCATCTGCGCCGTCACGCCGCTCATGACGGCGGGGCTGGAGAAGAATCCGTGCGCGAGCGCGCCGTCCTTCAGCCGCTCGCCACCGCACAGGAGCTTGGCGCCCTCCTTCTTCCCGATGTCCACGTAATCCAGCACGGTCTTGAGCTGGCTTTCGTCCACCGAGGGGCCCATCTCGATGCCGGCCTCGAGGCCATTGCCCACCTTCATCTTGCGCACGCGTTCGACCAGGGCCGCGGTGAACGCCTCGAGGATCGGCTCCTCGACGATGATCCGCGAGGTGGCCGTGCAGCGCTGACCGGTGGAGAAAAACGCAGCGTTGGTCACCACCTCGACCGCCTCGGCGATGTCGGCGTCCTTCAGCACCACGGTCGGGTTCTTCCCGCCCATCTCCAGCTGCACGCGCGCGCGCCGCTTGGCGCACTCGATCGCGATTCCCGAGCCGGTGCCCTCGGAGCCGGTGAACGAGATCGCCCGGACGTGCGGGTTCGACACCAGCTCGGCGCCGACCTTCGAACCGGGCCCGGTGATCAGGCTGATCGCCCCCTTGGTCACCCCCGCCTCGTCGAGCGCCTGCGCCATGCGGGTCGCGCACAGCGGAGCGACGTCGGCCGGCTTCAGCACCACGGCGTTGCCGGCGATCAGCGCCGGCGCCGTCTTCCAGGCCGGGATGGCGATGGGAAAATTCCAGGGCGTGATCAGGCCCACGACCCCGAGCGGCTTCTTCACCGTATGGATGAACACCCGCGGACGCTCGGAGGGGATCTGCTCTCCGCACAGGCGAGCGCCTTCGCCGCCGAAATAACGGAAGATGTTCACGGCGCGTCCGACCTCGCCGCGGGCCTCGGGCAGGGTCTTGCCCTCCTCGCGGGTCATCTCCTGGGCGATGGAATCGGCTCGCGACTCCAGGATGTTGGCGGCTTTGTGCAGGATCTCCCCGCGCTTCGGGGCAGGGATCGCCGCCCACTTCGGCTGTGCCTCGCGTGCGACGTCGATCGCCCGGCGGGCGTCCTCGGCCCCGCAGCGGGGGAAGATGCCGACCACCTCGCGGGTGTCGGCCGGGTTCAGGTTGGGGAAGGTCTCACCGGACTTCGCCGGCACCCACTCCCCGCCAATCAGGTTCCGAAATGTCTCCGCCACGGGGCGGATATTACACTACCTTGTCCGACCTACGCGTGCGGACACCCCTCTGGAATTTTTGATGCGCGTCGATAGAGTGCGGCACCAACGAGGCAATCATGATCAATAAACTTTTCGTTGCGGTGATTCTGGTGGCGATCGGATGTGGCGGCAGCGGCAAGAAGAAGCGGCTGGACGGAGGCGGCGCCGACATGACGGCCGAGCAAGGAATGGAGGCAGGCGTCGATCGGGCGTCCGACTCTTCCAGCCCGGATCGCACGGGCGACTCCGCGGGCGACTCGCGGCCCGACGTGGCGGCCGGTGACCGCGCGCCCGATGCCCCGATGGGCGACGGGCCCTCGGGCGACGCCAGCGGGAGCTGCGGCACGGGCCTGATGATGTGTGGCGCGGCCTGCGTCGACATCAAGTCCGACCAGAACAACTGCGGGACGTGCGGCATGGTTTGCGGCGCCGACAAGATCTGCTCGAACAGCGCCTGCGTCTGCGACGTGGGCCTTCGCGACTGCGGCGGCACCTGCGTCGACGTGAACCTGGACCCCAAGAACTGTGGCGCCTGCGGCACGGCCTGCGCCGGCAGCCAGGTCTGCTCCGTCGGCGCCTGCTCCGCGACCTGCACCGCGCCCCTGGTGGCCTGTAGCGGCTCCTGCGTGGACGTGAAATCCAGCCCGACCAACTGTGGCATGTGCGGCAAGGCCTGCACCGGCGGTCAGGTCTGTATTGCCGGTGCCTGCGGCTGCCCGACGGGCACCACCAACTGCGGCGGCACCTGCGTCGACACCGCCGCCAGCGCGGCGAACTGCGGCGCCTGCGGCAACGCGTGCGCCTCGGGCTCGGTCTGCGTGGCGGGCGCCTGCAAGAACATGAGCACCTGCCCGACGGGCCTCACCCTCTGTGGCGGCGCCTGCATCAGCACCGGCGCGGACAACAACAATTGCGGCGGCTGCGGCATCACCTGCACCGGCGGCTCGTACTGTGCCAATGGCGCCTGCAACTGCGGCGCGGGCCAGCTTCGCTGCAACAACGTGTGCGTCGATCGCCTCAGCGATCCCACGAACTGCGGGACCTGCGGCAAGGCCTGCGCCGCGAACGAGGTCTGCAACCAGGGTAGCTGCACCACCAGCTGCGGCACGGGCGGCCTCAAGGCCTGCGGCGGCGCCTGCGTGGACGTCACCTCCGACGCCAGCAACTGCGGCGGCTGCGGCGTGAAATGCACCGGTGGCCAGGTCTGCAACAACAGTCTGTGCACCTGCCCGACCGGCAGCGTCGCGTGCGGCAGCCCGATCCAGTGTGCCGATCTCACCAGCGACCCCGCCCACTGCGGCCTCTGCAGCATCACGTGCGGCACCGGCCAGGTCTGCTCGGCCGGCATCTGCAAGGCATCGTGCGGCACGGGAGAGACCAACTGCGGCGGCGCCTGCACCGACACGCAGGCCGATCCGACCAACTGCGGCGGCTGCGGCAGGACCTGCCCGGCCGGTCAGCAGTGCAACGGCGGGACCTGCAGCTGTCCGCCCGGGACGACGGCCTGCAACGGCGTCTGCATCGAGCTCAACAACGATCCGCTCAACTGCGGCATGTGCGGCAAGGTCTGCACCGCCACCATGACCGACGGAGGGACGGCGCCGGCGGCCTGCATGGGCGGGTCGTGCGTCACGATGTGCGGCGGCTTCACCAACTGCGGCGGATCGTGCGTGAACACGAACTCGGACGACGGCAACTGCGGTAGCTGCGGCGTCAAGTGCACGGGTAACGAGAAATGCGTCAGCGGCATGTGCAAGTGCCCGGAGAGCGGCACCATCAAGACGTGCAACGGCACCTGCGTGAACGTGAACCAGAGCCACGAGAACTGCGGCATGTGCGGGAACGCTTGCGCGGGGTTCGAGACCTGCAACGGCGGCAAGTGCATCAACACGTCGAGCACGTTGGACGGCGGCACGACCGTGCCGGACGCCGGCGTGCTGAGCGATGGTGGCGGCGGCGGGCCCCCCGACGGCAGGGGCGGCGGCAACCCGAAGGACTGAGGTCGGGGCTCAGACCTTCTTCAGCTTCGTGATGCGACCGAACTTGTTCCAGTCCAGCACGTACATGTTGCCCTGATCGTCCCAGCGGGCGCAGTGGGGGGCGGTGAACTCGCCGTCCTTCCACTTCTCGGGCTCGACGGGATTCTTGCCGGCGATCGTCGGGTCACTGTTGGCGCCCAGGTGGGCGACCAGCTTGTTGTCCTTGTCGAGGATGGTGATCCGGCCGGTGAGGTCGGGGATCAACAGATCGGTGCCGTGCTGGTGGATGTGGCACGGGCGCTTGACGATGTCGGTCACGCTGTCGAGCAGCTTGCCCTCGAGGTCGTACACCTGGATGCGGCTGTTGCTGCGATCGGCGACCAGCAGCACGGTCTCCTTCTTGCGCGTGTCGATCCAGACGCCGTGGGGCGTGCTCAGCTTGCCGGGCTCGGTGCCCTTGCCGCCCCACGACTTCACGTACTCGCCGGCGGGGCTGTACATGTGAACCCAGGACTTGCCGTAGCCGTCGCCGATGTAGACAGCGCCGCTGGCGGCGACGGCGACGCTGGTCGGCTTGTACTCTTCCGGCTTCTCGTAGACACCGGACTTCTCGGGGAACGGCAGGGTCATCAGCACGTCGCCGTCGAGGGTGCACTTGACCACCTCGTGGCGGCCGATGTGCGACATCCAGAGGACCTCCTTGCCCTTGTCCTTGACGATGCACATGCCGTGGGCGCCGCCGGCGAACTGCTTGCCCCAGGCCTTGATGAACTTGCCGCTGGCATCGAAGATGATCACCGCGTTCTCGGTGTCGGTGTTCATGAAGATGCGCTTCTTCGAATCGATGACGATGCAACCGTGGGTGTTGCCGAAGGTCATCCCGTCGGGGAGCTTCGACCAGTTCTTCACCCATTCGTACCTGTGCTTGCCCTCGCCCAAGATGATGCGGTCATCTGGTTTCGCGGCGGCGCGGACCAGGGAGGCAGAAGCGGCGGCGCCAGCGGCGCCGAGGAACATGCGGCGGTTGAAGGTGAAGGTCATGATCGCCGGATGTGAGCGCTAACCTCGACGCCTGTCAATGAGGATGATCGGGAACGGGGTTCTTGATGTGGCCGATCTGTTCGGCCGCCGGCGCGATCCAGCGCGAGCGCGGAAACTCGCGGCGTAGCTGCTCGAAAAGCGCCAGCGCGGCGGGGTCGGCCTTCAACTCGTGGCGGAGCGACCCCAGCACGAATAGCCGGTGATCGCGGTCGGCTCCCCGCGAATCGTCGCGCTCGAGGCGCTCGAGCAAAGCCACCGCCTCGTCGATGCGCCGCTCGACGGAGAGGATCAAAGCCTCGGTGAAGAGCGCGCGGGGCCCGCCGGCCTGCGCCGCTTCTAGGTGCGCGCGCGCTTCCAGGTTGCGGCCCCGCAACACCGTCAGGCGCGCCAGCCGTTCGTGCGCCACCTTGTCGGGTGACCGCGCCACCAGGGCCCGGTAGATCTCCTCGGCGCGGCGACTGCTCCCCAGCGACAGGTACTGTTCGGCCAGGGCGAGCTGGTCCTTGGGGCGACGACGGGCGGCCTGCAGGCGCGGATAGCCCTGGCGGGCCTGCTCGAGAAAAGCGATCACGGTCGAGGGTTCGGCGTAGCCGGTCAGCACGGACACGACGTCTCCGCCGGCGTCCAGCACCGCCGTCGCCAGCGCGCCCCGGCCGCCGATCACGCGCTCGAACAGCTCCGCCTCCTTGTCGGCGTCGACCTTGACCGGCACGAAGGGCTGCGTCGCCTGTTCCACGGCCGGACTGAGGAAAACTTCCTCGCCCATCTTGCGGGCGACCGGGCGATCGGGGCTGGCGAACAGGATGAGAACCAGCGCGCGCCGGCGTTTCGCCTGGGTCAGCGCCACCTCCAGGCTGTCGCGCCACTCGATCATGCGGCCAGCCGCTGCACGAGCCAGAGCAGCCCAAGGACAAGGATCGGCACCGAACCCCAGCGAACCAGCCGGGCTTCGCCCACCTTGCGCCGCAACAGAATCAGCGCGGGGAAGGTGACCGAGACGATCGTCAGCTGCCCCAGCTCGACACCGACGTTGAACGACACCACCGGAAAAAGGACGCTACCGGGGAGCTCGGCCAGCCGTTGCCGCAGCTCGGTGGCGAAGCCGAGGCCGTGCACCAGACCGAACATGAACGTCAGCCACCAGCGGTGGTCGGCCTTCTTCAGCCAGAGGTTCTCGCCGGCCACATAAACGATGGAAGCGGCGATCAGCACCTCGGTGATCTGCGAAGGGATCCGCACGAGGTCCAGCGCGGCCAGCAGCAGAGTGAGGCTGTGGGCAACGGTGAACGAGGTGACGATCTTCACCAGCTCGCGCAGCCCGCGCGCCACCAGCAGCAACGCCAGCAGGAACGCGATGTGGTCGTAGCCGATGAAGATGTGCTCCATCCCCCACAGCCCGAACTCGTGCAGCACCGACCAGCGGCTGGGATTGAGAGAGACGGCACTCAGCTCGAGGTCGGCGACTCCGAGGCGCACGTACTGACGGCCCTGGTCGCCCCAGCGCACCGTGATCATCGCCCGGTGCTGCGACGTGATGTCCGAGAAGAAGGCGACGCGGGCTCGCACCTTGCCGATGGGCTGGTCGGCATCGAAGCGCAGCTCCTGGACCACGCGGGCGATGTACGGCTCGCCGGTGGCAAGGAACGGCTCGTAGCGCGGCTCGAGCCCGCCTGGTTGGGCGACGACCGGCTTGCCGTCGATCTCGATGGTCAGTCCTCGCGCAACGTAGGCGGCGATGGCTGCCTTCCCCTCCGCGAGCTGCTTCTCGGTCAGGTCGGCGCCGGTCGCTGGCAGCTTCACCACCTTCTCCAGCCCACCCATCCCGACGTCGACGCGCCAGACCACCGTCCGATCGACGATGCGGACATCCGAGGTGGAGACCGTCTCGTCGTGCGCGAACGCGGGCAGGGCCCACAGGAGCAGGCCGAGGGCGAGGAATCTCTTCGTCATTCGGAGTCAGCCGGAACGAAACTGGAAGTCCCGCTGGCTGATCACCGACTGCGACTCGACGTCGACCAGGAACGCGGTCCCCTCGCCCACCATGCCGTTGAAGCTGCGCAGGTACCAGACGTCGATGCCCCACCTCGGGTGGCCGGTCTCGCTGGGAGGCGCCCACTCCGCCGCTTCCAGATCACCAAGCCCAGGTGCGCGCGCGCGCATCTGCTGCGCCAGTTCCTGGAAAGCGTGAGAGGCGCGCACGATGTCCTCGGACTTGCGCGCCAGCCGGGGCTCGATCTCGCGCCGCCACTCGCTGACCAGGCGGAACTTCTTCGGAGGTGCGTTCAGCGGCAACTCGGCCTCGTACGCCTCGTCGGCCACCAGCCCGGCGAAGTCCGGCACGTCGAACTCCGGGAAGAGCTCCTCGCTCTTGATCTGTTCCTTGCGCTCGTCGAAGCTGGCCAGGCCGTCCTTCAGGCTTTCCTCGGAGTAGAAGGCGTAGAGGCGGAGCACCAGCTCGCGCGAGGGCAGCCGGTGGTCCCAGTCGACGACCCAGATCCCGGCCGCATAGGTCGGGGCGCGGAAGGGGATGAAGGTGGGCAGCGCGGTCGCCAGCTTCTCGCGATCGGCGTCGCTGCCCAGCAGATCCTGCAGTGCGACGCGCGGATGACGCCGGATCTCCCGGCGCAGCTCGTCACGCAGGTCCCGCGCCGACATCCGGGGAGTCTACCTCACCAGGGCATCCCGACGCAGGCGAGCTTGGCACCCGCCACGCCGCCGTCGCCGGTCCGCATGTCGTGGACCATGATCCCCTTGGCGGCGCCCGCGCGGGGCCGGAAGTTCACGGTGCGCTCGGCGCTGCCGTTGCCCATCGCGTCCGTCGTGAAATCGAGCCAGACCTCGTTGTCGACGTTGGCGAAAGCCGGATCCGTGGCCGAGCCGCCGTCCGGGAACATCATGTGCTGGTAGTGACCGCCAGCCTTGTTGTCGCCGCAGGCGAGGATGTGGAGGTGCGAGCCGAAGGGACGGTTCGCCGGCAGGCCGGAGACCGTCAGCTTGAACCGCGTCTTGCCGCCGCCGGCGTCGAAGGCATCCACGCTGCCCATGATCCCCATGGCGGGATTCGGCCGCCCGTCACCGTAGGCATTGTCGTACGCCATCCAGGCGCCCTGGGACGACAGGAGCTTCGACGCTCCACCGTCGCCGCCGCCCGCGTCCGCGCGTGGCGTCCCCTCGTCATCCTTGCAACCAGCCAACAACACGATCGACAAGATCACGCGCTTCATCATGCTCCAACCACCTTTCTAAGTTTCGTTATCAGGTCTTCGATCCGGTCCGGAATCAATTTTGCCGCCGCCCGCCCCACGCACAGACAGGCGCTGACCTCGAGGATCGTTTCCACCTCGCGCAGCCGATGCTGCCGCAACGTCTCACCCGTCGAGACCAGGTCGACGATCCGATCGGCCAGCCCGACCAGCGGGGCGATCTCGATCGAGCCATACAGTTTGATGATCTCGGCGACGGTGCCGCGCGCTTGCAGGTGCTTGCGCGTCAGCTCGGGGAACTTCGTGGCGTAGCGCAGGTGCTGATGCGCCGCCTCGTCGATGGGCCGGTCGATCGGCTCGCAGACCACCAGCCGGCACTTGCCGAGGCCGAGATCGAGCGGCTCGTACAGATCGCGATCCTGCTCCTCGAGCACGTCGCGGCCGGCGATGCCGACGTCGGCGGCGCCGTGCTCGACGTACGAAGGAACATCGGCGTCGCGCACGATCAGCACGCGCAGCTTCTCGTCGTCGATGGGAATGACGAGGCGACGGCCCGCGCGCGAGCCGTGCGCTGCCGACAGGTCGAAGCCGGCCTTGGCGAAAAGCTCGATCGCTTCCTCGAGGATCCGCCCGCGCGGCAAGGCCAGCGTCACGATCCCCTTGCGGTGCAGCTCGGCCGGCGAGGTGATCTCCACCTACAACGTCCCCTGCGTGCGGCGGATGTCCGCCCCCAGCGCCCGCAGCTTGCGGTCGAGCCGTTCGTACCCGCGGTCCAGATGGTAGACGCGCAACACTTCGGTGGTCCCCTCGGCGACGAGTCCGGCGAGCACCAGGCAGGCCGATGCGCGCAGGTCCGTGGCCATCACCTTGGCCCCCTTCAACTTCGAGGGGCCGCGGACGATCGCCGTGCGACCTTCTATCATGATGTCCGCGCCCATGCGCGCGAGCTCGGGCACGTGCATGAAGCGGTTCTCGAAGATGTTCTCGGTCAGCACCGACTGCCCGTCGGCGCGGGCCATCAACACCATGAACTGGGCCTGCATGTCGGTCGGGAATCCGGGGTGCGGGCGGGTGACGATGTCTGTCGGCTTGATGTCCGCCTTGCCGCGCACGCGCACGCCGTCGGGCTCGACGGTGATCTCCACGCCCGCGGCGCGCAGCTTGGCGATCACCGCGTCCAGGTGTTCGGGCTGGCAGTCGCGCAGCAGCACGTTGCCGCGGGTGAGCGCCGCGGCCACCATCAAGGTGCCCGCCTCGATCCGGTCGGGGATGATGGCGTGGTCGACCGGGTGCAACTCATCGACGCCCTCGATGGTGATGAGCGCGGTGCCGGCGCCGCTGATGCGCGCCCCCATCTTGTTCAGCACGCGGGCCAGCTCCTCGACCTCGGGCTCGCCTGCGCAGTTCTCGAGCGTGGTCCGCCCCTTGGCCAGCGCCGCCGCCATCATCAGATTCTCGGTGCCCGTGACGGTCACCATGTCGAACACGATGAGGGCGCCACGCAGCCGCCGCGCCTTGGCGGTGACCACGCCGTGCTCGAGCTCGATCTTCGCGCCCAGCGCGGCCAGGCCCTTGAGGTGCTGGTCGATCGGACGCGCGCCGATGGCGCATCCACCGGGCAGCGAGACACGTGCGCGCCCGTAGCGCGCCACCAGCGGTCCCAGCACCAGCGCCGAGGCACGCATGGTCTTGACCAGCTCGTAGGGCGCCTCGAAGTTGTCGATCTTCGAGGTGTCGACGCCGGTGACCGTTTTTCCGTCGACCTCGGCCCCCAGCTGACCGAGGAGCTTCTTCATGGTGACGATGTCGCCGAGCCCCGGTACGTTCCGGTAGATCGACTTGCCTGTCGCCAGGAGCGACGACGCAAGGATCGGCAAGGCAGCGTTCTTGGCGCCCGAGACACGTACCTCACCCTGGAGCCGGCGCCCGCCCCGAAGGAGGATCTTGTACACGCGCTAGGCCGCGGGGGGAGCTGCAGGAGCGGGAGCAGCCGCAGGCGCCTCGCCGCCGGCGGCTGGCTTCTTCTGGTGCTCGTCGCACAGGCCATTCGGCATGGCCTTCTTGCGGCAGGCTTCCTTGTTGCAGGTGTTGTAGCGGTGCTTCGCCCCGACCTTGCCGCGTCGCCAGCCGATGTAGTGCTTTCGGCAGTAACCCTTCGCGCGGACCGCCTGCTTGCATTTCTCTACACGGCAGGGCTCCCCGGCAGGAGCGGCGGCGGCACCCTCGGCCTTCGCGGCCTTGGCCGCAGCGGGCTTCGACGTGGTCTTCTTCTGCTTCACTTCTTTCGAATCGGCCATGGAATGTGAGGAGGATGGCGGCCCGAGGGCGGCGAGTCAAGCAGGTCCGTCGGCGGTCGGTGAGCTATTCCTCCGGCGCTTGCGGCGCGGGAGTGACATCGTTGGGTGGCAACTCGGCGAAACCCGGCGTCACCACGCTGATGTTCGGCCTTGGTGCCGTGCCCCCGATGGCCCAGCGGATTCCTCCCACCAGCAGTTGCTGGAAGGCGGGCAGCGTCCACGTGTCATCGCGATGGCCGAAGCCGGTGTGGAAGACGCGTCCCTTGCCGTGGGCGCGGATCCAGGTGACCGGATACGGCGGACGCCGGTAGATGCTGTCGACGCCGGTGTTCTTCACGCTCCAGGTGGCCAGCCACTGCAGCACCTGCATGTCCTTGGCGAGATGCCGGTACGAGTACCACTCCTCGTGGAAGTCACCGGCGGTCGCGGTGCACCCGGGGAACTTCGGCGAGGCGCAGACGATGCGCGCCTTTTGCTGGAAGCCGTGACGGATGAACTCGCCGCCCACCATCTTGATGTAGGGATCGGCGTCGGGGCCGGCGTCGACGAAGCGTTCGCCCGGCGTCAGGAAGGTATCGGCGGCGGCGTGGATGCCGACGAAGCCTTTCCCCCTGGCGATGGTGTCCAGCAGGAGTTGCTTGCCGCCGGCCGGCATGGGCGGCTGCTTGTCCGTTCCCTCGGTGGTGAGATCGCCCGACGTGTAGAAGACGAGGACGTCGTACTTCGCCAGCCCCTCGGGCGTGAAGACACCGCCATCCTTGGTGTGCGTCACATCGAAGCCGTTCTTCGCGCCCAGCTCCTCGAGGATCCGCGAGGCCGCGTTGTCCTCCCCCTTGATCACCGCGTGCTGGAAGCCCGCGGACTTGGTGAAGAACAGCACCTGCTTGCGTGGAACCGGCTTGCCGGCAGCGACGAGAACCAGGAGCGTGACCAGCAGGTTCATGCCGGCACCTTCGTCCCGATGCGGTCGATTGCCTCCACGACGTCCTCGCGGAAGCCGAAGGCCGAGAGGCGGAAGTAGCCCTCGCCGCAACTGCCGAAGCCGGAGCCGGGCGTGCCGACGACGTTTGCCTCGGCGAGCAGTCGGTCGAAGAACTGCCACGACGTCAGCCCGCCCGGCACCTTCACCCAGCTATAAGGAGCGTTCACCCCGCCGTACACCTGGTAACCGGCGCGGCCGAGGCCCTCGCGGATGAGGCGCGCGTTCTCCATGTAGTAGGCGATCTGGTCATCGACGGCGGCCTTGCCCGCGGGTGAGAACACGGCGGCCGCCGCCTTCTGCACCGGGTAGCTGACGCCGTTGAACTTGGTGGTGTGCCGCCGGTTCCACAGCGGATGCAGTGGCACGCGCTCGCCCTTGTCGTTGCGCGCCTGCAGCTCCTTGGGGACCACGGTGGTCGCGCAACGGGTGCCGGTGAAGCCGGCGGTCTTCGAGAAGCTGCGGAACTCGATGGCCACCTCGCGCGCGCCCGGCAACTCGTAGATGCTGTGCGGGAGTCCCGGCTCGCGGATGAACGCCTCGTAGGCGGCGTCGAACAGGATCACCACCTCGTTGTCGTGCGCGTAGCGCACCCATTTTTCCAGGGAGGCGCGCGACATCACCGAGCCCGTCGGGTTGTTCGGCGAGCACAGGTAAACCAGATCGACACGCTTGTCGGGCAGCGGCGGCTCGAAGCCGTTGTCGGCGGTGGTGGGCAGGTAGACGAGCGATCGTCCGCCCATGATGCTGGTGTCGACATACACCGGGTAGACCGGATCGGTCACCCCGACGACGCTGCCGGCGTCGAAGATCTCCTGGATGTTGGCGGTGTCGCACTTCGATCCGTCGGAGACGAAGATCTCGTCGGCATCCACCTTGGCGCCCTGGCTGGCGTAGTGCTGGGCGATGGCGTCCAGCAGGAACGGATAGCCCTGCTCGGGCCCGTAGCCCTTGAAGGTCTCCTTGCGCGCAAGCTCGTCGGCGCCGGTCTTCAAGGCCTCGACGATGGGCGGCGCCAGGGGCAGCACCACGTCGCCGATCCCGAGGCGGATGATGCGGGCGTCCGGATTCTTCTGGGAAAAAACGCGCACGCGCTTGGCGATCTCCGGGAACAGGTAGCCCGCCTGGAGCTTCTGGTAATGTGAGTTGATTCTGGCCATGGGCAGGCGGCGAATATTACTCCTGTTGACGGTGCTTGGGGCTGCGCCCGTACACGCCGAGGGGGCAGACGGGGATCGTCGCGTCGTCGTCCTCCGCGCGCTCAAGGAAGAGATGGCGCGCTCGAAGGAGAAGTTGAAGCTGGCCGGCGAGGACGCTCCCTACTTCATCCGCTACCTGGTCCGCGAGTACGACGACCACGAGCTGTCGGCGCGTTTCGGGGCGCTGCTGGACGACACGCGGCAGAACGTCCGGCAGGCGTCGGTGGAGGTGCGCGTCGGGGACTACAAGTTCGACAACACCGCCGACGACTCGACCGAGCGGATCTTCGACATGGACGATCTGGATCGGTACGAACCGCCCTCGCTGGCGCCCATCGACGACGACGTGGACGCCATGCGGGCGACGCTGTGGCTGCAGACCGACGCCCAGTACAAGAAGTCGCTGTCACTCCTGCACAAGAAGCGCGGCGCGCGCGTCACGAAGATGGTCGAGGACGAATCGCTCGGCAGTTTCTCGAAGGAGAAGCCGGAAAAAGCGATCGATCCCCCCGTCGTCGTCAAGGTCGACCGAGCCGGCTGGGCGGACCGGATGCGCAAGGCATCGGCGGCGTTCAAGGTCCACCCCGAGATCTTCGACTCCCACGCCAAGCTCAGCGTGAGCCACCAGATCCGCTACCTCGTCACCACCGAGGGGACCGAGCTCGTGAACGAGCGCCTCATCTGGGGCATCCACCTCACCGCCGCCGGCCGCGCCGCCGACGGCCTGCTGGTGTCACACTTCAGGAGCTTCTACGGAGCGGCCGAGGCCGAGTTGCCCGGTGAGGAGGCGCTGGTGAAAGCCGCGCACCAGCTGGCCGAGGACGTCAAGCGCCTGCGGGAGGCGCCCATGCTGGATCCGTTCAATGGCCCGGCGATCCTGCTGCCCGAGGCGGCCGGGGTCTTCTTCCACGAGGCGCTGGGGCACCGCCTCGAGGGCGAACGCCAGAACGACAACAAGGAAGGTGCCACCTTCAAGGGCCAGATCGGCCAGCCCATCCTGCCGACCTTCCTGAGCGTCGTGGATGATCCATCGTTGAGGCGCGCCGGCAAGGTGTCGCTGAACGGTTACTACCGCTTCGATGACGAGGGGGTGACCAGCAAGCCCGTGACCCTGGTCGACCATGGAGTCCTGCGCAGCTACCTCAAGAGCCGGACGCCGGTGAAGGGCGCCGTGCAGTCCAATGGCCACGGCCGCGCCGAGGGGGTGCTGGATCCGATTGGCCGCATGGGCAACACGCTGGTGCGCTCGGACCGCCGCGTGCCCTACGCCAAGTTGAAAGAGATGCTGCTGGCCGAGGTGCGGCGGCAGAAGAAGGCGTTTGGACTCATCATCGCCGACATCAGCGGGGGCCAGACGAACACGACGACGTACGATTTCCAGGCCTTCAAGGGGATGCCGCGCATCGTCTACCGCGTCGACGCCAAGACCGGGCACGAGACGCTGGTGCGGGGCGTGGAGTTCGTCGGCACGCCGATCGGCTCGCTGAACCGGATCGTCGCCGCGTCGGACACCGAAGGGGTTTTCAATGGTTTCTGCGGCGCCGAGTCGGGTTACGTGCCGGTGTCCACGGTGGCCCCTGCCCTGCTGATCAGCGAGATCGAGCTGCAGCGCACCCGGCGCGCGATGGAGCGTCCGCCGATCCTGCCGGCGCCGTGGCGCTAGACATGCGCGACGTATTCATCGTCGATGCGCTCCGCACGCCGATCGGGCGCCACGGCGGAGCGCTGGCCGAAGTGCGCCCCGACGATCTGGGCGCGATCGTCATCAAGCAGCTCGCCGCGCGCAACGGAATCGAGACGGTCGACGACGTGATCTTGGGCTGCGCCAACCAGGCCGGCGAGGACAACCGCAATGTCGCCCGCATGAGCCTGTTGCTGGCGGGGCTTCCGGTGACGGTGCCCGGCGCGACGGTGAACCGCCTGTGCGGCTCGGGGCTGCAGGCGGTGATCGACGGGGCACGCGCCGTGGCGCTGGGCGACGCCGAGCTGGTGATCGCCGGCGGCGTCGAGTCCATGTCACGCGCGCCGTGGGTGATGCCGAAACCGCGGGACGGTTTTCCGCGCGGCGACGTGACGATGCACGACACCACGCTTGGATGGCGGTTGGTGAACCCGCGCATGAAAGGCACCGACCCCCTGGGCGAGACAGCCGAGAAGGTGGCCGAGACATACGGTGTCACCAGGGGCGCGCAGGACGCGTTCGCGCTGGCGAGCCAGCAGAAGTACGCGGCGGCGGCGGTGGCCGGACGCTTCGCCGACGAACTGGTGCCCGTGGAGATTCCGGCGAAAAAAGGGCCGGCCCGCCAGGTATCGACCGACGAGCACCCGCGACCGGACACCACGCTGGACGATCTGGCGAAGCTGTCGCCGGTGTTTCGCAAGGGGGGAACGGTCACCGCCGGCAACTCGTCGGGAATCAACGACGGCGCTTCGGCGGTCCTGCTGGCTTCTGCCGCGGCTCTGGCGGGCCGCAAGCCGCTCGCCCGCATCGTGGCCTCGGCAGTCGCCGGGGTCGAACCGTCACTGATGGGCCTGGGGCCGATCCCGGCGACGCGCGCAGCGCTGGCGCGCGCGAAGCTCACGGCGGCGGACCTGGACCTCGTCGAGCTGAACGAGGCTTTCGCCGCTCAGTCGTTGCCCTGCATCACCGAGCTGGGCCTCGACCCGAGCCGCGTGAACGTGAACGGCGGGGCCATCGCACTCGGCCACCCGCTCGGCTGCTCGGGAGCGCGGATCCTGACGACCCTGGTTCACGAGTTGCGTCGCCGCAACGGCCGTCACGGTCTCGCGACCATGTGCATCGGCGTCGGTCAGGGCATCGCCCTCGTCGTCGAGCGGGCCTGAAAAGCGTGCTAACCTGATGCGCTCGATGGCGCCTCGCGACCCGAAGATCACGCCCATCACGCGGCACGATCCGCGTACCTTTTACGCCACGCGGGTCACCCGGACTCATGCCGGCGAGTCGTGGGATCTGTGGTCGGTCGAGGACGGCAGGCGCGTGGGATTCCTGTCGGTCGTCGATGATGGCCACGTCGTCTACGCGCTGGCCTCCGTCAAGCGCGGCACCTCGCACGAGGAAGTGGTCGATCTGGTCGAGGGCTTCTTCACGCCCTCGTCCACGGATGCTCACAACCGCGAGATCATCATTTCGGACTACGACCAGGAGCCCGAAGTGTTCGAGTCCGAGATCCGCCAAGAGTGATATCCTCGCCAGTCTGATGTCCGTCGGAGGGATCGCCGGCTCCGGCCCCTTCCGGGGCTTTGTGCCGTATGACGAGAGCAGCACGGCGCTGTTCTTCGGCCGCAGCAGCGACATCGCGACCGTGTGCGGGCTGGTGACCCAGGAGGCGGTGCAGTCGGCGGCGCTCGTCGGTGAGTCTGGCGTCGGCAAGACGTCGCTGCTGCGCGCGGGCGTGCTGCCGAATCTCATGCGCCAGGGTGTTCTGGGGCTCTACCTGGGCGCCTACGAAACGCTGGACGCCGAGGTCTGGCAGGCGGCCAGCCGCGCGCGCGCCGAGGCGCCGACGACGGGCGAGAGCGCGGCCCACTACCTCGGCCGCCTGGCGCAGGGCTCGCGCGCGGGCACGCTGCTGGTGCTCGATCACCTGGAGAAAATCGTCGGGACGCCCGCAGCGGAGCGACTCGGAGCGCTGCTGGCCGCGGTCACGGCCACCGCGGGCCCCCGCCTGCGTGTCCTGTTTTGCATCGACAGCGGCGCCTTCCATCGCCTGGAATCGTTGCGCACGGTAGCGGCGCTGGCGCCGATCGTCAGCGCCCACGAGCTGACCCGGCTGCCGGAGGCGCAAGTGGCGCAGGTGCTGGAGCAGACGGCGGTGCAGACCGGCACCTTCTTCGAGGCTGGCCTGTCCACGCTGGTGGCGGCGGACCTCTGCCGCCAGGGCCCGTGCCTGCCGCTGGACCTGCAACTCGTCGCCCGCACGCTGGTCGATCTGCGCTTGACCTCGATTCGCCGCTACGAGCGGAGCGGCGGCGCCGAGTTGCTGGCGCGCGCGTTCTTCGAGCGCGTCGTCGAGGAAGCCGGTGGCCCGCCCGCCCGTCAGGTGCTCCGGACGCTGGCCAGCGGAGCAGGAGGCGAGACGACGCTGGACGACCTCGCCGAGCGTACGCGGTTGCCGCGCAGTGGCGTGGATCAGGCGATCTCCGCCTTCGCGAGTCGCGGCGTCGTGGCCAAGCGCGAGGGCGAGCGGGGCGAGCGCTATGGCCTGCAGCACCCGGCCCTGGCGCCCCGGATCGAGGAAGCGTTCGCGCTGGATGCCGCGCGCGCCAAGCAAGCCCGTCAGTCGCTGCGACGGCGCGGGCTCGCGGGCGGGCGACTGTCGCTGCGCGAGCTCTACCGGGTGCGGCGACACCTGGGTGGTGCGCTCGCCGCCGAAGAAAAAATCGTGGTCACCCGCAGCCTGCGGCGGAGCATCTTCCACGTGGTGCTCGGGGCTTCCGCGGCAGTCGGTCTGATCCTCGCGGTGCTCTTCGATCTGCGTTCCTCTTACAGCCTGGATTTCACTCCCTCCGGCGGGGCGCCGGATGCACGGCTGGTGATCCGCGCCGGGCGTCCCAGCCTGTCCTTCCTGTATTTCCTGCCGGCGAAGCCCCGCTTCGGCTCCGTGCTGGCGGACACCGGGATCGCCGCCACCGCCTTGGCGCCCGAGATGGCGGCACGGGTGACGAAGGGACGCGCGACGGGCACGCTCGAGCGTGGCAGGAAGACGCCGGTACCAGCCTGGCTGCGGGCGGTGCTCGATGGGTTGCGGCCCATGCCTCGCGGGGTGGCGCTGGTGCTGCTGGGCGACGCCAACGGTGTGATCTCCCTCAAGCAGGCCTTCGCGGAGCCGCAGTCCCGGCGTGAAGCGCTGGAAGCGCTGGCGGTGATCGGCACCGGCGGCGCCGGCGAGGACGAGATCCTGGCCGCAGCGCTCGCCGATCCCTCGGCCGAGATCCGCCGCCGCGGCGTCGAGGTGGCGGCGGCGATCGATCGCCGGCGCGGCAGCGGCTCGCACGATGCGACCCTGAAGAAGGCGCTGGGCGATCAGGCGTTCGAGGTGCGAACGGTGGTGCTGCGCGAGTGCGCCACCCTCGATCCTTCGTCCGCGGCCGGCATCCTTGCCGTCGCCCTGGCCGACAAGGACGCCGGCTTCCGCCGCCTGGCCGAGAAGGAGATCATGGCGCTGGCCGATCGCTCGCCCGCCGCGGCCGCAGATGCGGTCCGGCTGGCGCTATACAGCCCGGATGCGCTGGCCCGCCGGACCGGCCTGGGGCTGCTCGAGCAGATCGCGGCGCGAGCCCCGACCGAAGCGGCCACAGCACTCGGCCAGATCGTCGCCGACGAGAAGGCGCCCGAGGAGGCCCGGGTCGCCGCCCTGCTCTACCTGCGGCGCAGCGGCGTCGAGGCGGCCAAGCTGCAGCCGATCCTGGAGAAGGCGGTCAGCCCCGAGGCGTCGCCACGCCTGCGTGCTGCCGCCCTGCCGCTTTACGCACGCCTGCTCGACCCCGCTGCCGCCGAGCAGATGGCCGTGTCCGAGAGCAAGGGCTCGCCGGCGTCACGCGCCACGGGCGCCGCCGTGTGGGGAGCGCTGGCCGCCAAGCATCCCGACGCCGCCGCCAAGGCGCTCAAGGGATTCCTCTACGATCCGGCCCCCGAGGTGCGCACGGAGGCGGCGCGCGGCTTCGGCTACCTCAAGCGCGAAGGCGCGGGTCTGATCCAGAAGGCGCTGCTCGACCCGAACCCCGAGGTGCAACGGGCAGCCGTCGACTCGGCGGTGATGCTGGGCACGGCGCAGCCGTACGCGGTGCCCGAGATGCTCGGCCGCGCGCTTCGCAACGTGCGACCGGCCTTGCGGCGTTCGATCGTCGAGGCCCTCGGCAAGATCGGTCAGGATCGACCGGCGATGGTGATCCCGCCGCTGGCCCGCGCCGTGAAGGAGGGCGATCCCGCCACGCGCGCCGCAGCCGCCGTCGTGCTGTGCAGTCTTGCCCGCAAGAACGCCTCGGCCACCGCGCCTTATCTGCGACTCGCCGCGCGCGATGCCGACCGCGACGTGCGCACCGCCGCCGCCAGCTGCGTCGGTAACCTGGCCGAGGGCGATCCGAAGAGCGCCGCGCGCATGGCCGCCGAGCTGGCCGCGGCCGACGAGGTGGCCGTACGTACGGCGGCCGCAAAGTCACTCGGCGCTCTGGTGGCGAAGGCGCGCGACCTCGTCCTGCCACCGCTCTTGAAACTGGCGCAGGACCCGGACCGGGGCGTCCGGGCCGCGGCAATCGCCAGTCTGGCGGCGTTCGGTGACGCCGGCGCCCCGCTCGGCAAGAACCCCGACGACGCCGAACGCTCCCTCGCCACGACCTTCGCCCAGGGGGACGTCGAGGAGCGGCTGCTGGTGCTGCGGGCCGCGGCCCGCAACGGCATGGCCGGCGTCGTTCGCCAGGCCGCCGCCGACGGCGACGAGTCAGTTCGCCTGGAGGCGGTGCGCGCGGCCGCCAGCCTGACGCCGCCCGCGCTCGATCTGCTCCAGAGCGCCGTCGAGGATCGCTCGACCGCGGTGCGGGCCGAAGCGATCCGCCGGCTGGCCACCGCCTCGGGGTCGGGCGGCGCCGAGGTGCTGGCGATGTTCGAGGGGATGCTCCGTTCGGGGGATCCCACCACGCGCCGCGCCGGCGCGCTGGCGCTGGGGGATCTCACCAGCAGCGGCGACGCCGTGGCCAGGTTGCTCGAGGGTGCCATACGCCAGACCAGCGAATCGGTGCGCGCAGCCGCGGCCGACGCCCTCGGACGCCTGGCCGCGCGCCAGCCGGATCTGGCGATGCCGATACTCGAGGGCGCTCTGGCCGATCCCGCCCACGACGTGCGGGTGGCAGCCATCCGCGGCCTCGGTGCCGCCTGGGCCCGCCGCCGCTCGCCCGCCGAGCTGGCGACGCTACTCGAAAACTCCGAGGCGGACAGCGCGCGGCGGATGGTGGCCCTCCATGCGCTGGTCGCCCAGCACGACTCCCCGGAGCACAAGGCCGAGGCCAGCAAGGCGCTCGACCGCGTCGCCGGTTCCCCTCACCCGCTGGCCCGTCTGGCCGCCCAGGTAGGCCGCGCCTTCCGCGGCGCCAAACCGGGCGACATGGACGCCTTCCTCGATCGCCTGCTGGGCGGCTAGTCTCGTGGGCCGTCGGCGGCGGCGCCCGCGTCCTGCGACGTCAGCGCGCCCATGTACGCCAGGCAGGAGGGCGAGTCGGGACTGAAAGACAGCCCGGCGGCGCATCGCCGCGAGCCGTACGGGTTGCAATAACCACTCGAGCACTGCGTGTCGACCGTGCAGTCGGTGCCGTCATTCAAGAGGTCCATGCAGGCTCCGCCCGAGCACTGGAACTTCTCGATGCACGGAACATCGACGCTGCACGCCGCCCCCTTGTCCTGCCGCCGCACGCACATGTAGAGCGCCCGCGACAGCGCGCAGTACTCGCCGCGTGGGCACTCCTCGCCGATGTTGGCGCATCCGCCCAGCGACGAGACCACCTTCGGGACTCCGCAGCGACCCTTGTCACAGATCAGATTGCCCGTGCACTCGGGATCCGCGACACAGTCGTCACCCGCGCGCTTGATCCCCTGGAACACGCGCCCACAGACGTCCGCCAGCAGCGTGAGGTTGGTCGAGCTGATGGGCAAGCTGCGGTAGGTGTCGGTCACCTTTTCCAGACAACGATCTGTGTTCGCGGGGGTGTATTGCCGGCCATTCGTCTTCGACCGCGCCGAGACGTCGCGGCAGGCCTGCGCGCGCACCCGCTGGCAAGCGTCGCCGGTCGTCGCACAGAACATCGCCACGCGGTCACACTCGCGGCGCGCGTACTGCTGGCAAAATTCCTCTTCCGTCAGAGGGCTGTCCCCGAAATGGCACCCGACCAGCAGGAGACAGATCACGCTCCAACGCATTTGGATCCATCTTCGGTGACGGCTCGTGAACGTCAATTATTTCGCGTAATCGGTGGCCCGGGTCTCGCGGATCACGGCCACCCGGATGTGCCCCGGGTAGGACAGCTCGGATTCGACCCTGCGCGCGATGTCGCGCGACAGGAGGCGTGCCTCGTCGTCGCTGACCTTCGAGTTCTCCACCAGCACGCGCACCTCGCGCCCCATCTGGATGGCGAACGCCCGCTCGACCCCCGCGAAGCTGGTGGCGATCTTCTCCAGCTCCGCCAGCCGCTGCACGTACGCCTCCAGCATCTCCCGGCGCGCGCCCGGGCGCTGGCTGGATAGCACGTTGGCCGTGTCGAGGATGTGGTCCAGCACGTCCTCGGCCGGCACGTCCCCATGGTGCGCCTCGATCGCGCGACACAGGCGCGGGGACTCGCCGTGCTTGCGCGCGACGATGGCGCCGACCTGCGCGTGGCTGCCCTCCAGGTCTTGATCCACGGCGTTGCCGATGTCGTGCAGCAACCCCGCCCGGCGCGCCAGCTTCACCGGCACACCCAGCTCGCCGGCGATGGTCCCGGCGAGGATCGCCACCTCGATCGAATGCTGCAGCAGATTCTGGGCGTTCGACGCCCGGAACTTCAGCCGGCCTACCAGCCGCACGAGTTCGGGCGGAAGCCGCCCCACGCCCAGATCGAACGCCGCCTGCTCGCCGGTATCCTTGCACTGCTGCTCTATCTCGTCGGTGGCCCGTTGCACCATCTCCTCGATGCGTGTCGGATGGATACGCCCATCGGCGATGAGGCGGGTGAGCGCCAGCCGGGCGATCTCGCGCCGCACCGGATTGAAGCAGGAGATCACCACCGCCTCGGGCGTATCGTCGATGATGAGGTCGATCCCCGTCGCCGCCTCCAGTGCCCGGATGTTGCGCCCCTCGCGGCCGATGATCCGCCCCTTCATGTCGTCCGACGGCAACGGCACCACGGCCACGGTGCGCTCGGTGACGTACTCGCCGGCATAGCGCTGCACCGTGGCCGCGAGGATCGTCTGCGCCTTCTGCTGAGCCAGCTCCCGCGCCTCGTCCTCGATCCGCTTCACCTCCGTGGCGACCGCGCGCCGGGCGTCGTCGCGCACCTCCGCCTCGAGCTGCCTGCGCGCCTCGGTCGCCGTCAAGCCCGCCACCTGCTCCAGCCGGATCCGCGTCTCGGCCACCTGGGCCGCAGCGGTCCTGGCCGCCACCTGCGCCGTCGTCTCGCGCTCGGCAAGTTGGGCCTCCTTGCGCGCCAGCTCCTCGTGCTCGCCGTTCAGGTCTCGTTCGCGCCGCTCCAGCGCCTGCCCGCGCATGGCGGTTTCGGCCGCCATCCGATCCACTTCCTGACGCCGCGTTCGCAACTCGGCATCGACCTCGGCGCGGCTCCGATGCGCGATCTCCTTGGCCTCCACCTCGGCCTGCCGCCTGATCGCCTCCGCCTCCGCGCGCGCCACCGCGACGAGGCGCTGCTTGTCCTCCTCGGACTCCGGGGCCGTTCGGCGCCGCGCCGGCCACCCCATCAGGTACGCCACGAGCGCCGCAGCCAGCATGGCGAAAAAGATGGTGAGGGCCTGGTTCACGGGCGGATCGTCCTCGTGTCGGTGACGACGCAATCGACCGCCTGATCGCCCTCGCCCGCGGGACAGTGGTCCACCACCTGGAAGTCGAAGGCGAACCCCACGAACAGGGCGCGGCCCTTGCGAGCCGCCATCAGCTCGTCGTAGTAGCCGCCGCCGTAGCCCAGCCGCACACCGCGCGCGTCGAAGGCCAGCCCCGGAACGACGAAGAGATCGATCTGATCGAGAGGCACCTCCGGCGCGGGCGGCACCGGCTCGCGCACCCCGAAGGCGCCCGGCCCCAGTTCGTACGGCCACTTGACCCGATGAAACACCAGCCGCGGCTGGCGATCCGTCACCCGGGGGTAGACGATGGCCCGTTCCTGCGAAGGACCGTACGCCGCCGTGGGCTCTATCTCGGGCCCCTTGGGCGCGAAGGTGGCGATGACCTTCGCTGCCGCGAACTCGTCGAGCCCCTCCAGGCGAAGGTTCGCGCTCAACGTCCGGCGCATGCGCTCCTCGGGAGTCAGCGCCTGACGTTTATCGATCATCGCGCGCCGGAGCGCACGCTTGGCATCTAGCAGCGAATCGGCCACATCTATTGGAAACGCCCGAGGTTTCGGGCGGAGCGGCCACTATACTCTAGCTTCGCGCTCGAGCAGCGCAAGGAGCGTCTGGCTCTTTTCGCGGATCTTCTTCTTGAGCTCGGCGTTCGCCCGGCGTTCGGTGAACAGCTCCTCGGCGACCTGCAGGGCAGCCAGCACCGCCAGCGCCTGCGTGTCCGGCGAGCGCGTCGCTTTCTGCACCTCGCGAACGCGCGCATCCACATAGGCGGCGAGCTCCTGCACCGTCTTGTCGTCGGCGTCGCTGCGCAGGTTGTACCGCTGCCCGGCGATGACGACGGTGACTGTACGCTTCATGCGTTGCCCGACCGCAGCGGCGGCAGTCCGTCGTCGTTGCCGTCGGCCTCCTCGGCCAGCGCCGTCAGCAGCGCCCGAACCTCCAGCGCCAGGTCGACGAACCTGATGCCCATCCCACCCGCATGCGCGCTGTCATTCACCCAGCGCACCTCGCCCCGCAACTCGACCGGCGCCGCAAGCGTCGGCAGGTCGAGCCAGAGCCGCGCCATCTCTCCCTGATCATCCAAGTAGTCCGAACAGAAGAACAGGCCCTCCGGGCTGACGTCGGTGACTCGCCCCTCGAGGTTCAGGTTCGAGCTCACGTACTTGGCCGCGAAATGGACCCGCGCACGCGCAGATCGCCTCTGATCGCTGGCCGTCGGACTCATCGCTCGCCCCGAGTAAAGCCCGCCCCGTAGAACGATGTCAACGCCGCATTCGGAAGGTGCTACAACTTCCCGATCGCGCGAGGAGACAAGAAAGAAACAGAACAGAGCCCTTAGCTCAGCTGGTAGACGTCTCCCTCGGCCGACAGATCATCTCCGCAGTGAGGGCCGTCCGCCGGCAGCGCACCTCCCGGTGATGCTCATCGACGGGTTTCGTGTTGCTGCCGGCCCATATAGGCTGCAAGGCCGGGCTGCGGCTACGTATCACGCGTGGTACCCTTGGGAAGAGGTTAGCCGTGGCCAGGCCTGAGAAAGAAAGACCCCAGACGCTTGACGAGGCGGTCGCCCAGCTCAAGCGGGACCCGTCGCATCCGGTGCGTGCGCGGGTGGACAACCTGGACGTGGAGTTGCGAGCCCTGGCCACCGCAGAGGCCGGCAAGCCCCGTAAGCTCGGGTCACGCATGGCCGCCCTTGGTCCCTGGCGAGGGGAGTCGCCGGATGAAATCCTTCGGTTCCTGCGCGAGGCCCGCGCCGCCGGTGGCAGCGCCGAGCCGCCGAAGGTGTAGAGTCCCCCGCGGGGGATGACCTACCTGCTGGACACCAACCACCTCGCCCACGCCCGTAACGGTGTGCCCTCGGTGGTGCAGCGGCTGGATGCGCTGGCGGAGGATGATCGGGTGGTCACCAGCATCATCGCGGTGGCCGAGCTGATGTATGGGATTGAGTACTCCGGTCGCCGCGATGAGAACCTTCGCGCCTTCGAGGAGCAGCTGCGGCTTCTGGATGAAGTCGTGCCGTTCACCGACAACACAGCGCGCACGTTCGGGACGATGAAGGGCGAGCTGCGCCGCAAGGGAAAGCTGAAGGCGGACATCGACCTGCTGATCGCCGCGACTGCGTTGGAGGCCAGCGCCGTCCTGGTGACCGACGACGAGGCGCTGCTGGCCGGGGACATCGCGGGCCTGACCGTCGAGAACTGGTACTCCGTCCCGGCGTAGACGCCGTCACCCGGACGGACTGGCGCTGGCGCCGGTGCATGTCACTCTGTTGCCGTGGGCCAGGCATTCACCTGCTGCTACTGCGTCGACCCCGCAGCCGAGCCATCGCGGGCGCACCTCTTCACGGACGCGATTGGCGGCATCACCGCGGTCGACAACACGGTCTGCAGGCGCTGCAACAACGACGTGAACACGAAGGTCGAGAACCCGGCGGTGCGGCTCCTCGCCTACTTCCGGAGTGCGCTCGGCATCGAGAGCCGCAGGGGCGAGATCCCGCACGTTGACGCCTTCGTGGAGACAAAGGGTCACCAGATCCCGATCAGAGTCCCGCCAGGCGGCGACGTGCCTCGACACGGTATCGTCCGCAAGGTACCTGGCACGAAGGGCGACATCGTCGTGATGGGCGAAGGGGCGTGGGTCGCGGAGCAGCACAGGAAGCTCCAGGCGAGCCACCCCGGCAAGAAATGGGAGGAGATCCCGGTGCCGGAGGAGTTCACGGTCCAGTTCGAGGACCACCCGGACCGTCCCGAGTGGCGCAGGCTCGCGGCCAAGGTCGCGTACGAGCGCTTCGCCCAGCTTCGGGGCAGCCACACCGCCAAGGAGCCGGGCTTCGAGGCGGTGCGGCGGTTCATACTGGACGGCGCCGATAGCCGGGCCGTCTGCGGCCTGATCTGCGACCCCGACTGGATCAGTGGCGGCGGTGGGCTCGACTTCCCGGTACCGCACCACGCGGTCGCTATCTCCGTGACGCCCAGAAACCAGTTCGTCTACCGGGTCGACGCTGCCGTGTCACTCTTCGGGCTCTACAACTTCTGGGTGTCGCTGTCGTCGACCTACTCCGGGGTGGCGGCCTGGGACGACTTGCTGCTTGAGCACCCGCAAACAGGTGAGGTGCAAAACCCGGCGCTCCGGCACAAGCCAGGCGTTCCAGTACTTCCGTGGGACCGGTGGGCCTGGCGGAGCGTCCACGAGCCGGACCAGGTGCGCGCGGCGGCGAAGGAGTACATGTTCAGAAGGTTCGAGCGGGCGGTGGAAACGGCGTACGGCCCGGATCGAGACGCCGACGCGGCGGTGTGATCGACGCCCTGCTGCCTACGGCGGTGACCCGGGCCTGCCGGGCACCTGGTCGAGCGGCTGCGAGCCGTTGAACGGCCCCCACACCCAGGTGAAGAGCACCTCCCCCGTGGGGATACAGACGACCTGCGCCCGGAACGTGGTGTTCGCGGCGGTCGGCTTGTCCCCGATCTTCTCCTGTGGGGTCGGGTGCTCGGCAAAGTCGTCGCCGGCGTCGGGGGCCGGCTTGCCGCCGTACCACGGGTTCTGCTCCCACCGGTCGAACGGCAACTCGGGTGGCGGCGTGATGGGCTGGTTGGGCTGTGACGGGTCGCTGCTAGCGCCCTGACGGCCGGGCGTCGAGACCTGCGGCAGCGTGCCGTTGTCGTACCGCCACGGCCCAGCGCCGGTGTCCCCGTCGACGAGGTCCGGGTTGGCGACGTGCTGGATCCACCCGTAGCCGGAGCAGTCGCAGGTGCCGTCCTTCTTGAACTCGAACACCAGCGCGCCCGGCGTCACGCCACCGGCGCCGGTCGAGACCGAGATGTTCACGGTCCCGCACTTCACTTTCTTGGAGAACGGGTAAGTCTTGCGCGCGACCCTGCCGCTGCCAGACGACCCACCGGTTGCGCCGCCTCCACCGCCAGCGCCACCACTCCCACCGCCGTCGCACCCGCCACGGCACGTGCCGAACACGAGCCCGGCCACGAGCACGGCGAGGAGCTGTTGGCGGGCGCACACGGCGCAGAACTGTACCATCGGTCCGCTCGCAGTCGGGGCGCGCGACTACCGGTCGCGAGCCGACGTGGGCGCGGCCTCGATCAGGTAAGACATCGCGTTGTCCCGGCGTGCCTTCCTGGCGTCCCCGAGGTAGTTCACGAGGGCGGGAATGGCCGGTGAGAGGGCGCCTCCGAACGCCGCCAATGCCTGGTGCCAGCTCGCGTTCAGCAGAAACGACAGCGTCAGAGTTGGAAGCTCCCAAGCGGTCAGCTTCTTCACCAGGTCCCCGAACATCCTGTCCCGGGCAGAACGCATCTCGTTCCGGTACTCCACCAAACGGGGCTCGACGTTCCGGTTGATGGTCCGGCGGACGGCGTTGTCCAGATCGTCGCCATCGAGGCCAGCGAGATCGGCGGCGAGACGGTTCACCTCGGTTGTCCAAGCACGATGCGCGTCCGCGGTGGCCTTGCGATAGTCCAGCACGTCGCCGAAACTCAGTTCACTGAGGATATTGTCCGGTATGACCGCCTGCGCGATCGCCAGTCCCAGACCGGCTGCCGCTCGCGGAGTGTTCCCGACGTACTGGGCGTCGCCAGCGCGCAGCGCTAGCAGGCGGCAGAAATACGGATCGTCGGCGACTGGCAGCGCTCCCGTCTGCTCGGAGATGAGCATCGCGATCGTTACGTACACGGACGCCTCGTAGAGCACGCTCTTCAGCGTCTCCCGTCGCCCCTCGGGGGTGTCCTTGAACAGATGCCGACCCTCCACCGGCCGCTTCAGGTGATCGGCTCCGAGCTCGCCGCTGGCGACGACGAGGGCCGCTCGGACCTGCCGGCCGTTGCCGATGCCGTAGTTTGCATCCGGCTGGATGAACTTGCGGGCAAAGGCGTCAGACTGCCTCAGACCAGCGAGCACCGTCTGCACGAACACCGGCGCGCCCAGGTCTCGCTCCAGGTAGCGCTGGTACACGCCGGAGCCGAGCGGATCCGGAGGGGCATGCACGACGAGCTTCACCGGACTGTCGTCTGGCATCTTGAACGTGCGAACGTGCGATTCGCTCCCGACGAGGCCCCAGTTGTCAAACCCCACGGATGGCCGGTCTATGAACTCGATCTCGTCCGCCATCAGCAGGAGACGCTGCATCGTCTCGAATCCGTGGCACCACGAGGCGCCGGTGTAGAGAACCTTCACGCAAGCAGCTTACCGCCCCGCGGTGTCGCTGCCAGGTGGATCGCCCGTCACCTTCGCCCCCGGGTGCATCGCCGTGTGGACCTCCTTGAGCTTCCCGATCGCCACCCGCGTGTACAGCTCGGTGCTGTTGAGGTGCTCGTGGCCGAGCATGGCCTGGATGAAATGTGCGGACCTTGTGCCCGCCACCAGCCGGCTTGAACGCCGGCTCGCACCAGATGGTCACTACGACATGTGACATCGCTACTGCGGTGACGTGTAGCTCGCCCACGGAATCGATGAGCGCCCCGCGCGGCTCGGTTCCAGCTGGCAAGGAGCCCGCCAAACTCTCGCGCCGAAGGACATCCTGAACAGCTGCCGAAGCCTCGCTGGACAGCGATTTCGATCTGGTTCCACGCTGCGACCATGGTGCCCACCGCCAATGGGCCGGTCAGTACCTCCTCGGCCTCGATCAGCTCCGGCGTCGTAAGGCGTTCAGCCGGGTGGAACCAAGCGCCGATCATGACCGACACAGGCGCACACCTACCTCCAAAACTGTCGCGCGGATCGTGTCTGCGTTCCGCTGGCTGTTGCGCGCGACTATGCTGGGCTGGCTCTCGGGGGGGGGAGAAGGACATGCTGGGTGGTCGTCGTTTCGAACAGATCCACTGACCTTCCCGTGGCCATGCCACGAGGGCTATGCTGCGGGCGGCGTTGATGGCGGCTCCTCTTGAAAGCAGCGCGCTCGATTCGATCCTCGCGCTTCAGCTCATGATCGCCTGGGCGGCCGAGGTGCGGACCCACCACCTGTCGCAGCTCCGGGCCTTCGCCGATCTGGACGGCCTGGACGCCGACGCCCAGCAGCTGGAACAGGATTTGGCCCAGCCCCGGCCCTGGCTGGCGGTCGCCACGATGACTGCGGCCGCTGGCCGCTTGAAAGAAGCCTACGTCGAGGTCCGTCGCACGCTGCTGGGCGAGCTGGGGCGGCAGGCCGAGGCGGCGTCGGCCCGGGTCTCGGCCCGCGAGGGTTTCGCCCGCCTGGCGCCCGACGACGCCCACCGGGTCCTGCGCCCCCTGCAAGAGGCCGTCACCACCACCTCGGCCGACGCCGTTCATCCCACCTTGGTAGAGGTGCGCGACGCCGAGGAGCGGGCGAACCAGCTCCTGGACGAGCTGCTGTCGCAGGATCAGCATCAGCAGTCGGTCA
>JANPFD010000198.1:0-4894 GCA_031423255.1 Myxococcales bacterium | reverse complement strand
CCCGCGACTGACCCGAGAAAAAAGTCTGACGATTCAAGCCCTTGTCCCTCGTCATGCGCGAACCGGCCGACGGGGTGCGCGCCGGCATGCGAGGTGGCCGGAGGGAATCTTGAGAATCTCTTGGGTTATCAAAGAACCTACGCAGAGGCGCGAACACCACCGGTGACTCGCGTCCACTATGGGTTCGCGCCAAGGCTGATTCAAAGGACAAGAGGACCATCGAAGTCCACGCGGGGCTTTGTACCATGGTGCTCGGCCCGCTGAATGGCGTCTTCTCCCAGGAAGTAGAAGCGCAGGCTGTCCTCCTTCGGCTCGAAAAGCCCTAGTAGCCTCCCTCGCAGCTTCGCCCACACCGTCCTGTCGACCTGGCACTCGAATACGGAGAACTGGACCCGTTGGCCGAAGTCCTCGCACGCCTTAGCGATTCTCCTGAGCCGCCTCCGTCCTTCTCCAGTCTCGGTCGAAACGTCGTACGTAATGAGCACAGTCATCCGCGCTATCCGGCTGGGTGGAACGGCGGAAATTCGGTGAGGTCGCCGCGCAGGGTTCTGGCCAAGAGGCGCGCTTCGATTTGAGGCAACATGCCCCAGGTAATTTCTTGGCCAAGAATCGGGTGCTTGATGGTTTCGGCCTTGCGCTCCTGGTGTGTCTTGACGACGAGCTTGCGTGCATCCGCCTTCATCTCGACTGCATCCGACTCGGTGCGCACAAAATCGTCAGGGCGCACCTGCTGATTGTTCAGCAGGGTCAGCGCCAGGCGATCGGCGACGAGAGGCCGAAGGTGCTCCATCAGATCGAGTGCCAGCGCCGGGCGCCCGGGTCGGAACGCGTGCAGGAAGCCGAAAGCGGGATCGAGCCCCGTGCTCTGCAGGGCCGAGAGGCAGTCGTTCATTAGGAGAGCATAAGCGAACGAAAGCAGACAGTTCATCGGATCGCGGGGCGGTCTTCTTCGCCGGCCCTCCCATGAAAAATGATCCTTCTGTTGTCTGACGAGATCGCCGAATACGTCGAAGTAGCGCGCGGCCCCCTCGCCCTCGCTCCCTCGGACTTGGTCATGTGTCTCCATTCGACCTGGGTCGATCAATTCGAGCGCCTTCGCCGCGCCGGTCAGCCGCACGGCGGCGTCACCCTGGGCCTCCCGCCCGGCGCGCTGGAGAACGTGGCGCTGGTTGGCGAGCTTACCTATGACCATGGATTTGGCGATGCGGAGGCTCATCGCGGTATCGAGGTGGGCGCGCATCTGGCTCAGCCGAAGGATCGCGCCCGCCTGGGTGACGCCCTCGACGCGGCCCTTGAACCTTCCGTGCTCGCTCAGGAAGACGATGCTTACGCCGCGCTCGAGGCATAGGGCCATCAGGTCCGGGCTTACGTACGTGGGCCCGAAGCACACCACAGATTCGAGATGATGGATTGGGACCCGGAGGCGCTGTGTCCGATCGATGCTGACGGACACGGTCTCACCCTGCTTGAGCAGCGCCGCGTCCTGGGTGGTGACGTAAAGGGTATTGAGCGCCACCGTCATTTTCGATCGCCCATGTCTCGCAGGTACGTGTCGACCACGGACTGTTTCGGCAAGCCTGGCAGGCACACCGGTCGAAGGCTGCATTGTTCGCACTTCGGACCTGGTTCGGGTGGGGGCGTGGTCAGCGAGCGCAGCATGACCGCTACGCCGAGCGCTGCCGCCTCGGTATCTCGCCTCAAGGTCGCGTCGAAATCCACCTCCCGGCGCCGGCGTGAGGCTCCAAAGTAGATCGCACCTTTGGGCACGGGGATTTCCAACATCTCCTCGAGGCACAGGGCCTGTGCGCACAGCTGTAACTCCGCATGACGGAAGTCGTTTCGTGCGCCACGCTTGTATTCCACCGGGTACGGACGCTCAGCGCCCGGGTACGTCGGGTCCGCGAAGAAAAACACCATGTCAGCCTTGCCGACCAGTGAGAGCCGGTTGCATCGGAGCGCCAGGGACCGGGCCTTCCGCAGGCCAGGTCGCTGCTCGAGCCCTGGGAGATCGACCAGTTCGTGAAGTTGCTGCCCCTCGACGGTCAGCCGGTTCTCGACCCAGAGCCCCTCGACGTGAATGAGGCCGCACTGCCGGCGGCAGAAGCTCCAGTGCTCCAGCGCCGAGATGGGGACGAGCAACTCGTCCTCCTCCATGGCCGGACTACCCGGACGCAGGGCTGGGTGCGGGCCGGGGCTCGATAGTCACCCCTTTCGGGAGACTCCCCGTGTCGATCGCGACCTCGTAGTCGGTGAACCGCCGCGGCGTTTCGACCCCTGGCTTTCGCTTGACGGTGACCAAGTCGAAGAGCGTTGCCGCGGCGGCATCACCGAGGGGCGCCTCGTGCTTGAAAAGAATGAGGTTCCGTGTGGTCATGAGGCCCCGCCCCGCCGAGCGATCAACCTCGAACATCTGTTCGAGACCCTTCCAGAAGAGTGCGAGATCGGCCTCGTCGAACCCGGTCTGAGCGGCCAATGGCTGAGACACGAAGCCGTGGCAGACGTAGAGCCCATACGGCACTGTGGATTTGCGGCCCATGGTGCGGTTATCTCCGCTCTGCTTCTCCGCATCGCCTTCGGTGGCGACTGCCATGCGCGTGATGCTGTGCTCAATCTGGAGGATCGGGTCCACGGACCGGCTGAACGTCAGTTGAACCGGTCCGCGCACCTGTCCGGCGTTGGCGCCGGTCGACATGACGGCGCCGAACGTACGGACATCGTAGTAGGTTGCGCACATCTTCATCCGCGCCCGTTCGACCTCGGCGCCTTGGCCCCGACCGGCGTCTTTTCGCTTGGCGCCGTCACTTGGCTTCTGGGGAACCGCTGTGAGGTCGATGTCCAGCGCCTTGTACGCCCCCTCAATGAGGCGGTTGAGGATGGCCTTCTCCTTCACGAAGATGTCGAACCGCGTCTCTCCGTTGCGGGCCAGAAGCACATAGTTCCTGACCTTGCGCTTCAGGCAAACATCCGTGACCAAGCCATGGCCGGTCTCAGGATCAACGCGTGGCAGGTTTCCGGCGTCCGGATCGCCGTTCGGGTTGCCGTCTTGGACATCGAAGATCAGGACGAAGTCGTATCGGTTCTTGAGTGCCATTGCATGACCTCCAGGGCGAGTTAGTCAGTTTTTTGGTCTGATTTGGTTTTGGTGAAGAACGCCTGGCGCTGGTGATGGAACCCCAACGCAAACATTCCCTGTGCTTCGAGGTTCAGCGTGCGTGGGAACGATTCGAGGCCGGACATCGCGTCCTGGAGAACCTTTTCCCGCACGACCGCGAGCCCCGCCTTTTCTTTTCGCAGCTTGCTCAAGTGGTGCTGGCTGCGGCGCAGGAGGGTGGGGAACACTGTGCATGGAGTGCAGCTGGCGGAGCCGTAGTAGCGGTCGACAAGACTTGCGTTCACACTGCCGAGCGCATCTTGCTGGATGTGATCAATCGTGGCCAAGAGACGCCCCAGCAGGTAGGCGGGTTGACGGTTGTCGGTGTTGAGTGACACGGTTGGATCCTCCTTGAAGGTATGAAGGCGAATGAGGCTGGCACGAATCAGGCTGCAGCGGGCTGCGAAGGCTCTGCCGTCGGGACCCTCAATGCGGCTGCGACGAACAGCGGCCTCCAAAATGATGGACGGCAGGCGACGTCCAGTGACAGCAGCAAGGTACACTTCCGTCGCCAGGTGCGGCGGGAGGCGCTCGTCGTCTCCCAAGGGTGCGAGGCTTCGTAGGAGCTCGCGAAGCGGGTAGGTGCCGGGGCTGTCTCCGAACGGTCGGACGATACATGTGTCTTCGAGATAGCTGCTTACACTCGCGGCGACATCGGCGGTTGTCGTGGCGATGAAGGACCGGACGATGGCGCGCCCCTGAGCTCCGGAAAGCACCATCGTGAAAAAAGCGCCCTTGTCTCCTAGCGGCGTCACGTGGCCCGTGTGCGGCGCGAGGAGCATCGCCCTGACGGAGTCTGGACTTTCTGCGAACGAGCAGAGCCACGTCAGATCGGAAAGTTCGCGGGACCAAAACACCGCGATCGTGTCCCTTGACAGGATCACGTTCTGGCGTCCGAGCGCCGCCCCGTCGGGGCGGCGTGGTTTGTTGTCCAGAAGGCGATTGAGTGCGGCTGCGTAGGCTTCCGCGGTGCCTTGCCCGATCGGGGCGTTGTCGTTACCTTCGAGCCCGTACGATTCGAAGGCTTTGTTATTGAAACTGATCAGGGGCACACCACTGCTCGTCGCCCCGGGAACCCCCTTCAAGTACGTGTGCCGCTCAGCCTTCGGGCCCGTCTTACCCGTGACGAGACACCGCGAGACGGCACAGGAGGCACTTTCGTCCGCGCGCAGGGTCCTCCAATGCTGCTGGATGGCGGGGAAGCGATGCAGGGGCGTCATGCCCTCTGGCGCGAAGATCACGTAGATCGGCTTCGTCACCAGGTGGTCCTTCTCTCGCTTGGTCGCCGCCGACGCGTATGCCTCGCGAAGAACTTTGTGCCGTGCCACTTCCGGGCCGTCCAGGAATGCGAGCAGAGCGTCCAGGGCTCGCTGCTCGAGAGAGCCGGCGGGCATGGCAGATCGAACACTCCGCACCCGGTCACGGAACCTCTCGAACTCCTTCGCAAATGGTTTGAGGTCGCCTGTCGAGTCCTTACCGGGCGCTAGCCCAAATAGGTACAAGGCCTTGTCGAGGAGAAAGAGCGCCGGAGCCTTCGTACCAGAGCGGCTGGGCTCCCGCGGGACTAGGATCCGCCGCAGGTCGAGGAACGTTTTCTTGCCCTCCTGCCGCTCCGTGAGCACTGAAACGAGGCGGGCATTCGCGCCTCCCTCTCCCACACTCAAGTAGTAGGCAACGTCGCCGGGGACGAAGTCCGGGTCGTCTACCAACCTCTCAGCGTGCGCGAAGTCGTAAAGCGCGTCG
>JANPFD010000197.1:0-120953 GCA_031423255.1 Myxococcales bacterium | reverse complement strand
AAACATTTTCGCTGTCAGGGCGTAGGTACCGCTGCGTCCAGCCCGGTAGGCCTCCACCACTCGTCGCCGAAGATCGATCGATAGATCCATCTCCACTTTTGATCACGTCTCGGCGATCACGTCAATACGACGGCGGTCTAGCGGCCGAGTTCCTCCGCGATCCAGTCGCGGAGGCTGTCGATGTCGCGGGTGTCCGTGTACTCGCGTCCGTTCAGGTAGATGGTCGGCGTGGACTGGATGCCGAGGCCCGAGCCGTCGTTCCGATCCTTTTGCACCCGGTTCCTGACCGCGTCGGACTCGAGATCCTTGCGCCAGCGTGCGACGTCCAGACCGACATCCTTGGCGATCTGCTCGAGCTTCGCCGGGGTCAGGCTCTCGGCGTTCGCCCAGATCTGGTCGCTGTACTCCCAGAACTTGCCCTGCTTCTGGGCCGCGACGGCCGCTTCGGCCGCCAGGCGAGCGTTCGAATGCGAGCCGAGCGGGTAGTGCTTGAAGTAGACGCGCACGTCGTTCCGGAACTCGTCGACCGCCTGGCGCAGCACCGGCTGCACCCTCTTGCAGTGCGGGCACTCGTAGTCGACGAACTCGACCAGGCTGATGCGTGCCGACGCATTTCCCTTCATCGGGGCCTCGGCGATGTCGATGCTCCGGCGTGCGGCGCCGCGGAACCGCTTGGTCAGGTACTCGGAGACCTCGGTGTCGGTGTGGCCCGAGTCGACCTGCTTGACGACGGATTTGACCGCGTAGAACGACTTCCGGCAGCCTGGATCCGTCTTCACCGAGACCAGCAGGCTGTGCGCCTTGCCGCAGGCGGACGACTCGCGGTTCACGATGCGGAAGAACACCTTCCGCTCGAACTGATCCAGCTGGCTCAGATCGACACCCGGGGGCGGGGTCTCGTCGACGGGGGCGTTGTCGGCGGCGGGCTTGGGTGCAGCCGGGCTGGGGGCCGCCTCGGCAGAGGCCAGATCCGCGGCTTTCTTGTTGCACGCGAATACGAGCAGCGAAGTCAAGGTAATCGCAGCGGCTCGGCGCATCGGGAAAAGGTATAGACGATTGACGGCCCCCGGGCCAACCACTATAAATCCCGTCGACGAGGATGACCTCCGACTACCTACCAGTCGTGCTCGCTATTGCCGCCGGGGTGGGGATGGCGTTGCTGCTGACCGCAGCCGCTCAGTTCCTCGGTCCGCACCGCCCGACCAAGGCCAAGCAGATCCCGTACGAGGCGGGCTCGGACCCGATCGGCAGCCCGCGCGCGCGCTTCTCGGTGAAGTTCTACCAGGTGGCGATCCTGTTCCTGGTGTTCGACATCGAGGCAGCGTTCCTCTATCCGTGGGCGGTCAACTACCGGGCGCTCTCCTGCAAGGGACCGCTCGTCAATGGTGTCTGCGCGGCTGGCGTGTCACTGTTCGGGCTGGGCGGCGTGATGGTCTTCATGTCCATCCTCGTCGTCGCGCTCGCCTACGTATGGCGCAAGCGGGCCGTTGGCTGGGAGTAAACGACCATGGGTTTCGAATTTCACACCACACAGCTGAAGGCGGCGACCAACTGGGCGCGCAAGTTCTCGCTGTTCCAGTATCCGTTCGTGACCGCGTGTTGCGGCATGGAGTTCATGGCCAGCGCCGCGCCCAAGTACGACCTGGCGCGTTTCGGCGCCGAGTTCCCGCGCTTCTCGCCGCGGCAGGCCGACTGCCTGGTCATCGTCGGCACCATCACCGAGCGGCAGGCGCCGGCGCTCCGCCGCATCTACGACCAGATGTGCGAGCCGAAGTGGGTCATCGCCTTCGGCGTCTGCGCCTCGACCGGCGGCTTCTACCAGAACTACTCGGTGACACCCGGCGCCGACCAGATCATCCCGGTCGACGTCTACATCCCGGGCTGCCCGCCGCGGCCCGAGCAGGTGCTGGACGGCCTGATGATGTTGATGGACCGCATCCAGCGCGGCGAGGGCCACAGCCAGATCACCATCGAGTCCGAGAAGGGCTACGACGTCCCGCTGGCGTCGATCAAACCGCTTCAGAAGGGAGGGTGACGTGGCCCAGGTCATTCTCGATCGTCTCAAAGAGCGCTTCACCGCCGGCGAGATCCTGGAGACGGGGTCGCAGCACGGCAACGAGTGGGCGCGCGTCCGCCGCGAGGATTGGCGCGCGGTCTGCGATTTCCTGCGCGACGACGGCGCCACGAAGCTGAACATGTTCATCGATCTGACCTGCGTCGATCGCTTCGTGCGCGAACCGCGCTTCGACGTGGTGTTGCACCTCTACTCGCTCGAGAAGAAACACCGCGTGCGCCTCTACGCCGGCGTGACCGAGGAAGACCCGACCATCGACACGCTGGTGCCGGTCTGGCCGGGCGCCAACTGGTTCGAGCGCGAGGCGTACGATCTCTACGGTGTGCGCTTCCAGGGGCACCCGGACCTGCGGCGGATCCTGATGTACCCGGAGTTCGTCGGGCATCCCCTGCGCAAGGACTACCCGAAGGAGAAGCGGCAGCCGCTGGTCCGCCGGGATCCAGGGCGGGTCGACTGATGACCGAAATGGGCGAACGCCGCCGGCTGGTGATGGGCGTCCGCGAGGCCGCGGATTACGACGAGCCCGATATGCCCGCCGAGTCGATGCCCTTGAACATGGGGCCCTCGCACCCGGCGATGCACGGGACGGTGCGCATGGTGCTCGAGGTGGAGGGCGAGAAGATCACCTCCGCCGACATCCAGGTCGGCTACCTGCACCGCTGCTTCGAGAAGGAGGCCGAATACGCCACCTACCAGCAGATCTTCCCCTACACCGACCGCTTGAACTACGTCTCGCCGATGCTGAACAACGTCGGCTACGCCATGGCCGTCGAGCAGCTGCTGGGGATCGACAAGGCAATCCCGGAGCGCGCGCAGTTCATCCGGGTCATCGTGGGCGAGGTCTCGCGCATCACCGACCACCTCACCTGTCTGGGCGCCAGCGCCATGGAACTTGGCGCCTTCACGCCCTTCCTTTACAACCTCAAGGCCCGCGAGTGGCTCTACGAGCTGCTGGAGGAACTGTCGGGCGCGCGTCTGACCCACAGTTACGTTCGCATCGGAGGCGTCTCGTTCGATCTGCCCGACGGCTGGATGGCCAAGCTGAAGGACGTCATCGCCCGCTGCCGCGAGGTGCAGGCCGACGTCGACAAGCTGCTGACGCGCAACCGGATCTTCCGCGACCGCATGGACGGCATCGGCCTCGTGTCGAAGGACGACGTCGCTGGCTGGGGGCTGACCGGGCCGTTCGCGCGGGCATCGGGTGTGGCCTACGACGTCCGCAAGGACCACCCTTACCTGGTCTACGACCGATTCGACTTCGACGTGGCGGTCGGTTCGGTCGGCGACAACTTCGACCGCTTCGCGGTACGCGTCGAGGAGATGGCCCAGTCGATGCGGATCCTCGAACAGGCGATGGCCCAGATCAAACCGGGGCCGGTGATGTTCAACGATCCGCGCGTGGCCCTGCCGCCCAAGAGCGAGACCTACAACTCGATCGAAGCCATGATCGCGCACTTCAAGCTGATCATGGACGGCATCCACGTGCCGCCAGGCGAGATCTACAGCTTCACCGAGGGCGGCAACGGCGAGCTCGGGTTCTACATCGTCTCCGACGGCACCGGGCGCCCCTGGAAGTGCCGCGTGCGTCCGCCCTGCTTCGCCAACACAGCCATTCTGGGCAAGATTCTGCCGGGGCTATTCATCGCAGACATCGTCCCGACGTTCGGGATGCTGAACATGATCGGCGGGGAGTGCGATCGATGATGATGGGGGGACCGCCCGGCGGCCTTTGCCTCTCTGCTGCTCGGCGGGCGCGGCAGGCCGCCTCTGCGTCCCCCCAAACCCCCGCTGCTCGGCCGGGCGAAGCCCGACCGCGCAGCCATTTCCAGGTGACGAATGCCTCCTGAGGTTACGAAGGCCGTGTCTGGTGCCGCTGCGGCGGAAATTGTAACCGTCACGATAGATGGCAAGGAGCACCAGTTCCCCAAGGGGACCAACCTGCTCGAGGCCTGCAACCAGGTCGGAGCCAACGTCCCGTACTTCTGTTACCACCCGGGATTGTCGTCTCCGGCGGTATGTCGCCAGTGCCTGGTGGACGTCAAGGGGCAGGGCAAGCCGGTGCCCTCTTGCTACACGGCCGTCGCTGACAAGATGGACGTGACCACGAACTCGCCGCACGCCGTGGACGTCCGCCGGCAGATGCTGGAGTTCACGCTGCTGAACCACCCGATCGACTGCCCGATCTGCGACAAGGCCGGCGAGTGCACCTTGCAGAAGCACTACTTCGACTGGGACGCCAAGTACGCGCGCAATGACGGCATCAAGGTCAAGAAGGACAAGGTCGTCGATATCGGCAAGCACATCGTGCTCGATCAGGAACGCTGCATCCTGTGTACCCGCTGCATCCGCGTCTGCGACGAGGTGGCCAAGTCGCCCGACCTGACCATGGCCGAGCGCGGGGACCACGAGGTGCTGACCACCTCGCCGGGGAGGCGCCTGGACAACCCCTATTCGTTGAACACGGTGGACGTCTGTCCGGTGGGCGCTCTCACCTCGAAGGATTTCCGCTTCGCGATGCGGGCGTGGGAACTCTACTCGACGCCGTCGGTCTGCCCGGGCTGCGCCACGGGGTGCAACATCGAGGTTCAGACCTCGCGCGACAAGGTCTACCGCATCGTCCCCCGGCCCAACCCCGCGGTGAACCAGCACTGGATGTGCGACGAGGGGCGATTCACGTACAAGACGCTGCATGTCAGCCGCCTGGTGGTGCCGCAGGTCGCGGGCGTTCCGGCCGACTGGGACCGCGCGCTCGCCGACGCGGCGCTGCGCCTCGAGGGCGGCGACGTGGCCGTCGTCATGAACGCACAGTCGACCAACGAGGACCTCTACGTCCTGTCGCGCCTCTGCGAGCAGCTGAAGACGGACAAGCTGTACCTGGCCGGCAAGGACGAAGGCTGGAGCGACGACATCCTGGTCAGCGCCGACAAGAATCCGAACACCGCGGGGGCCAAGGCTTTGTTCGGTGCGGGGGGGCGCCTCAAGACGTTGCTGGATCTCGCCCGCGACCTCAAGGCCGGTGTCATCAAGACATTGCTCGTCGTCGGTGATGAAGGAGTCACCGGTGGAGCGCCGCTGTCTCTGTCGGGCGTGAAGAATCTGGTGGTGCTGGCTTGCCACGGCGGGGCGCTGGCCGACGCCGCCCACGTCGTCATGCCGATCGCCGGCTGGGGCGAGGTGGACGGCACCTTCACCAACCGCCAGGGTTTCGTGCAGCGGATCCGTCCGGGCATCCCTCCGGCGGGCGACTCGCTCCCGACCTGGGAGGCGCTGGCGCACCTGGGCCGCAAGCTGGGCGCCGCGACGGAATACACCAGCGCCAAGCAGGTCTTCACGGAGGCCCGCGAGAAGGTGGCGTACATGAAGGGCGCCGACTGGGGCCGGCCGTTCCTGCCGGTGCAACTCCGGTTCGCGAATTCGAGAGGCTGATGGGCGCTTTCTTCTCCTACGGCAACACCGGGTTCATCGCCGTCGCGGCGCTGATCAAGATCGTCTATCTGATGCTGCTGATCGGCCCCGGGGTCGCCTCGATCCTGACCTGGCTCGAGCGGCGGCAGTCCGCGATGATGCAGGATCGTCTGGGCCCGAACCGGGCCAATCTGTTGCCGGGCGGCAGGATGAAGCTGTGGGGCATCAGCCACTTCATGGCCGACGCGGTGAAGTTCCTCTTCAAGGAGGATTTCATCCCGCCCAAGGCCCACAAGTTCCTGTTCGCCCTGGCGCCGATCCTGGCGCTGGCTCCGGCGCTGATTGTCTCGGCGATCATCCCGTTCGGTCCGGACATCTGCTGGGAAAGCCCGTTTCGGCCGACGCCGGCCGCAGGCTGCGCGCAGCCCGTCCACCTGCAGGCGGCGCGTCTCGACGTAGGCATCCTGTTCTACTTCGCCATCTCGTCGCTGTCGGTCTACGGAGCGACGCTGGCAGGGTGGGCCTCGTACAACAAGTGGGCGTTGATGGGCGGCCTGCGGGCGTCCAGCCAGATGATGTCCTACGAGGTGACGATGGGGATGGCGGTGCTCGTGATGTTCCTCGTCTACGGGACGCTCGAGCCCGGCGCCATGGTCGTCGAGCAGGCGGGCGGATTCACGAACTGGGGCATCTGGGGCATCCCGACGTTCATCTCGTTCATCCTTTTCCTGACCGCGGCCATCGCCGAGACCAAGCGAACGCCGTTCGACATCCCCGAGGGCGAGCCGGAGATCATCGGCTACTTCGTCGAGTACTCGGGTCTGCGCTTCGGCATGTTCTTCCTGGGCGAGTTCATCGAGATCGTCTTCTCGAGCGCTCTGATGGTGACGATCTTCTTCGGCGGCTGGCAGACTGGCATCGGCCCGGCGGACGCCTGGCTGGCCACGCACTTGCCGAACATCGCCTTCGTCGGCCTGACTCACGTCATCTGGCTGGGGAAGGTGTTCGCCTTCTGCTCGTTCCAGTTGCTGCTGCGCTGGTCGCTGCCGCGATTCCGCTCGGACCAGTTGATGCAACTCGGGTGGCAGAGGTTGCTGCCGCTTTCCATTGCCAACGTCTTGATCGCGGCCGGCTGGCTGCTCATGAGGTAACGACATGGCCATCGGAGTGAAAGTAGTCGCCCGTCCAGGTGGCCTGAAGCAGCAGATGTATCTGCCCGCCATTGCCGAGGGGCTGGGCGTCACCGTCCGTCACTTCTTCAGGAACTGGGCGCTGAACGTGCTCGGTCAGCGCAAGAAGTCGGACATCGTCACCATCCAGTACCCGGAGGAGACCGTCCCGTACCCCGAGCGGAATCGCGGCTTGCACCGGCTGATGCTCCGCGACGACGGCGCTGTCCGCTGTGTCGCTTGCATGATGTGCCCGACGGTCTGCCCAGCCCACTGCATCACCATCGTTCCGGAAGAGGCTCCCGATGGCCGCATCGAGAAGCGCCCCAAGATCTTCGAGATCGACGAGCTCCGCTGTGTGGTCTGCGGCCTGTGCGTCGAGGCTTGCCCTTGCGACGCCATCCGCATGGACACCAAGCTGCACGCCAAGCCGACCTACCGCCGCGTCGATGGGGTCCTCGACAAGGAACAGCTCATGGCGATGGGCATCAAGTCCGAGGCCACGCAGGGTGGGGTGGGGGCGTTCTGGCGCGAAAAGGTCGCCGGTCAGCCCCAGACGCAGCCCGAGGTCGTTCCCGCGGGGCCGCCCCGGGGTCCGGTCGAGCCCAAACTTCCGTAAGGTAAGACTAGACGGGCCGCCGCCGCTCGACCACCAGCGCGCCGAGCATCAGCAATGCTCCGGCGACCGCCATGACCAGCGCGGTACCCAGGTGCGGGGCGTGGTACGCAAGCGCGATCCGGTGCTGACCCGGCGGGCAGCGGACGGCGCGCATGATCCCGTTCGCCGCTTCGATCGGCACCGGCGCCCCGTCGAGCCGTGCCGTCCAACCCGGGTCGTACTGCTCGACGAAGACCACCACCGCCGGCGACTGGAGCGTGCACTCGGCCTCGACGGTGGTGTTCCCGTGCCGCACGAGGGCGCATGAACCAGCACGTTCGTCCGGGCCTGCCAGCGGCGCGGCGCGCGGGCCGAGGAGCACCCGGCGTCCTTCCACCACCGCCGGAGCGAGCAAGGCCGACCAGGACGCACGGGCAGGCATAGGCTCTGCGTGGGCCACCGCGTACACGCGCGGCAGCGGTTGGGTCACCCGGAAGATGCGCGACCGCGGGAGCGGATCGCCGAGCCACTCGAGCGCGCCTTTGGGCGGGATGACCTCCGGGCGCGGCGTGTACTGGAGGTAGTAGTCGACGCCGAGGAGCCTCAGCATCGCGGCCGGATCATCTCCTCCCGCCTTCATCAGGGCGGCCAGCTGGGGCGACAGGGCGACACTGGTGCCGCTGACCATGTCGATGCCGAAGGTGATCGGTGTGTTGGGGGCGAGCGTGCCCATGGCCCGCTGCTCGAAGTCCTCGAGCGCCCGGATGGGCACGTCGTCCAGGCGATCGATGCGGTCGTCACGCACGAATCGCGGACGCGACGTCAGGCCACGCGCCCGGGCGTCCTTCGACAGGTGGTGGGCGGCTGCCGGCGGCTCGGTGACCAGATCCGCCGGGCCAAAGGCGAAGGCTGGCCAGGCGGCGGTGGCGAGATCGACCGCGACCAGGACAACGACGCAGACTCCGATCGCGCCTGGCCCGATCCGGCGCCGAGCGAGGAGCACCCCGATCACCAGCAGCACCAGGGCACCGGCGCGCAGGACGGGTGGAATCAGCATCGCGCGCCACGCCGCCGGCGCGGCCAGCGCCGTCGTGCCGAGCGCGATGGCCAGGGCGCCCAGCGGCAGCATCAGCCGTGGCGAGGGACGCTCGTCGTCGAGTAGCCGCTGGACGCCACGGGCCGCCAGGATGCACACGACGATCATCACCACCAGGAGGTACTTCTCCGGATACCGCATGTACGCCAGAGGTCTGACCAGCGAGCGGAACAGCCCGTGGACGGGCGTGAAGCGGCCGTAGGCGAGCAGCAGCGTGGCCAGGGCGAGCGCCGTGAGGAGGATCCCCTGCCGACGCTCGCGGCCCAGGCCCAGCAGAGCCAGCGCCAGGACCGAGGCCCCGAGGTAGTAGCTCTGCAGGCCACGGGTCCCTTGCCGCGCGTCCATCACCAGCGGCGTCGCAGGCGAGGAGCGGTAGGGCTCGCCCAGCGCCGCCGGGGCGGCCAGATCGAGGGTGCTGAGCGGGTGCATCGACCAGGTCTCGGCGACGATCGCCGACGGCGGCGCGCTTCGTTCGCTGCGTCCCACGCCCGCCGCTGCCGGGAGCCAGGCCGGCGCGGCGACCATCAGCGCCAGCGCTCCCGCGACCGCCTGACCTGCGATCGTTCGGAGCAGGCGGGCGCGAGGCAGGCCCCGGATCGCCACCAGCGCCAGCGCCAGACCGCAGGCGATGAAGGTCACGAAGACCTCGCCGACGAGGAGCGACAGCGCGATCGGCGCTGCGCCGCGGGCGATCCCTCCGAGCCGCCGTGGCCACCTATCTTCGATGCGATCGGACAGCGAGAACGCCCCGAGCGCCACCCAGGGGATATAGGAGGCCGCTGGCAGCATCGCGCCCAGGCTCCAGAGCGAGGTTGCGATCCCCGACAGGCCGAACGCCAGGCCGGCGACCGCCGCTGCCGAGGGGCCGGCGTCGAAGCGAGCCGCGAGCCGTGCGGCTCCGATGGCGCCGACTATCAGATGCAGCAGCCAGATCCATGTCGCGGCCTGCGGCAACGGAAGCAGATAGGCGAGCGCGTAAGGCGGATAGAACAGACCGCTGACGCTCTCGACGAGCTGGGGGATCCCAAGACCGATGCGTGGGTTCCACGTCGGCGACTCGCCGTTGCGGAGGGACTCGCGCACGAACCAGAACCCCGGGTAGATCGAGCGCGACGGATCGCGGAAGAAGAAGTACTGACCGGCGAGGACGGGGTAGTACGCCGCGCCGATGAGCGTGACGAGCCACAGGGTCGCCCGCCACCGGCGTGGTCTCTCCGTCACTCCGACGATAGTAGCCCGCGCTGCAGCGCGATGCTAACCGCCTCCGTCCGCGTCTTGGCGCGCAGCTTGCTGAGGATGTTGCTGACGTAGATCGCCGTCGTCTTCTCCGAGAGCTGCAACTCCTGGGCGATCTCCTTGTTGGTCTTGCCCTTGAAGATTCCCTGCAACACCTGCTGCTCGCGCGCGCTCAGCGACGGCTGGCGCATGCGGTCGGCGAGGCGGCTGGCGATGCTGGCGGGGAGGTACTGGTCGCCTGCGTGCACGGTGCGGATGGCGGCGATGATCTCCTCGCCGCGCATCTCCTTGGTCAGGTAGCCGCGCGCGCCCGCCTTGATCGCCTTGAAGATGTCCTCGTCGCCCTCGTAGTGGGTGAGCACCAGGATGCGGGCCTCCGGCGTCTGCTGGACCAGCGTGGAGATCACCTGCACGCCGCCCATCACCGGCATCTTCAGATCCAGGAGCAGGACGTCGGGCTTCAACTTGCGGAACAGGGAAACCGCCGCGGCGCCGTCGACGGCCTCGCCGACGACATCCAGGTCCGGCTGGGTCTTGAGCAACGTCACCGTGCCGAGGCGGGTGAGCATGTTGTCCTCGGCGATCAGGACCTTGATCATTTGAGAACGTCCTCGGGGATGAAGAGCGACACCTCGGTGCCCCCGCTCTCTCCGCGGCCGATGTGGAGAACGCCTCCCACGCGGGCCGCGCGCTCGCGCATGCCGAGCAGGCCGATGCCGCCACGGGTCTCCGCCTGATCGTCGATGCCGGCGCCGTCGTCGCGTACCACCAGCGACAGCCCCTCGCCGTCGCGGTTGGCATCGACCACGATGCGCTTGGCTTTTGCGTGGCGGACGGCGTTGGACACCGCCTCGCGGGTGATGTGGCCCAGTTCGTTCTCCAGGTTCGGGTTGAGCGGCGTGGGTGCGCCCGCTACCGTCAGCTCGATGCCACCGGGGAAGCCGCCCACCACCTCCTCCAGCACCTCGCGCAGGGGGCGGGGGGCCACGCGCGGGCTGCGGATGTTCCAGATCGGGCGGCGCACCTGCTGGTGCCCGACGTCCACCACCTGCCGCGTCTGCTCCATCATCTCGCGAACCCGCGCCGGCGCGTCGGGCAGCAGCAGGCGCAGGCTGTCGACGTGCATCCCGATCGACGCGAACACCTGGCCCAGGGTGTCGTGCAGGTCGCGGGCGATGCGGGCGCGCTCCTCGTGGACGGCGGCGTGACTGGCGTCGAGTCGCCGCAGCCGCAGGCGGTGGAATGTCAGAACGACGCCCGCCAGGAAAAGCGCGCAGGCGGCGTAGAACCCGGTGGTCTGGTAGATGTGCGGCGGTACGCGCACGGCCACCGACGTGGCATGCCCGATCGGGCGGCCCAGGAAGTCGAACACCGACAGCTGGAACCGGTAGTCGCCGGGACGCAGGTAGGCGTAGCGAGCCTGGCGATGCGAGCCCGCCTCGACCCAGCCGCGATCCAGGCCTTCGAGGCGGTAACGGAAGCGGAGCGCGGTCGGCTGCAGGAAGCTGGGCGCGGTGAAGTGGATGTCGAGATCGCCGCCGCCGCGGGGCAATTCGACGGGACCGGGCGAGGCGGCGCGTCCGTCGACGAGAACCCGATCGATGAGCGCGTCGGCGATGGGCGACCGCGCGCTCTCCGGCGGGCGCACCACGCTCAGCCCGGCGAGCGTCGGCACCCAGAGCTGGCCCTCGCCATCGACCGCCGGGCCGGGCGTGTGCCAGCCGGTGCACTCCTGGGTCCGCATCCCGTTCTCGGCATTGTAGACGACCGAGTCGATGGTCCCGAAACCGGCAGCCAGGTACGCGTGCAGTTGGGCCTTCGCCACGCGGAATACCCCGCGCCCCGAGGTGATCCAGAGGTGCCCCCGATGATCGTCGGTGAAGCTGAAAGGAAAGGCATCGTAGAGGCCTGCCCCCGGGGGGATGACAGCGAACTTCCCGTCGCGAAAGCGCACCACGCCCAGGTCACCGCAGCCGAGCCAGAGGGTGCCCTCATCGTCCTCGCGCGCGGTCTGCACCGGGCCGGGAAGGCCGTCGGCCGCGGTCAGACAGCGGGCACGCCCCTCTTCGACAAGCGACAAACCCGTCTTGCCGCCGGCCCAGATGCGCCCTCCGCGGCCCTCGCCGTAAACCTCCTGCGGGCCTGGACACAGGCCGTTCTCGGGCCCGAGATCGAGGCGGCCGGGACCGGGCACTCCCCCGGGAAACCGGCTGATGCCGGGTTGGTTCTCCCAGGCCAGCCACAGGCTTCCGGCGCGGTCCACGAGCACCGAGGACACCTCGTCGGAGGGGAGGTGTCCTGTTTTCTGACGGTAAGACTCGAACCGCCCGTCGCGAAAACGGTGGAGGCCGTCGTCCAGGGAGGCGATCCAGATGCTGCCGTCGCGCCCTTCCGCCAGCGACAGGGGTGTGCGCGCGGAGAAGTCGGGCCCCGTGCGGAAGGTGGTGAAGCGTCCCTCGGCGAAGCGCGCCATCCCACCGATGACGCTGGTCCAGACACTGCCGTCGTGCGCCGCCAGCGCCGCGAAGGCCATCGCGCCGCCGAGCCCTTCGGGCGCGCCCAGGTTTCGCACCTCGGGGGCCTTGAGCTGGGCGATGGCGCCGAGACGCGACCCGGTCCACAAGCTGCCCTCGCGATCTTCGAGGAGAGCCAGCACCCACCGCTCCGGATCCATCGGCACCAGCGTGTCCGTGCGGTCATCAATCCGGAACAGGCCCACCTCGGACCCCACCCACACGTTTCCCTGGCGGTCGGTCTTCAGCGCGAACACCGGCCGCTGCACCGGGATCTCGGTGGTCTGGCCGTCCCGGTAGCGCAGCAGGCTGCGGGTGCGGGCCATCCAGATTCCGCCGCCAGGCGAGGGCGCCAGGGCCATCACCGGTTTGCGGATGATCGTCTGCTGGAACTGGCCGTCGCGAGCGATCATCAGGCCGCTCTCGGTCGCCACCCATAGATCGCCGCCGGCGGCCGGAAGCAGCGCCAGGATCCAGGGACGCGACTCCCCGACGCGCGTGAACCGAGCCCCGTCCCAGCGCGCCAGCCCCTCCTCGGTGCCGATCCAGATGACGCCCTTGTCGTCCTGGGCCAGCGCCCAGACGCGATCGCTGGGCAGGCCGTCGGCCGTGGTGAAGCGTCGGGCGGTTCCGTCGGCGTAGCGCACCAGACCCGCCGTGCCGGTCTTCCACTGAGAGATGGCGTCCTGCCCGGTGGTCCGGACCAGGAAGGCCTTGCCGGTGGCGATCCAGAGGCTGCCGTCGCGAGCAGCGAGCAGCTTGCGTCCGTTCTCGTCGCCGAGCGCGGGCAGCGTCCTGGGGCTCACCTCGGTGAAGGCAGCGCCGTCGAAGCGCCGCAGGCCCGAGTCGGTGCCGAACCAGAGGAAGCCGTCGGTGGTCTGGACCGCGTCGAAGACGGCACCGGGGACGCGCCAGGTGTTGCGTTCGAACGGCTGGTGGGCGAGCTCCAGGGCCAGTGCCAGCGCCATCGTGGCCAGCGTCTGCACCGACGAATTCTACACAGCTCTCGCGACCTTAGCGCCTAGGTAATCCTACCTAGGTCATCTTTCCCTGTGTTCCTTGGGTTGTCCTCCCCTTATGCCGATGGAACACGGGGGGCTAAAGTCGACGATGAGGTGCATCTGACGTGAGGTTGTTTCTACTCGCGACAGCGCTGGTTTCGCTCGCCTGCACGGGAGCCATCGGTGAAGGTGTCGATACCTCCGGGGGAAACCCGGGCGTGGGAGGGAGCGGCCCCGGAGCGGCCTGCACGCCCGGCGGAGTGCCTCCGGCGCCGCTGCGACGTCTGAGCCATGCCGAGTACGTCGCCACCCTGAACGACCTGTTCCCCGGCCTTCAGATCGGTCGGCCGACCCTGGTCAGGGATCCCGGCGAGGACGGTTTCGAGAACCGGGCGAAGCTGCTCAACCCCTCGCCGCTGCTGGTCGAGCAGTACAGCGCCATCGCGGTGGACGTGGCGATCAAGGCGATCGCCAAGCCGAGTGCGATCCTCCCGTGTACGCCGACGCCGGCGACCGAGGTGGCCTGCGGGGCCCAGTTCGTCGACACCTTCGGGGCCCGGGTGTTCCGCCGGCCGCTGACCGTGGACGAGAAGAAGTCCTATACGGACCACTTCAATGCCGAGCGCGCCGCGGGCTCCGGATTCAACGGGGCGGTGCAGCTCACCATCGAGAACATGCTGCAGTCGCCGCAGTTCCTCTACCGGCTGGAGTTCGGGCAGCCCAAGCTGAGCCCGTACGAGATCGCCTCGCGCATGTCGTACCTGGTGTGGGGGGGGCCGCCCGATGCGCCGCTCCTGGACAGAGCCCGCACGAGCCAGCTCGACCTGCCCGCCGAGCGCGAGAAGGAAGCGCGGCGGATGCTGGCGGATCCTCGCGCGCGCGGGATGCTGGTCGAGTTCCACCGGCAGTGGCTGGACCTCGACAGGATCGACCGCGAGGCCAAGGACCCGAAGACCTACCCCCTCTACAACGACGCTCTCAAGGCGGCGATGAGGGAGGAGTCGGACCGGCTCGTGGCAGCAGTGATGAAGGTCGACGGGACGCTGCGGTCGCTGTTCACGAGCGCCAGGACGGAGGTCAACGCGGCCCTGGCGAAGTTCTACGGAGCGCCGGCCCCTGTCAGTGGCTGGGCCGAGACCGCGCTCAATCCGATGGAGCGCTCGGGCTTCCTCACGCGCCCGAACTTCCTGGCAAGCCAGGCCCACCTCATCGAGGGCTCGCCTCCGCTGCGCGCGATCTTCATCCTCGAGCGCCTGCTGTGCCAGCACCTGCCGCCGCCGCCGGCGGACGCCGATCTGAGTGAGCCGGCGGCGCAGGGTGGGACCGCGCGAAAGACCAACCGGCAGCTGTTCGAGGAACGGATCCAGCCGGCTGCCTGCGCCGGCTGCCACGCCCTCTTCCAGCCGCTGGGCAATGCCTTCGAGAACTACGACGCCATCGGGAGGTACCGGACCATGGACAACGGCCTGCCCGTCGACGCGCGCGCGCAATTCCGCCTGGACACCACCGACTGGCAGTTCAACGGCGCCATCGAGCTGTCGCAGAAGCTGGGGGACAGCTCTCTCGTGCAGAGCTGCGTCGCCAGGCACTGGTTCGAGTATGCGCAGGGCCGGCCCGAGGAGGCCGCGGACGGGTGCCGGATCAAGGAGATCGAGACGGCGTTCGCCGCGGCTCGCGGGGACGTGCGTGAGTTGCTGGTCGCTATCGTCAAGGGTCCCGAATTCATCTACTCATCCACGCGACCCACGGAGCAAGGACGATGAGCCAGTTGAATCGACGGCGGCTTCTTGCAGGGGCGAGCCTCGCCTCGGGGTCGCTTTTCTTGCCGTCGCTGCTCGGTGACCGTGCGGCTCATGCGCAGGCGCCCGCGAAGCGTCTGGTCGTCTTCTACACCGGGCATGGTCCGGTCACCGGCAAGTGGGAGCTGCGGCCGCCGGGCATGCCGGCGACGCCGCAGTCCGAATGGGAGCTGCCGCTCGGGCCGCTCGCGGCGACCGACTTCAGCAAGACGCTGCAGCCGCTGCACCCCTACCGGGAGGATGTCCTCATCCTCGAAGGGCTGGCCCTGACCTCGGCCATCGCCGACAAGCAGGGCAACAACCATGGCGTGGCCACGGGCCACCGCCTCACCGGCGCGGTGGCCGGCGCCAAGCACGTCTCGTTCGATCAGTACGTCGCCGACGCCGTTGCCGTGCCGGGGCGTTTCAAGTACCTCGGCTTCACGGACAACGGGGGCGACGTCAACAACGCCGGCTTCTACGATACGGCCGGCAACGCCGTCAGTCTGGCCCGCTGCGATGCCTTCTACGGGTTCTGCGCGAACCAGTTCAAGCGGGTCTTCGGGTCGGTGGGAACGTCGGGAATGACCTCGCCCGCGCCCTCGGGCCCGCCCACCGGCATCGAGCTGTCGCGCTCGCGGCGGCAGGCCTCCACCGACTTTCTGCGGGATCAATATCAACGACAGTTCGCGCGCCTGGGCACCGAAGATCGCGCCAAGCTCTCGCTTCACCGCGACATGCTCTCCGACCTCGGAAAGCGGGTCGCCGAGTTCGCCCAGATCAAGTGCGAAAAGCCCACGGACTACCCGCTGAACGGCTCGCCGCTGCGGGGCAAGGAGATCGCCAACGTCATCCTGACGAAGATGTTCCCGACGGCGATGGCGTGCGACCTCACGCGCGTGGGGCTCTTCTCGCACACCCAGCTCACGGCGGCGGACGTGGGCGCGACCAGTGGCCTGGATGTGCATCAGTCCATCGCCCACTCCGCGAAGACGGAGCCGGGCATGGGGTGGATGGAGAACTACTACCGGCTACACGTGGACCAGTTCGCCAAGATGATTGCCGCCTTCAAGTCGGTGCCCGAGGGTTCGGGCACCATGCTCGACAACAGCATCCTCGTGATGTCGACGGAGCTCGCGAACGGCGGCCATGACCTTTACCGGATGATGTACCTGGTCGCCGGGGGAAAGAATCTCGGCCTCAAGCCGGGCCGCTACCTCAAGTACGCTGAAACGGGAGCCAATCCTTACAACCTGTTCAAGACGTCGCCCTACGGCGACAGACCGGGTGGAAACTATGGCTCCACGTCCTTCGGCCTGGGGCCCGCCCACAACCGGTTGCTCGTTTCACTCATGCAGGCCTACGGGGTCGACCGCAACTCCATCGGCCTCGATGCAGCGGTGGGGACCGGCTACCTGAGGGACGTCAAGGTCGAGATGACCGGCCCGCTGCCGCGGCTCAAGGGCTAGGTAATCTTTCCTAGGTCGTCCATCCCTGCGCTCCTTCAGCTTTTCTCCCATTACGACGATTTAGCAGGTTGGTTACCTTCGACTTATGCGAACCGGAACGCTGGTGGTTGTCTTGCTGGGTACCGGATGCGTGGGGGCGATCGGAGGGGGCGGCCCTTCCGATGATTCCGCACCGGGCGCGACCGACGATCCGGCCGCTGGGCCCAGCATGATGCCGGGCACCGGCCCCACGAGCGCCGCGGCGTGCAAGGGTGGCATCCCGGCGGCGCCGGCTTATTTGCGCCGGTTGCAGCCCGAGGAGTACGTCAACACCGTCCGCGAGCTGATGACTGCGCCCACGGCCGCGCCGCAGCTCGAGCCTCCCGTCGGCAAGATCATCAGCCAGCTCGAGGTCGAGAAGCTGAGCGCGGCGGCTGCCGAGCTGGTGGCGACCAAGGGCCACCTGACGTTCGCTCCCTGTGACGTCGCCGGCGCGCAGAATTCGATGTGCGCCGACAGCTTCATCGCCGCCTTCGGGCGCGTGGCGTTCCGGCGTCCGCTGGACACCGCCGAGAAGACCTGGCTACGCGGTGTCTACGATCAGGTGCGCGGCCTGCAGGTCACGCCGCCGGTCACCTTCCGCGAGAGCCTGGATACCGTCGCGCAGGTGATGCTCCAGTCGCCGCAGCTGCTCTACATCCGCGACGAGGGCGTGGTCGACAGGAGCCTGCCCGCAGGCGTGCGCCGGCTGACCGGCTACGAGCGCGCGACGCGCCTGTCGTACCTCTTCTGGAGCTCGACGCCCGACAAGAGCTTGCTGGACGCCGCCGAAAAAGGGCAGCTCGACAGCGCCGACGGGGTGCGCGTGCAGGCCGAACGCCTGGTCGCCAGTCCACGGGCCCGCAAGATGGTCAAGCAGTTTGCCTCGTCGTGGCTGGAGCTCGACGGCAACGCCAGCCACCCGAACCTCGAGAGCTTCGAGAAGGACAAAGCTCGATTTTCGTACGATAGCGCCGCCCTGCGCACGGCGTGGCGCAACGAGGTCGAGTCGCTCTACGACCGGGTTTTCTTCGAGCAAGGCGGCTCCTTCAGCAAGCTGATGACCTCCACCGAGTCTTACGTCACCGCTGCCTTGGCCAAGATGTACGGCGTGACCGGCGGGCCGACCACCGGATCGGCCTGGGTCAACCTGAATCCGATGCAGCGGGGAGGGCTGTTCACGCGCGCCGCCTCCCTGGCCGTTCAGTCCACCGCCGACACGCAGGACCCGATCCACCGCGGCGTCTACGTGTTCCGCCACGTCATGTGCCAGCCGCTGCCCGATCCCCCCGTCGACGTGGACAACACGCCGCCGAAGCCGCTGCCGGGCCAGAAGGTCTCGACCCGGCAGCTGGTCGACATCAAGACCGGCGGGGGAGTCTGCGTCGCCTGCCACAGCGTGGTGAACCCGATCGGCTTCACCCTCGAGAACTACGACGCCATGGGCGCCTGGCAGACCACGGAGAAGCTGACCGCGAGCGGGGTGACGTACACCGTCCCGATCGACTCGACGGCGACCATCCCGGCCACGGATCTGGCGGGCACCACCATGGGCGGCGTGGGGTTGTCGCAGCGGCTCGCGGCCAGCGCCCAGGCCCGCGACTGCGCCGTGCAAGGCTGGTTCGAAAAGGCCCTGGCCCGCGCGCCGGGCGACGCGGACACCTGCCTCGTCGACCAGCTGAAAACGCGTTTCAAGAAGAACGATGATCTTCGTGATCTGGTGCTGGCGATCGCGTCCAGCGATGCCGCGCTGTTCATCAAGGAGGTGACGCCATGACGCCGAATCGCCGTCTGTTCTTGCGCGGCCTCGCCGGCAGCACCATCGGACTACCGCTGCTGGAGTACACGCACGGCAAGGCGTGGGCCCAGGGCGCCCCGGGCGCCAAGCGCTTCATCACCTTCTTCGAGCACGGCGGCACCATCAGCGCCAGCAAGGGCACTGGCCAGCGTCACGACGGCAACGGCAGCAACAATGGCGTCGATGCCTGGCAGCCGAAGAGCGCGCCGGGCGCTCCCCTGGTGCTGGGAGCGGTTCATCAGCCGCTGCAACCGTTCATCGACGACCTGGTGATCGTGGGTGGCGTGGACAACATGGCCGCCAGGAAGCAGGGCACGTACAACGGCGGCCACGGCTGGGCCAACGTCACGGCGTTGACCGCCGCCAACGTCACGAAGACCGGTGACAGCTACACGACCGATCGCGCCTCCATCGACGCTGTGCTGGCGACGCGACTCCAGCAGCGCAACCCGACGCAGTTTCCCCAGATCCACCTCAAGGTTCCGGGCCACGGCTACGGCACCCCGTTCTTCCGGGGGCCGAGCCAGCCCAACGGCGGGGAGTGGAACCCACTGGCAGCATTCAGCACTCTGTTCGCGACCGTCACGACCGGCGCCACTGGCCCCGATCCGGCGGTGCTGCGGGCGATGGCACTGCGCAAGAGCGTCCTCGACGGTGTTAGCGGCGGTCTCGGGGTGTACAAGAACCGGCTGTCGGCCACGGACAAGCAGACGGTGGACGCACACCTCGAACACATCCGCGGCATCGAGAAGCAGCTCCAGGCCCGCCCGGTCACCGCCGGCTGCAGCAAGCCGACGGTGAACTTCGTCGGCAAGCCCAACAGCAACGACACCGAGCTGATGGTGCCGCAGAGCCCGATTCTGGTGGACATCATGGTGGCGGCGCTCCGCTGCGGGCTGACCAACGTCGCCTCCTTCGAGATCGGCGGCTTCTACGGGAAGTTCCTCAACCCGACCTACCCGGCGGCCTACAACATCGACCACTCGCTGCACCACTCGGCGCGCGACGTGGGCAAGACCGGATCCGACGCCGGCCGCTGGCAGCAGTGGTACGACACCATGCTCAAGCACCGGCAGTTCCGCATGAGCCTGCTGGCGCGGTTCATGGACGCGATGACCAAGACCCCCGAGGGCGGCGGCACGATGATGGACCAGAGCCTCGTGCTGTGGACCAGCGAGTTCAGCTGCGGCACCGACCATTCATCGGCCGACGTGCCGGTGCTGCTGGCCGGCAAGGCGGGCGGCAAGCTGCGGACCAAGCGCTACATCAACTACAACACCAAGGCGGCGACCAACCCGCTCGACTACGCGACCCAGGCCTCGACCCACAACCTGTTCACCTCGATCCTGAACATGTTCGGGTACAACGACACCCAGTACGGGTCCAACCACGGCTACGTCAGCGGGGCTCTGCCCGACCTCGCCACCTGATTCGTCTCACCAGTTGGTGAAGGAGCCGTCCGGGCGCCGGAACATGTGGTTGCGCAGATCAGTCGGCTTCTTCGTCCCTTCCGTCACCTCGGTCAGCAGCTTCAGCCGCTTGGTGTCGACCTCCACGCCGAGGCCGGGACGGCGGTTGGGCCAGAGCTTGCCGTTCTTCAGGTCGTAGGCCTGCGGCAGGTAGTCGGCCTTGCTCTTCCCGCCGTTCACCATCTCCATCAACACCGGGCCCGAGAACACGGCACAGCAGTGCACCAGCGCCGCCTCGCCGATAGGGCCAGTGAAGTGCGGCATCAAGCCCACGTAGTGCGTTTCGCACAGAGCCGCGATCTTCATGAATTCGGTGATGCCGCCGCAGTTGGGGATGCTCACCCGTGAAAAATCGATCAGGTGTTGCTCGACGAACTCGTTCAGGTCCCAGCGGTCGCCGAACTGCTCGCCCACGGCGATAGGCACCTTGACCAGCGGCCGCAGGGTCTTGTACAGCGCCGGGTTCTCCGCGCGGACGAGATCCTCGCAGAACACCGGTTCGAGCGGCTCGAGCAACGTGGACAGGCGAACCGCGTCGGAGAGATCCAGGCGTGTGTGGTAGTCGATGCACCAGTCCCCGTCCTTGCCCACGGCTTCCCGCAGCTCGATGCACATCTCGTGGGTGCGGCGAACCGCGTCGCGAGGGTTGAAGCCCGACTTGCCAGCGTCAGCCACCGAGACGCGGTAGGCGCGGAACCCCGCCTCGATGCAGGCGCGGGCCTTCTCCTTGAGCCCGTTGCCCACCGGAAATCCCGTGCAGTACAGCTCGACGTGCTCGCGCGCCTGGCCGCCCAGCAGCTCGTACACCGGGACCCCCAGCGCCTTGCCCTTGATGTCCCATAGCGCCATGTCGATGCCGCCCAGCGCGTGGATCTTCTCGCGTCCCGCCGGATAGAACAGGCCACGGTACATCACCTGCCACAGCTGATCGATGCGCGTCGGATCCTGCCCGACGATCAGGTGCGCGCACTGCTCGACCAGATCCCGTGAGCCACCCTCGCCGATGCCGGTGATCCCGGCGTCGGTCTCCACGGTGATGACGTGAAAGCTCTGGTTGATCATCGGTCGCGAGATCGGTGATTCGTAGAGGCGCACGCGGGTGATCTTCATTTTCGGCAGAGCGGCCGCCGCGAGCCTCGGCCGCAACAGGCCCGCTGCGCCGAGTCCGGTCAACAGTTGTCGTCGGTTCATTTTCATCGCCTCCCGAGATTGTCGCCTGATTCACTCTTGACCGCTTCGTTCGAAGCATCCATGATCGAGAGCGAACCTTCTGCCTGGTTCGCTACCGGAAGAGAATTTTTTCCCTACAAGTTCAAATCAGGGAGCCGCCTCCGACCGATGGAATGAGCACGCCCGCACCGTCGGGAAGCCCGATGCGGTCATCTTTGTGGCTCCCCCCTACAGACAGTAGGGGTGAAAACTCTCCCGAACGGCCAAGGTGGAAGGTTTTCTTTTTTTGCTGGGTGTCGAAGCCTCGTTTCTGACGTAGGCCACGGCCTGCCTCCAGATCGAATCCAGTCGGCTGGGTCCTGGCCTCCGGGGCGCGGAAATCTGAGTCGTGCTCCCAGGGCGCCTCGAATTACTGGTGACGAGGGCGTGACGCGGAAGGACACGCGGGTTGACCTTCCTGTCCACGCGGCTGGTGTACAGTTTCGACCGCGTCAGCCGTCGCCCATGAAGTACGAATGCGGGGAGTGCCATACCGTTTTTCACATCGCCGCGTCTCGCGTTCCTGATGCGGGTCTGAACACTTCCTGCAAGGCTTGTGGCAGACCGATCACGGTCCGCAAGGTGATTTCCGAATCGGAGCGTCCGTTCGGTCAAGCCAAGGCATCGCAGACTGCGGCTCCCACCGTCGTCGGACGGCCACAGCCAGTTGCGCCAGCACCGGTCCCGACGATCCAGGGCGCATCGCCCGCGTCGGTCCTGAATGTCTCTCCCCCTGCCTCTCCTGGGCGCTACATCTCCGGCCGTGCGTCGGAGAGCCCGCCGCCACGGCCGACCCCGTCGCAGCCCGCGACCGTCGCCACGGCAGCGTTCGTCGCGCCGATCCTGTCTTTCGATCCCCTCGCAGACCTTGCGTCATTCGAGCCGGTCGCCCCTACGAGCACTCCGGTGGTGCGGGGCTTCACGATCGTGCGCCTGCTGGGCGAGGGCGGGATGGCTTCCGTTTATCTCGCGACCGAAGACGCCAGCGGTCGCGAAGTGGCGCTCAAGCTGACCCACCCGCAACTGGCATCGGATCCCAAGCTCTTCAAGCGCTTCCTGGTCGAGATCAAATCCATCGCCAGCCTCAGCCATCCCAACATCCTGGGCGTCTTCCGTTACGGTGAGGACGGCGGCAGACTGTGGCTTGCCAGCGAGCTCGCGACCGGAGGCACCGTCGGCGATCTCATGGATAACGTCGGCCGTCTGCCGTCCGCCGTGGTGCTGGTCCTCGCGGCCCAGATGCTGGCCGGCCTGCGGGAAGCGCACGCCAATGGCATCACCCACCGCGACATCAAACCGGCGAACCTCTTGCTCGACGCGGAGGGGGTCCTCAAGATCGGAGACTTCGGTGTCGCCAAGACGGTCGACGCGGACAAACTCACCGCCACGGGATTCCTGGTCGGGACGCCGTCCTACATGAGCCCCGAGCAGGCATCGAGCATTCCGGTCGACACGCGCAGCGACCTCTTCGCCGCCGGCATCGTCTTGTACGAGATGCTGTCCGGCCGCAACCCGTTCGCCGCCAGCGAGGTGGCGGGCACGCTACTCCGGATCGTGGGCGGCCAGTACCCACCCGTGTTCGAGGCGACGCCCGACGTGCCGTCCGCGCTCGAACGGGTGCTCGATCGTCTGCTGGAGCCGAATCGGGATCGCCGGTATCAGACGGCGGCGGAGGTGCTGGAGGATCTGCGCCCGCTCCTCGAGGAGGTCGAGCGGCGGCATCCGAAGCTGATGAGCCAGTTCATGGCGGACCCCAGGAAAACCAAGACGCGGCTCGACGCCGTGCAGGCGGAAATATTCGTGGCGCAGGCCAAGGGGCAGATCGCCGACCCCGCGAAGCTCGGCCCGGCGGCGCTGCTGCTCTACCGGGCCTCGATGCTGGTGCCCGATCATCCCGAAGCGGAGCGGCTGCTGCGCGAGCACTCGGCCGACGGCAAGCTCAGCTTCGGGACATCGCAGAATCCACAGATCCTGGAGCTGGAGCGCAGCCTGGAGAAGGACCCGGAGGATCCTTCCACGCTGCAACGGCTGGCGCTGCTTTACCGCGTGCAGGGCAACTACTACCGCGCCGTCGTCTACTTCAAGCGCTACCTGAAGTTGCGGCCTGCGGACCGGCAAGCGGCCATCCAGCTTTCATTCTTGACCGGCGATGGCGACCAGCCGGCGACGGTCTTGCTGCGTCCGCCGCCGCGGACTCCCGTGGAAGCCGCGAGGCAGGCCACGTCCGACGATGGGTTGATCGAGGTCCCTGGCTTCGTTGCGCTGTACGGAAAGAAGCTGGTGCTCGGAGCGCTCGTGCTGACGGGCGGATTGATCGCCGTCCGCGCCTTCAACCGGTCGATCGACGAGTGGAGCGTGGAAGTGGAGACGAGGACAGCTGAAAGGGCGAAGGCGGCGGCGGAGTCACGTGCCAGGGCCGACGAGATCAAGCGTAAGACCGACAAGGAAGCCGAGCGCAAACGCCTGGCCGAGGAACGGGACGACCGCGAGAAGGATGCTCAGGCCGCCTTCGAGACGGCGCTGGCGACTTACCGTGCGGGTTCGTTCGATCGCGCGGTGGCCGAGTTCGACAAGCTGCTGCGCGAGTACGAGCTGACGTCGCACAGCGGGCCGGCGCGTTTCTACCGGGCCAAGGCGTTGCTCGAGGCGCAGCGGGCGTTCAACGCCGTTGACGGGTTCTCGGATTTCATGAAGCGCCACGCCGCGAGCCCGGACTTCCCCGAGGCGCTGATGCGCCGGGGTCACGCCCATCACCTCTCCGGCCACCCGTCGAACGCCATCGAGGACCTGAACCGCTTCATGCGCAACCATCCGGCGAGTAGCCTGGGCCTCGAGGCGCACTTGCTGAGAGGCGATGCTTTCGCCGCCATGCAGGACCGGGCGTCGGCAACGGCAGACTTCAACCACGTGATGAACGGCACCGGCCCCGCCGATCCGCTGCACCAGCGCGCCAAGGACGCCGTCGCGCGGCTCGGTCCCGCCCCCGTGCCGAAGTAGCTGGTCATGAAGCCCCGTCCACGCATCCTGGCCGCCATCGGCGCGGCCTTCTCCAGCATTCGCCGCTGGCCGCGGTTGACGGTCGCCTGGGTGCGCGAGAACCGCTCGTCGATCATGGCCGCCCTGTGGCTGGCGGGGATGGCTGGTTTCGTGGTCTTGACCTCGCTCCGCGCTGCGTACATCAGAGGCGCGGACGAACGGGAACGGCTCGCCGTGTTGCAGGCAAAGGAACAGGCTCGCATCGACGAGGAGGTCACCGCGCGCCTGGAGAAGCGTCCTGTCGACGCCGGCGCGGATGGTGGGCCTGATGGCGGCGTGCGGAGGACGGGCGATGCCAGACCCGGTCAAGTCGGCCGGAACGAGGTCGTCGAGCTGATGGACATCGACGAGATCGAGAAGGCGCGTGGCGGTTCCGACAACGAGGCCAGGGCCGCGATAGCCGGGCTTCAAGAGGAGTATCCCGACGAGGACGGCGGAGTTCCCTACGGCGATGGCGGGGTGGAAATGGAGACGATGGTGATCGCGGGCGACAAGCCGGGCGAGACCGTGACCGTCAGAATGAAGAAGGGTGGCCTCGCGGGATGGATCCAGCGCAACAAGAAGTACCGGAAGCGCAAGCTCGGCGACAAGGAGACGCTGGAGATCATCGCCGAGGTCACGGGCGGCGTCGGGACGAAGGTGAGCGTGAACCCGAACAGCCCCCTGGGAGGCCTGGCGGCCATCGCTGCCATCCGCGGGAGCGCCATGGCGGAGGAGGCCGAGACCGGGAAGAAGGTCAAGGGCGGGAACAAGCCAGGCATCGCCGCAGGTCCCGAAGGACCCAACGTCTCGGGTCCGGCAAAGCCGCAAGCGCTAGCGGTAGCGCCGACGCCAGCGCGGGCCGTGGACGTCGTGGCCGACGCGGGCGCTGGCACCGGAGTTGGCCTTCGCGGCATCGACCTCGAGGCGATTGGCCTTGCGGCGATCATTGCCATCACCTCTCCCGCCGAGGTGGCCGAGGACCCGGGTCCGGCTCTGGATGCATTGCACGCCGCTTTCGCGCAACTGCCCTGGGCCCGACACATCGAGCTGACGAAGGAAAAGGATCACCTCTTGGTGCGGCTGCCGAACGAGGGGTTGTTCGTCTCCTCCCGGTCGGTCCGTCTGCGCGCCAGCGGACGCACGTGGCTCCGCGATGTCGTGACCATCCTCGCAGCACAGACCGGGTCGACGATCCGGATCGCCTGTGACACGGCCGAGTGCGCGAGCGCGACGGTGCGGACGCTCACCGAGGCTGGCCTCGATCCGGGCCGGCTGTCGACATCCGCCCCGCGATCCCCCGCCGCGGCGTCGAGCGCCACGGAACTCGCCATTTACCCGGTGCAGTGACCATGGCCGAGTCGATTCTCCAGAACAACGCCCGCTGCCATGAGCACCGGCGTGAGCAGGCGGGCTGGCGGTGCAAGGTCTGCGGCAAGTACCTGTGCCCCACCTGCACCGCGCGGGTGGTGACCCAGTTCTTCTGCTGCCTGTGCGAGGGTGAAGCGACCCAGCTGAGCACCCACCGCTCGCTGCGACCGTACGCGTCCTGGCTGATCGACGCCGTGACGTATCCGTTTCGACGCGGGATCCCCGCGCTCTTGATGGTGGCACTGGGCCTTGTGCTGGCGTCGTACGCCACGGTCCTGTTCCTGGACCCCAAGCCCAAGGAGGGCCAGACCGAACTCACGCCCGCGGCCACCGGCGACGCCGGAGCCTCGACGGTGGAGAAGGCCCTTTCGCCGATCGTCTTTCCGGCCTTCCGGGCCCTGGTGATCTTCCTCTACGTGTTCGTCATCGCGGCAACGATGGCGCGTGGCGGGCGGCGCGAGCCGTTCAAGTTTCTCATGCTGTTCAAGGCGATCCTCACGACGCTCGTCGTCTGGGTCCCGGGGGTGGTGTACCTGGTCCTCTTGCAACGGGGCTTGCCCACCGCCAGCACCTTCACCGAACCTCTCCCCTGGCTGTACGTGGGGTTGAGTGTGGTGTTCTTGCCGATGGCGACGGTGGCGGCCGCCGCGGACAGCCCGCTCGGGGACCTCGTGAATCCGTTCCGTCTTTTCCGTTGGGCCGGCCGGATCGGAGGACGCTACTGGCTGACGGTGGCTGCGCTCATCGGGATGGGCGCCGTGGCGGTCCGGTTCGGGGCGCTCGGCGGTCAGATCGCCAGCAGCGTTCAGACACCGATCTTCGGCCGCTTCCTCGCCGAATGGGTCTCTCTGGTGGCCTTCGTGATGATCGGACGACTCACGGGGTGGCTGCTGTTCGTCCACGGCGAAGCCTTCGATTGGGGGCTTGCTCGCGACTTCCTCGATCCGGTCCTGAAGGTGGATGCCCAGGGCACGCGCCGTCGCACCGAGCTCGGCGCCGAGTCTGAAGGCCAGGCTGCGGCTGGTGCTGCCGCCCCCGTGAAGGAAAAACCCGAGCCTTTGGCGGCGAAGGACGTCATCCGTGCCATCGAAGACGATAACTTCACGCGCGCGCTGAAGCTGTATGGGGCTCGTGCGACCTGGGATCCAACCCGGTTCAACGACCGGCAGCTCTTTGATCTCGCCGCCGCCGCCGCTCGTGCCAGGAACAACGCTCTGGCGGAGCGCCTCTACCTGGCCGCCTCCGACAAGCCCGGGCCGCTGGCAAGTCGCTCCATGCTGGCGCTGGCCAAGCTCTACGAGGATGCGCTCAAGGCTCCGGAGAAGGCCGCTGCAGTCTATGGTCGGGTGGTCGAGAAATTCCCTGGCAGCGACCAGGCCAAGGTCGCCGAGAACAAGCTCAAGGGGACCTAGGGTTCGAGGCTGGCGACGATCCGTTCTTCTTCGCGGGCCGCATCGGTCACCGACGGCGCTGCCGAGAACAGCGCCAGGATGCCTCGCCGTCCTCCGACCAGCAGGTACGTCCGCAACGTCGTGGTCCCGTTCTTGCGGGACGCGACCCCACGGCACAAACCCGTCCGGTGGCCGGCGATGCGTGTGACCTCGCAGCCCCCCGGCTGGTACTCCGTGTTGGCCTCGAACAGCTGAAGCTTCAATCCCATGTCGCCGTTGCGCGTGGCGGCCAGCAGCGCCTCGTCGGAGATCGCCGCGCCCTCGACGAGATCTCCGGCGAGAGGCATGACGCCGACGAACGCGGCGTGCCGCGGCTGCACCGGACTCCCCCCGCGGTACAGAAGCGCGGTCTTCACGGCACCGCCCGGCGCAGCGTGGGTCCGCCCGCTTGCCGGCAGGTGTTCCCATCCGAACGGAAAGCGCGCCTTCAGGTCCAGCTTGCCGAGAGGCACTGTCTCCTGCGCAGGGCTCGGCACGGCGACCGGCGCCGGCTCCGGCCGCTTGAAGAAGCGATAGGCCGCACCGCCGACCACCACCAACGCCATGGCCCCGGCCAGAACCGGAGCCGCGCGACGCAAAGGGGATCGCACGATGATGTCGTCGAACTCGACGACGTCTTCCTTCCCTTGCTCTTTTTTTTCCTCTTGCCCCTTGGGCGCGTCGACCGCCGCCGGCTGCGGCGCCCCCGATATCGTGATCTCGAACGGCAGGTGCGGCGTGTGGATTCGGGTCTGCGCGGCGGCCAACGCCGACCCCCCCAGTGATTGAAAGCGCAGCCAGAGCCGGCCGATCCGGCGCAGGTTCGAGACGTCGTCCTCCTCCAGCCCTGAATCGCGAGCAAAGGAAACGCCCTGCTCGATGTGGAAATCGGTCATCGGCTGCCCGCGGGCAAGCAACAGGAGACCTTGCAGCGACGACGGATTGTAGATGCTGATCTCGTCGGGCGTTCCGTGTTGACGCAGCCACTGCGCGAACGGGTCGAGGTTCACCCGCGCACTATAGCTGGGACCGCGTCGGCGAGACGCGGAAGGACACGCGGGCTGACCTTCCTATGCACGGATAATCCAGCCCGGACCGCGCCGCTCTCATGCAGCTCTCATCTACGGGTCGTAAACAGGGGTCATGCGGGGGGTGCTGTTCGCGGCCTTGGTGGCCGGCGCGGGTTGCGTCGGCGCCATCGGCGACAGGGACGCGACGCCGCCGGCAACGGTGCCGCCGGCCACGAGCGGCACGCTGCCGCCGCCCTCGACATGTCGAAGCTCCCCGGGGCCGGCGCCGCTGCGGCGGCTGACGCGCGTCGAGTACAACAACACCGTCCGCGAGCTCCTCGGTGATGGCACCCAGCCGGCGAACGCCTTTGTCGCCGAGGACCGCGAGCTAGGGTTCACCAACAACGCGGCTGCGCTCGGGGTGACCGAGGTGCTGGAGGAGCAGATGGTGCTCGCCGCCGAGGCGCTGGCCGCGCGGGCGGATCCGGTCCGCCTCCTTCCGTGTGCACCGGCGCGGATCGGTGACGACGCCTGCGCGCGGCTGTTCATCGAGAGCTTCGGGCGGCGCGCGTTCCGGCGGCCTCTGGATGCGACCGAGCTGGGGCGATTCGCCCAGCTCCATGCAGCCGGGCGGCAGGGAGCGGACTTCGCCCGCGGGGTTCGCTGGGTGATCGAGGCGATGTTGCTGTCGCCGCACTTCCTGTACCGGGTCGAGCTCGGCGCGGCGCTGACCGGCTGGGAGATGGCCTCGCGGCTGTCCTACCTGTTCTGGGGCTCGATGCCGGACGAGGCGCTGCTGGTCGCCGCGGCGGCGGAGCAACTGACGACGCCCGGTCAGGTGGCCGTCCAGGCCCGGCGGCTGCTCGCTGATGCGCGCGCCCGTCCGGTGGTGGCGCGCTTTCACGCCGAGTGGTTGGGACTGGATCTGGTCGACCAGATCGAGAAGGACAGGGCGGTCTACAAGACCTTCACGACGTCCTTGCGGCCATTGATGCGCACGGAGACCGAGAGATTCCTCGACTTCGTCGTCTGGGACGGGCCCGGCGATCTGGCGACGCTGCTGGCCGGTCGGTTCTCGTTCCTGAACGCGACGCTGGCCAGCTTCTACGGCGTCGGCGGCCCGGCGGGGAGCACCTTCCAGCGCACCAGCGTCGATGCCACCCGGCGGGCAGGGTTTCTCACCCACGCGGGCCTCCTGGGGGTGAACGCCAAGCCGAACCAGACGTCGCCCGTCCAGCGCGGGAAGTTCGTGCAGGAGCAGCTCATCTGCACCGACCTGCCACCTCCGCCCGGGAACGTCGAGGCGATCCTGCCCGAGCCGAGCGCGACAGCGACGACGCGCGAGCGCTTCTCCCAGCACTCGGCGGTTCCGGCCTGCGCCGGGTGCCACCAGCTGATGGACCCGATCGGGCTCGGGTTCGAGCACTACGACGGCGTGGGGCGCTGGCGCGACACCGAGAACGGCCGCGCCGTCGATGCCTCCGGGGTGATCAAGGGCAGCGACGTCGACGGACCGTTCGTCGGGGCGGTGGCGCTCGCCGATCGGCTGGCGGGGAGCGCCGCCGTGCGCGGCTGCGTCGTCCGGCAGTGGTTCCGCTTCGCCCATGGGCGCGCGGAGACCGCCGAGGACGCCTGCACGCTGGCGAAAGTGGGCGAGCGGTTTGCGGCGGCGAAGTACGACGTCCGCGAGCTTCTGGTCGCCCTCACGCAGACCGACGCTTTCCTTTATCGAGGTGCCAGATGAACAGGCGCATGGTCCTGCGCGGAGCCGGTGGGCTGGTGCTCGCGCTGCCCTGGCTGGAGACCGAGGCGCGCGCCCAGACGGTGCGCAAGCGCTTCGTCACCATGTTCACCTCCTGCGGAACTCATCCCAGGAAATGGTTCCCCACCGGCGGCGAGACCGACTTCCAGCTCTCGACGTTCCTTGCGCCGTTGGAGGCGGTCCGGCAAGACATCGTCATCCTCGGCGGCATCAACATGCTGTCGGCGATGGCCACGCAGCCCGGGGATGGGCACCAGCGCGCCATGAAGAACCTGTTCACTGCCGTCGAGGGGCCGGGGCGGATCGCCAACGGCATCACCATCGATCAGCAGGTCGCCAGCGTGCTCAATCCGCCGACGAAGTTCCGCTCGATCGAGCTCGGGGTTCAGAGCCGTTACAACGGGGACACGGTGTACGAGCGGATCTCCTACCTGGGCGCGAACCAGCCCCTCCCGCCCGAGGACAGTCCGGCCGCCGCTTTCAAGCGGCTGTTCGGCAACTTCACCGCCGACCCGACGATGGTCGATCGGCTGGCCGTCGAGCGTCGGAGCATCTTGGACTTCGTGCAGGAGGACTTCCGCCGACTGAGCCCGCGCCTGGGCGGCGACGACCGCAAGCGGGTGGACGCACACCTCGCCTCCCTGCGGGCCGTCGAGACCCGGCTGACCACGACCACGCGGGCCGGTTGCACGGCGCCGGCCGAGCCCGCCGCTCTCGATCACAGGAACCCCGCGAACTTTCCGCTGGTCGGCAAGTTACAGATGGACATCCTGGCCGCGGCGTTGGCGTGCGATCTCGTGCGTGTCGGCTCGCTCATGTGGTCGCAGGGGCGGAGTCTGCTGGCCCACACACACCTCGGGATCTCGGAACTGCACCACGAGCTGTCGCACCAGTCGCTCACCGACGCCGCGGCGGCCGACAAGATCGCCAAGATCAACCTGTACTACGTGAACCAGTTCCTCCACCTGGTCAAAGCGCTCAAGGGGTACCAGGAGGGAGGTGGGACCCTGCTCGACAACACCGTCGTGCTGTGGGGAAACGAGCTGGGCGAGGGTCGCGCTCATTCGCACGTCAACGTACCGTTCGTGCTGGCGGGACGGGGTGGCGGCGCGATCAGGACCGGGCGGTATTTGACCTTTCAGGGTGTCGGACACGGCGACCTGTTCGTATCGCTGCTGCGCGCGTTCGGCAGCAACGCCACGGCCTTCGGCAACCCGGCCTACTGCACGGGACCGCTCGCCGGCCTCGTTCAGTGACAGCGGCCGGTGCCCGAGTCGGTGAAGGTCTTGCCGGCCTCGGGGACGAAGGCCCAGTCGTAGCCATCGGACCGGAGCGTCAGCTTGAGGACACCGAAGGTGCTGCGGTCGGAGACCTCGAGATTCGGCTTTTTCGTGTCCATCGTGTACATCGAGGGCATCAGGTTCTTGCCACCGGTGCCAACGACGAAGGAGCGGATCCCTCGCGCGTCGTCGCGCTGCCCATCGGGATCGAGCGGGGCGTACCGCTGGTAGTCGTGGTCGTGCCCCGCGAGCAGCAGCTCGGCGCCGGCGGCATAAAGGTCGCGGACCATCAGATCGAGGCGGGCGTCGTCGGCGAACTGGCCGGCATTCCAGCGGGGATAGTGGATGTAGGCGATGGTGCACGGCTTCGTGTTGGCTTTCAGATCGGCCACCAGCCACTCGCGCTGCGCGGATCCGGCCACACACTGGCTGCGCGGATTGCCCGGCACCTGGGTGCAGTTGCCGTTCAGCGAGACGAGGTGCCAGTTGCCGATGTCGAAGCTGTACCAGGTCTGGTTCGCGCTCGGGCCGGCGTTGGTGCCGAAGTACTGGTAGTAGCCGCCGGCGCCGTAGGCATCGTGCGATCCGCCCGGGGTCGGGCGGGTGATCGCCTTGAAACGCCCCCAGGTCAGGTCGTACGAGGCCAGGTACTTGTCGTACTGCCCGTCCTCGTACTGCATGTCGCCGAGCCCGAGGATCGCCACCGGCTGGATCGCGGCGACCAGATCGGCGACGAAACGCTCGCGGCACGCCGTCGCCGAGGGACGCGCGGCTGTGATCGGATCGCAGGCGATGTCGCCGACGGCCACGATCACCGGCGAGTTCGGGGCAGACGGTGCGTCCCGCCGAGGCGTCGCCTCGGGCAAGGAAGGGCGATCTGGCCGCGACGCCTCGATCTCCGGCGCCGCGTCGCTCTCGCTTGCGGCCCCGTGGTGGCAGCCCGCGCTCAGGATCACGGCGACAGTCAGGGGTCTCATCGTCAATGTTTCACCCGTCTGCGTGAGAGCCAGATGAGAACAGGCGGAACCGCACGCCGCCGTCGGGCAGGTTGCTGGCCAGCGGGCGCAGGCCCAGCAGGGGACAGAGCGCGTCGACGAGCGCCAGCCCGATCCCGCAGTGGACCCCGGCGCTGCTGCGCGCGGCATCGCCCCGGTAGAAGCGTTCGAACAGGCGCGGCAGCGCCTCGGCCGGGATGGGCGGACCGCTGTCGTACACGTCGAGCCACGTTTCATCCGAGCGCTGCACCTCGATCCGGCCGCCCTCCTCGGTGTATTGCACGGCGTTCGACAGCAAGTTCGCCACCACGATCCGCAGCTTGTCCGGATCGGTGGTCACCGTATCGTCGGGTGAGAGGCGGTTCGTGAAGGTCAGCCGTCGCGCCCGGGCCTGCGGCCCCAGCGGGCGCCAGCAGTCCTCGACCAGAGCCCACAGCGCCACCGGCTCCTGGGCGACCTCCATCTCCCGGGCGTCGACCCGCGCCAGCATCAGCAGGTTCTCCACGAGCCCGTGCATCTGCCGCACCACCGCCATCGCGTCCTCGAGGATCGCCCGACTCTCCTCGGCAGTCCGCTCGCGCGAGGCGCCCACCTCGAGGATCGCGCGCAGGCCGGCGAGGGGTGTCCGCAGCTCGTGGCTGACGTCCGCGGTGAACCGCCGCTCGCGGGCGAAGAACTCGTCGAGCCGCGCCAGCGTCTCGTTCAGCTTCGCGACCGGCGGCTCCAGTTCGCGCGGCAGGTCGGCGACGGTGATACGCTCGCCCAGGCGGGTCCCGTCGATGCGCGAGATCGCCTCGCCGAGCGCGGCCGCCGGGCGCAGCCCGCGCGAAACCACGAAGGCCACGACCGCTGCGGATCCCAGCAGCGCCACCATGCCGAAGCTGCCGAGCAGCACCCGCATGCGGACGAGCCGGGCGTCCACCTCGTCCGTCGCCCGCGCCACGACGATGATGAGCGGCGACCGGAGCGCCGGCGGGATCGGACGCGATTTGCTGTGCCAGCGCCCCACGAGTGCCGCCTGGTAGTAACGCCCTGGCCGTCCGTCGGGAAGGCGATCGTGAAACACCGTCGGCGCAGGGCGTCTGGGCAGGTCACCCTGGCCGAGCAGCGGTGATCGCGCCAGCACCTTGTCCTTCGGTGGCCGCCAGATCTGGAAGTACGCGGGCCGCCGGGCATCCTCGAAGTCGGCGAAGCCGGTGTACTCGAAATAGAAGGTGAAGTCGCTGTGCTCGTCCACCATCTTGGCCAGCGCCGCCGATTCGCTGGCGAGGCGCTCGTCGAACGCCCGCCAGAGCGCCCGCGCGAAGCCGGTGTACACCAGCGCCGAGAACCCGGCGAAGACGATGGCCAGCGCCGCCACGACCGAGACGGTCAGGCGAAAGCGCAGCGTCCGCCTCACTCCGACTCTCCGAACAGATAGCCGAGCCCGCGCCGGGTGTGGATCAGCTTGAGCTCGTGCTTGTGATCGATCTTCTTGCGCAGGTAACCGATGTAGACGTCGAGGACGTTGCTCGACGGATCGGAGGCGAAGTCGTAGAGGTGTTCCCATATCTCGGCGCGCGTGACCACCTGACCCTTGTGCAGCGCCAGGAACTCGAGCAGGGCGTACTCGCGCGCCGACAGCGCGATCGCTGTGCCCCCACGCCGGACGGCCCGCGCCGTCGTGTCCAGCTCGAGATCGGCGGCGCGAATGATCCCCTCCGGCACCTGGTAGCGGCGGCGAATCAGGGCCCGCAGGCGGGCGAGCAGCTCGGCAAACTCGAACGGCTTGACCAGGTAGTCGTCGGCGCCTGCGTCGAGCCCGGCCACGCGATCCGCCACCCGATCGCGCGCCGTGAGCAACAGGACCGCCGCCCGGTCCCCGCGGCTGCGCAGCTTGCGCAGGATGGTCAGCCCGTCCACCTTGGGCAGCATCAGGTCGAGGACCAAGGCGTCGTAGGGGTTCGTCTCGGTGAAGCCGAGTGCTTCCTCGCCGTCGCCGGTCACGTCGACGGCGTATCCGGCCTCCCGCAACCCCTTCGCGACAGAGCGCGCCAGCGGCTCGTAATCTTCGACGACCAGGACACGCACGCTCCCCTACGCTAGCATCGTTGCGCCGAAGCGACGATGAGGCGCCGAGGGCGCGCCCGACCTGCACGCACCGCCCAATCCCCCCGAGGGTGGCGATCCATCCCGGACCCGTGTGTTATCGTTTCCACATGCCGTTTCTGGATACGAGCGCAAAGGCAGAGGCGGTTCAGCTCGCGGTCCAGCGCAGACTCACGGGAGCCCAACGGCTGGCGATCGCCCTGGACATGAGCCAGATGGCACGGGATCTCGCGATCGCCAGGCTGCGCGCCAAGTCCCCGACGTCGACCGACGCGGACCTTCGGCGCGAGTTGCTGCTCCAGTCGTTGCCCGCCGGCAGCCTTCCTGCGCGTCTTCGGTGACGACGCGCGACGTTCTTCGACGCATCGTCACCGCGTTTCAGGCGGCTGGCATCCCGTACATGCTGACCGGGTCCTACGCCAGTTCGTTCCACGGAACCCCTCGTGCGAGCCAGGACATCGACTTCGTCATCTCTGCCACCCGCGAGAGCCTGACCAGGCTCGTGAAGTCGTTGCCCGAGGCCGAATATTACGTGGACCTCGATGCGGCGCTGGAAGCCCTACGGCGAGAGAGCATGTTCAACGTCATCGACCTCTCCACCGGCTGGAAGCTCGACCTGATCGTTCGCAAATCGCGACCGTTCAGCAGGGAGGAGTTCGATCGCCGCGTCGATGTCGATGTCGAAGGTGTTCATCTGTTCGTGGCAACCGCAGAGGACACGGTCGTGTCCAAGCTGGAATGGGCCAAGCTGGCCGATTCGGACCGCCAGATCGAAGACGTGGCCAGCGTGTTGCGCATCCGCACGGATCTCGACCGCGAGTACATCGAGCGATGGGCGCGTGTGCTCGGCCTCGACGAGCAGCTCGCCAAGGCGCGAAAGCGTGTCTAGCCCGCGCCCATGAACGCCCCCAGAAGGGCTTCAGTTGTGGGGAGGTCCGCCGATGGGCGTTTCGTGGGGAAGGTTGGCAGCGTTGTGCGCGCTAGCCGCAGACGCCGTTGTCGCAGGTCTTGTTACCCGGGCAGGCCACGCCGCAGGCGCTGCAGTTGAACTTGCTGGTCAGGAGATCCACGCAGGTTCCCGAGCAGCGGGTCATGCCCGGAGCACACACGCAGGTGCCGCTGCTGCACACCTCGACACCAGACGGGCAGCCGCGGTTGCAAGCCCCGCAGTGGTTCTGGCTGGTGGTGGTGTCGACGCAGCTCCCGTTGCAGTCGGTCTGACCGGCCGGACAACCGCAGACCGCGTTGGCACACACATGGTCCAGCCTGGGGCAGGTGAAGGAACAGAACCCGCAGTTGGTGCGGTCGTTCGACTTGTTCACGCACACGCCATTGCACTCGTCCGGAAAGGCGCTCTTGGGATCGCAGACGCAGCCGTTCACGGTACAGACCCGGCCGCTGCCGGTAGCACAGACGTTGCCGCAACCCCGGCAGTTGTTCGGATCCGTGAAGCTGACACAACCACCGCTGCACAGGATCTGATCGACGGCGCATTGGCAGCGCCCGTCGCGGCATTCGCCCTGCCCGCAGCCCGCCTGGGAGACGCAAGCCCCGCCCAGTCCGCCTATGCACGTTCCGTTCTGGCAGGTCCCCGTGCAGCACTCGCCATTTGTGGTGCAGACCTGTCCGCCCCGCGCGCAACCCACACACGAACCGCCGGCGCATCGCCAGCCGACACAGCAGGCATTGACGCCGTCGCCGCAGAGGCCGCCCTCCTGCCGACAGGCCACGAAGCAACTCTCCGACGGGCAGCCGGCCTCGAGGATGAGATTGGCTCCGCTGTCCTCCCAGGACAGGCAGGTGGCGTCGCACAGGGCGACCTCGTCGCCGAACCAGAACCACCCTCCCCGCGGGGTGCAGTTGTTCGAACCCTGCTGGCACAGCCGACGGCCACCGAAGACCAGGTTCACCCGATCGCGGGGGATGGTGCTGGACACCTTGAACGAGCACGAGGACGTGGTCCCGCCGCGGCCGAGGATGACAGTCTGGGTGTTGCAAGCCGGGGCCGAGTCGCCCGGGGCTGCGTCCAGGCCGGCATCGCCGCCCGTGGGCACATCGAGTGAGGCATCCCCGGCCGCTGGCCGGTCCTGGCCGGGGCCATCGCGGTCGCTGGCACCTGCGGGTACGTCGAGGGGCCGATCGAGAGAAGACGGTCGGTCGTCATCTGAGCCATCGCGCTCGCTGACGGCCTCTGCGTCGCTTCCGAGGGCACCTGCAGCGCCATCCGTGGCGGAAGGGGCGCTGTTGCAGCCGTGAACGGCTCCGGCCAGTACGCCAGCGACCACGAATCCCACCACTCGAGCGCGCATGTCATTCCTTATCGTAAGAGCGAGCCCCGGACCTAAGCGCGCGGCTGTCGCCGGGGCCTGAGCAAGCGGGACAGGACCATCAGGCGAAGGGAACGATGCGCGAGGTTCGGATGCGCCGATCGCGCGTCAGCAGTGGGACCTTGTGGATGACACTCGTAGCTGCGATCAGCTCATCGGCCGGATCGCTCTTGAAGTCGAGGCGCGTGGCTTGAAGGCTGACCGCCAGGTCGAGCGGCCAGACGTGCAGGGCCGATAGGGTCCGCACCAATTCGGCGTTGTCGAGATCAATGTCGACTCGTCCCATCTGGGCAAGTTTGGCGAGCTCCCAGAAGACGATCGCGGAAACAGTCCAGGTGTTGCCCGCCAGCACACGCCGCTCTCGAGCAGTCACGTCTCCAGTCAGCGCGAAGACCAGAATGTGGGTGTCGAGATTAACCACCAGCGTCCCACTTCGCGCCCGTGGACTGGATGTCACCCTTGACCCGAATGCGCCCACGCAGTGAGCCGATCAGATCTGCTGCTGCGCGCTCGATCGGGAGAAGCTTCGCGACGGGCTTGCCGTGCTTCGTGATGATGATCCCCTCTGGCTCCAGGTGGTCGAGGATAGAGAGGCACTGCTCCTTGAACTTCGCTGCGGCGACCTTCTTCATCTTGCCATTATAACCACAAAATGTGACCAGTCTCTATATCCGGACACCAGGTCGATCGGCTGGCCGGCTCGGCACGCCGGCGATCGATCCGATCGACAACGTGGAGATCGTCACCATCATCCCGCCGGGACCGCGGCCCTTTTTTTGCCTGCGGGCATGGGACGATGAGGGCGCGGCGGTGCTAGGCTGATCGGGTGGACCGTGATGAGATGCTTCGCGTCTTGCGGGCCTTCGAGGTCGAAGGTCTGGAGTACGTTCTCATCGGCGCCACGGCCATGGGCTTCCATGGTCTCATCCGCGCCACCGAGGATCTGGACTTGGTCATCCGCGCGACGTCCGACAACGTAGAGCGGTTGCGGCGAGCCCTGCGCGGCGTGTACGACCGTGATCCGAACATCGAGGAGATCAAGACCGAAGATCTCCTCGGCGAATATCCGGCCGTGCGCTACTACCCTCCCAGCGGCGACCTCTACTTCGATATCCTGACCCGCCTCGGCGATATGGCTACCTACGAGAGCGTCGAGAGTGAAACCAAGGAGGTGGCCGGAGCCAGAGTCATCGTCGCCACGCCCCGCGCTTTGTACCGGCTGAAGAAGGGCACCATCCGGCCGCTCGATCATCAGGACGCCGCGGCGCTTAGAAATCGCTTCGGCCTGGAGGAGGAATGATCGGAAAAGTCGAGAGGTTCCGCTCCGTCGAGGAGATGGGCCGGGCGCTGGCACCCATCGTCGTCGGTGCGGGGTTCGAGGGGTTCGCGCGTCACTGCGCGCGGTACTGGGCGATTGCTCCACGTGTCTACCCACGCGGCGTTTTCAGATTTCGTTCGATCGAGGAGGCCCAGGCCGCACGTGAAAGGGTCATGGCTTCCACGGCCAGCCGATGACGCTACCTGAGAATCCCCGGTAGCGGCATCGTCGTGTAGAGGTTCGGGTTGGTCGACTGGTTGCCGACCGAGGCGGCAGGAACGCCGACGGCGTGCAACGCCGCGAGCTGCACCGCCCCGACCGAGGGGACGCCCGCGGTTCCCAGGCGCGAACCGGCGTTGGTGGTCTTGATGAAGGTGCCACCGGCGACGGTGCCGCCCGCGCGGCCGGCCAGGATGAACGGGTGGTCGACCTCCGAGTGGTCGAACCCGCTCTGGAACTCGGACGTGCCGAACACCAGCGTGCGGTCGAGGAGGTTGCCGGTGCCCTCGGGAGTGGCCTTCAACCTTTCCAGAAGATAGGCGTACTGCTTCATCACGAAGGCGACGATCTTCGGGGCGTTGGCCAGGTACCAGGTCTGGTTGTGGCCGGCCGAGTGGTACGGCTCGTTGACGCCGACCGGAGCGTAGATGGTGTCGTCCTGGGCGGAGGTCCACTTGAACGAGAACACCCGGGTGAGATCGCAGGCCAGGGCGATGGTCAGCAGATCGGCCAGGGCCTGGTTGTTCGCCTCGCTGGGCACGTTCTTGGGAGCGGTCACCAGCGTCGGCGCCGCCGGCTTGGAGCAGGCGCGCACGGTGCCGCCCGTGGTCGACAGCTGCTTCTCGACGCTGCGGATTGCCTCGAGGTGGGCGTTCAGGCGCTGCTTGTCGGTGGCGCCGACGCGCGACGACAGCTTGCCGATGCTGTCCATGGCGCCGTCGAGGACGCTGCGGCGGACGGCCAGCACGGCGTCCAAATTCACGCCGGGGCCGGTGTCGGGCAGGCCGCCGGTGAACAGGGTGGCGAAGAAGGCCTTGGGGCTGGTCTCGGTGCGCAGCGTGGTGTACGGCGACGCGGTCCACGAGCACTTGAAGCCGTACTGCGAGACGCCCAGCACCAGCGAATCGAAGCGGGTGCGGCCCTTCCAGGCCTGGGCGACGATCTGATCGATCGAGGGCGCGGTCGCTATCCCCGGATATCCGGAGGACTCGCGGCCGGGATCGACGACGTAGCTGCTGGACAGCGCGTGACCCAGGTGGTGCCAGTGGCCGCCGGGGTTGGAGCGGCCCATACCGGGGCCCCGCACGAGGGTCAGGTAGTCGCGCACGTTGGCCAGCGGCTGCAGCATCGGGGTGGACTGCCAGCCCGGGCCGGGCGTGGTCGGGAAGAAGTTCGAGCTGCGGCCGACGCCGCCGCCGAAGAACCAGGTGCCGAAGCGGACGGGCAGGGGATCGCCGGTGGCGGCCAGGGCCTCGCCCTTGCCGTCGAGCATGGCGTCCAGCATGGGCAGCCCGAAGGACACCGGCAGGCCCAGCAACGATCCACGAAGGACGGCGCGTCGAGAGAGTGGCTTCTTCATGACAGCTCCTTCAGATCGGGTTGCCGACGACGGTGAACAGCTTGCTGGTGACCAGATCCGCGAGCAGATCGCGGAAGCGGTAGCCCCCGGCGACGAAGCGGTCCTCGAGCTGGCGCAGCACCGCCTCGGCCCCGGCGATGGCCGTGGGATCCTTCTGCCCGGCCGCGGCCTTGAACAGCTCGCCGATGAGGCAGGGCGCAATGTGCGGATCGGACTTCAGGATCTGGCCCAGCGCCACGGCGCCGTTGAACTTGGTGCCGTCCAGCTCGCCGCTGACGTCGATGGCCACCTTGTTCTCGGTGGTGCGGTAGACGCCGATGCCGTCGAAGTTCTCGAGGGCCAGGCCAATCGGATCCATGAAGGCGTGGCAAGCGGCGCACGCGGGATCGTTGCGGTGGGCGGTCAGCTTCTCGCGCGTGGTCTTGGCGGTGGCGGGGGCCATGTTCAGGTCCGTCGTCACGTTGGGGGGCGGCGGCGGGACGGCCTGGCACAGCAACCGCTCGCGGATGAAGATCCCGCGCAGGGTGGGGGAGGTGCGCAGGTTGTTGGCGTAGAGGGTCGAGACCCCGGCCATGGTGAGGATCCCGGCGCGCACCGCCGGCAGCATGACGGGCTGGAAGCTGGCGGTGGTCGGGCCGGTGACACCGTACACCTTGGCCAGGGCGGCGTTGAGGTACGTCTCGCGGGTGTCGAACATCTCGCGCAGGTCGCGTGCGGGATCCAGCGCCAGGCCGCCCAGCGTCCGCTCGAGCTCGCCGCGCATGGAGAGCGCCAGGTCGGTGGTGAAGGTGGGGAAGGCGGCGCGGTCCTTGACGACGTCGTCCAGGTCGACGTAGCCGAAGTGCTCGCCGAAGAAGCGCGCCACGGCGGCCTTGGCCGTCTCGGTGCCGAGGAGGCGCAGGGCATGGAGCCGCAGCCCCACATCGGTCAAAAGCTCGCCGCGATCGGCGGCGTCCAGCAGGGTGCTGTCCGGAGGTCCGTCGAGGAGCGCGTATGACAGCAGGCTCGCGCGCTCGATCGAGGTGTACCGCCGCTGGCCGGGCGCCACGGGATCCGGCTCTCCGAGGAGGACGATGTAGAGGAAATTCGGGTCCTGCAGCATGCCGGCGACGCCGTACTGCAAGCCGGCCCAGGGGTCGCCGTTGTGGGCGGCCGTGCCCGCGTCCACCACCTTGCGGAACTTCGCCGCCTCGTCGGTGGCCAGCGGGCGCCGGAAGACGCGCCGGCCGAAGGTCTTGATGAAGGTGTCGATGCACCCCGCGGTCGCCGGGTCGCAGGCGGTCACTTTCTGCCGCAAGGTCGCGTTACCCAGCGCCTGGCCGGCGACGTTGAACGCCACCTTCTGGTAGCCGGCCGCGGTGCCGGCGGTGGGCGTCACCCGGTAGCTCTGAGCGCTGGCGAAGTGGTAGGTCCGATCGTCCGGATCGAGGTCGCCCTCGGAGACGCCGACCGTGGATCCGAGCAGCGCCTTCACCGAGTTGGTGTACTGGGCGACCGTGAGGCGCCGCAGCCCGGCGGCGAGCGGGCGGAAGGGCCCCGGGGGATCGCGGAGGATCGGGTTGTCGATGCGGCCCCCGGCTCCGCCGGCGCCTCTACCCCCCATGCCGTCTGGCCCCTGCTCATGCTCAGGGTCGTCGGAGGCGGGATCGCCGCCCTGGCCGATCATTCCCTCGCAACCAGCCGCCACCGCGAGGCATAGCGCCCAGATGAAACCGGTTCGACGCATGGAGCACCTCCGTGGAATGACAGGCAAAAGCTATAGAACCGCTATCAGTACGGCCTGTATGGCTGCGGGAGGCGGATCGTTACGTCCGCTGCTCGTCTGCGTTAGTGTCCCTGCGTGGCGAAGGTCGAGTTGACGCGGCATCTGTACACGTTCTTTCCCGCGCTGGAGGGCAAGCAGATCGCCGTGGAGGCGTCGACCGTGGCCGAGGTGGTCCGCGAGATGGAACGGATCGCGCCCGGGTTCGCCTTCTATGTCTGCGATGAGCGCGGCCGCTTGCGGCAGCACGTCAACATCTTCATAAAGGACCAGATGATCGTCGACCGCTTGCGGCTGTCCGATCCCGTGCAGCCGGATTCGAGTGTGTTCATCCTTCAAGCACTGAGTGGAGGTTAGTTTCATGTCCGATCGCATCCTGTTAGGCACCCGCAAGGGCACGTTCATCGTCGGCAAGAAGCAGGGCCGGTGGAGCCCGTCGCTGTCCGGGCACGCCGGCGCGGGGTCGAACTTCGTCGCCTGCGATCCTCACACCGGCACGCTGTGGGCGTTGCTCGGTCACGGACACTGGGGCGCGAAGCTGTCCCGCTCGCGCGATGGGGGCGCGACCTGGCAGGACGCTCCGCAGATCAAGTACCCCGAGGGCGCGCGCTACATCGGCAACGATATGCCCAGCGAGGACGGGACCGAGGCGCCGCCCGCCGGCCCGAAGTTCAGGCCCGCGACGCTGCTGAAGCTGTGGTGCATCGCCTTCGGCCCGCCGGGCCGCATCTACGTCGGCACCATCCCGGGCGGCCTGTTCGTGAGCAACGACGGGGGCGAGACCTTCGAGTTGAACCGCCCGCTGTGGAGCCACGACTCACGCGGCGGTGATCTCTTCGCGGGTGACGGCACCGGGGTCACCCATTGGTTCGGCACGCCCGCCTCGGAAGGCGAGTTCGCACCCGGGATCCACTCCATTGTGGTCGACCCGCGCAATCCCGATCGCGTGCTGGTGGCCATCTCGACCGCCGGCGTCCTCGAGACGCTCGACGGCGGCAAGAGCTGGCGCGGCCGCAACCGCGGCATGCTGAACGACTACCTGCCCGACCCCGCGGCCGAGTGGGGTCACGACGCGCATCACGTCGACCTGTGCCCCGGCCAGCCCGACCACATGTGGCAGCAGAACCACTCGGGGGTTTTCTACAGCGCGGATGGCGCCGCGAATTGGAAGAGGGTCAGCGACCCCTCGAAGGGTGTCCATTTCGGCTTTCCGGTGGCGGTCGATGCCCGCGACGGTCGCACCGCATGGCTGGTTCCTGGTCGGGCCGACAACGAGCGCATGGCCATCGGCGGGGGATTGTTCGTCGCGCGGACGAAAGACGGCGGCGGAAGCTGGGAGCAGCTGCGCGAAGGCCTGCCGCAGCAGAACGCCTACGACGTGATCTACCGCCACGCGCTGGGCATAAGCGGAGACACGCTGGCCTTCGGCAGCACCACCGGCAATCTCTACGTCAGCGAGAACCGCGGCGACACCTGGCAGGCGGTGGCCCACAACCTCCCGCCGATCTATTCAGTGCGGTTCGGGTAGCGACGGCGGGCCGTTGCTGGCCGCTTCAAAACCGAGACACGAGCTGTGCGACGGCCGTTGCCGCGAAGTCGGGCCATTGGTGGCCGCCGTTGAAGACACAGAACGAGGTCGGAGCGCTCGGCGCGCAGCCCTGGTAGTCCTCGCACGGCGGGACCGGGCCGGCGATCCTGGTCATCGTGCAACCGTTGCGCTGGCGATAGTAGTCGGCTGCTTCCTGGGCGCGCGCGAAATACATGTCGTCCGTTCCGACGATCTGAACCACCGGGATCGCTCCCATGCACCGGCCCTGGGCCACGAGCCCACAACCCGCGACGACGATGCCCGCGAGTTCCCCCATCATGAGGCACGGCAGCTTGCTGGTGAAATGGCCACCCGAGCTGAAGCCCGTCATGACCACCTTTTTCACGGCGACACAGGTGGTCTCATGGACACGCTGTTTGATGGCGCGGACCATCTTCAGGTTCTCCTCCGGGTCGTCTCCCATCGCCGCGCTCTCCCATCCGGTCCCGATCGATTTCGGATAGACGACGATGGCCAGGCCCGTCGCCGTGAGCTCGGCTTCGAGGTTGCGCGGCCGGTTGTCGGGGCTGCCGTTGCGGCCGTGAAGATAAAAGACCAGGGGATACGCCTTGCTGGAGTCGTAATTTCTCGGCAGTGCGACGATGTACGGCTGCGGGCCGCGAGCCGTCTCGATCGTGAACATGCCGCCGAGGTTCCTGGTGCCGCACCCCGCGCTCCTGGTGCCGCTGTCGCTGCCGCCGTCCCTGCTCCCGGTCTGGTCGAGCGCCGCACGGTCCGCCGGACGATCGACGGCGACATCGGGGGGGACGCGATCCCGGGCGGCGCCGTCCGTACCCATGCCATCGCCGTCGGCCTCGGCCGCATCCGGCTGGTCGCCCGCGCTCCTCGGCCCGCCAGGTGTTCCCGCGCAACCGAGCGGCAGCAGCAAGGCGAAAGCGACCACGAATCCGGGCTTCACGGCGCCGTCCCGGCCCGCCGACTCCGGAACGCCTCGCTCATCACGAGGGCGTGAATGAAGGCCCTGACCGCGCCGCTGCCTCCGCGCGCGGTGCCCGAGAGGTGATCGATCCAGGCCGCGTCGGGCGGCAATATCGGCCGCCGGCCGAGCGCGAACGTCGTCAGCTTCTGCGCGAAACAGCGCGCGAACCGCGGGTCTCTGGCCAGGATGGCGGCGAGCTCCAGCGCGCCCGAGAACGACGTGCCATCGGCGAGCTGGCCACTGGCGTCGATGGGCAGCTTGTCCTCGGTCGTGCGGTATTTGCCGATGCCGTCGTAATTCTCCATGCCGAGGCCGATCGGGTCCATCAACCGATGGCAGCCGGCGCAGGCCGGGTTGCTGCGATGGGCCTCGAGCCTCTGCCGCCTGGTGGTGGCCATGCCCGGGGTCTGGTCGATGGCCGAGACGGGGTCGAGCGGCGGCGGCACGGCCGCGCACATCAAGCGATCGAGCACGTAGTTGCCGCGGATGACCGGGCTCGTGCTCTCGGGGTACGAGGTCGTCATCAGGATCGCCCCCATCGTGAGGAGTCCCGCCCGTGGAGCCGGCCCGAGGTCCACGCGCTGGATCCCCATCGCGGGAGCCGGCAGGTCGTAGTGGGCCGCCAGGAGAGGATCGGCGAACGTGAAGCGGGCCGACAGCATGTCCGTGATCGGCAAGCCGGTACGCAGGAACTCCTGGAAGAAGCGGTCGACCTCGGCCTTCATCGACAAGGCGAGCCTGGGCCTGTACCCGGGAAATCTGGTCGGGTTGACCTCGTGCTGTTCGAGGTGCTGAACCTCCAGCCATCGCGCCGCGAACGTCTGGCTCAGGCGGTTCGCGCGTGGATCGGACAGCATGCGCTCCAGCTGTGCTCCGAACTCGCCGTCTTGCTGCAAGCGCCCGGCGTCGGCCGCTGCCGCCAGCGTGGCGTCCGGCATGGTGCTCCACAGGAAATAAGACAGGCGGGTCGCAAGCTCGTGATCATTGAGGCGGTGTGCGCCCGGTGTCGGGTCCAGCTCGACGCGGAAGATGAAGTGCGGCGACATCAGCACGGCTTCGAACGCCCCCTGCAAGCCATCGGAAACCGGCAGGGCGTTCTGTTGCGCCACCGCCAGCGGGAGCAGCAGCGTCTCCACTTCCGCGTCGGTGACGGGACGCCGCCAGGCCTGACGGGCGAAGGGCTTGAGCATCTTGCGCGCGCACGGCAGGCCGCCGTCGGTCACGTTGCAGGACAGGATGCGCTTGCGCCGTTCGGAGGCGGGATCCGCCCGGAACAGCTCCTCGACGAGCAGGGTCGCGGTCTTGCTGTAGCTGCGGACGTAGTCGGGCGACAGGGTCAGCGCTTCTCCCACGGTGTCGAAACCATCGAGCTCGACGTCCTCCGGCAGGCTCCCCTCGACCTGCAGCGTGGTCTCCAGCAGATCGCGTACGGTGTTGTTGTATTCGGTGCGGTTGAGTCGCCGCAGCACCACCGTTCCCGGATCGGAGGGCGCTGCCTGCTGGGCGCCGCCGCTGCCGGCCTGACCGCCAGGCGTATCCGTGCCGCCGCCTCCCGTCCCCTCAGTCCCCGAGCTTCCGTCAATCGAACCCCAGCAGCCCGTCGATAGAATTGACAGAACCGCCCAGGCCGCCAGCGCCCTCAGGTCCATGACAGCGGCTCCTTGCCATCGTCGCCGAACGTGTCGACCTGGATGCCGTAGAGCGCAAGCACTCTGATGTAGAAATCGCCGAAGGACTTCAGCTCGCCGTCGGTGCCGCGGCCGAAGCGAACCCAGCGGTTCGTCCTCACCTTGTCGCCCAGCTTGCCGGCGACCATCAACGGCAGGTCGCGATGGGCATGAGTCTGGCCGTCGGCGATGTCGCTGCTGACCATGAACAGCGTGTTGTCGAGCAGGCTCTTGCCATCGGCGTCCTTGAGCGTCCGCAGGGTCCGCAGGATGGCCCCCACGCGCTCGATCTTCCAGCGGCCGATCGCGCGGTACTTTTTCACCAGGGCCTCCTGGTTCTGGTGGTGGGAGACCCTGTGGTCAGCCAGCTCTCCGCCGATGCTGGCGACCTCCGGGATGAAGCTCATGTCGCGGTTGTTCGAGGCGTCCCCGAGCATGAAGGTCGCGACCCGGCGGATGTCGCACTGAAACGCCAGCGCGATGATCTTGCCCATGACGTCGACGTGCTGCTCTACCGTCATCTGCGCCGCCGGGCGGGCGCCGGGCTTGCACGCGGCCGGCACCGCCCGCTGCAGCTCCGCCTCCAGTTCGCGGATGCCCGTGAAGAGCTGTTCGACCTTGGTCTGATCGACCGCGTCGAGCCGCAGGCGCAAGGCATCGCGGTGGGGCTTGATCGCATCGAGCACGCTCTTGCGCAGGGCGCGTCGCTTCATGGCATCCTCGGCCGTCTGGGTCGGGTCGATGCCCCCGAACAGGTTGTCGAAGGCCTTTTGCGGATCGACTTCCTTGTAAAGAGGGGTCGCGTTGCCGGCAGGGAAGGCCAGCTTCCCACCCGGCAGCTGTTGCTTCGGGCCGCGCCACGAGATGCTCCTGGTGAAGAACGTGCCGAACACGTCGACCCCACCGATGTTGTGGGTGCCGAGCTGCAAAGAGGGCATCGCGCCGCAGCTCTCGTCTTTGATGATCTGATCGACCGACGAGTTCGTGATCGGTCTGAGCTTCTCCGGCTTGCGTGCCGTCAGCAGCGCTCCGCACCCGATGCTGTGGTCGCCGAACTCGCGCCGCTTCGACTGGTTCTCGATCCCGGTGATCATCACGAGTTCCGACTTCAGATCGTTCAAGGAGGCAAGCCCGGGTCCGAGCTGCCAGGAGGAGTCGGGGCCGGGGCTGCCGGTGGGTCGCCAGTCGTCCATCCAGAACCCGCTCGGCAGGAAGTAAGCCAGGAAGCGCATGGGCGCGCACGTGGCCGCCCGCGCGGCGTTCCGTTCGAACATCAGCGACGGCAGCATCGGCAGCGTGACCGTCACTCCTGCGGTGCCGAGGAACCGGCGACGTGACAACAGCGTTGCATCCATACTTCGCGTTCCTCGTTGCAGACGCTTTGCAGAAAAGATACCAACGCCGGATCCCAGTAAAAACGTTCTCATGCGCGCGTGGGCGGTCGACGTCGGGTGACGACTGGGTGTCACCTGGTTACAGTTCGTCGCTTCGGGTTCTTCCGCTGGGGGGATCGGTCGCATCGCGACGTACGTCGCCGGGGCTGCCGCCGATTTCCGTCGATGTGGCATGCTCGCCCGGATGGGTACCCGGTGCCGTGCGCAGGTTGCTCGGTGACGATGTCCCGTTCCGACGCAGAGATTCGCTTTGTCGCCATCGCGGTCGCGCTCTCGGTGTTGCTGGTGGGCGCGGTCTGGTGCGTGGACTACTTGCCCACGAACGATGGCCCCCAGCACGTGTTTCTGGGATACGCCAGCCGGCACATCGATGACATCGACAAGGGCTACGGGCGGTATCTGGAACCCAACCCCGCGCTCACGGGGGTCGGGTTCGACGCACTGTACGGCGTCTTCCTGATCTTCTTGCCATGGCGTCCAGCCGTCAGCCTGGTCTTGACGGTGATGACCCTGCTCTGGGCGTGGGGCGTGGTGGCGCTGGCCACCAGTCTGGGAGGCCGCCGCCGGTGGCTCGGGCTTCTCGGCTTCGCGACCGCGTTCTGCTGGCCACTCTACATGGGTCTGTTTTCATACTACCTGGCCACAGCCATCGGGTTCTGGATCCTCGCCTTCACCTTTCGCGTCGAGATCCGCACTGCCCGGCACTGGTTCATCCTTGGCGCGGCATTGCTGGCGCAGGTGTTCTGCCATGTCTTCGCGGCCGCTCTCACCGGGGCCACCGTGGCCCTGATTTGCCTGTGGCAGGCGCCCTCGGCAAGCGAGCGGTGGCGCACCCTTGGACGGCTGGCGCTGGCAGGCGCACCCGCGGCGTCGATGGTGTTGCTCACGGTGGGTGGCCACACCTCGCACGGCGGCAGCTCCTGGTCATTCCTGCAGCGGTTGACCTTCGTCGGCCGATGCTTCGTCTCCGGGCCTGGGTGGCGATGCTGGCCGGTCGTGGCCCTCGCTGCCGCGGGGCTCGGGGTGACGATCGCCCGCGGTCAATGGCGGCGTGACCCCCGGCAAGCCGTGCCGTTGCTGGTCGGGGCGCTGGCCCTGGTCATCGCGGTCGTCGCCCCGCTGCACCTCCCGACCTGGCAATTCTTCAGCCCCCGTCTTCTTCCGTTTGCTGTCATCTTGCTGGCCCTGCTGTTCCCGGCGGACCGTGCCGGCCCCGCGGCCGCCGCCGTCCTCACCACCTACGCGACCGCATGCGTGCTCTGGGCCGGCTGGTACCACCGCGATCTCCGGAGCAAGACCGCTGACGCGCTCGCGGCGCTCGATCTTCCGCTGCACCGGAGCCGCTTCAGGCTCGACCTCAGCCTTTCACTCGCGCCCGGGGCCTGGGGCTTCCTCGATCGCGCCGTCCCTTTCGCGACCCCGATGTTCAACATCGGGCCGCTGTACGCCGTCGCCCACGGGGGCGTGACGACGGCCATCTTCGGCGGTGACCCGACCGCCCACGCGCTGCTGTGGCGCAAGACCCTCGACCAACCCGCCCCCCCCATACCGCCGCTGGGCTCGTGACGCTATCTCTAAGCGCCCCCCAACCGAGGCAACCAGGCGCTACGAGAAAGCGTGATCGTCGACCTCCTCAGTTACGCCCCCGACTATGAAGACGTCATCTTCAACGGAGAAAAAGACGACATACGCCTGCTACGCAGCCGTGGGTTCCAGTTCGATTTCGAGCGCAATGGCTTCGCAATAGCCCGGTTCGTGGGTTGCCCTGCCGAACTGGAGATCGACGACGGAACCGGAGGTCGGGTCCTGGCGGCTGTCGAGGTGCGCTGGCACCCCAATGGCCACCCCATCCAGGTGACCGAGTTGGCGCCCGCACCCGGACGGGTCCTGGCCATTCCCGGCAGCCCGTGCGGTGAGGTGTGGGTGCGGGTGCTGTTCGATCGTGATGGAAGCCATGGACCAACGAAGGGCGACCAGGTTTGCGCAGGTAGCCGGCCTGACGGGATGGTGCGGTTCGAGATCCCGGCGCCCGGGACCCGCCTGCGTTGCAGTGCCGGCGCCCCGCCTCGCTGACTATTGACACGTGACGCGATGCTGGCTCGACGATGGCGGCGGACGCCATCACGTCCCCAAGATGAAGCATGACAACCATCCCGTGATCCTCATCGGAAGCATGAACGGTCACTTCAAGACCGGGCGGCACGTTCGGTGGCAGCGAGGTGAGCACGCGATCAGCGACGCGTACGTTTCCATCCTCCAGGGTCTGGGGATCGCCGTCGACACCTTCGGCGACCCCAGCGTGTTCAAGGGGCCGTTGCCCGGCCTGACCGTAACGGGAAGACCGGCAAGGCGTAGTCTGCGAGCGTGAACGATGAAGAGACGACGATGAGCATCCGCATGGCCCGGTCCGACGACGAGATCACCGCCTGTTTCCCCGTGATGGTCCAGCTCCGGCCTCACCTCAGGCCAGCGGACTTCCTCCCACGGATCCGCGAACAGGAGGCCGGAGGTTACAGACTGGCTTTTCTCGAGGCGGACGGACGGATCGCGACGGTCGCCGGTTTCCGGTTCTTCCAAAAGCTGTCCCCCGGGCACGTCCTCTACGTCGACGATCTCGTCACGGACCGGGACGCTCGGTCGAGGGGCCACGGCGCCCGGATGCTGGCGTGGCTACGCGCGCACGCGATCGAGCAGAGCTGCAGCAACTTTCAGCTCGACTGCGGAGTTCAGCGGAAGGACTCGCACCGCTTCTACCAGCGCGAGGGACTCACTCTGTCCGCCTACCATTTCGACGCGCACATCGTCATTCCGGGCGCTACCTGAGGTAGAGCCCCCGGACGTAGGCGAGCGCGGCGGGGTCCGGCTGGCAGAAGCGGTAGGGGGCGTGGCTGGCCAGGCCGTTCCTGCCGGCGAAGAAGTCCTCCAACTGGGCGCGTAGCGATGCCTTCATCGCGCATCCCGCGTAGACGGCGTGGACGTGGCGCGCCTCGGTGGAGGGCCAGCCGTCGTAGCCGGGGTTCCGGTACCAGGCGGCGAACCCGGCGGCGTGGAGCTTCCTCAGAAGCGACAGCACTTCGGAGTCGGTGAGCCCGCGGGTGCTCAGGTCCGTGGCGGCCGAGTACGGCTGGCCGTTCACCGTCCCGTCCTGCGCGTGCGTGCCGGCGGAGGCAGCGGCGCTGCCGATCGTCTGGGTGATCTGGACGGCCGTGATGCTGACGGATCGCAGGGCGTCGGAGGCGCCGGGATGCAGGCCCCACCTGAGCAGCGGCTGCGGGCCGGGCCGGGCCTCCACGACGGCATCCGGTCGGACGGCGGTGTCTCTCGGCGGGGCGGTGTCCCTCGGCGGCGCGACGTCGGGCAGATCGCCCCCGTCGGGCGCCGGTTCGCCCTCCGGCTCGACGCCGCAACCTGCGGCGACGACGAGCAGGCAAGCGCTGACGAATCGCCGCACAAATGAGTAAGACGGAGCGACGGCCTCAACCACGACATGGCTGGCGCGCTACAATGACGTCGCCTCGTGTCCTCTCCATCCAGCGGTTGCCTTGACGACGAGACGGTCGTCGGCTTCGTGGACGGAACTCTGGCCCCCGACGCCGTGGCAACCGTGGAAACCCACATCAATGGGTGCGCCGATTGCCGCGCCGTCGTGGCCCAGGCCGCCCAGTTCGTGCGCCCAGACGAGGCGGCGACGCCAGCCTCGGCGCTCGCGGCGGGGATGACCATCTCCCGCTACGTGATCCGCGGGCCACTCGGGGCGGGGAGCGCGGGAGTGGTGTACGCGGCCTACGATCCCAAGCTTCGCCGGCCGGTGGCGGTCAAGATCCTGGTGTCCGGCGGCGAGCGTGGTAGCTCCGGCTACGCCGTGCGGAAGGATCTGCTGCACGAGGCGCAGGCGATGGCGCGCCTGTCCCACCCCAACGTCGTCAACGTCCACGACGCTGGCGGCCTCGGCGACGACCTGTTCCTGGTGATGGAGTACGTCGAGGGCCAGACGCTGACTCGGTGGCTGGCGGAGCGGCCCCGCCGGTGGCAGGACGTGCTGCGCGCTTTCCTGGACGCCGGTCGAGGCCTCGAGGCGGCGCACGCCGCCGGCCTCATCCACCGCGACTTCAAGCCCGACAACGTGCTCGTCGCAACGGACGGCCGCGTGCGCGTGACCGACTTCGGCCTGGCGAAGCTGGCGCGTCCGTCGGCCAGCACACCCGCGCCGGTCCTTATCGATGGCGAATCGACCGGGACGGCCCTGGCAGGGACGCCGGCCTTCATGGCGCCCGAGCAGTTCAATGGCGCGCCGGCCGATGCCCGATCAGATCAGTTCAGCTTCTGCGTGTCTCTGTTCGTGGCCCTCTTCGGCAACCACCCGTTCGGCACCCCCCGGTGGATGAAGGAGAACCTGCCGCCGCAGGTGCCGCCGCCGCCGGCGCGATCGCCGGTCCCGCCGCGGCTGTTCGCCCTGCTGGTGCGTGGCCTCGATCCCGATCGCGAGCGGCGCTACCCGTCGATGACCGAGCTGCTGGCCGCCCTGGAGGCGGTGCTGCGGCGGCGGCGCGTCTTCGTCGCCTGGGCGGTGGCGTCGACGATCCTGGCAGCGGCGGCAGGCGGCATGGGATGGAAGCTGGCCGATGCGCACCGTCGTGAGGCCCGCATCGCCGTGCCGGCGGTGATCTGTGGCGACGGCAAGGTCGGTGGCAAGGAGCTGTGCGACGACGGCAACCTCTCCGACGAGGATGCCTGCCTCACGACCTGCGTCTGGGCGGTCTGCGGCGACGGGACGGTGCGGCGTGGTATCGAGGAGTGCGACGACGGCAACTGGATCGAGGACGACGGCTGCAACTCGCGCTGCCTGACCTGCCGCACCGGCGACGCCTCGTTCAGCTGGCGGCAGAACGGCCACTGCTACAGCCGCCACGACCAGCCGCTTGGTTGGCAGCAAGCCGAGGCCGCGTGCGAGGAGGTGTCGGGCGCCCTCCTGACCTACGCCAGCGACGTCGAGGCCATGGCCGTGCGCGACGCGCTCGGCATCGCCGCGCCGACCTGGATCGGCCTTTCCGCCGGACGGCCAGCGGGCTCGTTCGCCTGGGTGACGGGCGAGCCGATCCAGACGTCGATGCCCTGGCAGGAGCGCGAGCCGAAGCTTCGCTGCGCCTTCGACTCGGGCAGCGGTTGGGCGACCGCCGACTGCAACCGGCCGCTGCCGTTCGTCTGCGAGCAGCGCGGCTGGAAGTTCCGCTACTCGGATCGGCACGCCTACCGCCTCTTCTTCGCGCGGAGCACCTGGAAGGAAGCCGCGGCGGCCTGCGCCGCCTCCGGCGCCCATCTGGTCACCGTCGGCGATCCCGAGGAGCAGCCCTTCATCGCACTGACCGGGACGACCGTGTTCTGGATCGGCGCCAGCAACGAGCGCGTCGGCCAGTACGAGTGGGTCAACGCCGAGGCCTTCCCCTACAGGGCGTTCGCGCCCGGCGAGGGCGTGACCCACCGGACACGACAGTGCGTGGCCATGGGCAACGACGACCTCTGGCACGAACGTCCGTGCAGCGATCTCCTGCCTTACATGTGCGAGGTCGACTGACGGCGGCGGCGCAGGGCCGCGAACACCAGCACCACGACGATTAGGGCGGTGGGCCGCTCCCGCCCCGGCGTCACCGAGCAGCCCGAGGCATGCAGGCGCTGGCCCGCCTCGTCGGCGGGTGGCTCCTCGGCGCTGGCAGTCAGGGGAATGCCGCCGTCCTCGGAGCGTGAAGGCGGGAGCGTGGCGGGGCGTTCGGCCGGCCGCGCGTCAGGGGCGGGAAGCGCCTGCGGCGCTGCCACCGGATCCACGGTGATGGTCATCGTCACCTTGGGCCCGAACCACCCGTTACCCTGCTGGTACAGCTGGAAGGTCTCCTCGACGGTGGTTCGCGCCGTCACGTGCGGCGCGCGGATGACGAAGCTGAAGCGTCCCGTGTCCCCCGGGTCGTAGTCCGAGCGATCGGCGCCCGTCGCCTGCGAGGTGCTCAGCCAGTTGCCGCTGACGAAGAACGGCGAGACGTGGCTCGCGGGATCCTGGGTCGCCAGCCGCGTCTCGTTCGTGCCCCAGAGGATGTTGCCGTCGTTGACGAACTCGAACCAGGCAGTTGCGTTCTGCCCGGAGACCATCGTCGGCGGGTAGCTGGATTTCCCGGCGCGGGCGGCCAGCCTCGGCGTGCCGCCGCCGTTCACCAGCTCGAGGTAATGCTTCCAGTTCCATCCCGGGCCGGGATCGGTGTGGTTCGAGCAGTCCGGCGTCTCGCCGTGGCCCATGATGTGCGCGCGGTCCTTGGGGATGCCGTGCGCGCCGGCGATCCAGGCCGTCAGCCGCGCCGAGGCCATGTACATCTCCTCCGTGTACCACTTGCCCGGTTCGGTGACGTACCCCTCGTGCTCGATGCCGATGGAGTACGTGTTGAAGCAGGCGTCGTGGTAGGCGATGTCCCGGTGGTCCACCATCTGGGTGATCTCGCCGTCGGACGAGCGGACCATGTAGTGAGCGGAGACGTTCGCGGTCGGATTCTGGAACCAGGAGATGCTGCCGCCGTACGAGCCCTGCATGGTGTGGATGACGATGGTGCGGATCGTCCCCGGCTCGCCCCGCGAGGCGTTGGCGTAGTTGCCGGAGTAGGCAGGGTTCCACTTCGCCTTCGAGTACCCGAGTGCCTGGGCGATCGCCTGCAGCGGCTGTCCGCGTTCGAGGTCCTGCGCGGTGACGGTGACGCCCTTGCCCTCGTCGTCGACGCCTCGCCACCCCGCGCCGAGGTGACGGCGGACCTCCGCCGCCAGATCCTCGCCGCCGTAGGCAACCAGCGCCGCCGCCCAGTCGCCCGGCGCACGGTCCCTCATGACCGCCGCGGCCGCCCGGATGTTGGCCTGCGGATCGAGGCGGACCGCGTCGGGCGCCAGACCGGCCAGCGCCGCCGCCTGATCGACCTCGACCGAGCCCCCGAGCGCCATCACGCCCCAGATCGGCGGGCCGTGGTCGTCCGGCCTGACCATCGTCAGCCGGGTGGTTGTGAACGCCACCGTGGCCAGCACCTCCGCCGGAACGCCCGTCTCCCGTTCGGCCTGGCGGAACATCGGCACCAGCCGCGAATCGCCGCCCAGTCCCTCCATCTTCCGCGGCGTCAGGTCGACCGTGCAGCCGACGAGGCAGGTGAGCAAGACAGGTACGGCCTTCCACATGGATACGGAAGACGGCGCGGGCGGCCTACCACGACACGGGATTCAGCCGGATCCGCTCGCTGTGTGACCCGCCGCGGCTGACCGCGAAGATGAAGGCCTCGGGTGCGGCCGGGCCGGGCATCGGCAGCGACACCCGGGCGCGCCCGGCCGGTATGACGTCGTAGTCCCACCTCGCACCCCGACGGACCTGCAGGACCCAGACGGACGCGCCGGCCAGCGACGCGGGATCCACCGTCACCTCGACGGCGCGATCGTCGGTGGCGGTGATGGCGCCCCGGGGCGGCGCCGGAGGCGGCCCCAGCCACGGCATCTCCGGCTGCAGCGCCGGGCGATCGTAGGCCGGCTGCACCGCCGTCGCGCCGGCGTCCTGCAGCAGGACGCGCGCCGGGAAGTGGATGTGCCCGGCGCCGCTGCCGAGCAGCCGCCGCGCCGTGGCGATCTGCTGCGGGATCTCCAGTCCCTCCGCGGCGAACTTCTCGGTGTGGAGGCCGGGCCAGACGTGGCGGCCGCGGACGTTCTCGTCGCGCCACCAGGTGAGCAGCGGCTCGAACGGCTGACCGCGGCTGCCGAGCCGCCAGTAGAGCTGCGGCGCCAGGTAGTCCACCCAGCCCTCGCGCAGCCAGCGGCGCGGGTCGGCGTAGATCGCGTGGTACTGCGACAGGCCGACCACGCCCGCCGGGTGTCCCGCCTTCCAGATGCCGAACGGACTGACGCCGAATTTCACCTGGGGCCGCTCGCGCTTGATCGCCTCGCCCAGCTCGCGCACCAGCCGGTCGACGTTGTCGCGCCGCCAGTCGTCGCGCGCCAGCGCGCCGCCGCCGTCGCGGTAGCGCTGCCAGCCGACCTCGTCGGGAAAATCGACGCCCGCGACCGGGTACGGATAGAAGTAGTCGTCCATGTGGACGCCGTCGATGTCGTAGCGGCGGACGACGTCCAGCACGACGTCGCGGGTGTGGGCGCGCACCTCGTCGAGGCCGGGGTCCAGCCACAGGTCGTTTCCGTACTCGCGCACCAGCTCGGGCCGCGCGCGCGCGACGTGGTTGGCCGCCATGCGCTCGCGCGTCGCCACGCGCCCGGCCCGGTAGGGATTGAACCAGGCGTGCAGCTCCAGGCCGCGCGCGTGCGCCTGCTCGACGGCCAGGGCCAGCGGGTCGTACAGCGGTTGCGGCGGCTGCCCCTGCACCCCGCCGAGGACGACCGACCACGGCTCGAGCTCCGACGGATAGAGCGCGTCGCAGTTCGGGCGCACCTGCAGGATGACGGCGTTCAGCTTCAGGGCGACCGCGCGGTCGAGGATCCGCACCAGCTCCTGCTGCTGGCGCTCGGCCGGCAGCCCGGGGCGCGACGGCCAGTCGAGGTTGAACACCGTGGCGATCCAGACGCCCCGGAACTCGTGCAGGACATGGCTGCGATCATTCACGAACAGCGGCGCCTCCTCCGGCGCGGGCAGCGAACGACACCCCAGGACCAGGACCAGGAGAGCTCTGCGCATCAACGACGTAGACGGTCGGGAATGTTGAGCGCGATCTGGCTCTGCACGAGCTGGTAGATGCTCCCCATCTCCTTCTCGGTCAGGCGCAGCCGCTCGGCCAGCCTGCGGTGGGTCTCGGCCAGCAGCTTCTTGCGGATCTCCGCCACCCACCGCTGCACCGTCCGCCCCGTGACCTTGTACAGGGCCCCGATGCCGTCGTTGGTCATCCCCTCCAGGTGGAAGAGGCGGATGATGCTCCCCTCGCGCGCCGACAGCGCCGCCAGCGAGGCCTCGAACGCCTCCTCGAACTCGCGTCCGTAGCGCGCTTTCAGATAGGCCATCTCCGGATCCGGGCCGGCCGCCTTGAGGCTGCGCTGCTGATCCAGCGGTTCGCTGACGCGCGTCGAGCGCCGCAGGTCCACCACCAGCCGCGCGGCCGCCACCCGCAGCCAGATCGACAGTGGGCCGCGACCGGTGTAGCCGGCGATGCGTGCCGGCTCCGACTTCGTCGCCACCAGCAGCCGCGCACGCAGCATCTGCCGCAGTTCCTCGGCGGCGATCGGTGGCACGTCGGGCGGGGTCGGCGGGGGCATGATCTGGGCGATGAAGGTCCGGTCCAGGTCGGCCAGCGCCGCCGGATCTCCCAGAGCGCAGCCGCACGCCAGGTAGAGATCGCTGGCGTGCGTGGCCTCGACGGCGATCGCCGGGTCGACGTCGGTGGGCAGGCGTCCCATCAGGTGTTTGACGAACACCTCGCGGGTCACTTTCACCTTCGGCCAGGCGCGCGCGCCCGCGTCGGCGACGGCGGCCAGCTTGGTTTCCAGCCTGGCGTCGCCGCGGACCACGGCTCCAGTGTGCGGCTTTTCTCCGCCGGACCGCAAGTCCTGGGCCGATGTCGTGACCGCGATCGACGTCCGTCTTGATCGGATGGCCATGTCCTTCGCCCGGTACCTTCCCCTCGCGTTCTGCCTCGCCTGCGCGCCCGAACCCGCCCGGGAGACCGTGACTCCCGCGCCCCGCGTTCCCACGGACGGTTCTGCGGGACGCGAGGCGTCTCGATCCGATTCCTTCGTGGCGGCCGACCGGGTGGCCGCGCCGCAGGACGTGCGGCTCGCGGATACCGTCGTCGCCGCCCGGACCACCTGCCGTTGTTTCCTCGGCGACGGACCCTACTGCGCGGCCCGCGCCGCCGCCGAGGCCAAGCGCCTCGATTGCGATATCCCCGATCTGGCGAAGTACCCGAACGATCTGTTCCATTGCGCGGGCGGCGTCTGGAAGCGCGGCGAGGACTGTCCCGCCAGCTGCAAGTACACGGCGACCAGCACCAAGCTCGACGACGCCTGCGAGTTGCCCGTCTGCCCCTGTTTCGTGAAGGAGGCCTGGTGCGGCGCCAGCGTCGGCACCACCGCGGTGCAGATGAGGTGCCGCGTGCCGCTCCTCCCCGCCAAGAACGACGACATCCTGCACTGCCCCGGTGGTCAGTGGGCGGTGAAGCAGGATTGCGCCAAGGGGTGCCAGTCCAATCCGCCGGGCACGCCCGACGCCTGCAAGTCCGAGTCGTCATACAAGTTGCCGCTCGACTGCCGCCGCGGGGCCGCCTGCACCAACGGCAACCACACCGCCCTTCACGACGGCAAGGACGAGTACGCCTACGACTTCGGCATCCCGGTCGGGACCCGCGTGCGGGCGATGCGCGGCGGCACCGTCCTGCGCGTCCGCAACGTGTCCGGCCCGGGCGATCCTTGCTACGACAGCGGCGGCAGCGCCTGCGCCAACCTGGCCAACACCGTCGAGATCAAGCACTCGGACGGCAGCGTCGGTCTGTACATGCACCTGCGCGTCGGAACGGTGCGCGCCGGCGCCACCGTCCAGCAAGGCGACCCGATCGGCGAATCCGGCAACTCAGGCTGGTCGACCGGGCCCCACGTGCACGTGCAGGTCCAGAGCGACTGCGGCATCTGGTGGTGCCAGTCGGTACCGTTGCGTTTCGTCGAGGGCACGGTCGGCACCGGCAGCACGATCACCTCGGCGAACTGTCCATGAGAAGGCTCGCGGTTGTGGCCGCCCTGGCCGCGTGCGGCTGCGGCCACGAATCCGACGGGCAGCCGGCGCTCTCCTGGATCTCTCCCGACCCCGACGTGCGCATCGAGGTGGGCGATCCGGTCGAGCTGACCGTCGAGTCGAGCCACGCAGGCACGGGATCCGTCGCCTTCGAGGTGAACGGGGTCGAGATCGGCGTCTGCGGGGCGGGGTGCCGGATCGGCGACACCTGGCGCTGGAGCACGGCGTTCCCGCGCGCGGGCGAGCAACGGCTGGTCGCCTCCTTGCGAGACGCCGACGGCATCGTCGTCCGGATCGAGCAGACCGTGAAAGTGTTCGCGCCGGTCAGGTCCGCGGCCGACGCCGGTGCGGCCGATCGAAGAGCGACCCCCGATGCGGCGGCGCCTCCGCCACCCTCCGGCAACCGGGGCTTCCTCGATCCGGACCTGCCGTACCACAACATCTTCGACGGAATGTCCTGGGCGGTGCAGAGCCAGACCGTGCAACCGCAGACCGGCCCGCTCGTGGGTTCGGTCGCCGGCGCCGCCACCTGCATGAACCGCTTCGGCCCTTCGATCCGCAAGTGGGCCGATCACCACGGCGTCTCGCGCGCCTCGGTGGTCGCCACGGCCATCACCGAGTCCAACTGCACCAACCCGAGCGGATCCAGCGACGGCCTCTCCTCGGGGCCGATGCAGGTCACCGGCAGCACCTGCCAGTCGGTCACCGGCGTCCCCTCCGCCACCTGCAAGGCCCAGATGCACGCCGACCCCGATTTCTCCTTCGAGGTCGGCGTCCGATACATCGCCGGCAGCTACCAGACGCGGCAACACCAGCATGACCCCCCGAAGATCGCCGCCGCCTACAACGCCGGCTCCCTGCGCGCGACCGCGGCGAATCGCTGGCACCTGGTCACCACCGGCAACCACATCGATCGCTTCGTCAGCGCCTACAACGCCTACCGCGCCTGGGAGAACGGCCCCGGCGTGGCGCTCACGCTGGAGCAAGCGATCGAGCTGGTCTTCGAGGGGGAGCACGTCGATCGGGCTGAGTCGTTGCCGCCCACGGCGCGTGAGGGGCAGAGCGTGTTCGTTGGCGACTGGGGGCGGCGGGATGGGCAGTTCCATGTGTTCATGGGGGGGCGGTGGAGGGCGTGGCAGTAGGAACACAAGAAAGAGGAGCCGAGGGCATGTCGTGGTGGGCTCTTCCGTCCGTCGTACCTTGAAGCATGCGAGTGATTGTTCTGGCATTCGTCCTGGCAGGATGCGCCGGCCATGGCCAAGGCCAAGGTCAAGGTGGTGAAAGCACGGAGGAAAGCCCCGAGGCTACGCTCGCCGCCGATGCCGGCGTCAGGGCCGATGCCGGCGTGGACCGTCCCGTCGCAGCTCCCGGCCGCCCCGACGCGGGGGCGGTCTCACGGGATGCGGTGGTGCGGACCGACGTGCGCGCCATGCAGACGGATGGGGGTGTGACGGCGGAGCGCCTCGGCCTGCTGACCGTCACGTTCCTGCGGGCCCACGACGGGATCTTCATCAGGACGCCGTCGGGTGAGACCTATCTGTTCGACGTCAGCAACCAGCGGGACTGGTCGTTCATCCGGCGGTTCCTGACCAGCGCCAACGTGTCGACGCTGAGCGGATTCATCGCCAGCCATCCCCACTCCGACCACTACGACGGAGCGAACCTGTCGTCGACGACGGGCCTGCTGAGGGAGTTCAAGGTGGAGCGCCTGTTCGACGCCGGGCAGACCACCGTGCCCGGGTGGGGCGGCTACGACAGGACCGTCGTCGATCTTGCCGCCAGCAAGGGCATCCCCAGGACCGGCTCCCTGCGCGAGGGGATGAAGGTGGCCCTCGACCCGCAGCTCACCGTCGAGGTGCTGTCCCCCCGCACGACCCTGTTCACCGCCAAGGAAGCCGAGGCGGCGAACGGCTACGACACCGACGCCAACCACGCCAACGAGAACAGCCTCGTCCTGCGCATCGTCCACGGCAAGGTCTCGTTCCTCCTCACCGGCGACATCCACGACCTGGCCATGGACACCTTGATCGAGAACCATCCCGAGGAGATCGCCGTCCACGTCCTCATCATTCCCCACCACGGCAACGGCCGGAACTACGCTCCTTTCATGCGCGCCACCCGCGCCACCGTGGCCGTCGCCCAGTACAACAGCGACCACCTCCCCGAGGACCCGGCCGGCAACGCCCGCAACTGGGCCGGCCTCTACCGCTGGCAGACCGCGACCACCCATTTCTTCCACCCCTTCGCCAACCTGAACCCGACCGACGTCGACCTGCCGTACCCCGCCGACGGCAACGTCACCGTGGTCTCGAACGGCCGTGCCTTCAACGTCCACGGCGAGACCAGCGGCCGCGCCTTCACCTACGTCGTGCCCTGAAACCCAGAAGCCGCCGTTTACAGCGGCACCAGCGTCACCCGTACGTGCAGCCGCGTGGGTAGGAACAGGGCGGACCGCTCCACGCCCACGTTCTCGGGCGCCGGCTTGCCGTTCTTCGTGTCCTTGAGGATGAGCGAGAGGCCCTTGATGCCGCGGCTCCAGTCGACCTTGTCGTACTGGTAGAACTTCGGAAAGGGCGTGTCCCATTCGACGACGCCCGTGCCCGTGTACGGGGGCGACTGGGCCGTGCAGGCGTAACGGGGCGTGCCCGAGAAGCACACCTGGAAGCGGGTCGGCTCGGCGCTGGGCTTGGTGAGCACCTCGACCCGGACGCGCACGTGGCCGGCGGTGAAATCGACCGGGCTCCTCCAGTCGGCCGGCGCTCCGGCTGGCGGCTTGACGTGCATGTGAGAGTCCTTGGTGGTCTCGGCCGTGTGGTCGTAGGCCAGATCCACGAGGACGGTCTGCACGGGCGCCGGGGCCGCCGCCGTGGTGGCGCATGATGCGAGCGACAGGATCCAGACGTATTTCATGGCGATCACATCCCACCATTTATCACGGCCGACGAGGTAGCTTCCGCCGAGGTGAGATCGTGATGGCCGTCGTATCCGTCCTGCTGGTGGCCGCGCCGCTGACGCTGTGGTACCAGGCGCCCGCCGCGCGCTGGGAGGAAGCGCTGCCGATAGGCAACGGACGGCTCGGGGCGATGATCTTCGGCGGCGTCGAGGAGGAGCATCTCCAGCTCAACGAGAACACCCTCTACTCCGGCGAGCCACCGGCCGACCTTCGCACCGTCCGCACCACGAAGGACTTCGACGAGGTCCTCGGCATGCTGCGCGCTGGCCGCCACGCCGACGCCGATGCCTACGTGACGAAGAACTGGCTCGGCCGTGTCCAGCAGTCGTATCAGCCGATGGGTGACCTGCACATCCAGATGGATCGGAAAGGCGCGACGTCATCTTACAAACGCTGGCTGGACATCGGCCAGGCGACGGCCGGAGTCAGCTATGTCCAAGACGGAGTGACGTTCACCCGGGAGGTGTTCGCCAGCCATCCCGACCAGGTGATCGTCATCCGACTCGCCGCCAGCCGGGCCGGCGCGCTGTCGTTTAGGCTGCGCCTGGCATCGGTGCATCCGACCGCCTCGTTCGTGGTGCAAGGGGAGGGGAAGGAGGGCGTTCTGCGCGGCCAGGCGCCGGGCTTCGTGCTGCGCCGGACCCTGGAGCACGTCGAGCAACAGAAGGAACAGTTCAAGTACCCCTACCACTTCGACGAACAGGGACGGCGCCGCCCCGGCGCCCAGCAGGCGCTGTACGGCAAGATGGTCGACGACCGCGGCATGCGCTTCGAGGTGCGCGTCGCTGTCCGGGCCCCTGGCGCGAAGGTCTCGGGCGAGGGCGGGGTGCTGCGCGTGCAGGGCGCCACCGAGGCGGTTCTGCTGCTCGGCGCGGGCACCAGCTTCAACGGCTTCGACCGGAGTCCCACGCGCGACGGGCTCGATCCCTCGTTGCGCGCCCGGCGGGATCTGGTGGTGGCGCCCGCATCCTTCGCCCGCCTCCGCAACCGCCACATCGCCGACTTCAGGCGGCTGTTCGACCGCGTCAGGCTGACGCTCGAGGGACCCGCCGCCAGGGAGCGGCTGCCGACCGTCGAGCGCGTCGCCCGATATGCTCAGGGCGGCGACCCGGGGCTGGCGGCGCTGCTGTTCCAGTACGGGCGCTACTTGATGATCGCCGGCTCGCGCCCCGGTGGTCAGCCGATGAATCTCCAGGGCCTCTGGAACCAACATGTCATCCCGCCGTGGGGCTCGGCGTACACGACCAACATCAACCTGCAGATGAACTACTGGCCCGCCGAGACGGCCAATCTGTCGGAGTTGACCGAGCCGTTGTTCACCCTGGTTCGCGAGCTGGCCATCAACGGCGCCGGGACCGCGCGCGACATGTACGGCCGGCGAGGCTGGGTCGCCCATCACAACGTCACCATCTGGCGCGACAGCTATCCGGTCGATGGCCAGGCCCGCGCCGCCTACTGGCTGATGTCGGGCGCGTGGCTCTGCAGCCACCTGTGGGAGCATTACCTGTTCACCGGTGACAGAGCCTTCCTGGCTGACGTGGCGTACGGCCCGATGAAGGGCGCCGCGGAATTTCTCGCCGACTGGCTGGTTCCCTACGCCGACGGCACGCTGGTCACGCCCATCGGCGGCTCACCGGAGAACCGTTTCAAGACATCTGACGGGCAGATCGCTTCTTTGAGCATGGGCCCGACCATGGACATGGCGATCGTGCGCGAGCTCTTCACCCGGGTCATCGAGGCCAGCACGCTCCTGGGGCGCGACGAGGACCTGCGCCGCGTGCTGCAGGACAAGCTGGCCAGGCTTGCGCCCCATCGCATCGGCGGCCGCGGTCAGGTCCAGGAGTGGATCCAGGACTGGCAAGAGCCAGAACCCGAGCACCGCCATCTGTCTCACCTTTACGGCCTCTACCCCGGCAATCAGATAACCGCCGAGGGCACGCCCGCGCTGCTCGCAGCCGCGCGACGTACGTTGGAGCTACGCGGCGACGGCGCCTCGGGCTGGTCGATGGGCTGGAAGATCAATCTGTGGGCCCGGCTTGCCGACGGCGATCACGCGCTGAAGATCATCTCGAACCTGTTCAAGCTCGTCGACAACGACGGTGTCGCCATGACGGGCGGTGGCCTGTATCCGAACCTCCTGGACGCACACCCCCCTTTCCAGATCGACGGCAACTTCGGGTACACCGCCGGCGTGGCGGAGATGCTGGTGCAGAGCCACGGCGGCTTTGTGCATCTGCTCCCGGCGCTGCCGTCCGCCTGGGCCACCGGCGAGGTCAAAGGGTTGCGTGCCCGCGGCGGATTCGAGGTCGATCTGTTATGGGACAAGGGCCGCATCCAGAAGGCCACCATTCGATCCAGCCTGGGTGGCACCTGCCGCGTCCGCATGGCTGGCCTCCCCCACACCGTCGATCTGCCGACGAAGGCAGGCCAGAGCTACATCCTTGGACCGGATGCTGTGCGACAACGTGTACGATAGGGAGGAAGCCCATGGAAGTGAGCGTGTTTGCCGTCGTTGGAGGGTTGTTGGTCGTGGGCGTGCTCGGGTACGTCGTCAGCGTCTACAACAGCCTCGTTCAGGTCCGGAACAACGTGGACAAGGCCTGGAAGAACATCGATGTGTTGCTCCAGCAGCGGCATGACGAGCTGACCAAGCTGGTCGATGCCTGCAAGGGGTACCTGAAGCACGAACGCGAAGTGCTGGATTCGGTGACCAAGTTGCGCGCTGGCTACGATCAGGCCCGGACATCAGACGAGAAGATTCACCTGGAGAACCAGCTGAACAAAGCGATTGAACGCGTTCGCCTCACCTTCGAGGCGTACCCGGACCTCAAGGCCAGTGAAAACTTTCTTCAGCTTCAAGGGCGCATCTCGGTAGTGGAGTCGAGCATCGCCGACCGCCGTGAGTTCCTCAATGACTCGGTGAACATCTACAACATCCAGATCGAGCGTTTTCCCGAGGTGTTCCTGGCGAACGCCTTCCAGTATCGACGTAAGGCATTCCTGGAGGTGCCCGAGGCCGTGAAGGGCGACGTCAAGATCAACGTCGCCTGAACTGGCGGCTAACGAATCTTGGCCAGCGCTGCTTCGGCCGCCGCCCGCACGGACCCGTCGACGCCCGACGCGATCATCGCTTCGAGAGCAGGGACCGCCGATCGCGCGGCGGGGCCCATGGCGCCGAGGCACTTCGAGACCGCCATCTGGGCCGAGCGTTTGCCGCTGCGAAGCTGCTCGACAAGATGGGGAAGGGCCCGCTGTTGAGCGCCGGGACCTCCCATGCGCGAGATCGCCGACACGACGTCCGAAACCCGGTAGTCATCGCCGCCGTCGAGGGTCTGGAGCATGGCGGGAATGGCCCCGATGGCCGGGGGACCGATGGCTCCCAGCGCGCGAATGGCGAATGTCGGCAGCCGGTCGCCGTTGCGACGGTCCCCCAGCGCTTCAATCAGAGCGGAAACCGCCCGGGCGGCGCCCGGACCGAGGTCGCCGATGGCCGCAGCGGCGCTGTCGCGAACCGAGCCATCTTCGTCCTTCAGAGCGGCAACGAGGCGGTCGAGCGTCGCCTCGGCCCCCGCGCCTACCCTGCCGATACAACCGAGCGCCTCGCACCTGATCTCCGGCTCGGGATGGTTCAGCTGCCTCAGCAGCGCCGGAAGCGCGGCCTCGGTGAGCCTGGTCGAACGGAGGCCCCAGAACGCTTTTCGCTGGATGACGATATCGTCCGATTCGATCAACTCGACGAGGCGGGGCACCGCGGGCGCGGCCGCTTCCCCGAAAGCGTTGAAGGCTCCCGCGGCATCGCCCACCACTTGGGCATCTGTGTCGTGAAGAGCCGCCAGCAGCGCGGGAATGGAAACCGATGGTTCTCCGTGAATCCTGCCCAGAATCACCGCCGCGCGCGCCCGCACCAGCGGATCGGGGTTGCCTAGCGCCCGTGCCCAGGGCCGGACCCACTCCACGGAATTGGGGCCCCACTCATGACCGATCCGGTCGAGGACGTGCCTGCGGATACCGGGATCGGGATCCTCCAGTTGCGTCATCAGGAAGCCGCTCTGGGCGCTCGGAAAGGCGAAGGTCGCGGTCATGTCGATCTTCCATTTTCGGAAAGCCAGGTCGTTCACCAAGGGTCGTTGATTCCCGATCATCCAGAACGAACTGGCGATCCAGAACGCGCTGGCGAGGCACAGGCGAAAGAGCCCGCCTCGAATGTGGGCGAGGGCGCCTTCTTCATTGCTGTCGGACAGGAAGAACACATGCTGGATGTCACGCCTGGAAACCCTCAAGCGATCGCCGAAGGCAAGCCGTCCCAGAAAGCCGCGATGCGCTTTCTCCTCCAGGGCGCGGACGACGAGCCCCTCGCCCTGCCGCTGTACGTTGCCGATGAGATAGACCGGATCTCCGTCGTGAAGCTCGAGGCGTGGACGCTGGAAGGGGCCCTCGGTGCGCCTCGTGAGGACGATCTGGCAGATGCGTGGAGCAAAGGTATGCGCCCACTTCCAGTGGCGAAGCCGTGCACCCGCCGGGTCGATCAGAATGCGACCCGTCTCGTCCTCCAGATAGAACGGCTTTGCCGCTGCCGGATCGACCGTCAAGATTGGCTCCGGGATGAGCCCATTTGACCGGGCCACGCCGCGCAGCTCGGCGAGGCCGATGGCGACCGAGCGGACTTTCGAGGTGGGAAGATTCTCGAGTTGCCGCAACTGCCGCAACCGCCAGAAGCCGTTGAGCACCACGAAGACCGCGGCCGTGACTATCCCGCTCAGTCCGATGAACAGAGCGACGCAGGCGACCGGAAACGGCCCCAGCGCATCGAGAGGGAAGCCGGCCCGAACCTCGGGATCGCGGCTGTGCAGCCAGAGTGTGAAGGCGAAACAGGGAGCCGTCGTCCCCGCCGTGTAGACAGGAACCCAGAAAAGATCGAGGTACCAGCGCTCCTTGAAAAAGTGGAGAGGCCGGATGAGCACGCCCAGGAGAAATATCGCGAAGAACAGACCCAAAAAGGGGATGTAGGCAAGCCCGGCCAGGGCTCCGAACGCCAGCATCAGCGCGACCTCGATGAGAGGCCACAACCAATAGGCCTTGCGGGATTCCCATTTTTCTCGAAGCCACCGCGCCAGAAAGGTCATTCAGGGCCTCTGCGCGAGCGGCGCCAGCGCGCCCGCGAACGTCTTCTCGAGAGCGGCGATGGCCCCCCGGCCGAAGCGGTTGCCCCCGACGCCCAGGTACGACAGCGATGGCCAGTGCTTGGCGCGGCTGAGGGCGGTCGCTCCGTGATCGGTGATCCCGTTCTGGTCGAGGGAGAGCTCGGCCAGGGCGGGCAGGTCCGTCGCAGCCAGGGCGATGGCCGCCTCATCGCCGAGGCCATTGGCTCCGAGGTAGAGCCTGCGTAGCTGATGCACCCAGGGAGCGCCCAGGATCGCTTTGACCCCGGCGTCGCCGGCGCCCGTCGAGACGAGGTTCAGCTCGCGCAGCGGGAGGTTGCGCAGCGCCGCCAGCGCGGCGACTCCTTCGCGCCCGAGCGGGTTCTGGCCGAGGTCGAGCCGCTCCAGCAGCGGAAACTTTCCTTCGGAGAGCGATCTGGCGGCCGGAGCGCCGAGGTCGTTCTCCTGGAGCGCCAGGGCTTTGAGTCCACGGAACACTGGACTCCTGGCGAGGATCTCGCCCGTCTTGTCGGCGAGGCGGTTCTTCCAGAAGTTGAGGTTGCTGAGGCTGCGCAGGCGAGCGGAGTCGCCGAGGGCGGCCAGTCCGACATCGGTGACGCGACCGCCGGCGATGACCAGATCGCGCAGATGGATCATGGTCCCCTCGGCTGCGAGCGTGGCCAGGCTCCGGTCCCCGACGGGAGTGTCCTGGATCCCGAGCTGCCATAGGCGCGCCATCTGGGGAGAGCGCAGGATCTCGACCAGCCCGGCATCGGTCACGGTGGTCTCGCGCAGGTTCAGCACCTGAATCCCGGCCAGACCACGGTGGGCGGCCACGATCCGGGCCAGGCGGTCGTCGAACCAGGCGCCTCGAATTCGCAACGTCTGGTTGAGGGCGAAGGTCTGGTCCGCCAGCATGGCCTTGAACGCCGCCGCGGCGCTGGCGCTGGTCCAGACACCACGCTCGCCCAGCTCCAACTCGTACAGGTTCTCGAGGAATCCCTCCTCGATCAAGCGGTGCAACGCCGGCAGATCGAGCGCGTTCTCGATCGCCACCGACCGTTCCTTGGCGGACATTCCCTTGGGACTGCCCCGCGAGGGTCTGCTGGGCGCCGTCGAGGGGAGCGCGCCTCGCTCACGCAGAAATTTGGCGAGGTCGATGTGACCTTCTCGCTCGGCCAGGTCCAGCGGCGTCAGCGAGTCGTAAAAGCTGGAAGGTCGGTTGATGTCAGCCTTGTGAGCGACGAGGATCTCGACGGCAGCACGGTTGCCGGGCGCCACCGCGGCGTGCAGGGGGGGCAGGCCGTCGGCGCCGGCCAGGTTCACATCGGCGCCCGCGTCGATCAGTAGCTTGATCACGCGCGCGTCCCCGCCCGACGCCGCCACCACCAGCAGGGTGAGCTGCGAGCCGACCGTCGCATTCGGGCTGCCTCCTTGGCCCAGGTACGAGGTGACCTGCGCGTGTCTGCCGAGGGCCGCCGCAGCGAACACGTCGACCTCGGCGCCGGCGGCAATGAGAGCGTCGGCGACGGCCTTGTGGCGGCCCATGGCTGCCCTGTGAACCGCCCGCAGGCCATGCACGTCCACTTTGTCGACGGTGGCGCCCCGTGCCAGCAGCAGTCGGACGGAGTCCAGGGTCCCGTGCCTCGACGCCGCGATGAGCGGGGACCATCCCTGCTGGCCACCCCGGTCCACGTCGGCGCCCGCGTCGAGCAACACCTTCGCGAGGGCGGGCACGGTCGCCGCGTAATAAAGAGGGGTCTGGTTCAGGTCGTCGACGGTGTTGACGTCGGCGCCCTTGGCGAGCAGCAGGCCGATGGTGGCGTGTCCGCGGTTGGTCGCCCACGACAGGGCCGTCTTGCCGAACTGATCGCGCGCCTCGAGATCGGCACCTCTGGCGATGAGCAGCGTCGCGACCGGAGCCGAATTGTTCATCGCGGCCATGATCAGCGGCGTCTTGCACATCGGTCCGCGGGTCTCGATATCGGCGCCCGCGTCGAGCAACTGGGTGAGCTGCTTGGTGTCGCCGAGGACCGCGAGCGTCAACGGGTCGGCCTTCGCTCCATGATCGAGCAGATACCTGACCGCGTTGCCATTGAGCGACTCTGCCGCAACCCGGACGGCGGTCACCCCTTCGGCAGCGGTGGCGTTCACGTCGAAGCCTGATTCCACCAGGCGCTGGAGGGTGGTCATATCGTTGATTTGGGCGGCGCGGTGAAGCGGCGTTTCGGAGTCACGGGCGTACTTGCACACCACGCGCGCCCGAACGGGGGACTCCTGGAGCGCAATGCGGGACGAGGTCGTCGGTCGTGCGGCGACGAGCGCGACGGCAGCCGCTGCCGCCACGCCGATGCCGGCGACGATGAGACGGCTCCGGGCTGGCGGGACCTGCAGGCGGCGCACGGCCGCCCGGAGTGCCGTGGCGGTCCGAGGCCGCCTGCGGAAGTCGGGATCCAGCAGCTTGCGCAGGAGGCGCAACGTCGGCCGCGACACGTTCACCTGGCCGTCGAGCCGCAGCGCCAGACCGCGCTTCTCGAACTCGGCTGGCGGGCGACCGCTCAGCGCGTGGAGCAGCGTCGCCCCCAGGGCGTAGAGGTCGCTTGCCGCGACCACCCGACCCTCGAACTGCTCGAGAGGCATGTAACCGAAGGTGCCCACGATGGTCGAACCGCCGCCGTGGGTGCGGGCGTCGTCCTTCAGGTGATCGCGCACGGCCCCGAAGTCGATCAGATGAAAATGCCCGTCCGGTCCGGTGACGATGTTCCCCGGCTTGATGTCGCGGTGGAAGACCGGGGGCGCCAGGCCGTGCAGGTAGACCAGGATCTCGGCGATCTCCGCCAACAGCCGCAGACCCTCGGCCTCGGTGAAGCGCTTGCCCGCCACGATCTGGGCCGCGAGGCTCTCGCCCTCCACGTACGCCTGGACGATGCACAGGTTGGCTCGCCCGTCCTCGACGCCCTCGAAAGCATCGATGAACCGGGGGATGCGCGGGTGTGAGAGGGCGCGCAGCACCTGCCCCTCACGGCGGAACATCTCCAGGCTCTTGATCTCCTCGAGGCGCTCGAACAGCAGCCGCTTGAGGACGCAGGTCTCACCCGAGGTGCCGTCCTCGGCCAAATAGGTTTCCGCAAACCCGCCTTCACCCAGCTTCCGCACGATCCGGTACCGGTCCCGGATCACCGTGCCGATCAGCGTGTCGCCGTCCCCCATCGCCGTCGATATCTTAACTCTGTGGCGATCTTGCGGCGAATGGCCCGCGGAGCCTCGGTTCGACGAAGGCCCGGCCAGGGCTACAAGCTGGGCTGGCGGATTCCGTCCGCTGATGCAAGGATTGGATATGCGCGCGTTCCTGATCTGCAGCTTGTTCGTTCTCGGCGGCTGCAAGGGGGGCTCTTCCGGTTCGAACGACGACGGCCAGGACCCGGGCACGACCGATGGAGGGAACCCGCAGGACACCGGGTCCAGTGCGGGTGGTGGCGCAGGTGGGGCAGGCGGCGTCGGTGGCTCGGGCGGGTCGAGAGGCGGAACCGGCGGCAACGTTCCGCGGGATGCCGGCGTCGACACGGCTCCGGGCGTGGCTCCGGACGTGGCTCCCATCGACTGCGCCGGGGCGCTCTTTTGCGAGAACTTCGACAACTACGCGACGGTCACGACGATCGCCGACAGGCAGAGATTCGGGCCGTGGCAGGCCACCCTCAGGACGGGCGCGACGATGGTCCTCGACGGAACGCACACGGTGTCCGGTTCGAAAGCGCTGCACGTGCACGTGGACAGCACCGTGACCTCGGGCGGGAGGCTCTTCGCGGGCAGTGGGCCGATTTTCACCGCCAAGGCGACCCACCTCTACGGGCGGATGATGATGTACATCAACCCCAACGGCACCAGCGTCCACTGGACGTTCTTCGGCGTGAATGGCCCTGCCGAGCCGGGCTCGCCGGTGTCCGGCATCCGAGCTCAGTACATCATGAGCTCGCTGCCCGCGAGGGGCGTGAACACATACTCCTTCGTCTACGGGCTCTCGGCACCGGGGGGATATCAGGACTGCTCGTCCCGGAGCACCACGGCGATGCCCACGGGCTGGGCGTGCGTCTCGTTCGAGATGGACTCGGTCGCCCGTAAGCTGCGCATGTACAAGGACGGCGCCGCCAGTCCGATCCTGTCCGTCGACAATCAAGGCAGAGCCTGTGTCCCTCCGACGCCGGCGACGTCGCCCTGGTACGGCCCTGTCGTGAGCCAGCTCTTCGTCGGCGCGTGGAGCTTCCACCCGATGAACGCGCCGCTCGACGTGTGGATCGACGACCTGGTGGTGGACACGAAGCCCGTGCCTTGCACGGCGCCGTGAGGGCCGGGTGCTGCGGCACGGTGAACCGCGGTGCCGCGGTGCCAGCCGCCGCGTCAACTCCTTGACGACGGCGTAAACTCCAGGCGACAGGGTCTCTTCCGATCGGAATGGCGATTGCACTCCGAACGGCAACGATGATCCGGAAGATCGCGCTCGCAGCTCTGGTGGCCGCCGGTTGCCGGGCCACGGCCAGTGTCGGCGGTACGGAGTCGAAGGTGAAGGAACCGCCGGACGACGTTCACACCACGCTGGCCGCCTGCCGTGGCGGCATCCGCGTCGGAGCCACGCCCATCCGGACCCTGACGCGGATGGAATACAACAACACCGTCCGCGATCTGCTGGGCGACACCACAGCGCCTGCGAACCGCTTCCCGCCCGATCAGGGGTCGGCCGCCGTCTCGCAGGTGACGACCGTGCACATGCAGCGCTACATGACGACGGCCGAGCGTCTGGCCGCACAGGCCGTCGCCCAGCGCTTGCCGCGACTGCTTCCATGTGCCGCGAACAGCGACGGATGCGCCGAGGCGTTCGTCCGGCATTTCGTCTCGCGGGCGTTCCGCCGGCCCGTGGGCCAGGCCGAGGTGGCCGAGTTCCTGGCGATCTTCACGGCCGCGGGAAGCTTTGCGGCCGGCGTCGAGGCGGTGATTCGCACGGCGCTGGTGTCACCGGAATTCCTGTACCACATCGAGAAGGGCAGGACAGCGCCAGGGGCGGCGGTCGCGCATCTCACGGGGCACGAACTGGCCTCGCGGCTTTCGTACCTGCTGTGGCGAACGATGCCGGACGAGGCGCTCTTCGCGGCGGCCGAGTCCGGGAACCTGGAGAGCGCGGACGACATCGAGGCGCAGGTTCGACGGATGCTGTCGGTGGCGGATCGGAAGGCCAGCGTGCGCGATGCCGTCGCCGATCTCTACGAGCGCTGGCTGGGCCTGGGCGCTCTGCACGATCTCGACAAGAACGGCGTCGTCTACCCCGTCTACTCGAGCCGCATGCGTGGGGCGATGGGCGAGGAGACGCGGGCTTTCCTCGATCACGTCACCTGGGAAGGCGACGGCAAGCTGGAGACGCTGCTGACCGCGCCGTACACCTTCGTCGACGGCATGGTCGCCAGGGCGATCTACGGCAAGAAGACCGAGGGCAAGGGCATGCAACGGATGGAACTCGACCCGACCCAGCGGGCCGGCATCCTGACCCAGCCGGCCGTCCTGGCGGTCTACTCCCTCGCCGACCAGACCTCGCCCGTCCAGCGCGGCAGCTTCATCCGCGAGGCGTTCCTGTGCCAGCCGCTGCCCGACCCGCCGGCGAACGTGATGACGATGGCGCCCGAGCCCCGCAAGGGCGTGCCCACGCGCGAGCGCTGGTCCGACCACACGCTGGAGGTCGGTTGCGCCGGCTGCCACAAGCTGATGGATCCGATCGGCTTCGGCTTCGAGCACTACGACGCCATCGGCCGCTGGCGCGACAAGGACGAGGGGTTCGCCGTCGACGACGCCGGCGAGCTGGTCCAGACGGTGGACATCGACGGTGAGTTCAAGGGCGCGCCTGCTCTGGCGCAGAAGCTGGCGCGGAGCACGCAGGTGCGCGCGTGCGTGGCGCGCCAGTGGTTCCGCCTGGCGTTCGGCCGGATCGAGTCGGCCGAGGACGCTTGCTCGCTGGCGGTCGTCGACGGGGCGTTCGCCGCCTCGGGCCACAACATGCGCGAACTCCTGGTCGCGCTCACCCGCACGGACGCCTTCCTGTACCGGAGGTCGCACCAATGAACATCACGCGGCGAAACGCACTGCTGTCGACGATCCTCCCCGTGCTGCGTCCGGACCGCCTGATGGCGGCGATTCCGAAAACCCCCAAGCGCCTGGTGGTGATCTTCACGCCGAATGGCACTGTGCCTTCGGCGTTCTGGCCCACGGGCGGCGAGACCGACTTCAAGCTGGGGCCGATCCTCGAGCCGCTGGAGGCGCACCGTCGGCGCCTGCTGGTGCTGGAGGGTGTCAACATGCAGAGCCGTGGCACCGGTCCGGGCAATGGCCACACCCAGGGAATCGGCCACCTCCTGACCGGAACGCCGCTGCTCCCGGGCGTGCTGGTCGACGGCATGGGACGCCCGTCGGGATACGCGGGGGGCGTCTCGGTCGATCAGGAGATCGCGAACCACATCTCGGTCGGCGCCCGCGTGCACTCGCTGCCGCTCGGGGTGCGGGTGATCGTGCCGGCCACGCCGGTCAGGGCGCGCCTGTCCTACCGCGGCGCCAACCAGCCGCTGGTCCCCAACGATGACCCGTACGATGTGTTCGACGGCCTGTTCGGCGGCCTGGCCGGCACGCCCCAGGAGCAGGCGAAGGTGGTCGGCCAGCGCCGGAGCGTGCTGGACAAGACCCGTCACGACATACAGAGGCTGATGGCCGAGGTCGGCGCCGAGGATCGGCGGCGGCTGGAATCGCACCTGCAGTCGATCCGCGAGGTGGAATCGAACCTCGCCCCCAGCGCCAACCGCTGCGCCGTGCCGCCGGTCAGCAAGACGCGCATCGACGTCACGGCCAATGACGAGTACCCGAACGTGTCGCGGCTGCAGATGGACCTCATCGCCACGGCGCTCGCCTGCGACGTCACCCGCGTGGTGTCGCTGCTCTATTCGTCGACGCAGAGCGGCCAGAGCTTCACGTGGCTCGGCAGCACGCGTGGTCACCACAGCCTGTCGCACGAGCCCGACAGCAACATCGAGGTCCAGAACACGCTGGTGTCGATCAACCGCTGGTACGCGGGCGAGATGCGCTACCTGCTGGACCGGCTGGCGGCCTTGCCCGAGGGGAATGGCTCGGTGCTGGACAGCACGCTGGTGGTCTGGTGCAACGAACTCGGCGTCGGCAACACCCACAGCAAGCTGAACCTGCCTTTCGTCATGGCGGGGGGCGGGGCAGGCTTCCGGATGGGTCGCCACGTCCGGTACGGCGGCGAGGGTCAGTCGCACAACAACCTGCTGGTCTCGCTGTGCAATGCTTTCGGCGTTCCCAGGGAGAGCTTTGGCGATCCGCGGTTCTGCTCGGGCGCCCTGCCGAACCTGGTCTGAGTGTAGGTGCGCACCTTACTCAACGGTTTCATCCCTCGAAACGGTATTGGCAACAGCCGCAACATCCGATGTCTCACCGGTAAGGTTGTGAGTGTCGATGCAAACGTTTGAATCTCGCTGCCGCATCGCATTGACCCTGGGTGGCCTGCTGGTCGCCTGGGCCTCGCCGTCCCGCGCCGAGAACGTCGACTTCGACAAGCAGATCCGACCCATCCTCACCGACCGGTGCATCGCGTGCCACGGTCCCGCCAAGCGCAAGGGTGGGCTGCGGCTGGATAACCGGTCCGACGCGCTGGACGGCTCGCCGGATGCGATCATCCCGGGCAAGGGCAGCGAGAGCCAGCTGGTCGAGCGGATCACGGCCGCCGATCCCGAGGACCGGATGCCGCCTGCCGCCGAGGGCAAGCCGCTCACGGCCGAGCAGGTAGCGCTTCTGCGCCGCTGGGTCGACGAGGGGGCGATCTGGCCCGAACCCAAGGCCGACCCGAACACGGCCTCGCTGGACAATCTGGTCAGCGCCGAGGAGCGGGCGTTCTGGTCCTTCCAGCCGATCGCCAAGCTGGATCCACCGGAGCTCGAGCGCGACTCGTGGTCGCGCACGCCGATCGACGGCTTCGTGCTGGCCAAGCTCCGCGCCTCGGGCCTGTCGCCGGCGCCCACTGCCGACAAGCGCGATCTGATCCGGCGCGCCACCTTCGATCTGTGGGGCCTGCCGCCGACACCGGAAGAGGTGGAGGTGTTCGTGCGCGATCGCGCGCCGCAGGCCTACGAGAAGCTGGTCGACCGGCTGCTGGCCAGCCCCAACTACGGCGAGCGCTGGGCCTCGCACTGGCTGGACGTGGTCCGCTACGCCGAGACCGAGGGCTTCGAGTACGACAACGCCGTTCCCGACGTCTGGCGCTATCGCGACTACGTGATCCAGGCGCTGAACGAGGACACGCCGTACGACCGCTTCGTCAGCGAGCAGATCGCCGGGGACGAGACGGACCCCGGCAACGCGCGGCTGCGGATCGCCGGTGGCTTCTACCGGATCGGCGTCGTGCGGCGGAACGCTGGCAACCAGGAGATTGCCGCCAGCCGCAACGAGGTCTTGACCGAGCGGACGGACGTCATCGGCGCGGCCTTCCTGGGGCTGACCATGGGCTGCGCGCGCTGCCACGACCACAAGTTCGATCCCATCAGGCAGAAGGACTATTACCAGCTGCAGGCTTTTCTGGCGGCGACCCAGTTCAAGGACGCGCCGATGGCCGGGCGTGAGGACGAGTACGTGTCCTGGAAAAAGGAAGTCGAGCCTCTGATGAAGGACCTCGGCAAGCTGGAGAAGGACCTCATGGGGGCGGTGGGTGCCGACGCCGAGCAACTTCGCGCGCGCATCCACGAGCTCGAGAAGAAGGTCCGCCCGGCACCACCGCTCATCGCCACGGTGATGGACGGCGAGGAGACGCCGATCCACGTTCTCAAGCGCGGCGATCCCGAGAAGAAGTTGCAGCAGGTGCCGATGAATCCGCCGGTGGTGCTGGACTTCCGGGACAAGGCGCAGCCGTTGCCGCCGGGCACGCCGAACCCGCGTGCGGCGCTGGCACACTGGCTCGTGGACAAGCGCCACCCGCTGACGGCACGGGTGATGGCCAACCGGATGTGGCAGTACCACTTCGGGCGCGGCCTGGTCACCACGGCCAATGACTTCGGAGCCAACGGGACGCGGCCGAGTCACCCCGAGCTGCTCGACTACCTGGCCGGACGGCTGGTCGCCGGCGGCTGGCGGCTCAAGCCGCTGCACAAGATGATCCTGATGTCGGCGGTCTACCAGCAGGCGTCCCGATCGCCGCTGGACAAGGTGGCCAGGGACAAAGATCCCGAGAACAACCTGCTCTGGAAGTTCTCTCGGCGTCGGCTGGCGGCCGAGGAGATCCGGGACGCCATGTTGAAGGCCTCGGGGCAACTCAACGACAAGAGAGGCGGTCCCGGCGTCATGCTGCCCGTCGAGAAGGAGCTGGTCGTGCAGCTGTACAAGCCGACGCAGTGGCAGGTGACCAAGGACCCGACCGAGCACCGGCGGCGGTCGGTGTATCTGTTCGCCAAGCGCAACCTGCGTCTGCCGTTCATGGAGGTGTTCGACCAGCCGGGGGCGCAGTCGAGCTGCGGTGCGCGCCAGAGCAGCACCCACGCGCCCCAGGCGCTGGAGTTGCTGAACGGCACGATCGCCAACGATCTGGCACGGGCGTTCGCCTTGCGCCTGAAGCGCGAGGCGCGCACGCCGGCAACCCAGGTGGAGCGTGCCTATCACCTGACCACCGGACGCGCGCCGAACGCGGTGGAGAAGCGGGAGGCGCTGGCTTTCTTGAAGACCCAGCCGCTCGACGAGCTGGCGCTGGCGATGTTCAACCTCAACGGGTTTCTCTATGTCAATTGAGCATGTCCGTCCTACGCGCAACCGGCGCGAGTTCATCAGCGACGCCTTCTGTGGCTTCGGCGGCCTGGCGCTGACGCACATGCTGGCGGCCGAACAGGCGCGGGCGGCCAGCAATCCGCTGGCGGCGCGGGCACCGCACAAGGCGGCCAAGGCCAAGTCTGTGATCTTCCTGTTCATGGCGGGCGGCCCCAGCCACATCGAGACGTTCGATCCGAAGCCGCTGCTCAACAAGCTGCATGGACAGGCGCGGCCGAAGGAGTTCGGCGACGCCAAGTACCAGTTCATCGAGAAAGAAGCGCGCCTCTACGGCTGCAGGCGCACCTTCAAGAAGTACGGCAAGAGCGGGATCGAGGTATCGGATCTGTTCCCGAACATCGCCACCTGCATCGACGACATCGCGGTGCTCCGTTCTTGCTACGGCGACATGGTGGTTCACTCGGCGGCGCAGTACGAGCTGTTCACCGGCCGGGTGACGCCGGGCTTCCCCAGCATGGGATCGTGGATCACCTACGGGCTCGGGAGCGAGAGCGAGTCGCTGCCGTCGTACGTGGTGATGCCCGATCCCGACGGCGCGCTCGAGGGCGGCCAGCCGATGTACATGCACGGCTTTCTGCCGGCGGTGTACCAGCCGACGACGATGCGCCCGGGCTCGAAGCCGGTGCTGAACCTGGACCTGCCGCCGGGTGTGCCGCTGGATCGCCGGCGCAAGACGGTGGACCTGGTGCGCAAGCTGAACCAGGCGAACCTGACACCGGGCGACGAGGAGTTCGAGGCGCGCATCTCGTCCTATGATCTGGCGTTCAAGATGCAGACCGAGGCTCCCGCGGTGTTCGATCTCAAGAGCGAGTCGCAGGCGACGCTGGACATGTACGGCATCGGCAAGGAGCCGACGCACGAGTACGGGCGGCGCTGCCTGCTGGCGCGCCGGATGATCGAGAAGGGCGTGCGCTTCACCTGCGTGGTGTCGGGCGGCGGTCCGGGCAACCTGCAGTGGGACGCGCACACGGACATCGAGGAGAACCACCTGCGGATGGCGGCGCAGACCGACCTTCCCGTGGCGGGGCTGCTCAAGGATCTCAAGCAGCGGGGGATGCTGGACGAGACCCTGGTGCTGTGGGGCGGCGAGTTCGGACGCTCGCCCGAGGCCCAGGGGGGCAAGGGACGCGACCACCACAACCTCGGCTTCTCGATGTGGATGGCCGGCGGAGGCATCAAGGGTGGGCAGGTCGTGGGCGCGACGGACGACATCGGCCTGCGCGCGGTCAAGGACCCGTACCACTTCCGCGACGTGCACACCACGATGCTGAACCAGCTGGGCCTCGAGCAGGACAAGCTTTCGTACCTCCACCTCGGGCGCAAGGAGCGCCTGACGCTGGTGCACGGAAAAGTCATCTCCCAGATCGTGTGACGGTGCGGACCGCACCGGGTGCGGTGTGGCGGACCGCAGACGGTCGCGGTATTCCAGGCGCCGCCTCTATCTTTCGATGGAACGGCCGTTGCAACCGTCAGGGGCATGGCCAGGAAACACGCGCTCTGGTTGTGGCTGCTGGCGGCGGGCTGCATGGGGGACGTGATGGGGGGACCGGGATCGGACCCGGGTGAAGGCGGTGGCGGTGGCGTGGTGGCGGGCAGCGGCGGCGGCGGGGTGGGTGCTGGCGGGACGGGCGGCGATCCGGTGCCGGTCGGGTTCAAGTGCGACGGCCTCAACGTCGGCTTCACGCCGATTCGCGCACTCTACCAGGTCGAGTACAACAACACCGTCGCCGATCTTCTCGGCGACACGACGCACCCGGCGGACTCGTTCCCCGATGATCAGGGCGCAGCGGCCGTCACCCAGATCGGGATGCTGCACCTGCAGCGCTACATGGCGGCGGCCGAGAAGATGGCCAACACCGCGGTCGCTGCGAACCTCAACCAGCTGCTCGGCTGCGACCCGGCCGGCGGCGAGCGTCCCTGCACCGAGCAGTTCATCCGACGCTTCGGGCAACGCGCCTACCGGCGGCCGCTGGAGGCCGACGAGGTGACGCAGTTGCTCGGCCTGTTCAGCGAGAATCGCCTCGCGGCCACGTTTCCCGAGACGATCAGCCTGGTCGTCCAGGCGATGCTGATCTCGCCGAACTTCCTGTACCACATCTACGTCGGCCAGCCGATGCCCGGCACGCCCTTCGCCAAGCTGACGTCCTACGAAGTGGCCGACCGCCTCGCCTACCTGTTCACGCGCTCGATGCCCGACGAGGGGCTATTCGCGGCGGCGGCTGCGGGCGCGCTCGGGGATCGCAAGAACGTGCTGGCGCAGGCCCGGCGGTTGCTGGCGGACCCGAAGCAGGCGCAGCGGGCGCGGGACGCGATGGGCGACTCTTACTGGCGCTGGCTGGGGCTGGACGGCCTGCATGATGCGACCAAGACCGTGGGGGGCTTCACCACCGACGTGCTGAACCAGATGGGCATGGAGACGCGCCGGTTCCTCGACCACGTCACCTGGGAAGGCGACGGCAAGCTGGAGACGATCCTGACGGCGCCGGTCACCTTCGCGAACGCCACGCTGGCGCGGATGGTTTACGCCAACACGCCGGTCACCGGGACCGACTTCCAGAAGATCGACCTGAATCCGGCGCAGCGCGCGGGCCTGCTGACGCAGCCGTCGTTGATGTCGCTTCTGTCCGAGCCGAACCAGACGCACCCGGTGTTCCGCGGCAAGTTCGTCCGCGAGCGGCTGCTGTGCAACGTGATCCCCGATCCGCCAGCACCGCCGCCCGGGGTGGAGATCAAGCCGCCCGAGGTGAGGCCCGGCGTCTCGACACGCCAGCGGTGGGAGGAGCACGCCTCGAATCCGTGCGCCGCTGCCTGCCACGCGCTGATGGAGCCGATCGGATTCGGGTTCGAGCACTACGACCAGGTCGGCCGCTGGCGGACGCGGGACGCGGGCTTCGAGGTCGATTCGCGGGGAACGATCACCCAGACGGATGATCTCAACGGCACCTTCGACGGCGTGCCGGACCTGGCACGGCGCCTTGGCGGTAGCAAGCAGGTGCGGCAGTGCGTATCGACCTTCTGGTTCCGCCTGGCTTTCGACCGCCCCGAGGGGGATGAGGACCGCTGCTCGGTGGCGCTGCTCAACCAGAGCTTCGAGACCGGCCACAGCATGCGCGAGCTCGTCGTCGCGCTCAGCCAGACCGACGCCTTCATGTATCGACGGACGGGGAGGTAGCACGATGGATAGACGCGCATTTATCGCGGGCTCGGGCGCGGCGCTGACGTTGCCTCTGTTCCGCCCGGGGCGGGCCGAGGCACAGGTGGCGCCCAAGCGCCTGGTCGTCATCTTCACGGCGAACGGCACCATCCCCTCGGCGTTCTTCCCGACCGGGACAGAGACCGGATTCACTTTCGGCCCGATCCTGCAGCCGCTCGACGCCTTCAAGCCGAAGATGGCGGTCCTCAAGGGGCTCACCATGAAAAGCCGGGGCACGGGACCGGGCAACGGCCACACGCAAGGGATCGGCCACCTGCTCACCGGTGCGCCGCTCCTGACGGGGACGCTGCTCGATGGAGGCGGGCGCCCGTCGGGCTACGCCAGCCACATCTCGATCGATCAGTCGATCGCCAATGCCATCGCCACGGGCACCCGGATGGCCTCGTTGCAGCTCGGGGTGCGGGTGCTGATTCCCGAGACGCCGGTGCGGGCACGGCTGTCCTACGCGGGACCGAACCAGCCGCTCGTGCCAAACGACGACCCGTACAACGTGTTCGATCAACTGTTCGGCTCGCTGGCGGGGACGCCGGCGCAGCAGATGAAGATCATCGCCCAGCGCAAGAGCGTGCTCGATAATTCGCTGAAGGACATCAACCGGCTGATGGGGAAGCTGGGGACCGATGACCGGGAACGGCTGCAATCCCACACGGGTGCCATCCGCTCGATCGAGGCGGCGCTGCGGCCGAACGCCGCCGGGTGCAACGCGCCGACGCTGGAGACGGCCCGGCTGAACCCGAAGTCGAGCACCACCTACCCCACGATGTCCCAGTATCAGATGCGACTCCTCGCGGCGGCGTTCGCCTGCGACATCACCCGGGTGGCCACCGTGCTGTACAACTCGTCGCAGAGCGCGCAGAACTTCCCCTGGCTCGGGATCAACACCGCCCACCACAACATCTCGCACGAACCCGACGGCAACGCGGTGGCGCAGGATCAGCTGCTGAAGATCAACACCTGGTACGCCACCCAGGTGAAGACGCTCCTGGACGAGCTGGCGAAGTACCCCGAGGGCCCCGGCAAGACGGTCCTCGACAACACCCTGGTGGTCTGGGCAAACGAGATCGGCGTCGGCAACTCGCACACGCAGAACAACATCCCGATCCTTCTCGCCGGCGGTCCCGTCGGCGGGCTGCGCCTCGGCCGTTTCATCACCTACAACAACCTGCCGCTGAACAACCTGTGGGTGTCGCTGGGGCGGGCCTTCGGGGTGGGAATGGACACGTTTGGCGACCGGCGTTTTTGCACGGGCGCGCTTCCGAATCTCACGTAGTTACCGTTGTAGGGGTGCGACCGCGGCTGCGACGGGTATTCTTGTGTCCCGTGGCGCCGACCGGTCGCTCACGGCTCCTTCGGAGCCTGGCTCCCTCGTTCCTCGCCTGGCATCCTCGCCGAAGACGGCGAGGAGCGGCTCCGGCCGTCCGGCGCCCCGGGACACAAGAACACCCTGCGCGCCGCTCTGCCTCCATCCAATAGACCGCATCAAAGGGGCCATGTATTGAATTGGGGAAGAGCGGCGCGCCGGGGGGCTATGTGTCCCAGCCCCCCGATGCAGCCGCGGTCGCACCCCCACAGCGGTCACTCAGTACGCGTAGCGCCTGACCGACACGTTCATCACCAACCCCAGCGCGATCATCACCGCCATGACGCTGCTGCCGCCGTAGCTGATCAGCGGCAACGTCACGCCCATGACCGGCAGCAGGCCAGCCACCATGCCGATGTTGAGGGCGGCTTGCCAGAAGAGCATGGCCGCGCAGCCGATGCAGAGCGAGGTGCCGAAGCGATCGCGGGCCTCGCTGGCGATCTTCAACATCCAGTAGATGAGGAGCCCATACGCCGCCAGCACCACCAGGCAGCCGAGAAAACCCCACTCCTCGGCCCATACGGCGAAAGGGAAATCGGTCCACAGGGCGGGCAGGGCGCGCAATCGAATCTGGGTGCCCTGGAGGAACCCCTTGCCGATGAAGCGGCCCGAGCCGACGGCGTTCATCGCCTGGCGCGGCTGCCAGGCGCTGGCCGGGTTCAGCGTCGGGTTGATGAAGGCGAGGACGCGGTTCTTCTGGTAGTCGCGCAGGCCGTACTCCCACAGCGGCGCGGCTGCCAGGGCGGCCAGGGCGACGATCCCGGCGAAGGTCTTCAGTTTGAGGCGCGCGGTCAGCATCACCGTCACGAAGATGAGGCCCACGATCAGCGCCGTGCTGAAGTCGGGCTGCACGGCGATGAGCAGGATCGGCGCGCCCGCCAGCGCCAGCGGGATCAGCAGGTGGCGCAGCGTGCGCCCCTGCAGCGCGGGGCTGTCATTGATGTACTTGGCCATGGCGATCACCAGCAGCACCTTCATCAACTCGGAGGGCTGCAGGTGGAAGGGGCCCAGGTCGAACCAGCGGCGCGATCCCCCCACGACCTTGCCGATCGCCAGCACGGCAACCAGGAGCAGCACTCCGCCGGCGTAAAGCAGGTAGCCGAGGCGGGCGATCAGGCGGTAATCGAAAGTGGCGACGACCAGGAACCCGAGGGCGCCGAGCGCCAGCCACGACAGCTGCTGCGCGAACAGATGGAACTGCCGCTCGCGCACGGCGCTCCACAGGTTGAGCAACCCGAGTGCCGCCACGATGACCACGGCGACGGTCAGCGTCCAGTCGAACCGGAAGCGGAGCTTGCGCCAGGAGACCAGTTTCACGGGCGCCCCCGGCTCACCTTGAGGGAAGGGCGCTCGTCGGGTGGGACGACGGTCTCGAAGTAGCCCTCGACGATCTCCACGGCCAGTGGCGCCGCGACGTCGCCGCCGTGACCGCCGTGCTCGACCAGCACGGCGAAGGCGATCTTGGGCTTGCCCGCCGGTGCGAAGCCGGCGAACCAGGCGTGATCCAGGAGCTCGTAGGGCAGGGGGGGATCTTCGCCGCGCTTGCGAGGGCCGCGGTAGACCTGTGCCGTGCCGGTCTTGCCGGCGATCTCGATCTTCGACGAGCGCGCCTTCCAGGCCGTGCCCTTCGGGTCGTTCATCACGCCGTACAGCGCCCGCCGCAGGATGGCGAACGAATCGGCGGAGACCGAGACGTCGCGGCGCGCGCGCGGCGCGAACTCCTCGACCACCTGGGCGCCCGGCGATTCGATCCGCTCGACGATCTGCGGCAGCCACAGCTTGCCGCCGTTGGCGATGGTGCTGTAGAGCAGGGCCATCTGCAGCACAGTGGTCCGTGTGGCGCCCTCGCCGATGGCGGTGTTCAGCGCGTGCCCCACCACGGCACCCTCGTTCGGATCGCGCGCGGCCTGAGCACGGTGCCACTCCTCGGTCGGGACGAAGCCCGGCTGCTCGCCGTTGAGGCCCAGGCCCGCGGGTGCGCCCAGACCGAACTCGGAGGCGAAGCGCGCCAGGCGGTTCAGCATGCCGGGCCGCGCGCCCAGTTCGTAGAAGTAGACGTTGCAGCTCTGCACGACGGCGTTGTGGAGCGAGACGACGCCGTGGTTCTTCGTGCACTTGAAGCGCCGCCGGCCGAGTTGCACGTAGCCGATGCATTTGACCCGGTCCTCGGGGCTGACGAGCTTCTCCTCGAGAGCGGCCAGCGCCGAGATCGACTTGAAGGTCGAGCCCGGGTTGTACGTCTCGCCGAGCACCTTGTCGGTGAAGGGGCGCGCCCGATCGCTGCGGATGCGTGCCTCGGCGTCGGGCGAGAGATGCCCGGACATTATGTTCGGATCGAACGTGGGTCGCGATGCGATGGCCAGGATGCGTCCGGTGTCCACCTCGAGGACGATGGCGGCGGCGGCGCGGGTGTTTCGCAGGGCGCGCTCGGCGATCTTCTGGAGTTCGGCGTCCAGCGTCAGGATGACGTTGCTGCCGGGGGTGGGCTCCTGGCGCGCGGGGCCCTCGATCAGATCCTCGATGCGCAGGTCGGTGCGGCGCAGACCGCGGCGATCGACCACCATCTTCTCGAAGCCCTTGCCGCCGCGTAGATACGGCTCCCACTGGCGTTCGAGGCCGGTGCGGCCGATGACGTCGCCCGATCGGTACCCTTCTTCCTTGCGGGCGCGCACCTCGTCGGCGGACACCTCGTTCATGTAACCCAGCGCGTGTGCGCCCACGACGGCCTGCGGGTAGTGGCGGCGAGCCGTGGGCACGATCTTGATGCCAGCAAGGTCCAGTTCGGTCTCGAGGCTGGCCATGGCGTCCCGCGGGATGTCCTCGGCGACGAGCAGCGCCTTGTCCTTGTTCTTCCGCGCCGCCGCCTGCAGGGCATCCCAGGTCGGGATGTCCTCGGCGCCGGGCCCGAGAGCGGCCCGCAGTCGCCCGTAGGCCTCGGGCGTGAGCTGGGCGGGCGTCACGTAGGCGTTGTACGACGGGCGGGTGGTGGCCAGGACGCGTCCCTTGCGGTCGCGGATCTCGCCTCGCACGGCGGGGAGCACGACGGTCCGGATCACGCTGTCCGAGGTGATCCTGTAGTAGGTGTCGCCCTCGACGATCTGCAGATAGAAGAGGCGCACGGCGAGGGCGATGAACGCCAGCACGATGAAGGCGGCGAAGAAGCGGATACGAGACCGGATCTCCGGCAGTTCTGCGTCTTGCCCCGCTATCTCCAAGGTTGCACCATCGTCAGCGCGGCAGGCCGTCCAGGGCCCGCGAACGCCGTCGCTGCAGGCCGACGCGCATCCGGGCCGGGTCCAGCTTGCCGTCGACGCGCGCCAGGAGCCACAGCACCAGCGGCGCGAATACCGCCGTCAGCAGCGCCTCGAACGGCGCTTGCCCCAGGCCGCCATAGCCGCCCTCGTGGCTGACCTGCGCGCGTACGACGACCGTCAGCAGCGCCGCGACCAGGCTGGCGACGAAGGCGGTCGCCGCCTTGAGCACGATCCCGCGCACCTCCAGCCGGGTGGCCAGCAGGCGCGCGAACAACGACATCAGCACGAACACGAACGCATGCACCCCGCGCGGCGCTCCCGACACCAGGTCGAACAGGTAACCCGTGCAAAAGGCGACCAGCGCCGCCGACGACGGCGTCCATTTCGCCGACAATCCCACGTGCAGCGCGATGATCAATCCCAGCGACGGGGTCACCATGTGCACCGGCGCCAGCTCGAGTACGGTCGACTGCAACAGCAGCAACGCGAGCGCCAGGACGATGGTGGCGGCGGAGCGCATCAACGGTAGGCGGCGATCCCGCGCGCAGGGGCCAGGGTTTTCTTCCCCGCGTCGGGATCGGGCGCGGGCGGTGGGGCGACCACCACCAGGACCTCGGACAGGCGTGCGAAGTCGACGTCGGGTACCACCTCGACCTCCTGGTAGAGGCCAGCGGCGCTGCGGGTCACCTTGGTGACCTTGCCGACGGGCAGGTCGCGCGGGAACCCGCCGAGACCGCTCGTCACCACCACGTCGCCGTCCTTGGCCTGGTCGCCATGGACCAGATACTCGATCGAGGCGCGGTAGCCATTCTCGCCCGGCTTGCCCTTGAGGATGCCGCGGCCTCCTGTGCGCGGGAGCAGGACGTCGATCGCCGAGCGCGGGTCGACGGACAGCAGGATGTCCGAGTCGCTGCCGTTGACGCGGTTGATCCGACCGACCACGCCTTCGGGAGTCAGTACCGGCATGCCGCGCTTCACCAGGCCCTCGCCGCGGTCGAGCAGGATTCGCGCCACCCGGAAGTAGGGCGAGGCGTCGATGGCGATCACCCGCGCCACCAGGGTCTCTGCCGACACCGCGTCCCGCAGGCCGAGCAGCCGCTGGTAGCGGACGCTCTCGGTGGCAGCGCGCTTCGCCTCGACCAGTTCGGCGAGCAGACGGCTGTTGTCCGAGCGCAGTTGCTCGTTCTCCGTGCGCACGTGCACCAGATCGACGTAGCGTCCGGCCACCCCACCGATGCTGCGGGCGATCGTCGACAGCGCCGACTGCGCCGGGCTGATGATGGCCAGGATCCCCCGGTCCAGCGTGGACAGCTCGCCCGGGTTGCGCGCGCTCGAGCGCAGCACGAAAAGCGACACCGCCAGGGTCACCGCCACCACCGCCGCCTCACGAATCTTCTCTCGAGACCCCGTCATACGTCTCACACGAGGCCGTGTTCACGGCCGGGCTGGTTACTGCAGCGCCACTTCCTTCAGCAGGCTCATCTCGTCGAGCGCGCGTCCGGTGCCGAGCACCACCGCACACTCGGGCTGGTCCGCGACCATCACCGGCAGGCCGGTTTCCTCGCGCAGGAGCACGTCCAGGTTGCGCAGCAACGCGCCGCCGCCCGTCAGCACGATGCCGCGGTCGACGATGTCCGCCGCCAGCTCGGGCGGCGTGCGCTCGAGGACCGACTTCACCGCCTCGACGATCGCACCCACGGGCTCGGCCAGCGCCTCACGGATCTCGTCGCTGTTGATCGACAGCGTCTTCGGAATTCCGGCGACGAGATCGCGCCCCTTGATGTCCATCCTCTCCACCTCGGCGGGCGGATAGGCGTTGCCGACCTGCTTCTTGATGTTCTCGGCGGTGCGCTCGCCGATCAGCAGGTTGTACTTGCGCTTGATGTACGCGGTGATCGCCTCGTCCATCTTGTCGCCCGCGGTGCGGATCGACCGTGAAGCGACGATGCCGGCCAGCGAGATGACGGCCACCTCCGTGGTGCCGCCGCCGATGTCGACGATCATGTTCCCCGACGGTTCAGTGACGGGGAGGCCGGCGCCGATGGCCGCCGCCATTGGCTCTTCGATGAGATAGACCTCGCGCGCGCCCGCGGCCAGCGCGGAGTCACGCACGGCCCGCTTCTCGACCTCGGTGATGCCCGAGGGCACGCCGATGATGATGCGTGGCTTGACCAGCGTCTGCCGGTTGTGGACGCGGGTGATGAAGTAGCGGAGCATCGCCTCGGTCACCTCGAAGTCGGCGATGACGCCGTCCTTCATGGGGCGGACGGCCGAGATGTTGCCCGGCGTGCGGCCGAGCATCTCCTTGGCCGCCTTGCCGACGGCCAGCACTTTCTTGGTGCCGTTGCCGGTGCGCTGGACGGCGACGACCGAGGGCTCGTTGGCAACGATCCCCTTGCCGCGAACGAACGTCAGCGTGTTCGCCGTCCCGAGGTCGATGGCGAGGTCGTTCGAGAAGAGTCCGTAGACCCAGTCGAGGAGCATTTCGTTGTTGGAATCCTGCGAAAAAACTCGGGTTCTGAGGACCCGAGGAAGCCCTCACTACTATCACAGGGCACCGGATTCCGCCAATGTCGCAGATGTCGGGTCCATTACGTTGGGCGTCGCGCCAGGTGGGGAAGTTCGTGCTAGTGTCGCACGCCCCATGCTCGAGCAGATGCGCCGTTCGTCGCAGTCGCTGATCATCTACGTGTTGTTCGGCATCGTGATTGCGGTCTTCATCGTCAACTTCGGCCCACAGTCGCAAGGCGGATGTGACCAGCCGGCGAGCACAGCCAGCTCGAGTGCGGCGGTGGTCGACGGCCGGGAGATCACCACCCAGGACTTCCGCTACGGCTACCTGCTGGTCGGGGGCAGCCAGTACTCGAACGAGACGGCGCGTCAGAGGCGGCTCAAAGAGACGATCATGGACAAGCTCATCGAGCGCGAGCTCCTGGCGCGCGAGGGCGAGCGCCTGGGGTTCCGGGTGGGCGACGAGGAGGTCGAGGATCTCCTCGCCGAGTCGAAGATCATCGGCCTGGGCTTCGAGCAGACCCTCCCCGTGGTCCAGAAGGACGGCCGCTTCGACTACGAGCTGTTCAAGCGCTTCGTGCAGTTCCAGCTGAACATGTCGCCACGCGCCTTCATCGAGCAGCAGCGGCGTGAGTTGATGGCGGTGCGCGTTCGGCAAACGCTGCGCACGAGCGTCAACGTGTCGGACGACGAGATCAAGACGGACTTCGTCAAGCGCGGCAATCAGGTGAATGTCGAGTACGTGCGCTTTCCGGCCCGGCGCTACGAGGCGCAGGTTGCGCCCACGGCCGCCGAGGTCGAGGCCTACGTCAAGGCGAACGAGAAGAAGCTGAAAGAGACCTACGACTCGCGGAAGTTCCTGTACGAGAAGGCGCCCAAGGAGCGGAAGCTGCGCCAGCTGATGGTGAAGGTGGACGCCGCCGCGTCGCCCGAGGCGGTCGAGGCCGCGAAGAAGAAGGCCGAGGCATTGGCGGCGCGCATCCGCAAGGGCGAGGCGTTTGCCGCCGTGGCCAAGGCGGCTTCCGAGGACGCGCAGAGCAAAGCGCGCGGTGGCGACATCGGCTGGAAGCGGCAGGGCGCGACCACGCTGGGCACCGAGATCGAGACCAAGGTGTGGGAGGCGAAGGACAAGGAGTTGGTAGGGCCGCTCCTCAAGGGTGGCGACGGCTGGTACCTGGTGCAGCCCGACGGGACGCGGGAGGGCGACATCCCTTTCGATCAGGTGAAGGGGGAGCTGGCCGAGGATCAGTTGCGGCAGGAGCGCGCGAAGGCGAAGGCGAAGGCCGACGCCGAGGCGGCGCTGGCCATGGCGACGAAGACGTCAGGCAAGTCGCTCAAGGATCTGTTTCCGGCGCCGGCGGACAAGAAACAAGACCCGAAGGTCGAGACCCAGGGCCCACTGAAGATGGTCATGAACACCGCGTCGGACACCCCGCAGGCCGAGGAGACCGGCCTTTTCATGAAGCGGGGCACGATCGTCGAAGGGATCGGAAACTCGGCCGAGCTGACGAAAGCGGTCTTCGACTTGAAGACCGAGGCTCCGTTCGGCGGTCCCTACGAGGTGGCGGGCAGCTACGTCATCGTCAAGCTCAAGGAGCGCAAGCAGCCCGACCTGGCCGATTTCGACAAGCGGAGGATGGAACTGCTGCACGACGCCACGATGGTCAAGGGTGAGGAAGTGGTCGAGGAGTGGACGCAACGGACGTGCGTCGAGACCAAGCAGGAGAAGAAGATCTCGGTGAATCGCGAGCTTCTGCGGTACGAGGCAGGCCCCGAAGGGGCGGTCGCGTACGAGCCCTGCACGCCGCAGATGCGGTTCTAGGCGGCGATGGGGCAGCCGCACTCGCCCTCGCGCCCTGGTGACGAGAACGAGCTGCCGGACTGGGCTCGGCAGAAGAAGACGACCAAGCCGGTCCAGCGGCCGACCTGGGTGGTGGTTCTGGCCATGGCCATGATGGTGTTCGGCGGCCACCTGCTGATGGGTGGGCTGACCACCATGAGGACGCTCAGCGCGGCCAGCCGAGTTCCCGAGGTGATCACCGGCGTCGAGGGGTCGCTGGCAGGTGATCTGCGCGCCGTCAGCCTGGTGCTGGACCAGAGCAACCCAGTTGCGGTGCGGGCGAACGTGGCCTCGAAGTTGGTGATGGCGCTGCTGCTGCTGTTCGCGGTGGCGACTGTCTGGGCATCGGATCCGCGCGGGCGCTGGGCGGTGCTGTTCACGGCCTGGGCCGGGATCGCCTACCATCTGGCAGACGCCGTCTTCCTGTACGTGGTCGTGCGCAAAGGGTTCATCGCGGCCGCGCCCATGCTGGTGAGCCTGGCGAATCAACGAGGGGTGGCCGCGCCGCCGACCGTCGACGAACTGGTGGAGCTGGCCAACAACCTGACGGCGGTGCTGAGCGTGATGACCCTGGTGGTCGGGATCGCATTCAGCTGGGTGTTGCTGGTTTACTTCGGGGGACGCAGGGGGCGGTTGTTGTACGGGCTCGAGCGCCCGGCCCACGATGGACGCTGAGCGCGATGAACTCCCGGTTGCCGCGGGCCCGGGCCTCGGGTTCGCGCTGAACTTCGTCGACGGCCGCGCGGTGCTTGTGCTCGAACGCCGCCCGCTCGAACCGTTCGGCCGGCTGGATCGCCTGGAGATGGAGATCCCCGGCCTGCGCTTCCCGTTCGATTTTTCGGGCGGGATGAGCCGGTTCCAGAACCGCCGCTGCCGTCTGCGTGAGATCGGGTTGTCGGCCGGCCCGACCGAGATCGCGTCGCTGTTGCCGCCCTCGCGTCTGGCGGAGATGGGCATCCGGGAGCTGCAACTCCAGATCAGCGACGGGATCGTGCGGTTCGACGGGCGTATCGGTCTCGGCGGGCGCGAGGCGGGGTTCACCGCGCGCGCCGCGGTGGTGCCGGCGGCCTCGGGGCGGGTGAGAGTCACGGCCTACGACGTGCGCGCCTACGGGTTCGTGCCTGTGCCGGCGCCGATGATCGCCACGGCGGTGTTCGTGGCGCTGGGCGGTCGGGAACGCGACGGCAAGGCGGAGCGGCCGCTGCTGGCACTGGTCGGGCCGGGCGATCTCGAGATCGAGGCCGTCGACCTGGGCCTCCTGGGCGTCCTGGCCTCGTCGGGGTGGCGGCTACCCGAACGTCGGGAGCTGCGTCCGGCGGCGGCGCACGTCCCCGCGGGCCGCGTGGCGGTCCGCTTCGTGGGAGCCGACGTGGTGGCCGGTGCCACCGCTGGACCCGAGGGATGGCTGGAGCACGAGGAGGGACGCACCCGCAACATGGCCGGTGAGGCCGCTCTGCTGCGGGGCGACTGGGCCGCGGCGGTGGACGCGTACCGGCGGGCCGCGCCGGTGACCGTCGGAGATCGGTTCGCGACGGCGCGGTTGCTGGCGCTCTTGACCTCGTCGACGGAGACCTTGGCGGAGGCCGACGAGGTGGCGCGGGCCGCACAGGCACGGTGGCCCGATCTGGTGGCCGCCCAGCTGGCGCGGGCGGTGGTTGCCAGCGAGGCCGGGCGCGGCGACGAGGCCGCGGCGCTGTACGAGCGGCTCGCGACCGAGACGGATCCCTCGGATCGCGCCTGGGCGCTGGTGGCGGCGGCCCGCGAACGTGGCACTTCCCGGCCCGCGGAAGCGCTGGTGTTGCTGGAGCGGGCGCGAGCGGTGCTGCCAGGCCATCGAGGCGCGGCGCGCGCGCTGGGTATGCGGCTCGCCGGTGACGCGCGCTGGTCCGACCTCGTCCGGCTCTTGGTGAGCCAGGCGGCCGAGGAGCCCGATCCGGCGGAGAAGTCGGTGGCGCACGCGCGCGCGGGCCGCATTTACCTCGATCGCCTCAAGGATCCGCCGCGGGCGCGCGATCGCTTCGAGCAGGCGGTGCGGCTGGCTCAGCACGAGCCGGCGGGCTGGGAGGGACTGGGACGGGCGCGCGCCGCCTCGAAGGACTGGGACGGGGCGCGGACGTCGCTGGCCCAGGCCAACGCGCTCTACGCCGGGCGCGGCGATCGGGTCGGGCAGGCGCGCGTCGATCTGGCGCTGGCGACGCTGGACGAGGCCGCGGGACGCGACGACGCCGCGCTGGCGCGGTTGCACGAGGCGGCCACCCTGGATCCGACGGCCTCGGAGCCGTTGCGGCGGGCGGCGGAGATCTCGACGCGCATCGGCCGGCTGCAGGAGGCGGCGCGGCTCCTGGAAGGGGCGATCGCCCGCACCGACCGTCCCGAGGAGCGGCGGCCCCTGTTGCGTCAGCTCGCGAAGCTGTACGCCGGGGCGCTCAGCGAACCGGTGGCGGCGCGGCTGCTCATCGAGCAGGCGCTGGCCGAGACGCCGTCGGACCTCGTGCTGCTCGACGAGCTCGGGTCATTGCTCGATCGGCAAGCGGAGAGCGTGGAGTGGGAGCCGTTCCTGCGCCGTGCGCTGGTGCATGCGCCGAACCCCGAACTCAACCGGGCGCTCCTCGAGCGGTTGCGCGACTGGGCGCGAAAAACGGGAGACGTCGACGCACGCGCAGAGGCGCTGCGCGCGCTGGTCGTGGGATCGAGTCCCGAGCGCAACCAGGCGGCCATGGAGCTGACCGAGCTGGTTGGCGAACTGGACGAACCCGTGCGGTCGGGGATGGCGGCCGATGCGCTCGAGGCGCTGCTGACGCAGCCGTCGAGCTTCGACGATCCGCTGCGGCCCGAGCTGGCGCGGCGCCTGGCCAGCCTGCGTGAGCGTCAGGGCAACGACGAGGCGGCGCTGGCCTGGCTGCGCGTGTGCCTCGAGGGAAATGCCTCCGGTACGGTTGCCGTCGCAGCCTGGCGTCGCTTCGTGGAGATCGCGGCGCGACGGGGCGACGCGGTGGCGGCGGCGCAGTCCCTGGTCGCCTGGGCCGACGATCTGCGCACCGGCGAGGAGGACAAGGATCGCTCGGCGCATCTCGCCGCGGCCGCGGCGCTGTTCCGCGACCGCCTGGGGCTGGTCGCCGATGCCCGCGCGCTCCTGGAACGCGCGGTGAACCTGGATCCGCAGAACATGTCGGCCTTCGACAAGCTGGAGGCGCTGGCCGCAGAGATGGAGGACTTCGAGCGCGTCGCCGAGGTGGTGGCGCGGCGGATCCAGGGTGCGCGCCCCGGGCAGCAGAAGCCGCTCATGCACCGGCTGGCGGTGGTCTTGCTACGCGCACTTGGCAAGCGGGACGAGGCGCTGGAGGTGTACGGGCGCATCCTGGCGCTGGACCCGAAGGACCCCGAGGCGCTGGCGGCCCGCGCGGCTCACCTGTGGGAGGCGGGACAGCATGCGGAGAGCCTGATCCTGTACCGCCGGCTCGTCGAGCCGGACGTCGAGAGCGCGCCTGCCGTGGCCCTGGCCGAGGCCCATCTGCGGCTGGCGAGCGTCGCTCACGCGGAGGGCAAGAGCGCGCAGGCGCGCACTCACCTGGAGCGGGCGCTGGCCCACGAACCCCAGGCCGGCGCGCCGGTGCCGGTGCTGCTGGCGACACCCGAGGTTTTCGGTCGGCCCGAGCTGCTGCTGGCCGTGCTGGCCCGCCGCGAGGAGGCCACTTCGGATCCGGAGGCTCGGCGGGAGATCGTGCGCGCGCGGGCGGGGCTGCTGGAGGATGACGGTCGGGGCGAGGAGGCGGCTTCGATCCTGCGGCCCCTGCTCGAAGATCAACCGCACGACATCGAGTTGCTCACCCGCGTCGCGCACCTGATGCGAGGGCCCGGACGGCTGCCGTTCCTCGAGCGCCTCTGGCAGATCGTCGAGGAGGGGAATACCGTCGGGCTGGACGCAGAGCGGATCGGCCTGGATCTGGCCGAGACGTGGCGCGAGGCGAACGCACCGGACCGGGCAGAGGCGGTGCTGGGCATGGTCCTGGGGCATGCGCCCCAGGCGGCGGCCGCCTACGACGCCCTCGATCTGTTGCTGGTGAGACGCGGCGCCTTCGACGAGGCCGGCGTGTTACTGAAGCGGCGAGCCGGGATCGAGGCGGATGCAGCCGCGGCCGCCCGGGTCCTCGTCGAGGGGGCGCGCCGGCGGCTCGCCGCCCATGACGGCGCGCGCGCCGCCTGGAGCATCCTCGAGGGTGTGCCACTGGAGGCGCTGTCCCCGGAAGGCCTCTCGTTGCGCGCGGAGATCGCCGAGCGGACGGGAGCCCAGGCCGAGGCGATCGCCGCCTGGCAGGCATTGCTGGCGCGGGGCGTGCGCCTGGGTGACGAGATCCGGGCGCGCATCCACCTCGTGCTGGCCGAGACGGCCGAGCGAGAGGCCAACTTCGACCGAGCGCTCGACGAGTACGAACGCGCGCTGGCGCTGGATGCCGACAGCCGCACACGCGCCCGGCAGTTGCTGGGGAGGGCCCGCGTGCTCGTGCAGCGCAAGGAGATCGATGCCGCCATCGGCGATCTGGACGAGGCGCTGGCGCTGGTCGCCGATCACGCTGAGGCGCTGGCGCTGCGAGCCGAGATCGCTTTTCGCAACCAGGACTGGGAGGAGGCGCGGCGGGTCTACGCCCGCCTGGCGTCGGCGCCCGATGCCGACCAGGCGATCACGCCGTCGCTGCTGGCGTTCCGGCGGGCGACGCTGGCCGAGATGTTCGGCGACGAGCAGGAGGCCGAGGCGGCCTACCGCGAGGCAGCCGATCTCGATCCAGCCCAGCTGGAAGCCCGAGAGGCGCTGGCACAGATCGCCGTCTACCGGGGGGAACTGCCAGAGGCGGCGCGGCGTCTGGACGAGGTACTGGCCTTGCTCCCGACGGATGCCGTCGAACGTAGTCGAGACGTCCGCCAGCGGCTGGGCGAGATCCGTTTCCAGCTGCAGGATTATCCGGGTGCGCGCTCGAGCCTCGAGGCGGTGCTTTCGGAGTCACCCGATCGCGAGGGCGCGCTCGAGTCCCTGGTTGCCGTCTATGAGCGCCTCGGCCTGCACAGGGAGGCGGCGGACGTCTGCGAGCGTCTCGCGCGCGTGTGCAAGGACTCCACCCGTCGGGCCGAGGCCCTGTTCCGGCAGGGCGAGATCCTGCGTGTCGGCGTCGGAGATGCCGCTGCCGCCAACGATGCCTACTTGCGGTCGTCGGATCTCGATCCGACGTACGTGCCGACGCTGCTGCGCCTCGCCGAGTACTACTGGGCGGCGGGCGATCTGCGGAACGTGGGTGAGATCGGCGCCGAGCTGAGCAAGACGCAGTCCGCGGCTTCCTTGGGGGAGTCGGGGGTGGGGCTGGTGATCAGCCTGGTGGCAGCATGCGACGGTGACACACAGCTGGCGCGCTCGTCGCTGGATCCGGCGTCCATGGACGCGAACCAGGTGGCGACCCGGCTGGGCGAGCTGGCGCAGGCGCTGGGGCGGCGCGGGCCGGAGAACCTGGATCCCGCCCTCGACATGCTGTTCGAGGCGATCCCGGGCGCGTTCGATCGCGCGCTGGCCGATGCGCTGATGGCCCAGGCCACGGAGCGACCGAGCTCCGTCGGGCTGTTGCTGGCGCTGGCGCGCGTCGCCGAGCGGGTGGATCGAGTGCCCACCGCGTTCGGCGCCTACGCACTGGTCCGCTTCTTCGATCCGCGCATCCCGCTCGATCGGCGCATCGAGGAGCTCGGCGCCGTCAAGCCTCGCTCGTCGGCCTGGTCGGCGGGCGCCGTGGATCACCGGGCCTGCCGTGGGCCGTTGCGCCGGGCGCTGCGCGCCCTCTCGGCACCTCTGGCCGGATCCCCGGGCGCCATGTCTCGGCAACCTGGCGCGGCCGAGGCACCGCGACCTGTGGTGGCGATGGTCGAAGAACTGCGCGCAAGGCTGGACGCGCCCCCGGTCCAGGTGGCCGGCGGCGGCAGCGGCGTCGAGGTCGAGGTCGTGGGCACGGCGCCGATCACCCTCATCGCCGGCGGTCGCCTGGGCACGGCGGCGCCCGCGGAGCTTTCTTTCCGTGTCGCCCGCGCCCTCGACGATGCGCGCACCGGTACCTGGTTGGCCCGGGCGCTGGGGGATAAATTGTGGGATCTGCTGCAGGCCATCGCGGCGGAAGGTGCACGCGCCGAGGCCATCAAAGCGGTGCCCGCGGGAGAGGCGCGTACGGAGCTTCTCCAGGACCTCAAGGAGGCGCTGGCCGATCGGCCGTCCCTGGATAGTTACCTCGAAGGATGCTCCTTGACTGCCGATCGCGTGGGCGTGATGGCTTGCGGCGATCCGCTGGCGGCGCTTCACATCATCGCCGACGGGACCATCAGGGCCGACGAGCCGCTCCCGGCACGCGTGCGCGAGGTCGCCATGTTCCTGATCTCGTCAGAATACCGCGCGCATCTCGGCCGCTCTTGAGTAGACTGCCGCGCATGAAGCGCCTGGCCCTCGCCGCCGCCGTCGCCGCGGCGGCTTCGTGCGGTGGCGGCGCCAGTCCGGCCGCGCCCCGCGACGGCGCTGCCCCGGCCGAGGCGGGTTCGGAAGTGGCGGCGGGCGCCTGCGGCTTCGTCGATCCGGAGCCGAACGACTCGCGTGATCGAGCGACACCGTACCTGCTGGGCGGCAGCGTGCAGGGCTGCATCGCCGCGCAGACGGATCACGACTTCTTCGAATTTCCCGTCCCCGACGACGCCGCCGGGGGGTTCGTCCAGGTCGCGGTGACGGAAGTGGGGCGGGGTTACATCGCACTCCGTGTGTTCGCCGCCAGTGACAACGGGGAGATCGGCTACTACTACGCCTCCAACGCCGGGCAGAGCCTCAACGCTTTCTTCGCGGTCGCCCGGGGGCAGAAATACCGTCTCGACCTGCATGATTTCTCGTCCTTCGATCGCCCCTACGCCTACAAGGTGACGGCGACCTACACCCGGGTCAGCGATGCGTTCGAGCCGAATGACACCAGGATGACAGCCAAGGCGCTCCTTGCCGCGTCGACGGTCACCGGGTTCCTGTTCGCTGGCTTCGTTTCGGGCGATGCGTTGAAAGACAGCGCCTACGACGACTGGTACGCCGTGTCGCTGACCCCCGGCTCGGTGACCATCAAGCTCGAGGACGTGCCCACGGACATCTCGCCCTGGGTGTATCTCTTCGATCCGTCCGGCGCCGAACTGGACAACAAGTACAGCACCACCGCCGGGGCGTCGCTGACCTTGACGAAGGCGACCACCAGCACGGGCATGCACCTCATCAGGGTCACGGTCTTCACACGGCCACCCGCCGAAGGGAAGGGGACGACGGTGCCGGATCACTTCACGCGGCCCTACCGTCTGTCCGTGCGGCAGCCCTGACCCGCTTCGACGCCTTCGTCACGACCCCCGGATTCGAGGCGGCACTCGCCTCCGAGTTGCCGGGTTCTCCGGGCCCGCGCTGGCCCGGGGTGGTCACCAGGGCCACGAGCGCGGTCATCGTCGATCCGGTTTTCGCGCGACAGCAGCTGCCGGGGGCGACGCTGGTGAAGGGGGATTCGGTGGAGGCGCTGGCGAAGGGAATTGCCGCCGTCATCGCAATGGAAATGGAAAGGGAAATGGGGGACGGCCCGTTCGCGATGCACTCCTTCGTGCCGGATCGGGAGGCTTACCGCAGCCTGGTGGGCCGCACGCGCCCCTTGGGCGAGGCCGTGCTCGCCCTTTTGCGTCGGCGGCCGAGCGAAACGGCGCCGACGCTGTTGCAACTCGCCGTCGTCGCGCGCACGTCCGTGCTGGTCTCTTACGCGCGGCCGCGCCCGCTTGCTCACGGCGGCTTCGATCTCGCGCCCTGGCCCGCCGGCGTCGCGCCTGTCGCCGAGGATCGCGCGGCGCCGTCCCGCGCCTACGGCAAGCTGGAAGAGGGGCTGGCCTGGTTGGGCACCGCCCCGGCCGCCGGTGAGCGCGTCGTCGACCTTGGCGGTTCTCCCGGAGGATGGGCCTGGAAGGCGCTCCAGCGCGGCGCGTCCGTCATCGCCGTCGATCGCTCGCCCCTGGCGGCCCCGGCCTCCGGCCACCCGGGGCTGACTTTCGTGCGGGCAAACGCCTTCGTGTACGAGCCACCGGCGCCCGTCGACTGGTTGTTCTGCGACGTCATCTGCGAGCCTCCGCGCACCATCGAGCTGGTGGAGCGCTGGATGGCGCGCGGCTGGTGCCGCCGCGTCGTCGCCACCGTGAAGTTCAAGGGCAAGGGGGGGTACGAGATCCTTCGCGACGCGCACGAGCGGCTGCGCTGGCCCTTCGTGCGCGTCAAGCACCTCTTCCGCCACCACAACGAGGTGGCGCTCCTTGCTCGTCGCGATTAGGCGATGGTGACGGTCTTGTCCAGGTAGACGTCCTGGATCGTCTGCAGGAGGGCGGCGCCTTCCTTCATCGGACGCTGGAACGCCTTGCGGCCCGAGATGAGACCCATGCCGCCCGCGCGCTTGTTGATGACGGCGGTCTTGACCGCGTCGGCCGTGTCGCTGGCGCCCTTGGATTCGCCGCCGCTGTTGATGAGGCCGGCGCGGCCCATGAAGCAGTTCAGCACCTGGTAGCGCGTCAGATCGATCGGGTGATCGGTGGCCAGGTCGTTGTAGATGCGGTCATCGGTCTTGCCGTAGGGGTTTTCCTTGGACGACAGCGCCTTGTAGCCGCCGTTGTTGGTCGGCAACTTCTGCTTGATGATGTCCGCCTGGATTGTGACGCCCAGGTGATTCGCCTGGCCCGAGAGATCGGCCGACGTATGGTAGTCCTTGTCCTTCTTGAAGGCCGGGTTGCGGGTGTAGCACCACAGGATGGTGGCGAGGCCCAGGCTGTGCGCCTCGGCAAATGCCTTCGCCACCTCGACGATCTGGCGCCCCGACTCCGCCGATCCGAAGTAGACGGTCGCGCCCACGGCGGCCGCGCCCATGTCGGCGGCCTGGCGGATGGTGCCGAACATGATCTGGTCGAACTTATTCGGGTAGGTGAGGAACTCGTTGTGGTTGATCTTCACGACGAACGGGATCTTGTGGGCGTACTTGCGCGCGCAGATCCCCAGCACCCCGAAGGTCGAGGCCACGGCGTTGCAACCGCCCTCGATCGCCAACTTCACGATGTTCTCGGGATCGAAGTAAGCCGGGTTCGGCGCGAACGAGGCGCCGGCGGAATGCTCGATGCCCTGGTCGACCGGCAGGATCGACACGTAACCCGTGTTGGCGAGGCGGCCGGTGCCGAACAAAGACTGCAGGTTGCGGAGCACCGTGTTGGGCCGGTCGGACTGCGCGAAGATGCGGTCGACGAAATCGGGGCCCGGCAGGTGCAGCGTGTCGGCGGGGAACTTGGCTTTGTAGCCAAGCAGGCTCTCCGCGTCGGCACCCAGAAGCTCTTTGATCTTGCTCATCGTGGGCCCTTCTCTACGCGCCTTCACCGTCGGAGTCAAACGCACCCGGCACCATGACTTGACGTAGACTCCAGCGATGTCAGATGTGCGGCGGGCCGTGTTGCTGGCAGTCATGGTCATGATCCCGGCGGCGTGTCGGAACCGCGACTGCCCCGAGGGCATGAAGGTCAAGTCGAAGGCCGACGGCGTTCTGTGGTGCCAGACCCCGGACGGCAAGAGCGCGCGTTGGATCGAGCTCCACAAAAATGGCCAGCGCCGTCAGAGCTGTGGTTTTCGCGAGGGGCGCCCCGAGGGGAGCTTCACCTCCTGGCATCCCAAAGGCCAGGTCTGGATGCAGGGGGAGTACCGCGGCGGTGTGAAGGTCGGCATCTGGAGCCAGTGGGACGATATCGGGCAGAAAACGGCGCAGGGCGAGTACCGGGGTGGGACATTTGTCGCTGGCGCCCCCGTGGGCGCTCAGGCCCCGTGTGAGCGCCTGACGCCCTAGTCAGCTGTCGTCGAACACCACCTCCGTCGAGAAGCGGAGCCGGCGCGCCAGGGACCGGAGGTCCTTGGGTACGGCCCGCCGGTCCTGCCGGTGGTGCGACAGCGTCTCCCAGATCAGGTCCTCGGCCCGGTGCGATTCGTCCGTGCGCATGGCGACGTCGGCCCATTCGACGAGCGCCTCCGCCGCCTCCGCCACCTCGGGCGACACGTGCGCGGGGGCGTGCGCCTCGAGCAGTCCGAGGAGCATGCGGCAGAACATCCGGCGCAGGTGGGCCGTGTCCTCGGGTGTCTTCGCCCCGAGCGCCTCCGCCAGCGCGAGCGCCGCGCGGACCGTCGTCGCGGTGGGCGCGCGCGCGGCGAGCCGTTCGAGGGCCGCCAGCCGCAGCGGTCGCGCCACCGAGTCGTCGAGATCCTCGAGGCGGATCTGCTGCTCTCCCATCTGGCACGAGAATCTGGTGCCGCCGTCGTACGACGCCGAGAACGCGATCTTCGTGCGTTCACCGCTGCGACGGTGGACGACGGTCGCCTGACCCTTGATCTGGGCGGCGGTGTCGGCGGGGACGCGCCCGAAGTCGACATCGAAGCCAGGGATGCGCGACGGCTCGGCAGGACCGTGGCCCACGAGCGTGCAGAACGCTGCATGCGCGACGACCAGTGGTGCCGTGATCCGGCCGGCGCTCTGCCGGCGAAAGACGTCCGCCCCGGTTCCGTGATCGGCCTGGTTGCTTCGCGCCGACGCCAGCACCTCCAGGAACTCCGACTCCGGGGGCTTGCCGCCCACAGTGCGCCACAGGTCCATCAGGTGCGCCGCATGCCGGAGCACGATCCCGCTTTCGAGGCCACCGATATCGTCGAAGAACCAGCCGCAGCTGGCGTACATCGCCAGCGCCGAGCGCTGCATCTCCATCAACCTGTGAGCCTGATCCAGCGCAGCGATCTCGCCGCCGGCCAGGCGAGGGCGGCCGCCTTCACGCAGGAGGAGGCTGCGAGCATCGATGGGATCGTCGAGCACGGTCCCGTACGCATCGCGTGTGCCCCAGGGGTCGACGAAGAGATCGCTCGCAGCGTCTTCGAAGAAGGTCACGGTGCGGTCGCGCAGGAGATCCAGGGCATCCCTCAGCGGGCCGCGCCAGGCTTGCGACCAGCCGCTCTCGGCGGACGAGCGCATGGCGCAGCCGCAGTGCCGTCGCCATCGTCCGAGGCCGTGCGAACAACTCCAGGCGGTGCCCTCGCCGTGCGGGCCCTTGGCCAGATCCGCCTCCCAGGTGGCAGGTTCGGCGGCGAGGTACGCCGCCAGGTTCGTCACCTCCACGCCGTGCGTCTGCGCCTCGATGGTGGTGGCGTAGGCCAGGGTCAGGTCGGCGAATTTCTTGTGGTGCCCGTACAGTTCGCCGTCGGAGGCGGCGATCACCAGTCGCCGGCCCTCGACGCGCGAGCGCCCTGCGGCGGCGCGGATGCGGTGCACGAACGTGGCCGCGTCCCGCACGGCGTTTCCGAACGCCAGGTCGCGGGACAGGGCCCCGTCGAACACCGCCAAGGTGATCGATCGTCCCGAGCCGTCGCTGTGCAACCACCGATAGGCGCGCCCCGTATCCAGCGAGTCCCGATCCACCGTCGTCCATCCGCTGCCCGGCGCGCGCACCGCTGCCACCTGCTCGGGCGCGAGGATGGTGTAGGTCAGCCCCGCGTCGATCAACGACTCCAGCGTCTGCGGATCGACGGCGGTCTCGGGCAGCCAGATCCCCTCGGCGTCCCGGCCGAAGCGCCGCTTGAAATCCTGCAGACCCCAGAGGATCTGCGTGCGGCGGTCCACCGGTGACAGCAGGGGGGCGATCGGGTGTCCCCACACCTGCGCCAGCGCGCCGCCGACGCCGAGGCGGGCGACCTGGGCCGCGTCCCCGGCGCGGATGCGGGCCATGGTGCGCGGGTCGTGGCGGTCGATCCAGCGCGCCAGCGTTGGCCCGAAATTGAAGGAGATCCGCTCGTAGTTGTTGGTCATGGCGCGGATGCGGTCGTCGTGGCCGTAGACGCGCGCGTAAGCGTTCGCCCGGTAGCATTCGGCGTTGATGCGCGCATTCCAGTTCGGGAACGGCGCGGCGCTCGGCTCGAGCGGAACCTCGTCGGTCCACGGGTTGTCCCGCGGCGGCTGGTAGAAGTGGCCGTGGACCACCAGCGCGACGGGAATGCGCTCAGACACTAGAAATCACGGGCGCGCGTCAGCCAGGTGTCGCGCGATTTGGCGACCACGGTGATACCGCCCTCGCTGACATAGTGGCGGACGGCGTCGCGGGCCAGATCGTGGCCGATGTGGTCCCCATCGGCGATGCGCACGTTCTTGTCGATGATGGCGCGCTGGATGCGGGCTCCTTTGCCGACGTGCACGTTGTCGAACAGGATCGAGTCGCGCACGTCCGCGCCCTCCTCGATCCAGACGTTGCGGCCGAGCACGCAGTCCTTGACGAAACCGCCGGCCACCACGCAACCAGAAGACATGATGGACATGACGGCCACGCCGCGCCGATGCGGATCGTCGAACACCAGTTTCGTGGGCGGGTCGGGGTAGATGGCGCTGAGGATCGGCCACTCCCAGTTGTAGAGGTTGAAGCGCGGGACGACGTTCTTCAGATCCAGGGTGGCCTCGTAGTAGGCCTCGATGGTGCCGACGTCTTTCCAGTACGCGTGCTCGCCGATCTCGGTGACGCCGGGGATGCGGTTGCGGGAAAAATCATAGGCGAACACGCGGTCTGTCTTCACCAGCGCCGGGATGATGTTGCGGCCGAAGTCGTGGTGGCTCTCGACCTCGGCGTCGGCGTACAGCGACTCGGCCAGCGGCCGTGGGGCGAAGATGTAGTTGCCCATCGAGGCCAGGCAGCGCGTGGGGTCACCGGGAATGGTCACCACGTTCTCGGTCGGCTTCTCCTGGAAACCGATGATGCGCCCGTCGGTGTCGGTCTCGACGATGCCGAACTGATTCGCCTCGTCCACCGGGATCGGCAGGCAGGCGACGGTGGCGATGGCGTCCTTCTCACGGTGGAAGTCCACCATCTGGCGCACGTTCATCTTGTAGACGTGGTCGGCGCCGAAGACGAGGACGGCGTCGGGGCGGAAGTCCTCGACCAGGTGGAAGTTCTGCCAGACGGCGTCCGCGGTGCCGCGGTACCAGCTTTCGCCCATGCGCATCTGCGCCGGGACGATGGTGCAGAAATCGTGGTGGCTGGACCTGTTCCCCCAGGCGCGCTGCACGTGCTCGACCAGCGACTGCGCCTTGTATTGCGTCAGCACATAGATCGATCGGATGCCCGAGTTGTGCATGTTCGACAGCACGAAATCGATGATCCGGTAGCGGCCGCCGAACGGCACGGCGGGCTTGGCGCGGTCACGGGTCAGCGGATAGAGCCGCGATCCCTTGCCGCCGGCCATGATGAGCGCGAGTAAGCGGGGCTGGTACTCCATCGTCGCGGTCGGGGAGTATAAGTCAGGTGCGTCGGAGGGACAGAACGTTTAAACTCCCGCCCTTCATGGCACCAGCAGAGAGGCTCAGGCAGCAACTCCACGACCTTGCGATGAACATGTGGTGGTCGTGGAACCCGACGACGATCAAGCTGTTTCGCGACCTCGATCCCAGGGGGTTCCGCGCCTCGAAGCACAACGCGCTGATGGTGGCGAAGGGCCTTTCGCCCGAGAGACTGGACGAACTTTCCGAAGACGCCGCCTTGCGGGCCCGTGTCGACCGCGCTCATCGCGAGTTCCGCGCCTACGTGTCACCCAGCGCGGTGACCTGGGCGTCGACCCACGCGGCGCCGCTGCGCATGCGCCCGGTGGCATACCTGTCGGCCGAGTTCGGCATCCACGAGTCGCTGCCCATCTACAGCGGAGGCCTGGGCGTGCTGGCGGGCGATCACCTGAAGACGGCGTCGGACCTCGGCCTGGCGCTGGTGGCGGTCGGCCTCTTCTACCGCGAGTCCTATTTCCGGCAGCACATCGACCGGGAAGGACAGCAGCACGCCGAGTACGTCAACGTCCCGTCGGAGAATCTGCCGGTGAGGCCGCTGCTCAACCGCAAGGGCGAGCCGCTGATGATCGATATTCCTCTGGCGAACGAGAAGCTCCTGGCCCTGGTGTGGCAGGTCAACGTCGGCCGCAACATGCTGCTGCTGCTCGACACCGACGTGCCCGGGAACTCCGACGAGAACCGGCGTCTGTCGGCTCGCCTCTACTTCGGCGAACAGCGGGTGCGCATCCGCCAGGAGATGCTCCTGGGCGTGGGCGGGATCCGGGCGCTGCGCGCCGCGGGGATCGAGTGGGGCGGCCTGCATCTGAACGAGGGACACAGCGCCTTCGCCACGCTGGAGTTCGCGCGGCTGCGTATGGAGACGACGGGCGCCGACTTCTGGTCGGTCGCGCGCGAGGTCGCGCAGTCGACGGTGTTCACCACGCACACGCCGGTCGACGCGGGTCACGACCGTTTCCCGCCCGAGATGGTCGACGAGCACCTGGAGCCGCTGCGCCGGTCCATCGGCCTTTCGCGCGAGGAGTTCCTGGGCCTGGGCCGCATCCGGCCCGAGGACCATCGCGAGGCGCTGTGCATGACGGTGCTGGCGTTCAAGATGTCCCGGTACGCGAACGCCGTCTCGGCGCTGCACGGGCGCGTGACCCGGAAGTCGTGGCAGGTGCTGTGGCCACATCACCGCGAGGACGAGGTGCCCGTGGGTCACATCACCAACGGCGTGCACGTGCGGACCTGGCTGGCGCCGGCGATGCAGGATCTGTACGCGCAGCACATCGGGACCGACTGGCTGGACAACCTGACCGACCCGAAGATGTGGGCGCGCATCGATCGCGTCTACGACGCCGAGCTGTGGGAGACGCACCGGACGCTCAAGGCAAGCCTGGTGTCATTCGTGCGCCGGGTGGTTTCCGCGCAGCGTATGCGGGACAACTACAGCGAGGATCTGGTGAAGGCGGCCGAGACCGTGCTGGACCCGGACGCGCTGACCATCGGCTTCGCGCGCCGTTTCGCCACCTACAAGCGCGCGAACCTGATCTTCTCGGACATGAACCGGCTCAAGAAGATCCTGCTCGATCCCGATCGTCCCGTGCAGCTCGTGTTCTCGGGCAAGGCGCACCCGGCGGATCGGCCGGGGCAGGAACTGCTGCGCACGGTGTACCAGGGGTCACTGGATGCCGAGCTCCGTGCGAAAATCGTGTTCGTCGAGGACTACGACATCAACGTCGGGCGCCATCTGGTGCAGGGCGTGGACGTGTGGCTGAACAACCCGCGGCGGCCGCAGGAAGCCAGCGGCACCAGCGGCCAGAAGGTGCTGCTCAACGGTGGGCTCAACTTCTCGGTGCTGGATGGGTGGTGGGCCGAGGCGTACGACGGGCTGAATGGGTTCGCCATCGGCAACGGCGTCACCCACGTCGACCAGGGCGAGCAAGATCGACGCGACTGCGAGTCGCTGTACAGCGTTCTGGAAAACGAGATCGTCCCGCTTTACTACGACCGCGACGAGCACAGCGTGCCACGCGGCTGGGTGGCGCGCATGAAGCGGACCATCCGCACGCTCGGCTGGCGCTTCAACACCGACCGGATGGTGATGGACTACACCCGCGAGTGCTACCTGCCGTCCGCCGGCTTCAGCAGCTGTCAGATGCCGAAGTAGAGGCTATTTCGTCAGATCGACGTCGTAGGTCCCGTACTTCGACGTCGCGGTGCCCTTGATGGTGGTCGCACCGTCCTTGCGGCACACCTTGGTCATGTCCATCGCGCACGGCTGCATCGTGCCGGCAATGAGCAGATTGAGCGTCACAGTGCCGCCGAGGTCGCCGGACATTCCGAAGTCACCCTTCAGTGCGCCGGTCAACGTCCCGTTCGGCAGGCCCTTCATCGACATGTCCAGCACGGGGAGCGGGCCCATGGCGTCGAGGGCCACCGGGGTCTCGTAGGTCACCTTGCCGTCGTCGGAGAAGGCGTCCAGATCGATGTTGAGGTTCATGTTCTTGTTGTTCGAGTTCCCCTGATCCACCTTGCCCGTGACCGTCACCTTCCCCTTGTTCGTGCCGACGTCGCTCTGGGGCTGGATGGTGGCGCCGTTGGTGCTGTTCATCCCCTTGAAACCGAGGTCGATGGCCACCTCGATCAGGCGATCGAGCCCGAGGTAGGCGCGTTCGGCGTCCTTGGTGCTGCTGACGGCGTCGTCCTTGCTGCAAGCGGCGACCCAAGAGAAAGAGAGGAGGAGTGCGAAACGGAGAAGGTAGGAGTTCATCATCCGATCTACGATCCAGATCGCCAGAATATGCAAGTTCGGATGGGGCATGCGGCGGTGCTGGCGGCGTTGATCCACGCCGCCGTGCTGACGACCTTGACGTCGCTCGTGGACGAAGGCGCCCCGTTTCCCGAGACGGAGGCCCTCGTCATCCCGGTCACGACCGTCGAGATCGAGGCGCAGGAACCGCTGCCGACGACCGCACCGGAGGTGAGCGCGCGGCCGGTGCGGCGTCGGCGCGCTCCCGTGATGCCTGTCACGCCCGCCGTGGTCGCTGCCTCCGAGCCGCCCCCCACGTTCGAGGATCTGAAGGATCTCGAACCGCCACCACCGCCCGCGGCCGATCCGCCTCCTCCGCCTGCGCCGAAACCGGCGGCGCTCGCGACCATCGGGCTCGGCGAAGGCGTTGCCGACAATCTGCCGTCGGATCCCGCTCTGGCGCGATTCCTCGAGGACGTGAAGCATCGGGTGCGGGAGACCTGGCGGCCGTCGGACGTGTACCGGCGACTGGGCGTGGGCACAGACGGGCCCCAGGCCGGCCGCTACACCGTGCTTCGCCTGCGCGTGGGCGCGGACGGGAAGCTGGAAGACAGCGCGATCGACACCGGCTCCGGGCTACAGGCGCTGGACGACGAGGCGCGTTCGGCGGTGTCGCGCCTGGCCGCGCTGCCCCCACCGCCGGTGCACGCGCTGGACCAACGGCGCGGCTACTCGTTCAGGTTCGGTTTCTATCTGGACCTGTCGCTGTTTCACTTCCTGGCGCTGGTGAAGGAGGCCGTCGCTGCCCAGTGGGAGCCGTCGCTGGCGTTTCGTTTCAGGGGCGACCATGACCGCACGACGGTCGTGCGGCTGCTCCTGACGTTCGAGGGCGCGGTGGCTCACGCCGGCCTGGTTGCCTCGTCCGGGATGGACGTCCTCGACGGTACGGCGCTGTCCGCGTGCCGTCGGGGGCTGCGGCTCGGCAATCCGCCGGCGGCCCTGGGCGAGATCGCGGGACTGGTGCCGGTGCGGGTGGGGTTCGTGCACCGCGTTCGCGGAGACGGGGAGATCCGCGTCAGCCGTGACCCGGACGCGATGCGATGAGTTCCTTCAGTTTTCCTTTCTGCAGTTTTCCCATCGCATTCCTCGGGAGCGAATCGACGACCACCAGCTCGCGTGGAACCTTGTAGGGGGCAAGCCGTTCCCTGGCCCAGGCACGTAGCTCGTCGAGCGTCAGCTGGCCACGCAGCACCACGCAGGCCGTGACTCGATCCCCCCAGACGGCGTCGGGCATTCCGATGACGGCCACCTCGGCGATCGCCGGATGCGCGCACAGGGCGTCCTCGATCTCCAGCGCCGACAGCTTGTAGCCGCCGCTCTTCAAAACGTCGGTCGAGGTGCGGCCGAGGATCCGGATGACGCCGGCGGCGTTGCGCGCCCCGGTGTCGCCGGTGCGAAAACGCCCCTGGTTGTCGTAGGCGCGGGCGGTGGCGTCGGGATCGCGGTGGTAGCCCGAGAAGAGCTGGGGCGATCGGATCCGCAGCTCGCCTGGGTCGTCGGGCTCGCAGGCGCGTTCGTCCTCGCCGACTACGTCCACTGTCACGCCGGGCAGCGGGAATCCGACGGCGCCAGGGATCCGCGGGCCGTCCAGCGGGTTCGACAGCGCCATCCCGATCTCCGTCATGCCGTAGCGCTCCAGCAGCGACTGGCCCGTCGCCTCGCGAAACTCGTCGTGGAGCGCCGCGGGCAGGGCCGCCGACCCGCTGGTGGCAAGTCGGAGACCTGCGGCCGCGTTCCGGAATACCGTCCGGTCGTCGTCGGAGGCGCCGCGGTACGCCTCCATCAGCTTGGCGTAGATCGTCGGCACGGCCATGAAGACCGTCGACTCGCCGAAGGCGCGCCAGATGCGGGCAGCATCGAACGCCTCGAAGCGGACGCGGGCTCCAGCCCACAGGGCACCCAGCAGCGCCACGATCACGCCGTGGGTGTGGTGCAGCGGCAGCACGTGCAAGAGGCTGTCACTCGCGCGCCAGCCCCAGGCCTCGTGCAGCGAGGCGCAGCAGGCGGCGACGGCGCGATGGCAGAGGATCACTCCCTTGGGCGAGCCGGTCGTGCCCGACGTGTAGAGCATGATGGCCGGCGCGTCGGGGGCAACCTGCGCGGGCGCGGCCTGGCGGCCCGAGACATCGATGGGCGTTGAAGGCCGCGGAAGCTTCGCGGCGAGCTCCGGGGTGGCGAGCAGCGCGGCCGGATCCGCGTTCTCGACGAGGTAGGCGAGTTCCGGTGCGGTGTGGAGCGGAGACAGGGGCACCGCCGTGCCGCCGGCGACAAGGATCCCGAGCATCGTCTCGACGTAGGTCACCGAGGGTGGCGCAAGGAACGCCACCGGCGCCCCGGCCAGCGGTCCCAGCTTCGCGGCGATCGCGGCGGCATGCGCGCGCAACTCGGCGTACGTGACCGTCCGTGTTGCGTCCTGGATCGCGACGGCGTCCGGCGCGCCGTGGGTCAAGAGGCGCTCGATCAGCATCAGCGCAGCGTATACGGTGAGGGGCGCCTGATCGGGAAAAGGGCGGTGGCGATCGTCGTGGCCGGTATGCCGTAGAGCGCTGCCAAACGCTCGAGGACGACGACGGCGAGGCGCCGCTGGGGCGGGCGCACGACCGCGTGCACGAATGGACCGTCCAGCGGAAAGCCGGCCAGCTCGGTGGCCTGCGCCGCGAGCCGATCGAGGTCGGCCGCCAGCGGGCGCCGGCGTCCCAGCGAGCGCTTGAGCGCCAGAGTCGCCCGCATCAGGCGGTGATAGGCCCAGATCCAGGCCATCCATGGCTCGAGGGGACCACCGGCCGCAGCGGACTCGGTCGCATCCGCCCGCCGCGTGAGCTCGGGAGCGCCCAGCGTGTCCAGCTCGCGCAAGGCGCCCGGGAACTCGTTCGCGACGGCGCGAAGGTCGTCCTTCGAGGTCTCGGCTCCCAGCGCCGACAGACGCCGGTACTTCGCTGCCAGGCCACGCAGGTCAGCGGCAGTGGGCGACGGAGGCATCCGGTGCTATATACCGCGCGATGCGAGTTCTGCTGGTGGCGGTCATCCTCCTCGTCGGCGCCTGCAAGAAGGAGGCGCCGACGCCCCCGCATCCGGCGCCTCCGCCACCCAAGGCGGTGGCCGGGGAGGTCGAGCTGGCCGTCACCGACAAGGGGTTCGAGCCGACGCGCATCCCCGCAAAGGCAGGCGTGCCGCTCATCCTGGCCATCACCCGCAAGACCGACGCCACCTGCGCCAAGGAGATCCTGTTCCAGGGCCAGGAGGCGAAGACCGACCTCCCGCTGAACCAGACGGTGAAGGTGACCTACACGCCGAAGGTTTCGGGCGAGGTGAAGTTCGGTTGCGCCATGGGGATGATGATCGGCGGCGTCCTGGCCGTCACCGACTAGCTCGGTACGCGTCCGCGAGCAGCTCGACGGGATGAACGACTTCGATGGCGAGGCCGGCCGCGCGCACGCCGTTGCGGATCTGCATCAGGCACCCCGGGTTCCCCGTGGCGACGACGTTGGCGCCGCTGGCGCGGATCCTTTCGATCTTGCGCGCCAGCACCGCCTGCGACAGCGCCGGCTGAAGCAATGAATAAACTCCCGCGCTGCCACAACAGGCATCGGCCTCGTCCAGCGGCACCATCTGGAGCCCGGGAAGCGACTGCAGGACCGCGCGCGGCTGGGCGCTGATCTTCTGGGCGTGGATGAGGTGGCAGGGGTCGTCGTAGGCCAGCTTGCCGGTGAGGTGTCCCGGCTTGCCGGGTTTCTTCCAGCCGATCTCGGCCAGGAACTCGGTGACGTCGCGGAGCTTGCCGCCAAATGCCTCCGCCGCGGCGTCGCCCTCCAGCAGGTGATCGTAGTGACGGAGCTCCGCGCTGCAGCCCGGGGCGTTCGACACGATGGCGTCGTAGTTGCCTGCCGCGAAAGCGGCGATGTTCTTGCGCGCCAGATCCATGGCGGCGTTGCGCGCGCCGTTGTGGATCTGCAGGGCGCCGCAGCAGGTCTCGGCCTCCAGCACCTCCACCTCGCAACCATTCTCGGTCAGCACATCGACCGTCGCCTGATTGACGTCGGCGAACAGCTGGTCGGCGAGGCACCCGGTGAACAGCGCCACGCGATGCTTCCGTTCCCCGCGCGCCGGGAAGACGATCTTGCCGCCCGCGCGCGCGCCGCTGTGACGGCTCCTGAACGACTGGAACGGCACGAAAGGCGCCTGCGTCGCCGCCGCGGACAGGCGCCCCGGCAGGAGCCGCATCCGCCCCAGCGCCGCCCCGAGCGCGGTCAGGCCCAGTGTCTGCTGCAACCAGAGCAGCTTGAACACGAGCCACTGCACCGAGCGCGACGGCAGCAGCACCTGGAACGCGAACCAGCGCAGCAGGCGACCGATCGGCGGCAGGCTGCGCGCCGGCTGCAGCGCGGTTCGAGTCTTCTCCAGGATGTGCGCGTACTCGACTCCGGAGGGACAGGCCGTTTCGCAGGCGCGGCAGTCGAGGCACTGGTCCAGATGGCGGAGCACCGTCGGCGTCGGGGCCAGCTTGTCCTGTAGGATCCCCTTCATCAGGTAGATGCGCCCGCGCGGCGAGTCCATCTCGACGCGCAGCTCGCGGTAGGTGGGGCAGGCCTCGAGACACAGGCCGCAATGCACGCAGGCGGCGACCTTCTCGAACGACGGGGCTTCGACGCGGTTCAGGCTCATGGGGCGACCCTTCCGGGGTTGAGGATGCCTCTTGGATCCCAGCCGTGCTTGATCCGCAGAGACAACGGGTCGAGCTTGGGCGGGGCGCTCTCGACAACGGCGTAGCCGCCACGGCCGGCGGCGCGCTGGTGCCAGGTGGCGACGGGCGGGGCGGTCGGAAGGCACAGGCGGGCGATGCCGTTGCCGACGTGAATCGTGGTGGCGGCGGCGTGCAACTCCAGAGCGGCAAGCAGATCAGGCAGGTCGTGAGGCCGCGCGCCCACCCGCACGGTCACGGTGTCTCGCATGCGCTCAGGCAGGTCGCGCAGCGCCCACCAGAACATCTCCGCCTCGGCGTCGCGCAGGACCGTGGGGGCAGCACGCATCGCCTCCAGCACACGCAGGTGCCGCTCGAACGCCACGCGAGAGCCTTCGACGCCGATCGCGGCCAGGGCCGGCCCGGCCGGAAGGGCGGGGGCAAGCTTGCGGGCGACAGCGGCAATCTCCCCGCCCAGTGCCTCCAGCGCCACCGGTCGTAACGCCGAACCCCACACCTCCAGCAAGAATCGGTGGGCGGTGGCCAGATCAGGACACCCGTAGGCAATCACACACGACACCTCGGGCCGCGGAGTCACCTTGAAGTGCGCCTCCACGAGGATCCCGAGCGAGCCGCGCGCGCCGATGTGCAGCTTGTGCAGGTCGTAGCCGGTGACGTTCTTCACCACGCGCCCCCCCGACTTGGTCACGATGCCGTCCGAGCCAAGGACGCGCAGGCCGAGCAGGAGATCGCGCGCCGTCCCGTAGCCGAGCCTGCGCGGCCCCGAGCTGCCCGAGGCGAGGATGCCACCGACGGTGGCGTCGGCAAAAGGTGGATCCAGCGGCAACCATTGCTGGTGCTCGGCCAGGCTTCGCTGCAAGTCAGACAGGCGGGCGCCAGCCTGCACGCTGACGACCAGATCGCCGGGCTCGTAGGAGGTGATGCGATCGAGCTTGCGGGTCGAGACCACCTCGCCGTCGCCGTGGTGGCGTTTCGTGCCGCTGCCGATCACCGACAGCGGGCGACCCTCGCGCACCAGCTCGGCCAGCTCGTCCTCGGTGCCGGGGTTCAGCATGCTAGTGACCAATCGGAAGCTTGCGCGATCCGGTGCCCGGCTCGACGCAGCGGCCAGGCGCCGGGATCACCTTACCGGGATTGCACAGTCCCCTTGGGTTGAAGGTGTCGCGCAGCCGCCTCATGACGTCGAGATCGCCCGCGTCGAACAGGGCCCCCATGTACTCGATCTTCTCCATGCCGATGCCGTGCTCGCCGGAGAGCGCGCCGCCGACGCTGATCACCAGCCGCAAGATGGCGTCACCCGCGGCCCGGACGCGCTCGAAGACCCCTTCTTCTCGTTCGTCGAAAAGTACGACGGGGTGAAGGTTGCCGTCACCGGCGTGGAAGACGTTGGCGATCAGCACGCGGTGGCGCTCGGCGATGCGGCCGATCTCGCCCAGGACCTCCGGCAGCTTCGTCCGTGGGATGACGCCGTCGTGCGTGTAGTAGTTGGGCGCCACGCGGCCGAGCGCTCCGAACGCTTGCTTGCGGCCCTTCCACAGCTTGAGACGTTCCGCGTCGTCGCGCGCCAGCCGCACCTCGCGTACGCCGGCGCTGCGGCAGGCGGCCAGCACCGCTTCCGCCTGTGGCTCGAGATCCTCGACGAGGCCGTCGACCTCGACCAGCAGCACCGCGGCCGCGTCCAGCGGGAATCCCGCGTGGATGTAGGCCTCCACCGCGCGCAGAGTCACCTGGTCGATCATCTCGATGGCCGCGGGAAGGATCCCGCGCGCCAGGATCTCCGTCACGCCCCGGCAGGCGTCGGCGACACTGTCGAAGATCGCCAGCGCCGTCTTCACGCCCTCGGGCAGCGGCGTGAGCCGCACCAGGATCCTGGTCGCTATCCCGAACGTCCCCTCGGACCCCACGAACACGCCGAGCAGGTCGTACCCCGGCTGGTCGGCGGCGGCGCCACCCAGCATGACGATATCGCCGTCAGGCAGAACGGCCTCGACAGCGAGTACATGATTCGTGGTGACGCCGTACTTCAGGGTGTGAGGACCGCCCGAGTTCTCGGCCACGTTGCCGCCGATGGTGCAGGCGTTCTGGCTGGAGGGATCGGGCGCGTAGTGCAGCCCCAGGCTGGCGACGGCGCGCGACAGGTGCGCGTTGACCACGCCCGGTTGCACCCACGCCTGACGGTTCTTGCCGTCGATCTCCAGGATCTTGTTCATGCGCCCGGTGGCGATGACCACACTCTGCGAGGCGACGGCCCCCCCCGACAGTCCGGTACCCGCGCCGCGAGGGACGAAGGGAACGTCGTGACGGGTGCATATCCTGACAATCGACGCTACCTCCTCGGCCGTCTCGGGCAAGGTGATCGCCAGCGGCAGGGCGCGGTCCAGGGTCTGGGCATCGCATTCGTAGGCGAACAGATCGTCTCCGGTCGTCAGGAGGCGGGTGGCCGGCAAGAGAGCGCGCAGCTCGGTCACGACGGCGACGGTGTCGCCCGTGACCGGTGGAAACAGGGGAGAGCCCGGAAGGGCCGGCTCCGTCGTGCGCTGTTTCATGGAGAGGGGTCACTATACTTCAACGGTGCCCGAGCCCCCCGGAAGTCGTGCGATAACCACGCGTCAATGGCCGTCCAGTCTCCGTTCCAGCGCAACATCCGGCGCGTCGGGGGTGGCCACAGCTTCTTGCGTGACGTCTACGCGGCGCTCCTGCAGGCGCGCTGGTCGACTGTCCTCGGCGTCTTCGCGGTGTCCTTCGTGCTGGTCAACTTCGCCTTCGCGGGCCTGTATCTCACCGCCGGCAACGCCATCGCCAACGCGCGGCCCGGTTCTTTCGAAGATGCCTTTTCCTTCAGCGTTCAGACGCTGTCCACGGTGGGGTACGGGCAGTTCCACCCGCTGCCCCCGGTTGGGCACATCCTCGCGGCGGCCGAGAGCTTCGTCGGGATCCTGCTCATCGCCGTGGCCACCGGCATCTGCTTCAACAAGTTCGCGCGGCCGAAGGCCGGCATGCTGTTCGCGCAACGGGCCGTGGTCGGCCCGCACAATGGCCGGCGCTGTCTGATGCTCCGGGTGGCCAACACGCGTGGCGGTGACATCGTCGAGGCATCCATCCGGCTGACGGCCGTCAAGAGCGAGACCACCACGGAGGGCCACAAGATGAGACGCCTCCACGACCTGAAGCTCGAGCGGGCCACGACGCCGCTGCTCGCGCTGTCCTGGCTGGTGATCCATCGCATCGATGAGGAGAGCCCGATCGCCGGCATCACCTCCGCGAGGATGCGCGACGAGAACATCCTCGTCATCGTGAACATCACCGGCCTCGATGGCGTCTTCGTGCAGACCGTGTACGCGACGGCGACCTACGATCACACGCGGGTGGTCTTCGACGCTCAGTTCGAGGACATGATCACACCGGGTCCCGACGGCGCGTTCACGATCGATCTGCGGAAGCTGCACGAGACGAAGCCGGCAGCTCGATCCTGACGTTGGTGCGGCGCGCGAACAGCAGCAGTGAGATCACGCCGACAGCGACGGCGAACCAAAGGGTGCACAGGCGCGTGACGAAGGTGGCGGCGGTGGCCACCCCGAGCCCGGTGCCCGCGCCGAATCGCTGCAGCAGCTTGAGCATGGCCAGTTCGCTGACGCCGAGGCCGCCAGGCAGGAAGGACAGTGCGCCGGCCACGGTCATGGCCGCGTAGATCCAGGTGGCGTCGAGGAGCGAGATCGAGGCGCCTTCGAACCCGTGCACCACCACCCAGAACGCCAGGCACTCGAAGAACCATGCGACCACCGACAGCGCGATCGCCACCAGCAGCGGGCCAGGGCGCAGCATGGTGGCCGTGCTCTGGTAGGCCTCGCTCAGCTTGGGCGCGACCTTGGCGAACCCCGGGAGCCGTGCCGCCATCGCCAGCGCCCCCTTCGCCAGCGACTCGACCGAGATCACCAGCAACCCGACCGCAACCAGCGCCGACCCAGCCAGGAGAAAATTGCGGAGCTGGTTGTCGAGCTGCGACAGGCCGAGGCCCGCCAGCATCAGCAGGCCGACCAGATCCGTGAAGCGCTCGGCGAGGACGATGGGCGCCGTGCGCGCCGCCGGGATCCCGCGGAATTCCCGCAGCAGCAACGCCTTGACGGCCTCGCCGAGCTTGCCGGGGGTTACCGTCAGCGCGAAGCCGCCCAGGAACACCAGCAGGCTCTCGCCCGTGGGGACGGAGAGGCCGAGGACGCGCAGGTAGTACTGCCAGCGGACGAATCGCACCAGGTAGTTCGCCGCCGCCAGCCCCAGCGCCGCCGCCGCGCTGGCCCAGGAGAAGGACGCCAGCGCCTGCCCGACCGTGCGCGCCCCCGCCCAGATCGAGAAGCCGACGTAGATCGCCACCCCGGCGGCGATGCCCAGCAGCACCCGCGGCAGGAGCTTGCGCATACCTCAGCCTTCGCCGCGTGCCTTCTCGACCCGCTTGCGCTCGTTGTGATCGAGAGTGCGCTTGCGGAGGCGGATGTTCTTCGGCGTCACCTCTACCAGCTCGTCCGCGTTGATGAACTCGATCGCCTGCTCGAGGCTCATGTCCCGCGGCGGCGTCAAGAACAGCTTCTCGTCGGCGGCGGTGGTGCGGATGTTGGTCAGCTTCTTCACCTTCGACGGGTTGACGACGAGATCGTCCTCGCGCGCGTGCATGCCGACGATCATCCCGCCGTAGACCTTGATGCCGGTTCCCATGAACAGCGGGCCACGCTCCTGCAGGGTGAACAGGGCGTAGGTGTTGGTCTCGCCGTGCTCCTGGACGATCATGACGCCGTTCGGCCGCGGCCTGATGGGGCCCGCGAAGGGACCGTAGTGGCTGAAGACCTGGTTGAGGATGCCGGTGCCACGGGTGTCGGTCAGGAACTGCGAGCGGTAGCCGATGAGACCGCGGGCGGGCATCGTGTACTCGATGCGCGTGCGGCCGAGGCCGGCCGGCCGCATGTCCTTCATCCGCCCGCCGCGGCGGCCGAGTTCCTCGATGACCGACCCGGCGAACGCCTCGTCGAGGTCGATGACCACTTCCTCGTACGGCTCCTGCTTCTCGCCGGCCTCGTTGGTCTTGAAGATCACCTGCGGCTGCGAAACCATCATCTCGTAGCCTTCGCGCCGCATGGTCTCGATGAGAACGGAGAGGTGCAGCTCGCCGCGGCCCATCACCTCGAAGGTGTCAGGGGACTCGGTCTCGCGGACGCGCAGGGCGACGTTCGACTTGATCTCCTTGAACAGCCGCTCGCGCAGGTTGCGCGACGTGATGTACTTGCCGTCGATCCCGGCAAACGGGCCGTTGTTGACGATGAACTGCATCTTCACCGTCGGCTCCTCGATCTCCAGGAGCGGCAGCACGATCGGGCGTCCGGGCTCGGTGATGGTCTCGCCGACGGTCAGGTCCTGCATGCCGGTGATGGCGCAGATGTCACCCGCGGCCGCCTCGGCAAGCTCGAAACGCTTGAGCGCCTGATAACCCAGGATCTTGGCGACGCGGAACTCCTCGCGCTTGCCGTCGCGGTGGATGCACAGGGCGCGGTCCCCTTGCTTGATGCGGCCCGAGAGGATGCGGCCGACTGCCACGTAGCCAAGGTAGTCGTCGTAGTCGAGGGTGGCGACGTGCATGGCCAGAGGCGAGTCGGCGTCGGCCACGGGTGGGGGAACCTTCTCGACCACCAGATCCAGCAGCGGCCCCAGATCTTTGCGCTCGTCCGTCAGGTGGCGCACGGCGAACCCCTCGCGGCCCGACGCAAAAATAACCGGGAAATCGAGCTGGTCGTCGGTGGCGCCCAAAGCCACGAAGAGGTCGAAGGTGTCGTTCACCGCGCCGTCGGGGTCACAGCCGACTCTGTCGATCTTGTTCACGACGAGAATCGGCTTCAAGCCCAGCGCCAGGGCCTTGCGGGTCACGAAGCGGGTCTGGGGCATCGGCCCCTCGAAGGCGTCGACCAGAAGGAGCACCGAGTCGACCATCTTGAGGACGCGCTCGACCTCGCCGCCGAAGTCGGCGTGACCGGGCGTGTCGACGATGTTGATGCGCGTCCCTTTCCAGGTGACCGCCGTGAACTTCGCCAGGATGGTGATGCCGCGCTCGCGCTCCTGGTCGTTCGAGTCCATGGCGCAGTCGGCGACGACCTCGCCCTGACGGAAGCTGCCGGCCTGGTGCAGGAAGCCGTCGACGAGCGTCGTCTTGCCGTGATCGACGTGGGCGATGATGGCGATGTTGCGGACGTCGGATCGGACGGGATTCGTTGACATGAAACGGACCGGGAGAGATACCACAGGACCCGGCGGGCCGCCGGTTTTGTCGACGATGGACGACGCACTGCTCGACGAGGAAACGGGATTCTTGATGGGCCTCGCGCTCTTGGGCGGTGCGGGCCAGGAGGTCGACAGCCTGGCCGAGCCGGCCCGCAGCCGTTGCCGGAAGGCGTGGCAGGAGTGGCGGGCCCTCGATCGCGAGGCCCGCGTGGCGGCGCTCGCTCGCATGGCAGCGGCGATTGCCGCGCCGGTTCCCGTGGGCATCGAGCGCTTGCACCCGAGCTGGATCCGCGAGCGCCTGGAAGGGGAGCCCGCCGGTCTCGTTGCCGCCGTCGTCGCCGATCTGCCGGCAGCCGTGCGCGAGGCGGCGGCCGACCTGCTGCGCGCCCGGGGCGAGGCGCCGGAGGCGGTCCGGCCCTGGGCGCCGACGCCGGAGGTGCTGGCCGAGGTGCAGCGGTTGCTGTTCGGGCCGCTCGTGGACCTGTGCGTGGCCGGTCCCGACCTCCCCGGCGGCGTTCTCGAGCGACACGGCGCGCGCGTGCTCGGCCACTCTCTTGCCGGCGCGCCCGCGGAAGCCCGGGCTCGCGCCTGCGCTGCGGTCGGCCCTGCCCATGCCGCGATCGTCGAGGAGGCCGCGGCCGCCCGGATCGATCCGCAGATTCGCGAGCGCGCACGCGCCTGGGTGGCAGCCGCCTCGATGGCGCAGGGGCGCACACCCCAAGACACACCCGAAGACCGGCTGCGTACCCTCGGGATCCCACCGCTGGCCGACGAGCTGCTGGAAGACGGAATTCCGGCCTTGCGGCGTGCTGCCGGCCGGCTACCGCGCGACCTTGGCCTGGCGTTGCTGCGCCGCCTCGACCCGGGGTGACAGGCGCGGCTTCTGGATGGCGTCGAGCGTCATCGTGTGCTCCCAGTCCTTCACCGCCGCCGCGTAGTCGCGTCCCGTACCCAGGAACTCGGCGCGCGCCCAGTACACCTCGGCTCGGTCGGCGGCGATATCTGGCGCGTCACGGAGCCTCAGCGCCTCCGTGAGGTCCTTGTCGGCCAGGGCCCACTCGGCCAGTGGGTCGTTGCCGCTGGAAGCTCGTCGGACGCCGCGCTGAAGGTGCAGGACACCTCGCTGCTGCCAGGCCTCGGCGTTGCTCGGCGCGAGGCGGAGCGCCTCGGCCAGGTCCTCCTGCGCCGCCCGCCAGTCGGGCTCGGGATCCAGTTTCTGCTCGCGCCATCGGTAGAGGCCGCGATTGATCCGGATGCGCGCGCGCCAGCTCCGGACCGTGGGGAAGGAGACGATCGGTACCTCGTCGCTGCGCACCTTCAGCGCCTGCGAGCAGTCGTCCTCGGCGCCCGCCCAGTCGGGCAGGGGATCCTGGTGTTTGGCCGTCCAGAGGTACTGCGCCCGCCAGTGACGCAGGCGCGCGCGCCAGCTCCAGGACGTGACGTTGTTCGGGTCGAGCCGTACCGCCTCGCCCAGCTCCTTCTCCCCCAGGTTCCACTCATCGAGCGGATCTTCGCCCAGGCGGTCGCGGCGCTGGTCGCCGCGGTGGAACCGCGAACTCCCTCGGCGCATCCACGCCACGGCGAAGGTCGGATCGGCGGCGATCGCCTGGCTGTAGTAGCGGATGCACGCGTCGTAGTCGGGGATGGCGTTCTCGCGCAACAGGAACAGCGACCATGCCTGCCATTCGCGCGCCACCCCGCGCAGATAGATGTACGGCAGGTAGCCCCGGTCGAGAGCCATCGCCTGTCCGTACGTCTTCTCGGCGCGTCTGAACCAGGCGAACTTCTCCTCGCGCCCTGGCGACCTCCGCCCGAGGTGGATCATCGACTCGGCGAGCATCTGCCACGCCTCCTCCATCTGATTGTCCTGGGCGACCGCCTGTTCCAGCGCGCGCCGGGCGTCGTCGAAGCGATCCTCGTGGTAGGCCATGAGACCCCACGCCGCCAGCAGGTTGGCCTTCCCGATCCCCGACCGGCTCTGCAGCGCCTCGAGCGCGTCCAGGTCGCGCACGATCTCGCCGCGCAGCTGACGCAGGAAGGGGGACGTGGCCTCCAGCTCTTCCTGTGACGGGGGCGGGCGCTTGGGCACTTCCTCGGCCGTGCGCGGCGGGCTGTCGAGCACGCGCGAGAGATCGGCCGTCTTCAGGCGTTCGGCGCCGTAGCGGCGGCTCTTGAGCACGACCCGCTCGTAAAGCGCCGGCCCGTAGGTCGGGTCCTTCGCCAGGGCGCGCTCCTGGAACTTCAGCGCCTTGCCGTCATCCATCAGCGCGCGGTGCATGCGGCCCATCAGGTACTCGACCTCCGCAAGCTCGGGCGCTCGGGTGAGCGCGCGCTTGTACGCCGCTTCCAGCCGGGGCAGAAGGCGCCGGAGCCCCTCGCGCGTTCCCATGCGTCGCAGCTGCAGGGCGTCCTCGACGGCGGCGTTGGCGGTCTCGCGGATCAGCGCGAGCGCCTCGGTGCGATCGTCGCGGGACGCGCGCAGGAGCCCGATGGCCATCACCAGCGCCGCCACCGCCGCCGCACCTCCGAAGACCGCGCCCGGGTGTCGCCGGATCTTCCGGGACAGGCGCCGCGCCGGCGACATCGGCCGCGCCGCCAGCGGCTCGCCGCGCAGAAAGCGGCGAAGGTCGTCGGCCAGTGCGCGCGCGCTGGCGTACCGGCGCGCGGGATCCTTCTCCAGCGCCTTGAGCGCGATCGCCTCCAGCTCGGCGGGCACATCCTTGCGCAGCCGCCGTGGCGGGACCGGTTCCTCGACGAGGATCTTGGCGCCGACCTCCCCCGGGGTGTCGCCCGTATGAGGCGGGTGACCGACGAGGATCTCGTACAGGATGGCGCCCAGCGCGTAGACGTCGGTCCGCTCGGTGATCTGGTGACGCCGTCCGCCGGCCTGCTCCGGCGCCATGTACGCGGGCGTCCCCAGGGCCGCACCCGTGCGCGTCAGTGCGCTCGACGAGTGCAGCAGGTGCGCCAGACCGAAGTCGGTCACCTTCGGCTCGCCTGCCTCGGTCACGAGGATGTTCTCGGGCTTGAGGTCGCGGTGGACGATGCCGTTCTCGTTCGCGTGTTGTACGCCGTCCGCGACCTTGGCCAGGAAGTCGGCCAGAGCGCGCAGGTCGGGCGGCTCGGCCAGCCGCTGGCGCAGTGATCGTCCGCCAGCCACCAGCTCCATGACCACGTAGTGGCGACCATCCTCCTCGCCCAGATCGAACACGGCCACGACGTTGGGATGGGACAGGCGCGCGGCCGCGTGCGCCTCGCGGGCGAAACGTTCGCGCGCGGTGGCGTGCAGCGAGACAATCTCCTTGAGCACCTTGACGGCGACGGGCCGGCGCAGCTCGAGGTCCAGCGCCCGGTACACCAGGCCCGTCGCCCCTTCACCCAGCGGCTCCCACAAGGCGTAGCGGCGCAGGTGCGGCTCGCCCGACGGGCGCTCCGCCGCCGCCAGCCCCGCCAGCTTCTTGATGGCGGAAGGGGGCAGCTCGTCGGCTATGACCCACCTCCGCCGAAGAGATCCCGCAGTTCGCCGTCGAGCTCGCCGGCGTCGCCCACGGTTTCGGCGACCAGGCCCCGCAGGATGCCGCGGAACCGGCGCTTGGCGTTCATCAGGTAGTTCGACACGTCCGTCACGGTGATGCCGTGCTTGGCCGCCGCTGCCTTGTAGTCCAGCTCTTCCGAGTCCTCGAGATAGTAGTCGCGGAACACCCGGAAATAGGTCGCCTTGCCCTCGGCCTCGTACGTGCGCTGCAGTTCGGCCGTGGCCCGCCGGACGAGCTCCGCCGTCCACACCTCGTCCATGAGCCGCTCGGGATCCGTGTCCTTCCCCGTCGCCTCGGCCGTCAGCGCCGCGCAGGCAGGCGCGTCCAGCGGCACGAGCGTCGTTGCGCCGCCACGCTTGAGCGTCCGGTCCTTGCGTCCCGCCATGCCCAGGTAGTGCTTGAGCGCTACCTTGGCGAAGGCGCGAAACCGCCCGCGCTCCCGGTCCGGGCGAGTCAGGAACCCGGTCTCCATCGCCCACAAGAAAAAGTCCTGCGTCAGGTCGCGCGCCTGATCGTCCGAGTCCGCCCAGCGCGCCCGGATGTATGCGTAGATCGGCTTCCAGTAAGCTGCGGCAAGCGCTTCCATCGCGGCGTGACGGGTGCTGGTATCGCCGGACGCCACGTCCGAGAAGAGTGACCACTGTGTCGTCGGAAATGGCCCCGCCATCGGGAGGGATTCTAGTCCATGTGGTAAAAGGCGCCTGCCATGGGTCGGCTCGTCAAGGGAGTGGGTCGTGTGGTGCCGTCCGAGGTGCTGTCCGCCCGCGAGCAGGCCGAGCGCATCCTCGCCCAGGCGCGGGCCGAGGCCGAGGGCTTGCGCGGCCAGGCGGAGCGCGCGGGTTACGAGGCAGGCGTGGCGAGCGTCACCGAGCACCTGCTGGCCGCGCAGGCCGAGTCTGCGGCCGCCGAGGTGCGCGCAAGGGACGCGGCCTGGGTGCTGGCCCGCCGCATGGCAGAGAAGATCATCGGGCGCACCGTCGAACTTTCATCCGAGGCGCAGGCCGAGATTGTCGCCAGTGCCCTGGCCGCCAGCCGGATCCGCACCGGGCCGGTGGTGCTGAGGGTTCACCCCGAGGATCTCGCGGCCGTCGAGGCAACGCGTGCTCGCTGGGACCTGCAGGTTTCGGTGCGCCTCGTCGCCGACGAGGCCGTCGGCCGACACGGTTGCGTCGTGGAGACGCCGACCGGCCGTCTTGACGCGCGCATCGAGACGCAGCTCGCGGCGTTCGAGAAGGCGATCAAGAAATGAGTGACCCCAAGCCCGATCTCGTCGACATCGGCGAGGCGCTGCGCGCGCTCGACGAGGTGAACCCGCTGCGGGTCGCCGGCCGCGTGACCGAGGTGACCGGCCTCGTCGTGCGCGCCACCGCCCCCGGCGTCCGTGTGGGCGAGCTGGTGCACGTCGACCTCCTCGACGGCAAGCGTGTGCAGGCCGAGGTGGTCGGCTTCCGCGGCGACGAGGTGGTGCTGATGCCGCTGGGCGATGTCATGGGCCTCAGCCCCGATGCGGTGGTGAGCCCGACCGGGCGGCCGCTGTCCATCAGGGTCGGGGAGGGCGTGCTCGGCCGCGTGCTCGGCGGTCTTGGCGACCCGATTGACGGGGCAGGTCCCATCGCGGGCCCGACCGAGGACTGGCCCGTCGATCGAGCCGCACCCGATCCGCTGGCCCGCCGCCGCGTGGAGCGGCCGCTGGCGTTTGGCGTGCGGGTCATCGACGCCTTCCTCACGGTCGGCGAGGGCCAGCGCGTCGGCCTCTTCGCCGGCGCCGGTGTCGGCAAGTCGACGCTGCTCGGCCAGATCGCGCGCAACACCGACGCCGACGTGAATGTCATCTGTCTCGTCGGCGAGCGCGGCCGCGAGGTGCGCGAGTTTCTCGACGACGCCCTCGGCGCCGAGGGTCGGGCGCGGTCCGTCGTGGTGTGCGCCACCAGCGATGCGCCCAGCCTGGTGCGCCTGAAGTCGACCTTCGTGGCGACGGCCATCGCCGAGTGGTTCCGCGAGCGCGGCAAACGCGTGCTGTTCATGATGGACTCGCTGACCAGATTCGCGCGCGCCCAGCGCGAGGTGGGCCTGGCCGCTGGCGAGCCGCCCGCCCGCCAGGGCTATCCGCCGAGCGTGTTTGCCATGCTGCCGCGCCTTCTCGAGCGCACCGGCAACTCCGCCCGCGGCTCGATCACCGCGCTTTACACGGTGCTGGTCGCGGGCAGCGACATGGAGGAACCGATCGCCGATGAGGTGCGCGGCATCCTCGACGGCCACATCCTGCTGTCACGCGATCTCGGCGCGCGCAACCACTGGCCGGCCGTCGACGTGTTGCCGTCGCTGTCGCGTGTGATGAGCCTGGTCGCCGACGCTGATCATCGCCGTGCCGCCACCCGCGTCCGCGAACTGCTCGCCGCCTACGAACGCCAGCGCGACCTGATCCTCCTGGGCGCCTACCAGAAGGGCAGCGACCCCCGCACCGACGAGGCCATCGCCAAGATGGCCGCCATCGAGTCGTTTCTGCGACAGGGGACGCACGATGCGGCCCCGTTCGCCGACACCCGCCAGCGCCTCCTCGCGCTGGTGTGAAAGGAGTCCCCATGACCGACTGCCTGTTCTGCAAGATCGTCGACGGCAAGATCCCCGCGGCCATCACCCACCGCGACAGCGAGGTGCTGGCGTTCAAGGACGTGAACCCTCGCGCCCCGCTCCACCAGCTGATCATCCCCCTGCGCCACATCGCCAGCCTGGCCACCGCCGTCGAGGACGACGCCAAGCTCCTCGGCCACCTGATGGTGGTGGCGGCGAAACTGGCCAAGGATGCAGGCCATGGTGACGCGGGATTTCGGGTGGTGATGAACGCCGGGGCGGATGCGGGGCAGACGGTGTTTCATGTTCATCTGCACGTACTGGCGGGGCGCCCTCTGGGGTGGCCGCCTGGATAACCGTTGTGGAGGCGCGACCGCGGCTGCATCGGGGTCGTGAGGGTCCGTTTGCGCCGACCGGTCGCCTTCGGGCCCCTGCGGGGCCCATGGCTCCCTTTCCTCGCCTGGCATCCCGGCCTTCGGCCG
>JANPFD010000196.1:0-9849 GCA_031423255.1 Myxococcales bacterium | reverse complement strand
GGGGGCACAGCGGCTTCGACGGCCAGACGGGCCTGCCCTTGAGCACGGGAAACACCGGGCGCTTCATTCCCCGATCTCGTTTGGACTTGGTGGCCACTCGACTTCACCACCGGGCTAATTGGCGCGGGTCCAGGTCAGTCTGGTGCCGCTCCCAAGAAACATGACGGCGTCGCGGCCGAGCGACACCTGTCTGACGTCCTGGTGTTCGAACGAGCTGCCGTTCAGGCTGGCGGCGTCCACGGCCCAGACATCGCCATCGTGCTCGACGATGAGCAGGTGGACCCGGGACAGCGTGTGGTCGTCCACACCCAGGTCGCAACGCTCGTAGCGGCCGATGAGGAGACCGCGTCGGACGTCTTCCTGGTGAACCGCGAACTCGGCCGCGCCCTGCCGACTCTCGAGCGCGAGCGCCGCGATCCTGTCTCCCCGATCGCCGACGGGAGGCCGACGGCGAAGAGGCTGGGGTGGCGGAACGATGTGGGTGATGATCGACTTGCGTGAACGGTCAGGGACGACGGGCAGGGCGGGGGCGTGCCGTCGGGCGGGGATGCGGCGGTCCAGGTAGACCCGCTCCGGAAGACCGTCCCAGGTATCACGCGCCGTGCGGCTCCAGGGCGGGTTTGCCAGAGTGCCAGTAGGTAGCAGAAACAGTTGATAGCGGCCGACGCTGACGAACAACGGTCCGTCCGCGATGAGCGCTTCGCAGTGAGTTCCGTCCTCGGCCCGCATTCCCCTGCCGGTCTGAAAATCGATGAGTCGGATCCGGACCTCGTCCAGGCCCCGCTTCGAGACGGCGACCCCGACGTGGCGCAGAGACATGGATTCATCTCGGCCGAGCACGAGGTCGGCGTTGTCGTGGCGGCCAACGACGGCGAACTCGGGGCGTTCCGAGACAGGAACGTGAAGGTATCCATCCACCAGATCTCCGTTCCAGACCGCGGCGATGAGGACGCCGTCTCGAGGAAAACCGCGATGAATCCTTTCCATCTCTTCGTACACACGCTCGAACGAGGCGTAGAACGAGGGGTCCGGGCCTTCGCGTCCCGGTACGTAGAACGTGCTGGCATTGCGGCGGTTGTCGGGCACCTCACCAAGCTAGCGCTTCACACTGACACGCCTTTCGGTGCCTGCGCGGCCCTACCTTGTGGCGCAGGACTCACGGATGGTCCTTCGTTCCACGCCTCGTCGGCTTCGCTTTGCCTCAGGCGTTACCGCGAAGGCTTGCCGCGCTTTCCTGTAGTGCCTTTGCGTTTAGCGCGCGGAGATGCCTTCCTCGGCTTCACGGGGCTCGGCGCAAGTGATGGCGGTGGCTTACTGGTAGCGCTGAGCTCTGGAGGCTTCAGGACGCTCTGTGCCACGATCATGGGGACGGTCGTTGCCGCTACCTCGCCCGATGGCGGCTCGGTGGATAGTCGGGAGGCCGTCACGGCTACAGAACGACTCGGCGCCGGCATTCCTCGCAGCCGGGTTGTCCATCCTTCTCCGGTCCACACGCATCGATCGTCCGATCGGAGAAATTGCGCGACCGCCATCGCAAACTCTGTCCACGCGCGCTCGATCCATTGCTGGTGATCCTCATCGGCTGCTTCCTGACACGCGGCCCAGGGCTTGTCCCTCTGTGCCAACGTGAGTGAGACAGTTCGCCCCCCGGAATTTAGTGTAGAGGGCGAGCAAGGGATCCATCATGAACGCGGTAGCAGAAGTATCCATCGTACCGGAGGATGTCGAGGTGTCGGCGAAGGCGCGACGGCGTCGGTTCACTGCGAAGTACAAGGTGGAGGTCCTGCGCAAAGCGGACGCCTGTACGAAGCCGGGTGAGATCGGCGCCCTCCTGCGATCCGAGGGTTTGTACTCGTCCCACCTGACCACGTGGCGCCAGGCTGCCGAGCGCGGCGAGCTCGCGGAGCTGGCGCCGAAGAAACGAGGCCGCAAGGCCGCGGCGCCAAATCCCCTGGCCAAGAGGGTCGCCGAGCTCGAGCGGCAAAACGCACGGCTCACGGCGCGCGCGGAGCGAGCCGAGGCCCTGGTTGAAGTGCAAAAAAAAGTCGCCATGCTGCTGGGGACCCCATTCGAGAGCGAGAGGTCGTGATGGCGACGGTCATCGAGGTCGGCCCGAAGTTGGGCGTCGCACCGACGTGTGCCGCGCTCGGCGTGGCGCGCGAGACGTACTACCGCCGACAGCGGCCGAAGGTCCCCTGGCCGTCACGTTGACTGGGGCCAACATCCACGACAAGTGGATGGTCGGCGAGACCATGGACGCCACCGTGTTCATGGCTCCCCGGGGTCCACGCCGACCCAAGCACCTCTGCTTGGACAAGGGATACGACTACCGCGACTGCAAGAAAGAGGTCTGTGAACGCGGCTCCATCCCGCACATCCGGCGACGCGGCGAGAAGCCCCTGATCGGATGCGTGCGAGGAAAGCCCAGACGCTGGGTTGTCGAGCGCACCAACAGCTGGCACAACCGCTTTCGCGGACTACTGATCCGCTGGGAAATATTTCCTGCGAACTACTTGGCGCTCGTCCACATCGCCTGCGATTTCATTGCCTTCGATGCGGCCAGGCGATGATCAATCAACACCTTTCTGGGGCCCGCTCTAAGGAGCCAGCCGATCCGAAAGGGCTCGGAGATCAGCGGCTGCTGCGTCCAGTAGTGCATCAACGGACGTGAATCCTTTCTTGCTGAGCTCGTCGGCCGTGAACCGCCGCCCCACGAACCCGATGCACCAGTTGTCGATGTTCGGGACCTTCTCGCAGAAGGGCGAGTCAAGGTTGAGGTCCTTCTGGATCCCGAGGAAGACCTGGTCTTCTCCTTTGCGGTACATCTTCTTCCATGTCGAACCCGGCTCCATGGCGAATCCCCAGCGGATTCCGGGCTTCTGCTCGAAGCACTCATGACTAATGGTGAGGCCGAGATAGCACTCGTGCCTGGCCGGACCGCGGTTCCAAGCTCCGCTTATCATCGTACTGATGTTCGGCCTCAAATTCTTAGGAAGCTCGAAGAGTTGCCGAAAGAGGAACTGACAGGGGCATCCCTTTCGTGGCGGGTCCGTGCCGACGGGCGACAGGTTCAGGCGGGCACGTAGAGGCTTGGCGACATCGTCGCTCAATAGGCGGACCGATGCGGGCGTCGTCGTGCTGGAGCGCATGATTGCTAACAGGTCATCTATTGTCATCACCGTTCGTCTCCTGGTTTGGGATAATCCACTAGGAATCTAGGAGCTGTTCCAGCAAGGCGACATCCAAGCGGACCTGGCCCTGCCGGTCGAACTGAAGCACCTCGTGTTGATCCACGTTGAGGTGCTCCTGCAGCTCGGTGAGGACTCCCTGGATTCGGTACTTCTGAAACCCGAGGCGGTCGGCGACGTCAGCATGGGTCGCAACTCCGCCTTCACGGGCCAACAGGTCGACGACTGGCACGACGAGCCGCTCCCATCGGGCGTGGGCCCGCGCCCCGGCGAAGTGGTTAGCGCGGTTTATACGCCCGACGAGAGGATGTACGGCGGTCGGCACGGCTGCCGGTGTGGTCAGATCGACAACCTCGGGGCTACGGGCCTGTACAGACTTTGGAGCAACCGAGCGGGTGAGGGGCCGCCCGACCACGGTCTGCACCTGGCGGATCAGGTCTGAGCGAGCCGCAATCGGATCGCGTAGCCAGTCGGCCGTCCAGGTCGCGAGCGTCTGCCAGCCCAACTTTGGCAGGATGGTTGCTCGCAGCGCCAACCGATCTCGGATGGATAGACTCCGATCCCCGACCCCGATTCCGAGGTCGCAATCCACGGCGCATGCGTACTCGCCCGCTCGCGCTGGATGACGGACGGCGAGCGGAATCCGGATATTCTGCTGACCGATATCCGTCTCAACGGCAACATCGTGCCTGCGCAATTCCTCGGATAGGTGTCGCCAACCTGGCTCCCCTTTTTGGTCGAGTTCGGCCGTGTCGCGGAGAGCCGCCCTTCCTTTCGAGAGGGCGTACTCGAGGTAGTCCCGGAGAACGCGCACACCGCGGGGGGACCCGTCTTCGGATCGAATGTCAGTCGGGCGCATGGAGCTGAAAAGCACGAGCTCGTCTTTGGCGCGGGTGAATAGCACGTTCAGCCGTCGATGGCCGTTCTGGCTGTTGATGGGGAAAAAGCGTTGGTAAACGCGCCCGCTCGCATCAGGCCCATAGGTCAGCGATACGAAGATGACGTCTCTCTCGTCACCTTGAACATTCTCCAGGTTCTTGACGAAGAACGGTTCCAGAGTGTTCTGCCAGCGTTCCTGATAGTCGATGTCGCTGGCGGCTAGCCGTTCGTCCAGTAGCTTCTGAATCAGCAGCGCCTGCTTCTGGTTCATCGCCACCACACCCAGCGACTGCGCCGGTCGCGCCTTCATGAAGTCGAGAACCGCATCGACAACGATGGTTGCTTCAGGAAGGTTCGTCGAGCTGCCGTATAGCCCGCTGACGAGCTCGCATCGCACGCCCATGTTCGCCCTGCCTGGTGCGGGAGACGGGAAAACGTGCAGCCGCCTGTCGTAGAACTGCTCGTTGGAAAAGCCGATCAGGCTCTCGTGCCGCGACCGGTAATGCCATCGAAGATCGGATGTCCGCGCACCAGCGGCAAGTGCCAGGTCCAGAATCGACTCCGCGCTGATGTCCTCGGCCTCTTCGTCCAGCTCGTCCGGGTCGTCGTTCTGCATCTTGTCGAAGAAGGACGTCGGCGGGAGCTGCTCCTTGTCTCCGACGACCACCACCTGGTGAGTCCTCAGCAGGGCTCCTAGCGCGTCTTCGGGCTTCATCTGCGACGCTTCGTCGATGACCACCATGTCGAATAGAGCGCGACCTGGCTCCAGGTACTGGGCCACCGACAACGGGGACATCATCATGCACGGCTTGAGGGCCTGGACGGCTCCCCATGAGCGTCTGAGCAAATGCCGGACGGGTATGTGCCTGGTCTTCTTCCCCTTCTCGTGCCTGATCAGCGCCAGCTCGGTCGAGCGGTTCTTGTCCTCGGTACCTGCAGGCACTTCGTTGCCGGCGAGTAGTCTCACCAGAAGGCTGCGACGCCCGTCCCGATCTTCACTGTCGAGCTCGACGAAACGTGCGAGGGCATTGTCGAGCTGTCGACCTGACATGGGGGCGCGAAACAGCTCCGGAAACCGGCGTTGTGCGACGGCGAAGAGACTGCGGTAAACGGCGAGGGTGTAGGCCTCTGCGAGGTGGTCGAGAGGAACCTTCGACCAGTCGAGCGCCGCGAGAAAGTCACTGACGCCGGTATGTCGAGTCGCCTCGTGCCAGGCGTGCCTGAAAGTCACCCAAGCGCCCAGATGTTCGTGGGTTCGCTCGGCTGCCTGCATGACCTTGAGCCCATCGTCCACGGTTGCCGATTCGGGCCAGGCTCGCTCGACGGCTACGCCCGATGCGCTGACAGCCTGGCGGGCGGTCACCTCCATCGCCAGCGCCGACCGCAGCGATTCACCGGCGGCGCGCAGGAGTGAGAGATGAGACTCGAGATTGGCCCAGGCGAACTGGTATAGGCCCTTGTTCCAAGCCACGGCATCGATACTTCGACGAACGTCGAGCACCCTTGTGAGTACCCCGATGTCCGTGTCGACACCGTGCCACTCCTCACCGGCGACGGTTCGTGCGGACGTATTGTTCTCGATCGCCGCCGCGTGTGTGCGCAGCGTGCTGGCAACGTCTCGAATCGATGCCAGCTGTTCGATGCGGCAGGAGCTCTTGACGCTCACTGCGAGTGTGGCCGCGAGCGCTTGTTGGGTGTTGTCGATTCGGGCCAGAGCACGTTCCAGCCAGGCCGCCATCTCCCCTTCCGGGTTGTATCCAAGCCATTGCCGGAGTGCCCGTTCATGGGTGGCGCTAAGGCCTCGATCGACGGCCAGCAGAAGATCCGTTGGTGCGCAGAACAGGGCATCCAGGGCCCAGCAGCGTTCCGCAGGCGACTCGTCACACCAGGCCTGGACCTGCGCTGCCCATCGGTTGCATGCCCAAAGGGCCTCGAAGTCCGTATCCAATCCACGATTGAAACCGGCCGTGAGACGCATTACCTCGGGAGATGACGGCCAGTTCACGGATTCGTCGAGCCAGTCCGCTACCTCCTGGAGCTCATCCGCCATGACGGCAGGGGTCGCCTGCTGACCGGTGGTGAGAACCTGGTATTCATGTCGCGCGGCCTTGTAGGCACGGCTGAAGAGGCGACCGAAGAACCCGGTTGTGCGCAAAGTCAGAGCGTGGGCACGGAGGTCTCGTGACGAATGATCGCGCCAGCCGGCGTATCGCGCTTCATCGAAGCGTTTGGCGCGATCACGAAGCGCCACCGCCCTGCGGGCCAGCTCTTGGTAATGCGTCGCACGGGAGGAGTCCACTGTCTGTTCGGAACGCACGCCCAACAACTTTCCGGCTTTTCGGATCCAGGTGACCATCTCGAACAACGTGGTCACAGTGACGGGGTTCGGGGTTCGGGCGACGCCGTACGGCTCCAGCGTGGCGAGCAGCGAGGCACAGGCAGCACCGCTAGCACTGATGGAAGTCACGGTCGCTCTCTCCTCCAACAGCTTCTCGATCAATCGGTCCAACGTGATCGAGCGTTGGAAGCTCACGGCGGTCAAACGTTCCAAGCGAGATATAGGCTCATGGGTCCGCGCGGTCGTTATCGGATCGGTTGACCACTGGCCGAGGCGCGACCGCGCTTCCCGATAGGCGCCGAGGTCAGTGATCACTGCCTCCAGCGACTGAGCGGCCTCAGGAGATCTGAGGCGTGCGATGACCGATGGGCGAGCAGAAGCGAGGGGCCGTACCGCACAAAGGCTCTCGTGGAGACGGGCCAAGCCGGCGCGCGCGAAATGTCCCCCACCGCCAGGCAGGTGTTCCAGTCCTTCTCGAATGGTGGTGAGGGACCGCCTCCAGGTCGCCAGCGCCTTTTCGACACTCTCCTGATCCTTGAGCGAGAGGTCTCCCCGCTCGACGAAGCGCCAGGGATGTTCATCGGTGCGTCCTTCACTATCGGCAACCGCCCACCAGGCTTCTTCCAGGTGGGCGAGCGCTTGTCGATCGCGCCTCAGATCGGCTTCCGTCAAGAGGTGCGCCGAACCGATGGTGATTCCGAGGATCGCCTCGGGAATGCGGCCGCCAGCTGACCGAACCTGCTCGGCTTGCCAGGTGAGATCCCCAAGTCGTCGGCCGAGAGCGCCAATCCGGGTCGCGAGGATCGAATCATAGGTCGTGAAGGTCTCTTCGATCTGCTTCAACTCCTCGGCGCCTTGAATCGGCCGCGCGCGCCGCCGAAGATCGGTCCGGGCCGCGTGCGACCGGTCGAGTTCATCTACCAGGTCCTTCTTCTTGGTCTTCGTCGAGTGCAACTCGAGGCAGAAATCCGCAAGGCCGGCATCGTCGAGTCGCTTCTTCACGACGTTGAGAGCGGCCATCTTCTCAGCCATGAACAGCACGGTTTTTCCATCCGCGATTGCCGTCGCGATCAGGTTGGTGATCGTTTCGCTCTTTCCGGTGCCGGGTGGACCCTTGATCACCAAACTCGTACCGGCCAACGCGCTCGCGATGGCCTGCCGCTGGCTCGCGTCCGCGGTCGTGACCAGGCTGTCCACAAATAGACGCTCGGGAACCGGTGGAGCGTCGCCTCCCTTTTTGGCGAACGCCGAGCCGAGTACCAGCGGTGAGACGACCGGGTGACTCGATAACCACCCCGCTGCTTGCCACGGGCTGGGTTCCAGGTCCTGGTACATCACTTGCCTGGCGAAATGGAAGATTCCGATGGTGACCTGCCGTCTGACGCCCCAGCCGGGCACCCGGCGGGCCAGTTCGCCGACGCGGCCGAGGTAATCAGCCAGCGGCTCTCCGTCACCGAGCACCGGCAGCTCCATGTGCATCCGTTGCAGCAACAGCGCCAGCGATTGATTCATCTCCGCATCCTCGGCGGCAGCCTTGATGCGGTATTGGTAACCATACCCTTCGCGGCGGCGCTCGATCTCGAGAGGGAGAAGAACCAGCGGTGCGAGTTGCGCCGGCTGTCCCAAGGCCTCGCGCCATTCGAGAAACCCAAACGCCGCGAATAGAGCGGGAATACCCATCTCCTCGAGCAGCATTCGGTAGGTCTGCCGTATGCCCTCCATTTTTGCCTCTGCCCTGTCCGCGAAGTGCGGCACTTGGATGCTGTTGTCGCGATGACGGCCGGGTGCCTCCGACGCGGGCGGTGGCAATTCGAATGACGTCGAGATCCCCTGCGATTCGGCTGCCTGCTGCCAGGTGATCTCAGGGGCCGTGCCGTGCACCACAAGGCCGTCGGGACGCTGAATCGGCCGAATCTTGAAGTCCTTCCCGTCCAGCAACCGCTGGTACAGGACCTCCGGCACTTCGTCGATCACGCGTATATGCGTGCGCGACCGATCGCTGGGCTGAAAATTGAGGAGCTTGTTGCGCTTGCTCAGGTCGAGCAGCTTTTCGCGCAGGCGGTTGACCTCCTCCACCGCCTCCCGTCTCGGTTTTCCGTCAGCCACCGGCCGCAGCGAGTCTAACATCTGGCCGAGCCTTCAGGGCGTCAGAGCGTCGGTCGATAATGATGAGCGATGGCCGAGGTCCTGATGGTGGTGAGGCGAGTGGTTTTCGAGGCCGAGCTGAACCTGTACGAATTGGAAGCTGAGCCGGGAAGCCTGCTGCCCTGGCAGAACTGGGCGGCCAGCAACCGCCAGCTCGAGGTACTCGCGAACGGCGGAACGTTGTGGGCGGTGACCGTGCGGCCCGACGGCCGCCTGTGGCTGGTCGCCCGCTACGACGATGTTCGTTTGACGCGCAATCGGAAAAACGCGGCGGCGAGGTACCAAATCAAGGCGCTGCGGGAGAACACGGTATCGATCACCGACATTACGTCGCACGCAGTCCGGCTTGGGTTCACAAATCGGAAGCCGATCGATGTGCGACCGAAGGTCATGGCGAACTCGCTGCAGACTCCGGGCATTCTGACGCGCGAGAGCTCGCGGTTGCTGTACCGCCTCGCGAGGTCACAGCCGCAGAAGGCTTCCCGGCTGGAGCGACATCTGACCGGGATCGAAGGAGGTATCGTGCACGAGCTGGTCCGGCGCAGGCAGAGAGACGCGGCACTACGGCAGCAACGGCTCGCGCTGGATAAGTACGCCTGTCAGGCGTGCAGCTTCTCCGGCAAGGCCGCCGCCGGTCTCGAGCAACCTGTCGTCGACGTTCACCACATCAATCCGCTCAAGGACACGGGGCGCGTTCGCACATCGATCGGGCAACTCATCACCTTGTGCCCGACGTGCCATCGGCTGGTGCACGCACTTGCCAGTGCGAACGACCGGCGGTCCGCGCTCCACGTTCCGTTCCTTCGACGAGCCGCGACGGCGGGCTCCCGCAAACCCTGGTCTCTTTGGCCTAGAGCTCAGGTATCCTCGCGCCGGGGATGACTGCCGCGGTGACTCCGGCCCAGCTCGACACCTTCTACCGGGTCGCCCTCATCGGGCTGGGACTCCTCGAGGCCCGTGCTGGCGCACCCCGCCGCTTCGGGCCGAACGCGGATGCCCGCTGGAACGCCTTCCGTGGGGGACTCCAGGACTGGGACCGGCTGGACCTGCTGGTGAGGGACGCAGCGGTCCGCCACCCGGCGGGCTTTGCTCCGCGGGTCGTCTTCGATCTGCCGGCGTTGGCTGACGACGAACCCTGCGGGCCGGACTGGCCGGGGCCGACGGCCACCGAGGCGGCCGCGCTCCTTCGCTCCGGCGCCGCTCACCGGGTGGAGATGGCCGGTGTGCTCGCGGCGGCGGCGGACGCGTGGCGGCTCACTGTCCGGCCGCTTCCTGCCGAGGCTCTGGCGGGACTCCAGC
>JANPFD010000195.1:0-5263 GCA_031423255.1 Myxococcales bacterium | reverse complement strand
CAGTTCCCGGGTCTCGCCGGTCTTGGACAGCGCCAGGATCACATCCTCGGCGCCGATCATGCCGAGGTCGCCGTGGCTGGCCTCGCTCGGATGTACGAATATGGCCGCTGAACCGGTCGATGCCAGGGTCGCCGCAATCTTGCGCGCCACATGGCCCGACTTGCCGATCCCGGTGCAGACGATCCGCCCCTTGGCCGCAAACAGCATCTCGACGGCACCGGCAAAGACGTCATCAAGGGTGGCGGCCATCCGGCCGATCGCCTCGGCTTCGGTTTCCAGCACGCGGCGACCGACAGCGATGGTGTCTTGTTTGATCATTGTGCGGGAGCGATCGCCTGGTTCTGGATGTTGCGGACAGCCTGCCTGGCCTGGTCGACACGGCGTTGTGCGGCTTCGGTTTCGCGGCGCATGGCGGCCTGCATTTCCGCACTGCGCTGGATGGGCGCGTGGCCGAACGGTGCCGGCGAGCGATCACCCAGGCCCTGCGGCAGCTCTAGACGTCGATCTCGGGCTAGCGCCTGTGCGCCTTTGCCGCGTCGAGGAGGCGTCGCGCCGCCGCGTGATCCGGGTCGATCCGCAAGACATCGGAGAATCGGCCGGCCGCCGCCTCGTACTCTCCCTGCTCGGCCAGGACAACGCCCAGGTGCATCACTGACTCCACGTCGCCAGGCCGGAGCCGTACGGCCTCCGCGAGATGGACGGCCGCCTCTGCGCGCCTGCCTTGCTTCGCGAGTGCCCTGCCCATGACCTGGTGTGCGTCCGGATCGTCAGGCCACGTCCGGAGCAAGTCGCCTCCCTCGCGCACGGCCTCGTCGTAGTTTCCTTCCTTGATGCGCGCCAGGACGAGGTTTGCCCGGGGCTGGAGCAGATCGGGGTCGATCCGGATCGCCTCGCGGAAGTGAGGGATCGCCTCGTCCATCCGTCCCGCCCTGCTCAGCGCCTCTCCCAGGTTCGTGTGGGCGAAAGGGTTGGCCTCGGTCACGGCCAGCGCTCGCGTGCAAAGCGCGATGCTGTCACGCCAGTATCCAACCTGGATCGAGGCGCAGACCATCAACGCCGCGATCGGCATACCTGCGCCGACGCCGGCGAGCATGGCGACACGGGCCCGCCGCGCGGGGCGCGCAAGGTCCTCATGGCGGCTTCCGCCATCGCGCCATCGGGCCGCCAGATCGGCGATCCCCCAGACGGCGACGATGAAGAGCCCGGTGAGGGGGATATAGCTGTACCGGTCCGCCATCGATTGGTTGCCGACCTGGACGATCCCGATCATGGGCAGGAGCGTGACGAGGTAGAAGAACCAGCCGAAGGCCACGTAGGGCGCCCTGCGGGCCAGGAAGATCGCCCCGATCGTCGCGCAGCCGAGGAAGGTGGCCGCGGCGAGAACCTCGATCGCCGGGGGACCCCCGCGCGGGTAGGGATAGAAGAAGGCGAGCCCGCTCGGCCAGAGCAGCTTCACGATGTAGCGCGCGTAGGCGACGATCGAGCTGGACAGCCGCACATCAAGAGGATATCGCTCGAGCGAGCCGAGCGTCTTGACGGCGGCCTGTGCCCTGATGGTGATGGCCGACAGCAGCCCTGCGAGCACAAGCATCGGAACCTTCTCCAGGGCAAGACGGACAGCCCCGCCGTAGCGGCCCGGTGCTTCCTTGAAGCGGCCCAGAGGCCAGAAGTCGAGCAGGAGAAGGACGACCGGCAGCGTCACGACGGTTGGTTTCGACATCAGGCCCGCCGCCAGTGCGAGCAGAACCAGGACGTATCGGGCCCACCCGCGCTTCCGTGCGTACCCGAGATAGGCGAAGATCGCGAGGATCCAGAACAGCATGCTCAGGACGTCCTTGCGCTCCGTGATCCAGGCCACCGATTCGACGTGAAGCGGGTGAACCGCAAAGAGCAAGGCAACGAGCGCGCTCCTCCAGACGCAGCCCGTCATCGTTCCCAGCAGCAAGAAAAGAAGCACCGTATTGACAGTGTGGAGCAGGAGGTTCGTCAGGTGGTAGACACGCGGGCCCGGCCCCCCGAGCTGCGTGTCGAGCATCAGCGACAGCCTCGTGAGCGGCCGCCAGTAGTCCTGCCCGTGCACGGTGAGGAACGCCGAGACGATCCCCGCGCGCGTGAGTCCTGCCTGGACCTGGGGGTTCTCGAAGACGTCCGTCGGGTCGTCGAAGTTGACGAACCCGAGCCGGGGAACCTGCCAGTAGACCAGAAGCGTGGCGCCCACGAGGGCCAGGCTGATCAGCAGGCGTGTCCACTTGCCCCGGACATTCCACGAGAGGACCCTACCACTGCTCACATGCCTCACTGGCCCGCCAGCTTCCGTGCCCTGGCGATGCCCAGATATTTCGTTGCCACTGGATCGCCAGGGCGCAGCCGAAGCACCTCTGAAAACTGAGCGGCCGCTTCGTCGAACTTCCTGTCCTCGGCCATGGCGACGCCCAGGTTGAGGTGGGCGTCCCCGCTTTCCGGATCGAGCCGGAGCGCCTCGCGCAGCTGCGTGATCCCTTCAGCGCGCATCGTGCGGAGCTTCGCGGTCATGACGGGGTCGAGCGCGATTCCTCCGCTCGTGGGCGACCCTCCGGGCGGCGACGGATGCGAGCCCCTGGCGGTCTCAGCCTTCACCAGACGCAAGAGCCCGAGTCCGAGATCGTGATGCGGGCGGGGAAGCGCCGGCCACCTCGCGATCAAGTCCCGGCACAGGGCGATCCCCTCTTCATATTGGCCCCCCTTGATCAGCGTCGCGGCAAGATTCACCTGGTGCGTGGCATATCCGGGATTGATGCGCATCGCCGCACGGAAGTGGACGATCGCCTCGTCTGTCCTGCCCTGCTCGCTGAGCACCTCACCGATGTTGTTCTCGACGACCGCGTTGTCCTTCGTGACCGCGAGCGCGCGCTGGTACAAGGTGACGCTGTTCTTCCAGTAGCCGGCCTGTACGTAGGCCACGCCCATCAGCAATGCGACAAGCGCGGAAAACACGATCCCGAAAGCCAGGCGCGCGCGCCTTTGTCCGGGCGAGGCTTGCGCGGCCGTCACGTCGCCGGTCCAGCTCGACGAAACATCGGTGATCCACCAGACGATCGCGACGAATAGTCCGATGAGGGGAACATAGGTGTACCGGTCGGCCATCGCCTGGTTTCCGACCTGAACGAGGCCGATGACGGGGACGAGCGTGATGACGTACCAGAGCCACCCGAACGCCAGGTAGGGACGCCTGGGCGCGGCGCGCAGCGCGAGCCAGGACAGGATCAAGAGCACCACCGCCGACACGAGGGCAAGGGCAAGTGGGACCGTGTTCCTGGGATGCGGATACAGCACCGCAAGGCCTTGCGGCCAGAGCATCTTGCCGATGTAGCGCACGTAGGAAACCAGGGCGTTCGCGACGCGCGCCGGGAGCGCGTGATTTTCCAGTGAAACGATGGCGCCGCCTTTTTCCTGCGCGATGACGGTGATGATCGACGAGACCCCGGCGAGCGCAAAGAGCGGGACTTTCTCCCAGAGCAGGTTCCTGAGGACGCCGCCCATCCCCGGAGAAAGCGTGAGACGACCGAGTGGCCAGAAGTCGATGAGCAGGAGGATCAGGGGGAGTGTCACCAGCATCGGCTTTGCCATGAGTCCGAGCCCGAACAGAACGACCACGCCGAGATACGCGCGAAGACTTTGCCGCTCCGTATAGCGAAGGTAGGCCCACATCGTCAGGAGCCAGAAAAGCGTGCTGAGGACATCCTTGCGCTCGGCGACCCAGGCGACCGACTCGACGTGTAACGGGTGAACTGCGAAGAGCGCCGCGACGGCAGCGCTCCGCCAGTGGAACCCCGTCAAGCGCCTCAGCAGGTGAAACAGCACGAGCGTGTTCGCGAGGTGGAGCAGCAGGTTCGTCAAGTGGAACAGGTGGGGGTTCAGACCCCCCATCTGGGCGTCGAGCATCAGCGAAAGCCACGTCAATGGGTGCCAGTTCGACTGGGCCGTTGCCGTGAAGGCCCAGCGGGTCCCCGCCCACGTGAGGCCCGCTCTCACGTGGACATTTTCCGTGACGTAGGGGTGGTCGTCGAAGTTGACGAAATCGAACGAGACAACCTGTCCGTAGATGGCGAGTATGGCGGCCGCGAGGAGCAGCGCGATCGAGTAACGCCGCACGAGGTCGGAGGCAGGGGCCGTCGAGGGACGCGGTGCCTGAGGCTTTGTCTTCACTCCGTGCAAGTTCCGGCGCTGCCCATCATAACCCGCCGGCGCCAAAAAAACTGAGGCCAGGTCCGAAGACCTGGCCTCAGGTGAAGAAGCGTATTGGATTAGACTCGAACTACGGGCAGGGATTCGCGCTCAAGTTGGCGAGAATCTGCGCATCCCTGGGGTGATCCTGGTTGCCGCCTTCGTTGTAGCTGCCGATTCCCTGGCAGGCATTCTTGGCACGCACCATGTAGTAGAGGCTGTCCGCAGGGCCGACCGGGTTGGTGATGTCATTGACGGTCGCCGTGGGCAGATTGACAGCCCAGCAGTCAGGCAGCGCACAGGCGTTCGTGAAATCTCCAGGCACGTAGGTCCCGCCGTCGATACCGCAGAAACCTCCGTTGTGAAGCTCGGAGATGACACCGCGAACCACGTCGTACGTCGATCCAGCAGACTGAGCATCCCAGGTGAGGACCGACTTCGGCGCGGGAACGATCGTCGTCGAGTACTTCAGGTTTGAGACCGTCCCGGCCAGCGGTTTCAGGATGAGATCGTACGCGTAGGCCTGGTCGTCGCCCTTGTCGTGGATCTCGAGGAAGTAGTCGCCTGCTGCCAGGGTCGCGCTGATTCCCGAGCACAGGTTCGTGGCCGAGATATCGTCGTTCGAGGCGATGACGAATCCTCCACCGTCGTGGAGATACATGACGGTGTCCTCGAGACCGCAGTCGAGGGTCGCTCCCACGTCGCCGGCAATCGCCAGGGTGAACTTCACCCAGTCGACATCCCCGGGTGCGCTGAAGCCCGCGTTGCGGGTCGAGCAGAGACACGCTACGTCCGGCGCAGCCATGGAGTCGTTGGGCTCGGTCTCGGTCGGCTTCTGGAAGCCCGACATGTGCAGGAAGAAGTTGCCCTTGTTGACGACCGTGTTACCGAAAGAGAACTGTTCTGCCGTTGAGAGCGTTCCATCGAGGTTCGCGTCGCGGTAGAAGAACTGGTCGCTGGTGCCCGTCGGGGTTTCGGTGGGAACGTTGAAGGGGCCACCACGGGCCGGACCAATTGCGAAGAAGGGTGTTCCCGAACCGAGCGTGACCGCAACTCCGTC
>JANPFD010000194.1:0-4306 GCA_031423255.1 Myxococcales bacterium | reverse complement strand
GGTCGCCGCGATGATCTGGGACACGATGGCGCTCTTGTTCTCCGGCAGCCGGAAGCGGTCGCGTAGTGACTGGTTGGTCATGCAGCGTGACGGGGACGGTCAGATCCTTGACGGCCGCCCTGCGCCTGCTCGGGCGACATGTACGCTGCCGTACCGAGCGCGGCACCTGGCGCCGTCAACCGAGCGCTGTCCTCGGGCACGAACACCAGCCCGAAGTCGACGACGCACACCCATGCCGCTGGTCGCCGGGCTAGGCCAAGGGCTAGGCCCCGTGGCACCTCTTGAACTTCTTGCCGCTGCCACAGTGGCAGGGATCGTTCCGACCGCTCTTGAGGTTAGAGCTGCGGGGCACTTCAGCGGATGGAGCGTTGATCCGTACGTCCTGTTCCGCTCTGATTCCCTTGATCTCTATCGTCCCCAGACCAGTACCCTCGTTTACGTGGAACCCACCACCCGCATGCACGAACTCGGCTCGCACGTTCGGTGTCTGTTCTCGGGGGTCACGGGATCTCCCGGTCATGGGAGAAAAATCGGGCCACGCCGGAAGCGTCTTCTTGAGGTGCTGGACTACCTCCATGCTGGATCCGAACTCCACCGGGTTGACTTGGATCTTTTCTCGCACGCCTTCGAGGTGGATGCCCCTCTCAACGTACGCTTGGAGTCGAATGTTTCTCTTCTCATGGGCCAGAAAACTAGCGATGGCGATCTCCTGTTCGACCCAAACCGAGGCACGGGAGATCCTGGCTCCATTCGGCATCGTCACTTCGCCCCTCCTGTGAAGGATCGCGATGTATCCGACGCAGTCGGCGAGCTGAGCAAAAAGATTGGTGGTGATGGGCATGAGGTTGCGCTGCTCTTCCGCAAAATAGGGCTCCCATCCCGTCAAGTCGCGTACGAGATCGGCGACCTCCGTGCCGAGCGCGCTTTCCTCTTCTGTGGCTTGACCACACGAGATGAAGACTAGGGGTTTCGTGCGAGGCGCCACTGCGATCAGATTCTACTCGTCCCGATCGCGCCGGAGATGGAGATCGAGCCGCTTGGCCCGCACACGGTGGCGGGCATGCCCACCTCCCCGGCGGCCGCTATGCGCCGCGCGGGTGGTTGGCGTTGTAGCGGCCCGTCTGGTTTGGTCGAAGGTCGGTTGACGTCGGCCATATGGCAGCACGATCTACTCGCGTCCCTGGGCGCTCCGCGGCGCGGCGTCTCGCAGAGTCTTGCCGACGGTGGAAGCCCAGCCGGGCTCCGGCCGCGACGACGCGATGGTGGCCGGCGGGACGCCGGCCACGGGCGTCTTCTCCGCATCCTGGCCGAAGGCGGACGGTGGAGATACGACTGTTGCTCCCGCGCCGCCTGCTGACGGTGCAGATCCGTTCCCTCCGCTGCCGGGAGCGGCGTTCGCTCCCGAGGCGGCCTGTGACCCGGACCCGAAGTGGCTAGCGGCGCTGTCGCGGAGGCTTCCGAGTCGCGCCTTGGCGCCTTGCCACATCGCCGATCCAGCGTTCTGCCCGACGCTGGCGGCGCCGCCAGATCCGAGATCGGAGCTGCGCGCGCTGAATCCGGCTGCACGGGCCACGTGGCCGCCGGCTGCCGCCGCAAAGCTCGACGCCGCGCGCGTCGCACCCACGGCGCCCGCAACGACTCCGCCGCCGATCATGGCGCCGGCCGAAGCGTTCTGGGCGACCTCCGCGGCGCCCAGGGACGGAGAGCCAGCCAGCAGGCCGGCGGCGAAACCGGGTGCCTTCCAGGTGAGCAGCGCGATGCCGCCGCTCGTGAGGAGGATGCTCCAGAGCTCGTTGAGCTTGATCTCCGGGCTCGTGAAACGGATCTGGGCGAGGACCGGATCTGCGACGGCCAGGATGAACGCGAGGACCATCAGCTTGATCCCGCAGGCCACGATGGCTCCGATGGCCTTCTCGGCCAGGAACTTCGTCTGCGGCAGGATCCCGAACGGCAGGAGGATGCCGACGATCGCGAGCATCAGGTAGTACTCGAGGACCGCGAGGAAGACCTGCACGGCCACGACCAGGAACGCGAGCATGATCGCGATGTAGCTGAGGCCGAAGATGAGAGCGTCGACGATGTCGAACCCGACGTCGTCGAGGGCCTTGGAAAGAGTCTCGGTCGCGTCCAGGCCGTAGCTGGCGATCCGCGAGGGATCGAGCAGGAGCTGGTAGAACCCTGGCCGTCCGCCCGCCATGAGCCCGGCGCGGATGAGCGAATCGACGAAGGCCTTCGCTACCACCGGGAACGAGGTGGTGAGCCAGATCCAGAAGCCCAGAAAGAGGATCTTCTTGATGATCGCGCTCATGCGCTGGCCTCCGTCGAGGGCCATCCAGAAACCGATGAGCAGGATTTCGATGCCGAGGAGGGCTCCGAGAAGTCCGTTGCGGACCGGGATCAGGCGATCGTAGGCGCCGGAGAATGCGGTGACGAAGTTGCTGAGCGTCGTCGTGAGGGTATTGAATTCCATGACAGGCTCTCCACCTCACGGCATCCGGGTGAGCGTCTTCGGGGGCCGGCCGCGGTTCAGGTAGCCGTCACGCCGACGTTTCTTCGCCTCCCGCGTGAGCATGTCGTTGCCGGCAGAGCTGGCGGCCATGCCGGCCAGGATGCGGCCCGAGGTGGAAAGCAGCTGGACGATGGTGCTGATCTGGGACTGCATGACGCCCAGAATCTGGGCGATGGATTGCAGCAAGCGGACCTCGCCGGCGTCGCGGGTCAGGACTTGCTGATCGAGGATGAGTCGCACCCGCTGGTTCGCCCTCTCCATGCTCTCCAGCTGGGTCTGGCTGCGCATCCCGATGAGAGCCGAGCTGGTCAGCTCGGAACTCCACGCGGTGTAGCGCGCGTCGAACTGGTTGGAAGGGACCGCACGCCACCCGGCCTTGTCCTTCGGGAACAGCCGCTGGAAGTCCGAGTCGACCTGGCGAACGTTCCACGAGATCGAATCGACGTTCGCGACCAGCGATCGATAGGCCATGTTCGCGTTGTCATAGAAGTCGATCAACTCCTGCAGCGATCCCGGTCGCGTCTGCACGAGGCTCTTGACGTTCTGGAGCTGGTACTCCAATTGCTGCTTGGTCGCCCTGACCATCTCGATGAGCTGCAGAACCTGCCTGACGCTGTTGATCGCGGTGGTGGTGTTCTGGATGAGGTTGCTGGCATCCACGACCGCCCACTGTGCACGAGCGTCCCGGGGCGCCAGGATCGCGAATCCGAGCGCCGACACGACGACAAGAATTCTTCGCTTCATAATGAGACTCCTTCTGGAGGCGTTTTGCGCTGACAACCGTCCGAGCGTTTCCAAACCCTCAGGATTCGAGGGCGTCTTTCAGGCTTGCCTCACGGACCAGATCCGCGGCCCAGTCGAGACCGCGGCGTCGCAGGATCCCCTCCGCGTAGTCCTCAGGCGCTGTCGTGGCGACAAGCTGGTCGAGGAACTTCTGGTCGTCGGGCGCCGACATCCCGGCGAACGCCAGCGCCACGGGGCCGAGATCGAGCCGGAAGAGCCGTCGGCCCTTGACGGACCGGTAGTAGTAGTCGCGCTTCTTCTGCGCGCGCGCGAGGATGCCGATCTCCGTGTCGGAGAGGCCGAAGTCGCGATACGCCCTCTGCATCGCCGGGGTCAGGGCCTCCTCGTCGGGCAGGTAGATCTTGGTGTGACAGGCCGAGACGATGGTCGGCATGATCGGCGACTGGGCGGCGTCGGCTATCTCCTGGGTCGCGAAGACGACATACACGTTCTTCTTGCGCAGGGTCTTGAGCCACCCCTGCAGCCGCCGCATGAACACCGGATGGCTCAGGAACAGCCACGCCTCGTCGAGAACCATGAGGGTGGGCCGGCCATCGAGGCGCTGCTCGACCCGGTGGAAGAGGTAGTCCAGGCCAGGCACCACGGCTTCCTCGCCGAGGGCCATGAGGTGGCCCATCTCGAACATCTGCCAATTGCATTGGGAACCCTGACAGGTGTTCCCAAACCCTCCCGCGATGGGCTCCGGTGGGCGTAGCCCACCAGCGCCCGACGCGATCGGATGGGAACCCTGAGAGGAGTCCCCATGCCCCCCCATGATGGCCTCCCCACGTTGCACGTCGTCCAAGCCGTCGTGGTCGCCGTCGAAGATCTGGGCGTAGTTGCCCTTGCCGTAGTACGGCCGGAGCGCCTCGCGAAGGCCGAGAGGCAGAAGGCCGGTGAAGACGCTCAGTGTCCTGTTCTCCGGGCTATCGGCGGCGAGGTTCTCCAGGGCAGCGTCGATGTCGGCCTTGATCTCTGGCGACTCCTCCACCCTCTGGGCGGCCAGGAGGTTCA
>JANPFD010000193.1:0-68241 GCA_031423255.1 Myxococcales bacterium | reverse complement strand
CGGCGAGGATGCCAGGCGAGGACCGTGGGAGCCAGGAACGCCGACCGGTGGGCGCCACGGGACACCAGAATACCCGTCGCAGCCGCGGCCGCACCCCTACAACGGTCTACAGCGCCTTCTTGATGAGGTCTTCGAGCTTCGCGCGGGGCACGGCTCCCACGACCTGGCCCACGACCTGGCCGTTCTTGAACATCAGCAGCGTGGGGATGCTGCGGATGTCGTACTGGGTCGGGATGCGGGGGTTCGAGTCGATATCGCACTTGCCGACGCGGATCTTGCCCGCGTATTCGCCGGCCAGGGCCTCGACGTGGGGGGCGATGGCCCGGCAGGGGGCGCACCAGACCGCCCAGAAGTCCACCAGGGTCGGGAGCGAGGATTTCAGGATCTCGGCTTCGAAGTTCGTGTCGGTGACTTCAACGACGTTCGGGCTGGCCATGGGTGGGCTCCTTTACCACCCCTTTGATGCTAGAGGCAACCGAACGGTTTCAGTGCTAAGTTTTCTCGGTCCTTGCGCGTCGGTTCGTGATGTCGATCAAGCTTTTCATATCGCAGAACGCGGTCGACACCTGGATCGCTTCCGATCGGGTGGACTTCGCGGCCAGCGTGCTCAGCTTGCGCGGTGGCAAGGGGGCGCTGGTGCTGGCGTCGGCGCTGCTGTTCCGCAAGGTCTCGGCCGGGAACGACACCAACCAACTCCTCGGCAAGGTGAAGACCGAACAGGCGGTCGCCAGCCTGGGGGGCGAGGCCTACATGACGTCGGTGATCGTCGGCGAGACCGCGTACGAGGTGGAACCCGGGTTCATCGGCACACCCGCGCCCGGCAGTGACGGGCGCGCGATCGTGTCCGCGGTGCGCGCGCTCGGGACGTGAGGGGGCGCGCGTGGAGGCGCTGACGCCCGTCTACCTCGTCGCCTACGCTGCCGCGGTGGCTCTGTACCTCGCCTACCACGCGGGGCTGCGCGAGGCGATCGGGCGCGCGGGGCGGGGGGCGCTGATCGTCGCCTTCCTCGTCCAGGGGATCGACATCGGCCTGCGCTGCGCGCAGTTGCAGCATCCCGCCACGTCGACGGCCGAGGCCATGTCGTTCCTCGCGTGGCTCATTGCCGGGGCCTACCTCGCGGCCTCGTTGCGCTACCGGTTGCATGCGGCCGGGGCCTTCGCGGTGCCGGCGGCGCTGGTGCTCTTGGTGCTGGCGCGCGTGGTGCCGGCCAGGGACGCGGCGCCCGTGGTGGGCACGCTGGGGATGGTGCACATCTTCCTCTCGATGCTGGGGGCGGCGCTGTTCGCGCTCGCTGCGGCGGTCGAGGTGCTGTACCTGGTGCAGGAGCGGCGGCTCAAGCGCCACCAGCTGAACCGCGCAGCCGGCGGAGGCGCGCCGCTCGACACGCTGGATCGCCTGGCGGCACGCTGCGTGTCCGTCGGGTTCCCGGTTTTCACGCTGGCCATCGTCACGGGCGCTATCTGGGTGGCGCGGCTGGGCCTTCTGCAGCGGGGGGCGCTGGGCAGGCCCGAGCACTTGCTGGCGGTCGCCTCGTGGATCGCCTTCGGTGCGCTGCTGCTCGCCCGCGTCGGGGCCGGCTGGCAGGGTCGGCGCGCGGCCTGGCTGACCGTCGGTGGTTTCACGGGCGTGTTGCTGGTGCTGCTCGGTTACTTCTTGCGGGCCACCGCGTGATGGAGCTGATCGTCGTCGGCCTGTCACATCGCACGGCTCCCGTCGAGGTACGCGAGCTGCTGGCCATTGCTCCAGGCGACATCGAGGCCTTCTTGCAGCGGCTGCTCCAGGCGCCGGCGGTCGCCGAGGTGGCGCTGGTCTCCACCTGCAACCGCGTCGAGGTGTACGCCGCCTCGCCGGATGCGCGCCAGGGGCTGGTCTCGATCCGCGAGGTGCTGCGCGGCCACAACGCGGAGGTCGACTCGCATCTGTACGACCGGTCGGGGCGCGAGGCGCTGCACCACCTGTTCCGGGTGACCGCCAGTCTGGACTCGCTGGTGCTGGGCGAGCCGCAGATCCTCGGCCAGGTGAAGGAGGCGTTCGAGGCCGCGCTGCGCGCACGCACGGCGGGGCGGGTACTGGGCTTCGCGTTTCCCCGGGCGTTTCGCACGGCCCGCAAGGTCCGCCGCGACACCGGCATCGCCCTGCACCCGGTGTCGGTCAGTGCCGTCGCCGTCGACGTGGCGCGTGAGGTCTGGAGCGGGTTCGAGGGGCGGCGGGTGTTGCTGGTCGGCGCCGGCAAGATGGCCGATCTGGCCGCGCGCGCGCTGCGAGCCGACGGCGCCACGGTGGCCGTCACGAACCGGACGGCGGCGCGCGCCGAGGAGCTGGCCGCCCGGCTCGGCTGCGCCGTCGAGCCATTCGACGATCTGGCGGGCGCTCTCGGCCGCGCGGACATCGTCATCACCTCGACCGGTGCGCGCCAGCCGCTGTTCGGCCGCCCGCTGATGGAGAGCGTGCAGCGCGCGCGCCGTCGACGGCCGCTGGTGTTCATCGACATCGCGGTGCCGCGCGACGTGGATCCCGCCGTCGACGGCATCGAGGGGATCTACCGCTGGGACATCGACGACCTGCAGGAACAGGTGGCGAAGAATGTGGAGGGCCGTCGCCATGAGGCGGACCGCGGCGAATCTCTCGTCGAGAGCGAGCTTGCGCGCTGTCTGGCGGCGATGCGTGGCCGCGGCGTCGCTCCGACGATCACGGCGCTTCGCACCCGCTACCATTCCGTGGCGCGCGCCGAGGCCGAGCGGACCATCGCGGCACTGTCCGGTCTCGACGAACGTGACAAGCGCGCGGTCCAGGCGATGGCCGAGGCGATCGCCAACAAGCTGCTGCATCCGCCGCAAGTGGCACTGAAGAAGAGCGAGGATCCCGAGGCGCTGCTGGAAGCGGCGCAGGCCCTGTTCGATCTCCCCGCGGTGGAAGCGGTGGACACGGACGACGCGGACGACGCGGACGAAGACGACGAGAAGAAAGTATCGGGCCGGTGAGCCCACTGGTGATCGGGACACGCGGCAGCGCGCTTGCCCGCTGGCAGGCAGAGCACATCGCCGATCTCTTGCGCAAGCAAGGGCACGATGTCGAGCTGCAGATCATCGTCACCGAGGGAGATCGACGGACGAGCGGCCTCGTCGATGGCAAGGGGGTCTGGGTCGAGGAGATCGAGAAGGCGTTGCAGGCGCGGACCATCGATCTGGCGGTGCATAGCCTCAAGGACGTGCCGGCGGCGCTGGGCGAAGGGCTGGTGCTGGCGGCGATCCCGCCGCGCGCCGATCCCCGGGATGCCCTCGTCGGCGGGCGACTGGCCGACCTGCCCCCGGGGGCACGCGTGGGAACCTCCAGCCTGCGGCGCGTCTGCCAGCTGCGGGCGGTGCGCCCGGATCTCCGCCTCGAGATCCTGCGCGGCAACGTCGACACCCGGCTGCGCAAGGTCACCGAGAAGGTGGTCGACGCAGCGGTGCTGGCCTGCGCCGGTCTCGACCGCCTTGGTTTCGGCGACCGGATAGCCGAGCGCTTCTCGACCGACCTCATGCTTCCGGCGATCGGGCAGGGGGCCCTGGCCATCGAGACGCGCGCGACGGACGACCGGGTGCGGTCGATCTGTCGCACCTTATCCGACCCTGCCGCCGAGGTGACCGTCGCTGCCGAGCGCGCCCTGCTCGCCCGCCTCGGGGTCGGCTGCCGCACGCCCGTGGCCGGACACGCCGAGCTCGAGGGAGGCCGCCTCCGGGCGCGCGGACTGGTCGGCCGGCCCGATGCCAGCCAGCTCCTGCGGGCCGAGGTCGAGGGTCCGTCCACCGCCGCTTCGGACCTCGGAACCGAGCTCGCGGAACGCCTCCTGGCCCAGGGCGCCGACCGCATCCTGGCCGAGCTGGAAACGCGCTAGCCCATATATATAGACAAAAGCATTCAATTTTTTGACCGGATCCACCGACGAATCTATGCTGACTTGGAGGATCCATGTCTCTGTACCGAGCGAGGACCCTGCTCATGGCGGGTGTGTTGGAGGCGGCTTCTGCCGGCTGCGCGCACATACCACCCGAGCAGACTCAGCTCGATGAGCTGAACCGCACCATCGAGACTCTCCGGGCGCAGAACGGCGCCTACAAGCGTCAGGTCGAGGAGCTCGAGAACCGGGTCTTCATCCTGAGCGACCGGCTCGACAGCAAGACGGTGAACGCCGAGAAGGTCGCGACGCCCGAGTTGCCCAAGATCACCCTGCACCCCGTGCAGAAGGCCCCGGTCGCCGGCGAGCCGGCCGAATCGAATGAATCGAATGACTCGAACGGCCCGCAGGTCGAGTACACGGGCGACGCCGCCAAGGTAACCGCCAAACGGCCGGTGCTCCGCCTCTACGGTGACGAGATCCCGATATTCGCCAACACGCGCGAGACCGAGCCGCCGCCGCGCCCCGTCGCTGTCGCCAGTGAAGGCGTGCGCGAGCCGCGCCCGTCGCCGCTGCCCCGTCCCGTTGCCGTGGCCAGCGGGCCCGAGGACGCGTATCGCCGCGCGCAGGAGATGCTGAAAGCCGGCAAGCACCCCGAAGCGATGGCCGCTTTCCGCGATTTCGTCCGCCAGCACGCGAGCCACGATCTGGCCGACAACGCCCAGTACTGGCTGGCCGAGGTCCACTACCATCAGAAAGACTACCCGAGCGCCGTACGGGAGTTCCGCCGCGTCGTCGAGAAGTACCCGCAGGGCAACAAGGTGCCGGACGCGCTGCTGAAGGTCGGCTTCTGCTACTTGGCGATCGGAAGCACGGACGCCGCCCGTCAGACGCTGGAGCAGCTGGTGCGTTCGTATCCGAGGCACGAGTCCACGTCGATCGCCAGCGCCAAGCTCACAGAGATGGCCGCCGCCGCGCGGCCTGCAGAGTCCCAGCCCAGCAAGACTGACAGCCGGTCGACCAGACCAGTGCAGGAGGTGCCGTGAAGAATCCGTCGCGTATGACCACTCTCGTGGGGCTCTTCGGCCTCGCCATCGCCGCTGCCCCGGCGGTCACCGTCAGGGCCCAGACCATCAAGCTCAACGATCCGGGCGACCCCACCGAAACGCCGTCACCGGAGGCAGCTGCGTCCCGCGATCCAGCGGTCTCGGCGGCCAAGAAAGCGGCGGCGACGGCGAGCAGGGACCGAGCCGACCGCTCCACGAAGAACATCGAAGGCGCGGCCGAGGGATTGGCGCCTCCCGGCGGCGTCTTCGGCGTCAGCGACCAGACCGCTCCGACGGACCAGCTGCCCGACGAGGCCCCGCTCGCGGGCCCCGCGGCCGAGTTCCACGTGGTGAACAAGGGCGACACCCTCTGGACGCTGTGCGAGCGCTACTACCAGAACGCGTGGCGGTGGCCCAAGTTGTGGGCGCAGAACCCGCTCATCACCAACCCCCACTGGATCTTCCCGGGCGACGTCGTGCGGTTGCGCGCCGCTGCTGGCCCCGCCGATACCGCCGTTGCCACCGCGGCCACTCCGGATCCTGGCGCGGGGGGCCTCGGACTCAAACGCAAGACCCAGGCCGAGCTCGACAGCGTCCTTCTGCGTTCCGTCGGGTACGTCGAGGCACACGATCTGTCGGCGGCCGCGGTGATCAGCGGCTCGCGTGAAGAGAAGATCATGCTCTCCACCGGAGACCAGACGTATCTGACCTACAACGAACGGAGCCCGCTTCGCGCCGGTGAGCGCTACACCCTCTTCGAGGCCGATACGGAACACCCCGTGCGCGATCCGCAGACCGGTCGCGTGCTGGGCTACCTGGTTCGCATCCACGGCGACGTCGTCGTCGATCAGATCGCCGACAAGACGTTGGCCCGCGGGACGCTGGTCGACATGACGGCCCCGGTGGAGCGAGGCTACTTGATCAGCCCGCAGGTCAAGCAGTTCAAACGGATCGAGCCCCGGCCGAGCGCGGTCAACCTCGACATGCGGATCATCGCCTCCTTCCATCCTGGACGGCTGCTCGGTCCGTACACCTTCGTCGTCCTGTCGCGCGGCAAGAACGCGGGCATCGAGGTCGGCAACCGCACCTTCATCGTGCGCCGAGGCGACGGCGCCCGGAGAATTCTCGAAGATTGGGACAAATTCGATCCCCGTTTCCCCAAAGAGGTGGTCGGCGAGATCCTCGTCGTCGACGTCCGTGAGACCACGTCTCTCGCCTGGATCTCTCGCGGTTCGAAAGAGGTCCGGGTCGGCGAGACGGTCGAGATGCGCAAAGGCCACTGAGGCAACCGACCGAGATCGTTGGCCTTCCGGCAGGGAGGCTTGACCTCGCGGGAACGCGGCGCTATCTGCTTGCCCTTCTGATGCTGTCCCAAAGCCCTCCGGCTTCCACGCGAACTGACAACTCGCGCGAGCCCGCTCCGAAAACGCCCCGCATGGCGTTTCGGGTCGCGCATGGCGAGGGCGGCTATTCGCAGCGGCTCGGCAGGTTGCCACGCCCCCCAGCGGCGATCTGGGTCGACGGGCGTCTTCCGGTAGACGGCGATCGGACGATCGCCATCGTCGGGGCGCGCGCCGCCACCCGGCAGGGACGGGAGCGTGCGACGGTGCTGGCGGGAGAACTCGGCCGGCGCGGCATTGCGGTTGTCTCCGGAGGCGCATTCGGCATCGATGCGGCGGCGCACCAGGGCGCGCTCGACGCGGAGGCGCCCACCTTCGCCGTGCTTGGCTGCGGCGTGGACGTCGTCTACCCGGATCGACACGCGGCGCTGTACCAGCGGATCGCGCGGTCGGGCGGATTGATCTCCGAGTATCCGCCGGGGACGCAGCCACGGCCGGGACAGTTCCCCGCGCGCAACCGGATCATCGCCGCGCTTTCCGACGCGGTCCTCGTGGTGGAGGCGAACGTGCGCTCCGGGGCGCTGATCACGGCGCAGCACGCGCGGAAGCGCGGACAGATATTGCTGGCTGTGCCGGGCAGCCCGGGAACCGACAGCTTGCTGCACGCGGGACAGGCATGGCCGGTGACCGGCGTTGCCGATGTGCTCGATGCGCTGGCCGGGCGGAGGCCCGAGGTGGTCCACGCTGCACCCACCGAGCGCCTCGCGCCACTGGTCGCCGCCCTGATCGAACGGGCCGACGACGCCGCGGGGCTTGCGCGCCGGCTGGGGTTGCCCCTTCCTAGGGTCATGGGGATGCTGGTCGAGGCCGAGATGGACGGCGTGATCCAGCGCGGTCCGGCGCTGACGTACGAGGCTCGACGTGGCCACTAAGAAAAAAGCAGCGAAGCCCGAGGAGACCGTCGCGAAGGCGCCGGCGCCCAAGGCGAAGGTGAAGGTGAAGAAGGCCAAGGTCGTGGCAGCCCCCGAGCCGCCCGAGGTCGAAGAGGAAGCTGCGCCGCCCAGGAAAAAGAAAGCCGCTTCCTCGAACGGAAACGGCACCGCGCTGGTGATCGTCGAGTCGCCCGCGAAGGCGAGCACCATCAAGAAGTACCTCGGCTCGAAGTTCGTGGTGAAGGCGTCGGTCGGCCACGTCAAGGATCTGCCGAAGAGCACGCTGGGCATCGACGTCGAGCACGACTTCACGCCGCAGTACGAGGTCATCGAGGGCAAGAAGAAGGTCCTGGCGGAGATCAAGGCCGCCGCGAAAAAGGTGGACCGCATCTACCTGGCGCCCGATCCCGATCGCGAGGGGGAGGCGATCGCCTGGCACATCGCCGAGGAGCTCCGGCCGTCGAACCCGAACATCCAGCGGGTGCTGTTCCACGAGATCACCAAGCGCGCCGTGACCGAGGCGATCACCCGGCCGCTGCCGCTCGACGCCCGCAAGTTCGAGGCGCAGCAGGCACGCCGGATCCTCGACCGCATCGTCGGCTACCAGATAAGCCCGGTCTTGTGGACGAAGGTGAGGCGCGGTCTGTCCGCCGGTCGCGTCCAGTCGGTGGCGGTGCGCCTCATCTGCGAGCGCGAGGCGGAGATCAAGGCCTTCCGCCCCGAGGAGTACTGGACCATCGACGCCCAGGTCGAGGGCAGCGCCCCGCCGCCGTTCGCGGCCAAGGTGGTACGCCTCGATGGGGGCAAGCCGGTGCTGGCGCACGAAGGCCAGACCCGCGAGCTCGAGGGGCTGGTGCGCGCCGCCGAGCTGAAGGTGGCCTCGGTCGAGCGCAAGGAGCGCAAGAAGAACCCCCCGGCGCCGTTCACCACCTCGAAGCTGCAGCAGGAGGCGTCGAGCAAGCTGCGCTACTCGCCGAAGCGGACCATGGGCCTGTCCCAGCGGCTGTACGAGGGCATGGAGCTGGGCGAGGAGGGACCCGTCGGCCTCATCACGTACATGCGTACCGACTCGACCCGCGTCTCCGACGACGCGCTCAAGGAGGTTCGCGAGTACATCGCCAAGCGCTACGGCGACAAGTCCGTTCCCGAAGAACCGAACGTCTTCAAGAGCAAGAAGAGCGCCCAGGACGCGCACGAGGCGGTGCGGCCCACCTCGATGAAGTACGACCCCGATACCATCCGCGAGCTCCTGAAGAGCGGTGGCGGCGGCCGCGACGAGCGCGAGACCGAGGACCTGCTCAAGCTGTACACGCTCATCTGGAATCGCTTCGTCGCCTGCCAGATGACGCCGGCCGTCTTCGATCAGACGACCATCGAGATGGAAGGCGAGCGCGTCGGCCTTCGCGCCAGCGGCCAGGTGATGAAGGTGCCCGGCTTCCTCGAGGTGTACGCCGAGACCGTCGAGGACGCCGCCAACGAGGACGAGAGCACCGGCAGCTTGCCCGAACTGCAAGCGGGCGAGCCGGTCAGGCTGATCGACCTCAAGTCCGAGCAGCACTTCACCCAGCCGCCGCCCCGTTTCTCGGAGGCGACGCTGGTCAAGGAGCTGGAGGAGAAGGGGATCGGTCGCCCGTCGACCTACGCCACCATCCTCTCGACGGTGCAAGATCGCGGCTACGCCGAGAAGAAGGAAGGACGGCTGCACCCGACCGAGCTGGGGACAGTCGTCAATGGGCTTTTGACCAAGAGCTTCCCCGACATCGTCAGCACCGATTTCACCGCCCAGATGGAGGAGCGCCTCGACCTCGTCGAGGAGGGCACGGTCGACTGGGTGAAGCTGCTGCGCGACTTCTACGATCCGTTCGCCGAGTCGGTGAAGATCGCCAAGGTGGAGATGCGCGACCTCAAGCGCGAGGAGGTCGCCACCGACGAGGTCTGCGAGAAGTGCACCAAGCCGATGGTCATCAAGTGGGGCCGCAACGGGCACTTCCTGGCCTGCTCCGGCTATCCCGACTGCCGCAACACCAAGGAGTTCAGGCGCAACCCCGACGGCACCCTGACGATCGTGCCGTCCACGCGTCCGACGGACCTGCTGTGCCCCACCTGCGGCTCGGGGATGGTGATCCGCCGCGGGCGCTTCGGCGAGTTCCAGGCATGCTCGAAGTACCCGGAATGCAAGACCACCGCCCCCATCTCGCTGGGCGTGAACTGCCCGAAGCCGGACTGCGGGGGGTATCTGACCGAGAAGCGCTCCCGCAAGGGCAAGGTGTTCTTCGGCTGCGCGAACTACGCGAAGACCAAGTGCGATTTCGTGTCGTGGGACCGCCCGGTTCCCCAGCCCTGCCCCCAGTGCAAGGCTCCCTTCCTCGTCCAGAAGGTCACCAAGTCGTCGACCCGGCTGCGCTGCACCGCCGAGGGTTGCGGCTACGCCGTCGATGGTGACGACCCGGCCGGCGGCGAGCCGTCCGCCCAGGCCTCCTAGCGCGCCGCAGTGAGGGCGAAACGCCCCTCGGCTGTTGATCCCTGTTATCTGGGCGAGTTAAAAGACGTCTGGACAGAGTTCCGCCCCTGCAGGCGGCACGAACTGGTGCACACGCAGCCCGCCGCGTGTCGAAAGGGAGTTACATGCGCCTGGCGCTTTCCGTTGCTATCTCGGCCCTCCTCCTCGTAGGCAACTCGGCGCGTCTCGTTCACGCCCAGGGCGGCGTGAATGGAAGCATCGAAGGCAGCGTGTTCGATCAGACCGGCTCGCCCATCAAGGGCGTGAAGATCTCGATTCGCTCGCCAACCCAAATCGGCGGGGTGAAGACCAGTTACACGAATGACGAGGGGTTCTACAGAATCATTGGGCTTTTACCTGGAACCTTCGAGGTGACGGCCACGGCGCCGAAGCTGAGGACGGTCAACCAGAAGAACGTGAAGGTCGGCGTGGATGCCCCGGCCAGCGTCGACGTGATCATGGAGGTCGAGGTCTCGGAGGTCGAGGAGGTGAAGATCATCGAGAAGGCGCCGATCATCAACACCACGTCGCCGACGGTGAAGGAGGTGTACGACGAGGAGTTCGTCGACAACCTGCCGCTCGAGAACCGGTTCGCCGTGGAGAGCTTCATCGGCTACAACACGCCGGGGGCGATCAGCACCGACGGCAACCGCGGCCTGCGGTTACGCGGCGGCTCGACGACGCAGAACTCGATGAACGTCGAGGGCTTCCGCACCAACGGCATGAAGATCACCGTCAAGTCGCTGGCGGCGCTGGAAGTGCTGACCGCGGGCTATGGAGCCGAGGGCTCGGCCACGCCGGGCGGCATCGTGAACATGGTGTCCAAGTCCGGCTCGAACAAGTACGAGCTGGACCTCAGCGGTCAGCTGCAGGACAGCACCCTCACCTTCTTCAAGGACGAGTCCGACGCCGAGAACCATAGCTGGAACTACCAGCTGAATCCGTCGTTCTCGGGTCCCATCATCAAGGACCGGCTCTGGTTCTACCTGAACACCGAATTCCGCAACGACTCGGCTGCGCGTGAGAAAGACCTGTCGGGCCTCAACGTGCTGCCGACGCCGCCCGCGCACTGGTTCTTCAGCGCGCGCGGCTCGCTGAAATTGACCTGGCAGATCAGCGCTCGCCACAAGCTGTCGACCTTCAGCAGCTGGAACCGGGACTGGAGCCGCTGGAATGGCTCGGTCACCCGGGACGAGTCGGACGCCTTCAGCCGCACCGACGAGCAGGACCTCTTCAACGGCCTCATCTGGGACGCGCTCTTGACGGACAACCTTTTCTTCCGCAGCCAGGTCGCCTACGGGCAGACCTGGGACGAGACCAAGCCCGAGCGCTGCACCGCGGATCCGATCGACTGCGACAACATCCCGCAGATCCGGAACACGTTCCCGAAGACCATCTACCTGCAAAACTACGAGGCGCACACGCAGGTGATCAACCGGACGGTCGAGCTCATCAACCAGATCGAGTACTTCGGGCACACGAAGAATTACGGCGAGCACCACCTGAAGGTGCGCTCCCGCTTTTACCACCAGCTATGGGAGAGCGCCGAGTCGACGCCGGGCGACCAGTACTACCAGTTCAAGGGCACCGACCCGGAGCTGCGGCGGGTGTATTTCTCGAACGATCCACGACTGGAGTCGGCGCGGTACGGGTGGCGCATCCGCAGCACCTCGGGGCTGACCACGCAGCACACGCTGTCGGACAACGTCCGGATGACCCGCTACCTGACGGTGTCGCCGGGTGCGGCGTATACCCACTCGTTCGCGGCGAACGAGGGGAAGAGTACGAACCTCTCGAGCGGTGGCTTTACCCCGCACCTGTCGGTGTCATGGGACGCGACCCATGACGGCCGCACGGTCATTCGCGGTAGCTTCAATCAGTATCTGGACACGGATGCCCTGCGCCTGGCGCGCTTCGAGCTGGGCGATCGCGTCTACCGGCAGTGCAACTGGGTCGAGGCCAACAACACAGGGCCCTTCGACGAGAAGGGGTACACCAGCAACTGCACGTACGGCGGTGGGGCGTCGACACGCACCTTTGGTCTGCCGTGCGGGCCGTCGGGCGTGAACCTGGACGGGACCTCGTGTCGGAACAAGCTGAAGATCCCGCGGACCTGGGAGTACACGGCGGGCGGCGAGCGGGAGATCGTGCAGGGGATCGCGCTCGGCTCCGACCTCGTTTACCGGCTCTACACCTTCCCGTACGAAACCTTCGAGACGAACCGGATATGGGACGAATCCGGCTACGCGCTCGAGCGCCTGGGTGGTTTCCGCAATGGCCGTAGCGAGACGGTGAGCGACCTCGAGACACCGTCGTCCGGACGCAAGCGGTACCTGGGGGTGACGACGTCGTTGCGCAAACGCGAGGGAGCGTTCAAGGCGAACTTCGCCTACACTTGGTCGGCGCTGGAGGGGAACTTCAGCAACAACGAGGGTGACTTCGGGACCAACCCGGCGCGCGACAAGTACTACATCTATGGGTTTCTGCCCGAGGACTCGCGCCATCAAGTGCGCGCCCAGATGACCTATCAGCTGAGGCGCTGGGTTTCGCTGGGGTTCACCTACCGCTACACCTCGGGCCGGCCGTTCCAGCGCAAGTTTCGCAACGACGTGGAATCGGGCTTCATCGACTACCGCGCGCAGGTCGGGATCAACCCCGGCGGCAACGTCAACGACCCGGACGACGATCGCCCGATCCGGCTGCCGGACCTGATGGAGATGAGCATGCAGGCGCGATTCAACCTGAAGCCGCTGACCGGTATCAACCTGGATGCGTTCGTCGACGTGATCAACCTGCTGGCGCTGCGGACCACCACCGGCGTCACCACCGACGACGGCCCCAGCTGGGGACGCCCCGGCAGCCGTGTAGGCCCGATGCGGATGCGGCTCGGCTTCCGGTACAGGTACTAATTCGCACCGCTGGTTGGCGTCGGCTACGATCGGCCGATGGAGCCGCTGGTCGACCTGTTCCGCCAGCACCTCGAGTCCGAGAAGCGCGCCCCGTCGAACACGGTGCGTGCATACCTGCGCGACCTCGAGTCACTGCTGGCGCACGTGCGCTCGCGCAGGGGCGACGGCCCCATCGCCGTGGCGGAGCTTGACGTGATGGCCTGCCGGGCGTTCCTGGCCAGCTTGCACGGGCAGAACGATGCGGTGACGGTCGGCCGCAAGCTGTCGTCGCTGCGGACGTTCTTCCGGCTACTGGTGCGGCGCAAGATGATGGCCTCGAATCCGATGGGGGCGCTGCGCGGGCCGAAGCGGGCGCAACGGTTACCCTCGTTCCTGGCCAAGGACGAAACCTTCCGGCTCCTCGCCGGCAGTTCGAGTGCAGCACCTGTCGAGGAGGCGCGCGACCAGGCGATCTTCGAGGTGCTGTACGGCGCGGGGCTGCGGGTGTCCGAGGTCTGCAACCTGGACGTGGGCGACGTCACCGCCGACGGTCGCGGTGCCCGGGCCGTCGTGCGGCAGGGCAAGGGACGCAAGGATCGCATCGTGCCGATCGGGTCCAAGGCCTGGCGCGCGGTCGAGATCTACCTCGGCCTGCGGACGCAGATCGTGCGGCCGGGCAGTGGCCAGGCCCTGTTCCTCACCCCGCGGGGACGCCGCCTGGGCACGCGCGAGACGCGGCGCCGGCTGGCCCGCCGGGAGGCCATGACAGGCGTCAAGCGGGTTTCTCCGCACGCCCTGCGGCACAGCTTCGCGACGCATCTCCTGGGCGAGGGGGCGGATCTGCGCTCGATCCAGGAGATGCTGGGCCACGCCAGCTTGCGAACCACCCAGCGTTACGCCCAGGTGGACATAGATCATCTGATGAAGGTGTATGACCGAGCCCACCCGCGGGCGGTGCTAAAAGGGAAACCATGAAGATCCGGGCCACGACGGTACTGGCGGTGCGGCGCGACGGCAAGGTCGTGCTGGGCGCCGACGGGCAGGTGACCATGGGTCAGACCGTGGTCAAGTCGTCGGCGCGCAAGCTGCGGCGCCTCGGCGACGGCAAAGTCATCGCCGGCTTCGCCGGGTCGGCTGCCGACGGCATCACGCTGTTCGAGAAGTTCGAGGGGAAGTTGAAGGAGGTGAACGGCAACCTGATGCGCGCAGCCGTCGAGCTGGCCAAGGACTGGCGCATGGATCGGGCGTTGCGGCGGCTCGAGGCGTTGCTGATCGTCGCCGATCGAGAAAAGACGCTGGTGCTATCCGGGACCGGCGACGTCATCGAGCCGGACAGCGACGTGGCCGCCGTCGGTTCGGGGGGCTCGTTCGCCCTGGCGGCGGCGCGGGCTCTGTTGACCGAGACGAAGCTGTCCGCGCGCGAGATTGCCGAGCGGGCTCTGAAGATCGCCGGTGAGATCTGCATCTACACGAACGACCGCCACACGTTCGAGGAGCTCTAGCGATGTCGCAACTGGTGCAGGCCCGACGGGCGGAGGCGCTCACGCCCAAGGCCATCGTCGAGGAACTGGACCGCTACATCGTCGGCCAGCGGGCGGCCAAGCGGGCGGTGGCGGTGGCGCTGCGCAATCGCTGGCGGCGGCAGCAGGTGCCGCCGCCGATGCGCGACGAGATCGTGCCCAAGAACATCATGCTCATCGGCCCCACCGGCGTGGGAAAGACCGAGATCGCGCGCCGGTTGGCCAAGCTGGCCGGCGCGCCCTTCGTCAAGGTCGAGGCGTCGAAGTTCACCGAGGTCGGCTACGTGGGTCGCGACGTCGACTCGATGGTGCGTGACCTCGCCGAGACCGCGGTGTCGATGCTGCGCGACGAGGAGCGTGAGCGCGTGCGGCCGCGAGCGCGCGAGCACGCCGAGGAACGCCTTTTGGACGTGCTGTTGCCGCCCGCCCGCGGCGCCACCGTGCCCCCACCCCCACCCACCGACAACAGCACCCGCGAGAACTTCCGGCAGATGCTCCACGCCGGAAAACTCGACGATCGCATGGTGGAGATCGACACCGCCGATTCGCAGCAATCAATCATCGATGTGTTCTCGGGCCAGGGGATGGAGGAGATGGTGATGAACCTCCAGAACATGCTCCCGACCGGCAAGCGCACCAAGCGCCGCAAGCTGTCCGTGCCCGACGCGCTGGACACCTTGACGGACGAGGAGGCCGGCAAGCTCATCGACATGGAACGCGTCACCAAGGACGCCATCCGGCGCGCGGAGCAGGCGGGGATCATCTTCATCGACGAGATCGACAAGATCGCCGGGCGCGAATCGGGCGGACGCGGCCCGGACGTCTCGCGCGAGGGTGTCCAGCGCGACCTTCTGCCGATCGTCGAGGGCTCGACGGTGTCGACCAAGTACGGTCCCGTGAAGACCGACCACGTGCTGTTCGTCGCCGCGGGCGCCTTCCACGTCTCGAAGCCCAAGGACCTGATCCCGGAGCTGCAGGGGCGGTTCCCGATCCGCGTCGAGCTGGAGGCGCTGTCCGACTCGGACCTCGTGCGCATCCTGACCGAGCCCGAGAACGCGCTGACCAAGCAGTACACGGCGCTGCTGGCTACCGAGAAGATCAACATCGACTTCCGGCCCGACGCCATCCAGGAGATCGCGCGCATGGCTGCCGAGGTGAACGCCCGCATGGAGAACATCGGCGCCCGAAGGCTGCACACCATCATGGAGCGGCTGCTCGACGACCTGGCCTTCGAGGCCCCCGAGCTCGGTGCGCGGGACATCCCCATCACCGCGGCCTATGTGCGCGAGAGGCTCTCCGGGGTTCTCAAGGACGAGGACCTGTCCCAGTATGTCCTTTAGGCTATCCTTTCGCGTCATGCGGAACGCGCTGCTGGTCTGTTTCCTGTTGTTCGCGAGCATCGCGCAGGCGGCCGCGCGGCTGGTGGTCGTGCCCGTGGTGGTGGGCGCTTCACCTGAACCGACGCCCGAGTTGATGGCTGCGCTCGCCAAGGGGTTGCAGGACAGCGGGCCCTGGACCGTGGTCCACGGCAACGGTCTCAAGGCGCTGCTGGATACCGCGCCTGGCCTCGCCGCCGAGACGCGCAAGGCGATCGCCGACAAGCTGGCCGAGGCGCGTGGGTCGGCCGGCGTCGCCGAGGCAGTGGTCAAGCAGATCGACGATCTGGCCAGAGTCGAGCCGTTCGCGGCCGCCGACTTCGATCTGCTGTACCGGGCGCATGGCGCACTGGTGACGGCGTTGCTCGCCGCCAGCGAGACCGATCGAGCGAAGGAGGCAGCCGCGAACACGGCGGCGCTGTTTCCGGGGCGCAAGCCGGCGTCCGAGGACGAGCTGCCGGGCCCCGCGGCCGAGCTCTTGAGCTCCGCGCCGCCCGGTCAAGCCAAGCTGCTGGTGGACACGCGCCCCGAGCATTGCCAGGTGCATCTGAACGGCTTGCCCGTGGGTGCCGCCCCGGTCGAACTGGTCGTCCGGCCGGGGCTGCCGTACCAGGCGAGCGCCGTCTGTCCGGGTGACCTGCAGATCCAGCCGCGACGGATCACGGTCGGCGAAAAAGAGGTCACCCGCCAGGAGCTGCTGGACGGCGACTTCGAGCGCGCGCTCCGCGCCGAGGGCGGTCTGCGCATCCGCTTCGCCTCGTCGCCCGAGCGGCGGCAGCTGGAGGAACGGTACGCGCGGCGGATCGCCGAGCGGTACCGCTCCGATGTCGTGGTGCTGGCGTCGATGGGCGAGCTGAGCGGCGCCGACTGGCTGAACGCGCGGCTCTATCTGCGCTCGGGGTATCTGAACCGCCAGGGGCTGGTGCGGCTCGAGGTGGCGCGCGCCTCGGCGCTCGGGCGCTACCTGGCGACGGGGAAGGAGATGCCGGGCGTGCTGCGGCCCGAGGAGGCGGGCGCGCTGGTGGCGGCGGCGCAGGCGGCGCCCGCGGAGCCGGAGTTCCGACCCTGGTACACCGATGTCGTCGGCTGGTGTCTCACCGGCGTAGGCCTGGCGGGGTTGAGCTTCGGCCTCTACGAGAACGGCCTCGCCAACCGGACCAGCGACAAGGCGGATGCGATCCGCGGCGACTCCTCGCAGCAGCAGGCGCTCCAGCGCCAGGCGCAGCGCCAGCGGTTCGTCGCCGACATCGGCCTGGTGGGCGGGGGCCTCATGACGGTGACCGGCATCGTGCTCCTGGCCATCCCCGAGTACACGAACCAGCACGGCCAGCTCTTCGCGGTGACGCCCGTACCTGGCGGCGGCTTCGTCCGGCTCGGCGGCCGCTTCTAGAAGTCCACCTCGCACATCGAGCCGTGCTTGTCCTTGCAGGGGCGATCATGCCACTGGTCGTCCTCGTCCAGGACCACGCAGTGAATGTAGTCGAACGGGTCGTCCGGCTCGCCCGGCCCGAACTTGTCGAACGTCAGCGGCTGGCCAGTGAGCCAGACGAACCGTCCCCGCTGATCGCGATCAGTGAGGCCTATCCAGATGGTTCCACGCGCGAGTTCCGAGACGAAGCGGTGCTCCTCCTGGTCATCGATGGTCACGAGGTGGCCACCGGCGGAGGCGCAGGCAGACTCGGCAGCCGGAAATCGCCGTTCGACGCTCTCCATCCGATACGCGTGCCGGTTCGTGGCGAAGGTCGTCCACCCGGCTTTCTCACACAGATAGGGACGCAACTCGTCGCAGGCCGCGCTTTGCCAGCGGGTGTTCCGGGGCAGCCCTCTGCGGCCCTCATTGGGCCCCCAGATCTCGTGCACGCAATCGTCGCCTGGCATGACGGGCGTCTGATTCCACCACTCCTTCAGATTGGACGGCCAGGGATCGCCGGTCACCCAGGCGAAATCCGCGCCAGGAGGCCGGCGCAAACCAATCCAGGTCCCGGTCGGCTGGCCGCGCAGCAGCTGGTCCGAGACGGGGTTCGCCTCGGCGTTGTTGGTGTAGCTGGCGAGATCGGCGCCCAGTGACGCGCAGTGGGCCCGGGCGGCGTTCCAGGTCTTCGGTTCGTCGTGGCGCGAGTAGCAGTGTCCGTTGGAGGCGAACGTCGTGGCACCCTTGCACAGCAGGCAGGCCGAGGTGCAGCCGTCGTCATCGCTCTGATTGCCGTCGTCACACTCCTCCACATGCGGCCGCAGCTTTCCGTCGCCGCACACGGCGGCGCCGTGATGGAGCCCGCGCCAGCCTGCGAAAAAGACGACGACGACCGCGGCGGCGGCTCCCACCGCCCAGCGCCATCGGGGAACGCCGCCGCGCGCCCCTTGGAGCTTGCTCAGCAAGTCGTCCATGGAAGGATGGCGCTCGTCGGGGACGAGGCGGAGTCCGGGCACGAGCGCGTCGTAGATCGCAAGCGGAACGGCGTTCTTGTCGGGGCGCGGCCGCACCGTCGGCGCCTCCTTTCCCGCTGGCGGCCAGCGCTCGTACGGATGCACGCCGTACACCGCCATGAACAGGGCGACGCAGAAGCTGAATTGATCCGACCGCGCGTCGACGGGCAGACCTGCCACTTGCTCGGGCGCCATGTACGTCGGCGTCCCGCCTGCCAGAGTCGGGGCGTGGCCGGGCGTGGGTCCCGCCGCCATGGGCGCCGGTTCGGTGGACAGCGTCGGCCGCGCCAGCCCGAAGTCGCTGACGCGGATCCGCCCGTCGCTGGCGACCAGCACGTTCTGCGGCTTGAAGTCGCGGTGGACCAGTTGCGCCCCGTGCGCCTTGGCCAGCCCGCGGCCAGCGGCGAGAAACGCCTCGAGGATTTCCGGGAAGGCGCGAGGGTGTAAGCCGAGCCAGACGTCGAGCGTCTCCCCCTCGACCAGCTCCATGACGATGTAGACGCGGCCCTCGAAGATGCCGGCATCGTGGACGTACACCACGTTCGGGTCCGCCAGCTTGGCCATCATCTGAGCCTCGCGCAGCAGGCGTTCCTCGACGGCACCGGAGGCGAACCCATCGGCTGCCAGCGGGCGGAGCAGCTTGATCGCCACCTTGCGCTTGAGCTGCGGATCCCATCCCTCGTACACGGCACCCCCGGCGCCGAAGCCGATCACCCGGCCGATCTCGTAACGTGAGACGTGCGTTCCAGGCGGCAGGGGACCGCCGTCGCCGTGTCGCAGCTTCGTCAGTTCGGCCAGAACGGCGATGCAGTCGCTGCAGCCTTGCAGGTGGCGTTCAGCCTCGCGCTGGGCGCCTTCGTCCAGGCGACCGTCGACGAAGTCCGACAGGACCTGATCCGAAAGGCAGCTCACGCACTTGAAATACTGTCGCCCCGTGGCGCAAAAAGGAAGTGTGCACGGGCGTGATGACCGTTTCGCCGCCCTCGAGCCGTCGTTGCGGCGGATCTGGGACGAAGCACGCGCGGCCTGGCCGGGCGTGTCGCTGCCGCACGCCCGGTTCGTCACCTACCTGACCGAGCGCATTCCCGAAGGCGCCGATCAGGGCAAGGCGATCGTCGAGACCCACGCGGCTGACCTGTACCTGGCCTGCGCTTGCACCACGGGCGACCCCGCGGCGCTGTTGGCGTTCGAGCGCCGGTACTTGCCGCAGGTCGAGGCGCACCTGCGGCGGCAGAACTTGCTTCCCGACTTCACCGACGAGGTGAAGCAGATGTTGCGGAGCCGGTTGCTCGTCGCCGAGGAGGGAGCCGCGCCGCGCATCGCCGGCTACTCGGGGCGCGGGCCACTGGCCGCATGGCTGCGCGTGGCCGCTGTCCGGGCGGCCATCGATCTGCGCCGCACGCAGGCTGGTGTGGGCGAACGGGCCGCCGCCGAGACCCTCGAGGTCTCCGCCAGCGTCGATCCGGAGCTGGCGCTTCTCCGCGCGCGCTACGGCGAGGCGGTCCGTGAGGCGATCGCCGCCGCCCTGCGCGCCCTCGAGCCGCGTGAGGCGACGGTGCTCCGGTTGTTTTTCCTGCAGGGCGTGACGACCGAGGCGATCGGCGCGCTGTACCGCACATCCAAGCGCACCGCGCGGCGCTGGATCGCCGATGCGCGAACCAAGATCCTCGACGAGACCCGCCGCCGCCTGGCCGAACGTTACGACGCGTCAACGACCCAGCTCGACAGTTTGATCCGGGTCGTCCACGCCGATCTGGAACCGAGCATCGTGAAACTCCTGGATTCTTCAGAGGATTCCTAGGCCGATCTTTCTCCTGGCCACCTCCCGTCAGGGCTCCGTCATCCAGACAGGAGACCCACGATGTCAGGACGGCAGTTGGTAGCGGCGACCCTCATCCTGGCGGCCGGATGCACGGGCGCCATCGGAGAAGGGTCGAGCTCGGATCCGGATCAGCCGAACCCCGGCGAGATCCCTCCAGGCAAACCGCCCGTCCTCCCCGGTCCAGTCGTCCCGACGCCGCTCCCCGAAGGTCCCATCACCCAGGTGGCGCCAGCCCGCGTGCGGCGGCTGACCGTCGTCGAGATCGTCAATTCCATCCGGGACGCGGTTTTTTCAGGCACCGCCTTCACCACCGTCAACCAGCTCCCGCCCGAGGATTACGACGACGTCCACTACGACAACAACATCGCCGAGCTGACGCTCACCGCCGACTTCATGCAGTCGTTGCAGGATCTGTCAGAGGAGCTCGGGGGGCGCATCGCCCTGGATCTCGCCCGCTACCTGCCGTGCGATGCCGCGGTGACGGGCGAAGCGGCCTGCAGCCAGCGGTTCATCCAGCTCTATGGCCGCCGCCTGTTCCGCCGCCCCCTGACGGACGCGCAGACCCGAGGCCTCTCCGACGTCTTCACCACCGCGCGTGCCAAGACCGACTACCCGCACGCCATCGCCACCGTGCTCGAGGCGATGCTGCAATCGCCGAGCTTCTTGTTTCGCACCGAGTTCGGCACGCGGCCGGTCGCGCCCGATGGGTTCGCGCGCCTCGCGCCATTCGAGACCGCGTCCGCGCTGTCGTACTTCCTGTGGCGCTCCACGCCTGACGACGCGCTCCTCGACGCCGCGGCCGCGGGCGTGCTGGCTACTGCGGACGGCCGGCGTGCAGCCGCCGACCGGCTGCTCAAGGACAGGCGCGCGAAAGAGAGCCTGCGCCGCTTCGTGCTCGAATGGCTGCAGATCGGTGACGGCCAGAGCAACGCCAAGGCAGACCGGCTGTGGAACGGGCTGATGTGGCAGAGCATGACCGGGGAGATCAGCCGCTTCGTCGATGAGGTGCTGTGGAACGGTGACGGCACCCTGGCCACGATGCTGACCTCGACTGATTCGTTCGTCGACGCCCGTCTGGCAGCGCTCTATGGCCTGCCGGCGCCGGCTGGCACCGGCTTCACCAAGGTATCGATGGCGGGCCGGCCGCGTGCCGGGTTCCTCACGCAGGCCGCGCTCATCGCCTCGCACACGGGTAGTGCGGACTGGAAGCCGATGGCGCTGGGCAAGATGGTGCGTCAGCGGGTGTTCTGCCAGCGCATCCCCGAGCCACCGCCGCAGGTTCCGAATCTCCCGCCGGCACCCGGCGTCAGCGTGCGCGACACGGTCGCCCAGCACGCGAAGGACCCGGGCTGTGTCACTTGCCACAAGCTGATCGACCCGATCGGCTTCGGGCTGGAGCAGTTCGACGTCATGGGCCGCTTTCGCACCAAGGACGCCAAGGGCTTCGCCGTCAACGGCGAAGGGACTCTCGAGTACACCGACGTGGACGGCAAGTTCACGGGAGGCGTCGGCCTGGCCCAGCGGCTGGCGCAGAGTCGCGTCGGCACCGAGTGCCTCGGCGGCAACATCCTCGAGTACGTGCTGGGCCGCAGCCTGGCCATCTCCGACACCCGGCTGCAGGTGGACAAGGCGGCTGTGGCCAGGGCCAACACCCCCGGGGCAGGCGTGCGCCAGATGATCGTCTCGTTGCTCGACAGTGAGGCGTTCCTGTGGCGCGACGTCAGCGCGTTGCCAGCGGCGAATGGAGGTGGTCGATGATCTCTCGGCGCACGATGCTGCAGACGCTGGCGATCGGCGCCGGCGCTGCGTTCAACCGCAACGCCCGTGGCGCGACGGCGGGTGGATTCCCGGGCCGCTTCCTCTTCATCTATGTGCCCAATGGAATCGCCCAGGGCGGCAGCACGTACGAACAGGAGTTCGGCAAGCCCATCGGCGTCGGCACCGATTCCACGCAGTTCACCCTGGGCACCATCACCGCGCCGCTCGAGCCGTTCCGCGAGCAAGCGGTCTTGCTGGACAACCTGGAACTGAAGAACGCCGGCGGCGACACCCACATCATGGGGATGCAGCACGTGGCGACCGGCAAGGCGGGCGGGGGCAACATCTCGCCGCACGAGTACCTGGCGCAGAAGATCGGTCTGGCCGCCACGCCGGCGTTGCCGATCCTGCGGACCGCCATCCAGACCCGGGGCGAGTCGATCTGTTTCGGCGCGGGCGGCATCAAGATGTCCCAGAACCAGGATCCGTACGACGTCTTCAGGCGCACCTTCACCGGCGTCGCCAGCGGCAGTCCCATGGCTTGCGCCGAGCTGGCCGCGCGTCTCGACCGTCGGCAGAGCGTGCTCGACTTCGTGTCCAAGGACCTGGCAGCCTTCCGCGCCCAGTTGCCCGCCGAGGACAGACTGCGTGCGGACGCCCAGCTCGACGGCATCCGGACGCTGGAGGCGCGCGCGAAGGCGTTGAGGGACAACTGCGGCAAGAGCGTCTGCACCGCCAGGCCACCGGTCGCGGGTCTCGACCACCAGGACGACGCCGTCGCTGACCAGCTGGTGAAGATGCAGCTCGGGAACATCGTCAACGCATTCGCGTGCGACCTCACCCGCGTGGCCAGCCTCCAGTTTCGTTCGCGCGAGTTTCACTACTACGGCACGCGGTTCGCGCCGGTCGGCAGCACGAGCACCTGGCATGGGTTGTCGCACGATGATCTGCCCGGCTTCCGCAAGGCGCGCACGGCCTTCGATCAATGGGTCGTCGACGCCGTGGTCGCGCCCCTCAGCAGGATCCCCGAAGGTGCGGGGACGATGCTGGACAACACCCTCGTGCTGGTGACGACGGAGATCGGCCGGGGCCACAGCAACGCCGGACTCCAGTGGTTCACCGTCGGGGGAAAGAACATGGGCGTGCGCGTGGGAAGATTCCTCAAGCTGGGCACCGCCCGGACCCGTGGCGGCGGCCAGTCGATCACCAACCTGTACGTGTCGATCCTGAACGCGATGGGCGTACCCGACCGCACGTTCGGCGCGGACAGCACCGGGCCGCTCCCCGGGTTTCTGGCATCATGAGGCGTGCGCCGTCGTGACCCGCGCGTCCTCCAGGCCTTCGCGGCGCTGGAGGACGCCCGGGCGCCATTTGCGGCCCTGGCCCAGGAGATCGTCGGCACCGTCGCGGCCCAGGTGATCGACGAAGCCGGCCGACTGGTGGAGATCGGTAGCGGCGATGGGCAGCTCCGCCGCTGGCTGCCCGAGGCACTGCAGGTGCGCCTGCTGCACACCGAGCCGCTCGCCGCCGCTGCCGGGCGCCTGCAGGCCCGGCACCCGGACGCCGTCATCCAGCGTGCGCACGCGACGGCGCTGCCGATCGCCAGCGAGAGCGTGTCCGGTGTTCTCGGGCTTTGCGTGCTGGACGAGGTCACCGACCTCGAGGCTGCGCGCCAGGAGTTTCGGCGCGTGCTGGTCCGCGGCGGGCGGCTGGTTCACTTCCTGGATCTGGCGACGAACCTCGAGCCGCTCTTCATTCGCTTGACCGACGACGGCGAGATCCCCTTGCCGAATTTCGTCGACGAGCTGCCACCATCGCCCGAGGCGCCGTCGCCCGGTCCTTTCGATGACCTGCTGATCGCGCCGCGCCATCAGGTCGCCTTCATCGTCAGCGCGCTGCGCGCCGCGGGACACCCGTTCGCCAGACCGCTCGGCGCCTACGTCGCCCGGTTCTCGCCCGACGGCTTCGATCCGAAGGAAGCGCGGCATGCCTACGTGTCGACGATGTCGGATCCGCGTCGTGCGGCCGAGCTGAAGAACGCGCTCGCCGCTCTCTTCACCACCGTGAAGAAGGCACTCTACCGACGGGAGATGCCGCTCGATCTGCGTCTGTTCTCGACGCTGGGCGAGGTCCGGCGGCGGCTGTTGGCGGCGTTGGCCCAGGGGTTCGCGCTGGAGAGCGACGAGGTCGTCACCCTGCGGGGCTCACGCGGTAAAGGCAGCGCGCGCTTCGAAGGACGCTGGGCTGGCTGGACGGTGACCGCCGATGTCGTGCCGCCGCAGCAAAGGGGTCGCCCGCTTCGCGCGCCGACGGATCCGGCCGGCACCGTCGTCGAGTGCGGCGTCCACGTTCTCGTGGCTCGCCGTCTGTAGTCAGTCGACTGTTTCCTGCGTCTTGCCACGCCTGGCGCGCGCGGGTTCGTCCTGCAGCGGTTCCGGGCCGCCGCGCTGGGGGCCGACGACCGGCGAACTCGGATCGGCCGGCGGGGGAGAGCTGGGTCCGCGGCGGGCCCTGGCCGGTGCCTCGCTGTCGACCTGGGCGGGAGGCGGCTGCATGGGTCCGCGGCGCGCGGCTGCGGGAGGCTCGGAAGCGACGGGCGGCGGCCCTGCCGGCATCGGCCCGCGACGCCCGGGCGCTTCCTGCCAGCCAGGGCCAGCGGCGGGCGCAGGCCGAGGCGACGGAGGACTGCTGGCGCTCGGCCGCGCGGGCGTAGGGTTGCGCCAGCCCCCGTCGCCGCCGGAAGGAGACGGCTGCGTGGGATGGGCCGGCGGCGCGTTTCGCCAGCCACCACCCGAGGGACCCGACGGCGGGCCCGCGTGCGGCGAACGATCCGGATGCCCCTGCCATCCTGGCTGCGACCCGGCGGTGGCGGGTCCTCCGTAGCCTCGCGGCGTGGTCGGCCCCTGGTGGTGGTAGCGGCCGCCGTCGTGGCCGTACCAGTAGGCGCGTCGGTAGACGAAGCGCCCGCCCGCGTCCGCGTATGTGGGCCGGACGTAGTAATAGCCCGGGTGCGCGGGGGCCCAGTGGCCGGGCACCCAGTACCAGTCGTAGCCGGTCCAGTCCCAGTAGCCCTCGATCCAGGCGTAACCGGGCACGGGCGCCGGGCGGTATTCGGCGAGCGGGGGAGGAGGCGGCGCGTTGACGTACACCTCGCCGTAGTCCTCGACGGGGTAGTTCCGGTGCACCACATAGGTGCCGCGGTGGGTGCAGCCGACCAGTGCCGACGCAGCGAGCAGGGCCAGAACGAGCGCGCGGTTCATGGTCTCTTCTCCTCGATCTTCTCGACGTCCCAGGCTAGTCCGCTATTCGGCCGGCGGCAATGTGATACAACCCGTTGCGCTGTCGCATGGAAACCGTCTTTTCCGGTATTCAGCCGTCGGGCGAGCTGCACCTCGGCAACTACCTGGGGGCGGTACGCACCTGGGTCGACCTGCAGGACCGTTTCCGCTGCTTCTTCTGCATCGTCGACTACCACGCGGTGACCCAGCCCTACGAGCCGGCGGAGATGTCCCGGCGCGTGCGGGAGATGGCGACCGACCTCGTGGCCTGCGGCCTCGAGCCGGATCGCTGCACGCTGTTCGTGCAGTCCGCGGTGCCCGAGCACACCGAGCTGGCCTGGGCGCTGGCCAGCGTCGCCCCGTTCGGCGAGCTCACGCGCATGACCCAGTTCAAGGACAAGTCCGATCGCCAGCCGGAAAACGTGAACGCGGGGCTGTTCACCTATCCGGTGCTGCAGGCGGCGGACATCCTGCTTTACGGCGCCACGCGGGTGCCGGTCGGCGAGGATCAGCGGCAGCACCTGGAGCTGGCGCACGAGATCGTGCGGCGGTGGAACGCCCGCTTCGGGCCGACGTTCGTCGAACCCCAGGCGCTGTTCTCGTCGACGCCGAAGGTACTGGGGCTCGACGGTCAGGCGAAGATGTCGAAGAGCCTGGGCAACACCATCGGGCTGCGCGAGCCCGAGGCGGCCGTCTGGGAGAAGCTGCGCGCGGCGGCCACGGATCCGGCGCGAGCGCGGCGGACCGATCCTGGCAACCCCGAGGTCTGCAACATCTACACGCTCCACAAGTTCTTCTCGACGGCCGAGCGGCAGGCGGAGGTCCGGGCGGGCTGCACCTCCGCGGGCATCGGCTGCATCGATTGCAAGAAGTGGCTGTTCGAGGGACTGAAGGCCGACATCGACCGGATGAACAAGCGGCGCGAGCATCTCCTCGCGCGCCCCGAGAAAATCGACGAGATCCTCACCGAAGGGGCGCGGCGTGCGCGGGTCGTGGCCCGCGAGACGATGGCGAAGGTGCGAGCGCGGCTGGGGCTCGGTCTCGGGCACGTGCCGTGAGATCGCTGCTTCTGGCCTTGCTGGTCGCTGCCTGCTCGGGGCAGCGGGGCGGGCCGGAGGCGGCGGTCCAGCAGCTGATAAGCTCGGCCCGCACCGGCGACCGAGTCAGTGTCTACCAGCGGCTGGGCCCCGAGACGCGCAACCGCATCCTGGCGCTGCAGACCACGAGCCGGCGCTCCAGCGGGAGGTTGGTCATGAAGCCCGATGACTTCCTGTCCGTCGGGTGGGCCCCGCCGGCGTGGGAGCCGGCCGGCATGCGCACCTTGCATCGCGAGGGCGACAGCGCCGAGGTGGAGGTCTACTCGGCATCGGGCGAGCGGCACGCCGTCCGGCTGGTGCGCGAGGGCGGCGAATGGAAGATCGAGCTACCGGGGCGCTGATCGGACAATGGTCTGTTCGAGCACTTCGATGTCACCCTCGTCGAGCTCGATGACGAGATCCTCGATGGCGTCGAGGAGAAGCGCGGGATCGATCTCGTCGCCGCTGTCGGGGCGGGGCGGGCCGCGTCGATCGCCCACGCGGCGTTCGCGGGGGAAGATCCGCTGATCCAGCCCCTCGTCGCGGCGATCGTTGCGACGGCGATCGCGGGTCAGGATCTCGCGCAGCTCGTCCAGGGAATCGGGGACCTGCGTGAGACGGAGAGTGCGACCGGCGCAGCTGTGGCACATGGGCACCGAGCGGGCTCGCATCTCGACCAGGCGGAGGTGGTCGCGGCGGCGCTCGTGGCAGATGAGGCACATGGCGCCGCGGCCGACGGGCCGCAGCTCGGACCAGCGCGTGTAGCAGGTCCAGCAGCGGCCCCGGCGTAGCTCGGCGACCTGGGCCGAGCAGGCGCTGCAGGTGAGGGATGCGCGTGCGACCTCGATGCTCATCCCTTCAACGGGTAGCCGGGTTCGCACGGGGGCGCAATTTTTCAGCGCGTCCGGTACACCCCGCAGATCATCTCGCCGGCGAAGTAGAGGGCGTCCTCGGGGTCGTCGGGGCGCTTGATGCGCAGGAAGGTATTGAGAACGCGGCCGCGGGGATCGCGGCGGGCGCGCGGGTCGGCGGGCTGCAGGTAGCTGTGTCGAGCGAACCCGCCGCGCCACTCGCGGAAGGTGATCCGGCCGTCGGGCTCGACGGTCTCGACGAGACCGACGTGATTGCCGCACCCGAGGCCGTTGGCGTCCACGTCGAAGAAGACCACGTCCCCCGGGCGGGCCTTGGCTGCCGGCACCGACCGGTGGACGTCGCGCATGTAGGCGTAGAGTGCGCCGACGCTGCCGTCGGTTCCGAAGCGCAGGCCGCGCGCGTGCAGCGCCCGTTCGATCGGAGCGGCGCTGTTCGGGCCACGCTCCTCGCTGTCGAGCGACGCGCCGGTCTGCACCATCCGCCGGAACTCGGGCGGCACCAGGCGCTGCATCGAGGTCGAACCGCAACCCGCACCCAGCAGCAGCAGGAAACCGAGGCCCCTCATGCAGACATGATACTACATGTAGGTAAAAAGCATACTTTTGCATCGGCTGTGATTAGGATGCATAGGTGAATCGAGGTGTTTTGATGCGCGAGGTCGTGATTCTGAGCGGCGCCCGCACCCCCATCGGCGCCTTCATGGGGACCCTTGCCGAGGTCCCTGCTCCCCGGTTGGGGGGCATCGCCATCAAGGCCGCCCTGGAGCGCGGGGGAGTGCCCGGCGAGCGCGTGGACGAGGTGTTCATGGGGTGTGTGCTGCCCGCGGGCCAGGGACAGGCACCCGCCCGGCAGGCGGCGCATCAAGCGGGTGTGCCGCGCTCGGTCGGCGCCGTCACCGTGAACAAGGTGTGCGGCTCGGGCTTGAAGGCGGTGATGTTCGGCCGCAACGCCATCGCCGCCGGAGACGCCGAGGTGATCGTCGCCGGCGGCATGGAGTCGATGTCGCTGGCGCCGTACCTCTTGCCGAAGGCGCGCGAGGGTTACCGCATGGGCAACGGCCAGCTGGTCGATTCGATGGTGAACGACGGGCTGTGGGATCCCTACGGCAACGTCCACATGGGCGACTGCGGCGAGCTGTGCGCGAAAGAGAAGAAGATCTCGCGACAGGAACAGGACGCCTACGCCGTCGAGTCGTTCCAGCGGGCGCGCCGTGCCCAGGCAGAAGGAAAGTTCAAGGGCGAGATCGAGCCGGTGGAGATCGCCCAGCGCAAGGGCCCGCCGAAGATCGTCGCCGAGGACGAGTCGCCCGCGCGCGGCGGTGATGCCGGCAAGCTGGCAGCCCTGCGTCCGGCGTTCCAGAAGGAGGGCACCATCACCGCGGGCAACGCCTCGTCGTTGAGCGACGGCGCGGCGGCGCTCGTGGTTGCCAGCACCGATGCCGCGGAGAAGCTGGGCGCCGCCCCCATCGCCCGCATCGTCGGAGCGGCCGGCCACGCACAGGAGCCGGAGTGGTTCACCACGGCGCCGTCGGGCGCCATCGAACGGCTGCTGAAGAACATCGGGTGGAAAGCGGCCGAGGTGGATTTGTGGGAGATCAACGAGGCCTTCGCCGTCGTTGCCCTGGTCAACAACCGGCAGCTGGGATTGGATCCGCAGCGGGTGAACATCTGGGGCGGGGCGATCGCGCTCGGGCACCCGATCGGGGCCAGCGGCGCGCGCGTGCTGGTGACGCTGCTGTCGGCTCTCGAGGAGACGGGCGGCAAGCGTGGCGTGGCATCGCTGTGCATCGGCGGAGGTGAGGCGGTGGCCATGGCGGTCGAGCGCCTCTGATGATCGGGCGACTCGGCGTCGTCGGTGGCGGTCAGATGGGCCGGGGCATCGCCCAGGTGGCGGCGGCGGCGGGCATCGACGTCGTGCTGGTCGATGCATCGCCTGAACTGGCCGACGAGGGCGTCGCCCAGATCGCGGCGCAGCTGTCCAAGCTGGTGGACAAGGGGAAAATGCCGGCGCCGGAGTTCGACGCCATCAGCAAGCGCATCCGTGCCGGGCAGATGGCGACGCTGGGCGAGGTGGACTTCGCCGTCGAGGCGGCAACGGAGAATCCGCGCGTGAAGGAGACGATCTTCGCCGAGCTGGACCGCGTCTGCCGTCCCGAGGTGATCCTGGCGTCGAACACCTCGTCGATCAGCATCACCGCGCTGGCGGGGCGCACGCGCCGTCCCGAGCGGGTGATCGGGATGCACTTCATGAACCCCGTGCCGCTGATGAAGCTGGTCGAGATCATCCGAGGCCTGGCGACCAGCGACGAGACCTACGAGATGACGCGCTCTTTCGCCGAGCGGCTGGGCAAGACCACCGTGGTGTCGCGCGACGTCCCGGGCTTCATCGTCAACCGGGTGTTGATGCCGATGGTGAACGAGGCGGCGTTCGCGCTTGCCGAAGGGATCGCCAGCCGCGAGGACATCGACCGGGCGATCCAGCTCGGGCTCAATCACCCGATGGGGCCGCTGACGCTCGCCGATCTGATCGGGCTCGACACCACGCTGGCCATCCTCGAGGTGCTGCACCGGGAACTGGGCGACGACAAGTACCGGCCCTGTCCGCTGCTTCGCCAGTACGTGGCTGCGGGGTGGCTCGGTCGCAAGTCGGGGCGCGGCTTCTACAAGTACGACTGAACGTCGCGGCGCAGCTCCGCCAGCGGGATGTCCTGCAGGACGGCCTCGCCGGCGCGCGCGACGAAGACGAAGCGAACGTTGTCGGAGCGACGCTTCTTGTCCACCTCGACGCGCGCGAGCACCTCAGGGGTCAGGCGCGGCTTCACATCGACGGGCAGGCCGAGGGTGTGCAGCAGCGTCGTCGCCCGCGCCAGGAGCGCCGGATCGGTGATCCCGCGCGCCTGGCCGAGCGCGAGCGCCGCCACCATCCCCAGCGACACCGCCTCGCCATGCAGCAGGTCGTAGCCGGACGCCGACTCGATGGCGTGTCCGAGTGTGTGTCCGAAGTTGAGGATGGCGCGCCGGCCATTGTCCCGCTCGTCCTCGGTGACGACATCGACCTTCACGCGGACGGCGGCGGCGATCACCTCGGCGAGGGGGAGCTTGCCGGCGTTCCGTTCCAGCGTCTCCAGCAGACCCGCGTCGGCGATCAATCCCGCCTTCACCACTTCGGCCAGCCCCGCGGCAAGCTCGCGCTTCGGCAGCGTCTGCAGAAAACCGAGATCGGCGATCACCGCTTTGGGCTGATGGAAGGCGCCGACCAGGTTCTTGCCGGCGGGCAGGTCGACACCGGTTTTTCCGCCCACCGAGGCATCGACCATCGCCAGCAGCGTGGTGGGGCAGGAGGCGAAGGCGATCCCGCGCAGGTAGATGGCGGCGGCGAATCCGGTGTGATCGGTGGCGGCGCCGCCGCCGACGCCGACGAGTGTGGCCCCGCGATCGTAGCCCTGCTTCGCGAGCCACTGGCAGGTGGTCTCGACGGCGCCGAGTGTCTTGCAGGATTCGCCCGGCGGCAGATCGAAGCGGCTCACTTTCGGCAACCGTGATGCCAGAGCCTCGACCAGCGGCGCCACGCGCGGCGACACCTTTGCCAGCTGCCCGTCGACCATCACGGCGACGCCGGTGGTCTTGCCGACGGCGGCGGCGATCGCATCGGCGGTTTCGGCTGGCGCGTGCTCACCGATGCGGACGTCGTAACGGCGCTCGCCAAGCGGTACCGAGATTGTGATCATCGCGCGCCCACGGGGAATCAACCCATGACTATCATCCCAGGAGCGCCGCAGCTACCGGGAGGGGACAGCGTCCAGGACCACGCACCCCCGGGCGGCAACTCGCCATGATCTCGAGCGCCTCGCGGCCGTTCGAGGCGGTCATGACCGTGGGAGGGCCCTTCGATCTCCGGCTCTCACCGGACAGTGGATGGCGTGCGCCGACGCGCGGAACTGAACCAGGTATCCGACCGCATGCGCCTGGTGAGTGCCTGACGGGCCTTGAAGACGCGGACCCGGATCGCCGATGCGGTTGTTTGAAGGACCGTAGCCGTGCTTTCGGCGGAACGTTCGTCCATGACGTTGAGAACGAATGCCTGCTGCTGCGTGACCGGAAGTTCGGCAACGAGCCGGTCCAGCCGCGCGCTACCTTCGCGCGCATCGGCGATCTGATCCGGACCCATCCCGACGCTGATGACGTCCGATTCCTCGACTGGGATCACCTCGAGTGGAGTGCCGCTCGCCAGGCGAGCGCTCATCCGAATGGCGATTCGGCTGAGCCAGGTTGAAAAGCAGGCGCGCCCGTCGAAGTTACGGATCGATCGGAACGCCTCGATGAATACCGTCTGCAGCACGTCGTCGACGTCAGCGTCGTTTCGGACCAGGCGCTGCACAAGCCGTCGAGTCCGGGCGGAGTGTTTGCGAACGAGCTGGCTGAATGCTTCGGTGTCACCGTTCCGTGCGCGTGCGACCACGTCTGCCTCGTCAAGGCCGAACACCAGTCGATGGTCGCACGAACAGATGGTGAGACTGAAGGTACCGAGGGAGGTGTCAGAGGTAGAGGTCCCACTGAAACCCACAGGGAGAAAGATCCTCGCAAGGGCTAATAGCGGCTCAGTCAGCGCGCACTAATACATGTGCCTGAGAAGATCTGGACCGCGCTACGCGATCGGGTGTTCGGACGTGGGTGGTTTCAGCTTACGGCCGTGGTCCTGCTGGGGACGATCGCGTTGACGTCGCGACAGGCGCTAGCAGCGACTGCCCGGCCAACGACCTTCGACGTCGGCTCGCTGATCATTCCCATGGACATCGACTACCAGGACGTGGGGATGCTCAAGGCGTTCGGCCTGCTGGACAAGCTCTTGCGCGCTGGGGTGCCCATCGCCTGGTGCATCAAGACCCCGAAGGTGGTGGTCGACGCGGCGAATGGCCGCTTCGAGGACGACTTCACTGCCTCGGCGACCGATTTCAAGACGGCGGCCGCCATCACCGCTCACGGCTACCGTGGTGGCCCCTTCGTCATCGCCGCCGCCGATGCCACCGTCGCCAGGCCGATCATCACCAGCTGGCAGGTGGCCAACACCACGACGATCCACGTTGCGAGCGCACCGTTCGTGGCCCCGGTCAGCCGCAACCTCACGGCGGCACCCCGGATCGCCGTGCTCGCCGATGGCAATCAGTCCATCGCCTTCAGCTACCTCAACGCCGCGGGTATTCCCGACGACAACGGCCTGACCTGGGCCACGAGCAGCACCTCTGTCCTCACGCCCGCGCAGCTCAAAGGGCCCACCACCACATCGCATACGGACGGGGCGCTCTTCCGTCCGTCGGGCCAGCCGGCGTTCTGCGAGATCATGACCATGCACTGGTCGGTGAACGACACAGACGTCCCCGAAGTGGCCGCCGAGATGGGCGAGTTCCTGAAGTTCCCTGTTCACGTCAATGCCGAGTGCCAGGCCGTCAATGCCATCGAGGGCGCGCCGCCGACGGGCGGTCGGATGAAGTTCGTGGCCCCGATGGGGTTCGTGTGGCCAGCCCCCAACCGGCCAAACGCGGTCGAGTACTCCAACTCATCGCTCCCTTTCGCCCAGCAGGATGGCGCTTTCGGCACCATCGGCGGCAGCGAACCCGCCTATGCGCTGCCGGCCGGGAGCAGCTACTACGACAGCGGCATCGTGATGGTGCGAGCGGCGGGCGCGGCGATCGGTGTCCAGGACATCTGGATGACCGGTTACGCGGGGGGCGGCTGCAAGATCACCGACGACGACAACCAGTGCACCGGCGCGAAGGGGAAGGTCAGCTATCTTGGCGGCCACCAGTACTCCGTCAAGACGCCGATCAGCACCAACAAGACTACCCAGGGGACGCGCTTGTTTCTCAACTCCCTCTATGAAGCGGGATGCGTCACCAGCGACGGGCAACCGGACCTCACTCTCTTCAAGGACGGGCAGGCCATCACCAGTTCAGCGGATGTCACCTGGAGCATCACCTACTCGAACGACGGCTCCGGACCAGCGCTGTCCATGGTCCTCACCGACGCCTTGCCCGCCGGGACGACCTTCGTTTCGGCGTCGAACGGCGGCACCTTCGCCAACGGCACTGTCACCTGGAACCTCGGCGACGTCGGTGCCGGCGGAGGGAACACTGTCACCGTCAGCGTCCGGCTCGGAGCCTTGGGTACCTACGTCAACCGCGCCGAGGCGGCCTACTCTGTCGGCCTGACCACGAAAACGACGTCGAGCAACAGCTTCACGACCATGTTCACGTTGCAGCAACCTGACGCCGGACAGGCCGCCGATGCCGCAGAGGCGAGCGACGCGGCCACGGCTGACGGTGCGTCTCAGGACAGCGCGGCGGCGGACGGCGGGATCGGGGACGCTGTCGCCTCACGGGACGCTCCGTCGCCGGATTCCTCCAACTGCCCCGTTGGCGGCTGTCCGCCACCCGTCACCGATGCCGGCGCTGGCAGCGGAGGCACGGGCGGCAGCGACGCCCGGATGGGAAGTCAGGACGGAAACACAGGGTCGGCTTCTGACACCAGCCTGGGCGCGATGGGTGGGAGCGGCGGAGCGGGGATGGATGGTGGCGCTGGCGGTGCCGGCGGCGGGGGCGCCGGATCGGACGCCTCGCCTGGTGCCGACAGCAGCCCCGGGATGAACGATCCATCCTCAATGCCCGAAGATACAGACGGCGGTAATGGGGGGCTCATCCGCCGCGGCAAGGCGGGCGGGTGTAGTTGCACGATCGGGGCGCGTTCCGACGAACCCTCCGTCGCGGCCGGTCTCCTTCTCCTTGTCGGCCTACTATTCATCCGTCGGCGTCGCTGATCCGGTCTGCTCGACGCACGGAATGAAGCTCTGGCCCAAGGCCTACACAAGGAGATTCGCACCGGGCAGCATCTTGCTTTGGCGCGCCCACAGGGAATCGAACCCCGAACCCCCGGCTTAGAAGGCCGGTGCTCTATCCAGTTGAGCTATGGGCGCAGCGGTTTCGCTGGGGCTGAGGATAGCGCAGGTGGGGCGGGGGAGGGATCTTCGGGTCAGGCTGAGGTCAGATGGGCGCGCCAACCTCTCGTAGACGATACCCGTTCACTCCGTACGTCGCGGGCTGACTGGTCATCACGGCCAGCGCCAACGACGAGCACCACGCGGGCACTGACCAGCATACGAAAAAGAACCGCGGCGTGCAGGTCCAGGGCTACAGTCGAAAGTCATGGGCGGAGATCGGCGCGCCACAGATGAGGTTCGCCTTCTGGTGGGACCGCCCTCCATTGTTGCTGCGCCGAGGGCACCCATACGTTGTCCGCTCTGCGGGCGACCTGGACATTCGCAAAGTGGAGGTGGGTCCTCCACCCGGAGCTATCCCTGTGGCGCCGGTTACTCGCGACAAAGGGGAGAGCAGCAATGGACCCGCCGTGGCATCTGCCGTCGAGCGCGACGCAAAACCCGCTATGGGGCCGTCGTAGCTTGGCTCAAGCGAAAGAGTCCGCTCGATGCCGAGCGTCTCCTTGCCCGAGTGGGCGCCCCCGAAGATCCTGTGACCGCACAGGGCTGCTTCATCTGTCTGACGCATCCCCACCCTCCCCTTCAGCTGATCTCTCGCTGCCCCCACTGCGGAGCACCTGCTCAGAAGTTGGGTCAGCCGGGAGACTTCTGGGGATACGCGTACGAGTGCTTCCAGTATTGGGGCTCGACGACCCTCTGCTCTCAGCCGCGCCCTGCGACCGTTCGCGCCGTCGCCACGCGCCTGTTCTCATCGCGGAGGCGCGGACAATGATCCCACCAAAGGGCCGGAGCGGCTCTGTGCTGTGGTTGCTCGCTCTTGCGATCTGCTATGGCCTGCTTCGCGTTGCCTGTGACCTTGGGGATCGCGGGAATCAGGCAGCCAGCCTACACCGGATGGTACGGTGAAACTGTGAAGTGGTTGGTCGTCCTTGCGATTTTGGGCGGTGGTGGCTATTTCGCCTACAAACGTCTGGGGGGCGCTTCGGGTCCGCCGATCGATACCTATAAGAGGTTTGCCGATGCGTACGGCTCCGGGCGGTGGGGCGATGCGCGCGCTCTCTCGAACGGGGCGGCGCGCAGTGCGGTCGACGTCCGCGAGCGCGCCGAGTCCATTCGTGTGACTCCGAGGATGCCGCGGATGCCGAACGTGACGGCCGAGCAACTCAAGAACGAGATCGCAGGGCCGGTGATGGGAACCAAACAGACCATCGAATCGATCACCAAGTCCGCAGATGGCGGCCGGGCCGCGCTGAGGGCGACCTCCAAGGTGTGCCGCGAGACTCCCGGCTGCACGGGCCTGCGCTGCCAGTCCTGCCGTGACTTCACTCATCAAGCCGAGGTCTGCCGGTCGGGTGAAAACTGGGTTGTCTGTGGCTTCTCCGAGACGGACGACGCTGCGGCCCGCTGAGCAGGCTTTCGGCCGACGGGGCTGTCCGAATTTGGATTGGCTTCGGAAGCAGTGCGAAGCGCGGCCGGACGACCGGATCAACCCACTCTCTGTCGTGCCACCTTCGACCGTGCCGTTGCCGCTGCCATGGACGCAATCACTACGGACGACATCCGCGCCTGGGCTATCCACGCAGGCTACGATCTCGCGTCAACCTGATAGCGGTGTTGAGCTATGGGCGCAAAGGCCGCCAAAGATACCAGGCGACGGGGTCGGTCGCGACGTGCGCGCGCTAGCCCGTCGGCGACTTGTCGTTCTTCTTCACACGCGGCTGCTTGGGAAGCTTGGGCATCGCCGGCTTCTTGCGCGCGGAGGCCGTGCTGCCGTTGTTGAAGGCTGAGCCGCAGTAGCGGGTCACGAAGCTCATCAGCGCGTTCGGATCGAGCGGCTTTTGCAGGATGTGATCGGCGGGCACGCCGGGCGGGTTCGCCTTGATGTCGGCCCCGGACGAGACCACGACCGGGATGCTCGCCATCTCGGGCGACTCGGCGACGATGGCCAGGAACCGCCAGCCGTCGATGCGCGGCAGGATGAGGTCGAGCACGATCAGCGACGGGCGGCCGCCGCTGCGCAGGTGGCTGAGGGCCTCGACGCCATCGGCCACCGCCAGAGGCAAATAGCCGCCGTCGATCAGGAACTCGGTGAGGGCCTCACGCGAGTCCGTGTCGTCCTCGACGATGAGGACATAGGGATCGGGGGGCGCCTGCATCCGACCGTCGGAACATAGGTTCGCTGCGGCACGAATGCAAGGCAGGCGGCGTTACCGCTGCTTCGCGGGTGTGACCCAGACCGGGCTCGACCAAGCCATCTCGTCGTCGCTCTGGATGACGCGCACGTGGTACCACTGTTCGCCACCCTGGCGAGACCATTCAGGATCCGACCAGCGCAGCCGGTGCTCCTGCTTGCCGATGGGCGCCTCCACGCTACCGACGGCGTGCAGCACCTTCGAACGCCCCAGCACTTCGATCGACCTGATCGGCGCCGCGCCCTTGACGTAGATGTCGAGGGCGGGCGCCTCGCGGCTCGACCACTGCTCACCCATCGAGTGGTCGCCGCTGCGGACATCGAGGACCAAGCCGTAAGTGGTCGACCCGTAGGTGCGGCGGTCGTGGATCGCCTGCCAGATCGACTCGCGCGTGTTGTCCTTGGCGTAGACACACGCGTAGGCGACGCCGTAGCCGTGATCGCTCGAGGCGATGATGCCGAGGTGGTAACCCTTTTCGAGGGCGTTCCAGTAGAAGCCTTTCTTGTTCTTGGTGTTCTCGAACTCGCGCGGGCACCACGCGCTGGTAGCGGTCGTCCTGAACTTCCCACGTCGTTCCCATCCCCGGGTCCGCGCCGGTGTGCGGGATGGTGATGGCCTTCATCCCGTTCTTCTCGAGGAACTTCCAGCCGCCGGCCAGCGTGCGGGAGGCCGCGAGACTCCGGTCGAGGCGGAGGGTCGGCCGCGACGGAAACAGGGTGTTGTGGTGGCCGTGCGGGAACGGAAGCGACCACTCGAAGTTGTAGAGCACGCTCATGGCGCGCGGCACGTGGTACAGGTCCGCCAGCTTCTCCTGCTTCCACCAGTAATAGTCGATGACGTCGTAGGTGGCGCGCCGTGGATCCTCGGCGTGATCCGAAAGGGCGAAGAAGTCGTACCGCATGATGTCGTGGCCATAACGATACAGATCGTTGGGCGTCGGCTCGGCGCCCTGGCTGCAACGCGAGACGTTCGAGTGGCGGTGGGTGTTCGCCCCAGAGGAGGCGGTAGCCCGCGGCGGCGTACGGCTCGACGCGTGGGCGCGGCTTGACCGTGCCTTCGTCTGGAGCGGACGCCACCGGCAACGAGGAGACCAGCCCAGCCGACCTTGGCGTCGAAGTCGCGATGGTGATCGCTCTCGTCGGGTGGCAGGTCGTCGGGGACGGGCGGCGCTGGCGCCTGCTCGCCTCCGTAGGCGACCACGATCCCTGCGGCGCCCGGGGCGATGGCAGCCTCCTCGAGGTAGCCGTCGCCGTCGGCGAAACGCACCGGTGCCGCCCCGGCCCCGTCGCGAAACGGACGGGCCACCAGATCCCAGTAGTAGCCGAGGCCCCTTGAATCCGAGGCCGTTTACTTCGTTACAGGCCCGATTCCCTGGAGGCCGATTCGCTCGTTCATCGGAAAACGAGCGGCGTCGGCGTCCATCTGCTTCTGCCAGATGGCGACCAGACCTTTCATTTCCGCGACGCGCGCGGGCTCGGCGGCGGCGAGGTCCTTCTTCTCGCCGGGGTCGCGCGCCAGGTCGAACAGCAGATCCGCCTTGCCGTCGTGGAGGTACTTCCACGACCCGCGGCGCATGGCCTGCTGGCGCCGATCCGGAAGCTTCACACGCCAGAACAGGGAGCGTTCCAGCGGCGGTCGCTTGCCCGCCAGCAGCGGCAACAGATCCCTGCCGTCGAGTGGACGCGGAGGGGTCACGCCTGCCGCCGCCAGGATCGTCGCCGTCAGATCCATCGACGCCGCCGCCTGGCGCGACGTGCGTCCCGCGGGCAGGCGTCCTGTCCAGCGCAGGATGCAGGGGACGCGGATCCCTCCTTCGCGCAAAGTCCCCTTGGCGCCCGAGAACGGGGTGTTGCGGGACAGGCGCTCGCCACCGTTGTCGTCGGTGACGATCACCAGCGTCCGGTTCGCGAGCTTGTGGCGATCGAGCGCCGCGACGATCTTGCCCACGCCCGCGTCGAGGCGCTCGAGCATCTTCGCGTAGTCGGCGCGCGTGCCGTCGTACCAGGTCTCCATCGTGCGCACGTCGGAGGGCTTGTCGGGCACCTGGAACGGCCAGTGGACGGCGTTGTACGGCAGGTAAAGGAAGAAAGGGTTGTCGGCATTCTTGTCGATGAACGCGACGCCGCGATCGGTGATGAGGTCGGTGAGGTATCCGGGGCGTTTCACGGGGTCGTCACCTTCGAAGAGCTCGTTGGCCCCGGTGCGGTACAGGTGCGAGTACATGTCCGCGTTGCCGCCGATGATGCCGAAATACTCGTCGAAGCCGTGCGCCTTCGGCATGAAGTCCGGCTTGTAGCCGAGGTGCCACTTGCCGAAAATCGCGGTTCGATAACCCGCGTCCTTCAGCATGCGCGGCAGGGTGATCTCGCTCCTGGGCAAGCCGGCGTCGCGGTCCGTGGGCATCATCGCCCACTCGATCCCCACGCGCTGCTGGTAGCGCCCGGTCAACAACGCGGCCCGCGTGGGGGAGCAGACGGGCCCGTTGGAGTAGAAGTCGGTGAGCCGCACGCCCTGGCGGGCGAGGCGATCGATGTGCGGCGTGCGGATGTCACGGGCGCCGTAGCTGCCGAGGTCGGCGTAGCCCATGTCGTCGATCAGGACCAGCACCACGTTCGGGGGAGGCACGGGAGCGGCAGCGAAGACCGCGGCCATGAGCGCGGGGAGCATCGGCCGACTGTATCATCGGCCGCATGAGCAACCTCCTGGTCGAGACCTCCGGCGCCGTCCGCGCGGTGACCGTCAACCGGCCGAAGGTCCTGAACGCCCTCGACGCAGCGACGCTGGCCGAGTTGGAGGCGCTGTTCGCGGGGCTGGGTGGGGACCGGGAGCTACGCTGCCTGATCCTGACCGGCGCGGGCGACAAGGCGTTCGTGGCTGGCGCTGACGTGGCCGCCATGGCTGAACTCGGCCCCAAGGAGGCGCTGCATTTCTCCGAGCGCGGCCATCGCGTGGCGGCTCTGATGGAGGCGCTGCCCGTTCCTGTGATCGCGGCGGTGAATGGTTTCGCGCTGGGCGGTGGGCTGGAGCTGGCGCTGGCCTGCGACTTCATCGTTGCCGCGAAGACGGCGCGGCTGGGCCTTCCGGAGGTGACCCTGGGGGTGATCCCTGGCTTCGGCGGCACCCAGCGCCTGCTCCGCCGTATCGGCCTCGCCCGCGCGCGCGAACTGGTCTACACCGGCCAGATGATCGACGCCGGCGAGGCGCTGCGCCTCGGTCTGGTGAACGCCGTCACCGAGCCCGTCGAGCTGTTGCCACGAGCGCGCCAGCTTGCCGCGTCCATCGCCAGCCGGGCGCCGCTGGCGGTGGCGGCAGCCAAGCGAACGTTGCGGCAAGGGGGAGATCTGCCCCTCGGTCAGGCGCTGGCGATCGAGCGCGAGGCGTTCGCTGCGCTGTTCGCCACCACCGACCAGAAGGAAGGGATGCGCGCCTTCCTGGAAAAGCGCCCACCCGCCTTCAAGGGCGAGTAAAATCCACGATCCCGATGGAAGCCATCGAGATTCGATACGCAGGAATCGTGGTCGGCCGCGCCAGCGAGGCGCGCGATGCGGACGACGGCATCGGCACCGTGCTGCTCGTGCCCGAGCCGATGCCCGTCGGCACCGTGGTCAGCGTGGGCGCCGAGGCCACGCCGATGCGGGTCACGAAGGTGACCGAGTCGGCTGATGCCGCCGTGGCCGGCATGGTGGTGCATCCGCTGGACGCCCGGGTGCGCCGACCGGCGCCTGTCGTGATGGAACGGGCCCCCGAGGTGGCCGCGGCCATCGAGGAGCCGCCGCTGCAGGTGGTGGAGGCAGTCGTCGAACCGACGCCCGCGCCGGTGATGCTTTCGCAGATCGCACCGCCCGCGCCCGGGAGCGTCCCGTCCGCAGCGTTCGCCGAGACGGCCCCCACCGTGGCGGACTCGGATCCTTCTGCTCCCGACGAGACGCCTCCTCCTGCGCAGGTGGTCGAGGGCCGCCGCCGCGCGCGCCGGCGACGGCGTTGATCCGCCCGCCCCGCCTCCAGCCGGGCGACCTCATCCGGGTGATTGCTCCGTCGGGCCCGGTCCCGCGCGAGGAGTTCGAGGCCGGCGCGCGCCTGCTCGCCGAGCGCTACAACCTGCGCTACGACCCCGCGACGCTGTTTGCCGCGGAGGGCTTCCTGGCCGGCTCCGACGAGCTGCGTCTGCGCGAGCTGGAGGCGGCCATCACCGATCCGGCCGCGAAGGCGGTGGTGCTGGCCCGCGGCGGCTACGGCCTCTTGCGCATCCTGCCCTTCATCGATCCGGAATGGCTGCGCCGCTACCCGAAACCGATCGTCGGTTTCTCCGATGGGACGCTCCTGCTGGCCTACGCCGCGCGCGCGGGCGTGGCCTCGGTGCACGGACCGGTGGTCACGCAGTTGCCCCGGCTACCCGCCGAGGATCACCAGGCGTTGTTTGGCCTCCTCGAGCGGCCGGGCGCAGGCCTGCTGCTCGACGAGCTGGACGCGGTGGTGCCGGGGCGGGTGCAGGGACCTCTGATCGGCGGCAACCTCGAAGTGTTCTCGCGCCTGCTCGGGACGCCGTTCCTGCCCGATCTCGACGGCGCCGTGCTGTTCTTCGAGGACATCGGCGAGCGTCCTTACCGCGTCGACCGGCTGATCACCCATCTGGATCTGGCAGGGGTGTTCAATGCCGTCTCGGCCGTCGTCGTCGGTGAGTTCAAGGACTGCGGCGAGACGAAGCAATCTTCGCCGCCGGTCGAGGAGGTGTTGCAGGAACGCCTCGGACGGCTGGCAATCCCGGTGGCCTTTGGCGCCAAGATCGGCCACGGCGACCGCAACGGGTCCCTTCCTTACGGAACGCTCGTCGAGCTGGACACCCGCCACGGCACCCTGGCGGCCCTGGAAGGCGCCGTCAGCTGACGATCGTCGGATCGGGAAAGGCCCCGACCTCCTCGATCCTGCCGAAGCGTTCCTCGTAGCGCTGGATGTTCGTCTCGAGAGCGCGCAGCAGACGCTTGGTGTGCCGCGGCGACGACACGATGCGGGCGCGCACACGGGCGCGCGGGCCAGCCGGCTGCATGAAGGCAAAGTCCAGGATGAACTCGCCGTCGGTGTGGTTGATGAGGACCAGGTTCGAGTACGCGCCCTGGGCGACGGCGTCGTCGATGTCGATCTGGATCTGCTGGGACTCGGTAGGCTTGGGATTGTCGGGCATGAGGTAGTTCTAGCTCAGTGTTAGAGTTCCTTCGACGCATGTCGCGAATCGTCGGCATCGATCTCGGTTCCCGCCGCATCGGCGTGGCGGTCTCCGACGGCCTGGGTCTGACGGCGCAGCCGCACGCCACGATCGCGCGCCGGGGAGGCCTGCGTGACCTGGAGGCGATCGCCGCCGTGGTGCGCGAGTTCGCTGCCGAACGGGTCGTGCTGGGCCTGCCGATCGATCCCGAGGGCGCCGAGGGCCGCGCCGCCCGCAGCGCCCGGGTCTTTGCCGATCGCCTGCGTGAGGCCATCGCCGTGCCGGTCGACCTCATCGACGAGAGCTTCAGCACCGTCGAGGCCGAGGCGGTTCTCCTGGAGGCAAATCTGTCCCGGGCCCGCCGCAAGCAGGTCGTGGATCGCGTCGCCGCCGCGGTGATCCTGCAACGCTGGCTGGATGCGCACCGCTCATGAGCCCGAGCATGAATCCGATGAAACGCGCCTTGATCGTCTTCCTCCTGACCGCCGCCGTCGGCATCGGCGTGCTGGCCGTCGTGGCCTACAAGGCCTGGACATACCCCGACACCGTCAGCGGTGCCGCGCGCGGGCCAGTCGACGTGGAGATCCCGAAGGGGACCAGCGCGCGCCAGGTGGCGGAGCTCCTCGCCCAGTCGGGGCTCATCGACAAGCCGACGATGTTCCGCCTCTACGCCGGCCAGCGGGGCGTCGCCAGCCGCTTCAAGCCGGGACACTACAAGATCGATGCCCCGGCCACGCCTCGCCACTTGATGGACACGATGCTGCGCGGTGTGGCCGATGAGCTCGTCTCCGTCACCATCCCCGAGGGGAAGAACCTGATCGAGGTGGCCGAGATCCTGGAGACGGCGGGCATCACCCCCAAGGCGGAACTGGTGGCTCAGGCGACGAACACCGCCTTCGTGCGCAGCCTGGACCTGTCTGGCCCGTCGCTGGAGGGATACCTGTTCCCCGACACCTACAAGCTGCGGCCGAAGACGCCGGCAGCGCGCACCTTGACGGCGCTGGTTCGCCGCCACCGGCAGGTGTTCGACGAGCTGCGCGCTGCGCACCCCGCGGGGGTCGCGGCCCTGCGCAAGAGCCTGAGCTTCGACGACCCGCGCATCGTCACCCTCGCCTCGATCGTCGAGAAGGAGACCGGCCGCCCCGAGGAGCGCCCGCGCATCGCCCAGGTGTTCATCAACCGACTGACGAAGCCCACGTTCCGACCGAAGCTGTTGCAGACGGATCCCACGATCATCTACGGCTGCACCGTCGCCCCGGTGATCCTGGGCAAGACGTCGGCTGCGTGCCAGAAGTGGGACGGTCGCATCCGCCGCATCCAGCTCGACGACCCCGACAACGTGTACAGCACGTACACACACGAGGGGTTGCCGCCGGCGCCGATCGCCAACCCGGGCCGGGCGGCGCTGCAGGCGGTGATGAAGCCCGAGAGCAACCCGTACCTCTACTTCGTGTCGAAGAACGACGGCACGCACCAGTTTTCGAGCACCATCGCCGAACACGAGGCGGCGGTGGTGAAGTACCAGCGCGGCGGCAAGCCGATGGCCACTCCGTGATCCGCGCCCTTGCGCTGGAAAAGAAGTTCCGCCCGCCAGGCGGGTTGCGCGAGCTCTTGCGAGGCCGCCTGTGGCGCGACCCGGTGCCGGCGCTGACGGGGGTGACCTTCAGCGTCGCCGCTGGCGAGATCGTCTGCGTCATGGGCCCGACCGGCGCCGGCAAGACCACCCTTCTGCGCATCCTGGCCGGCCTGCTGCTCCCCTCGGCCGGCCGGGCCGAGGTGGCGGGGCTGGACGTGGCCGAAGGCGGCGCGTCGCTGAGGCAGGACGTCTCGCTGGTGGTGGGGGACGAGCGCAGCTTCCACGGGCAGCTCACCGGCCGCGAGAATCTGCGCTACTTCGGCGCGCTCTTCGGCCTGTCCGCCGCCGAGGCACGCAGCCGCGCCGATATGCTGCTGGAGCGGGTCGACCTCGCCGAGTTCGGCACCCGGCGCTTCGCCGAGTACTCGCGCGGGATGAAGCAGCGCCTGGCGATCGCACGCGGGCTGCTCGGCCGCGCGCGCGTCCTCTTGCTCGACGAGCCGACGCTGGGGTTGGATCCGCGCGCGGCCCGGGAGCTGCGCAGTTTCTTGCGCCACGAGGTGGTCAAGGCCGCCGGTCGGACGGCGCTCGTCGGCAGCAACGATCCCGCCGAGGTGCGCGCGCTGGGGGACCGCGTCCTCTACCTCGACCGCGGCGTACTCAGAGGCGAGAGCGCTCCCGACGGGGTGGAGGCGCACTGGGCATGACCGAGGCCTTCGCGCCTTCATCGCGGCCGCCCGGCCGCCTGCGCTGGTTCGGCCGCGTGCTGATGGCGTTCGCGCGGCGCGAGCTGACACTGTTCTCGCGGTACCGTGTGGGCGCCGTCTTCCGGATGCTCAGCTTCGGCTTCGCCGTGGTGTCGCTCTACTTTTTCGCGCGGTTCATCGGGGCGGCGCCGAACCAGCACCTGGACGCGTACGGCGGCGACTACCTAGCGTTCGGCATCGTGGGCCTGCTGGCCGTCGAGTTGCAGCAGGTTGGGGTTTCCAGCCTCTCCTACCGGATCCGGATGGCCCAGATGCTCGGCTCGTTCGAGGCCGAGCTGGCCACCCCGGCGCCGGCCTGGATGGTCATCGGCGCCGCGCCGGTCTACGAATTCGGTTCGGCCGCCCTGCGCTCGGCCGGCTATCTCGTCGCGGGCTCCTGGATCCTGGGCATCAGCTTTGCGCGGGCCCAGCCGCTGTCCGTGGCCCTTGTGGTGCCGGTGGTGTTGCTGGCGTTCATCAGCCTGGGCCTCCTCACTGCGGCGACGACCATGCTGTCGCGGCGCTCGAACCCGGTGGCGGCTGTGCTCGGGGCCGCATCGTTCTTCCTGTCGGGTGTGCTCTACCCCGTCTCGGTGCTGCCCGGGTGGCTTCAGGGCGTGAGCCGGCTGCTCCCCCTCACCCACGCCCTCGAAGCGCTCCGCCGGGCGCTGCTCACGGGGGCCTCGCCGGCGGCCATGGCCCCGTCGCTGGTGGCGCTGGCCGCCTTCGCGGTCGTGCTCACTCCAGTCGGGCTCGCCCTCTTCGCCCATGCCCTGCGACGCGCACGCATCGACGGCTCACTCGTCCATCACTGACGACGGTGGACGACGGTGGCCGCGTGCTAAACTGCCACTAACTATTGGTGGATCACGCTGCGTCCACCCAGGGAGATTTGATGCTCGTCACCGACTCGTCGTCTCTCGTCGCCAAGATTGCCTCGCTGCAGAACCAGAAGGAGTACGCCGAGCTCAACTGGAACGGCAGCTTCGATGACTACCTGGCGATCGCGCGCCGCACGCCCGCTGTCACCCGCAGCGCCTTCCAGCGCGTCTACGACATGGTCCTGTCGTACGGGCAGGAGGAGTACATCGACAACAAGAAGCGGATCATCCGCTACAACTTCTTCAAGGACGAGCAGCACGGCGGCCGCGACGCCATCTACGGCCTCGACATCCCGCTGATGCGCCTGGTGAGCGTCTTCAAGAGCGCGGCCGAGCGCTACGGCACCGAGCGCCGGGTGATCCTGATGCACGGCCCCGTCGGCAGCTCGAAGTCGACCATCGCCCGGCTCCTCAAGCGCGGCATGGAGGAGTATTCGCGCACGCCCGAGGGCGCGCTCTACACCTTCGAGTGGGTGTTGCCCGAGGGGCTCACGCACGTGGCTGGCGGCTCGTCGGTCTTCAAGTGCCCCATGCACGAGGAGCCGCTGCGCCTCTTGCCGCCCGAGTGGCGCAAGAAGGCGTTGCTGGAGCTCGGCCTCAACACCGCCGAGCACGAGAAGGTGCAAGTCGAGGGCGACCTCGATCCCGCCTGCCGCCTCATCTTTCGCGAGCTGATGCTCCACTACAAAGGTGACTGGGGCCAGGTGATGAAGAACATCCGCGTGCGGCGCCTGATCCTGTCGGAGCAGGACCGCGTGGGCATCGGGACGTTCCAGCCGAAAGACGAGAAGAACCAGGACTCGACCGAGCTGACCGGCGACATCAACTACCGCAAGATCGCCGAGTTCGGTTCGGACAGCGATCCGCGCGCGTTCAACTTCGACGGCGAGTTCAACATCGCCAACCGCGGCATCATCGAGTTCATCGAGGTGCTGAAGCTGGACGTGGCCTTCCTCTACGATCTGCTGGGCGCCTCGCAAGAGCACAAGATCAAGCCGAAGAAATTCGCGCAGACCGACATCGACGAGGTGATCCTCGGCCACACCAACGAGGCCGAGTACAAGAAGCTGCTCAGCAACGAGTTCATGGAGGCGCTGCGGGACCGGACCGTCAAGATCGACATCCCCTACATCACCCGCATCAGCGAAGAAAAAAAGATCTACGAGAAGGACTACAACGCCGGGAAGATCCGCGGCAAGCACGTCGCTCCGCACACGCTGGAGACGGCGGCGATGTGGGCGGTGCTGACGCGCCTGGAAGATCCGAAGAAGCACAACCTGACGCTGGTCCAGAAGATGAAGCTGTACGACGGCAAGACGCTTCCGGGCTTCACCCAGGACAACATCAAGGAACTGCGCAAGGAGGCGGTCCGCGAGGGTATGGACGGCATCTCGCCTCGCTACATCCAGGACAAGATCTCGAATGCGCTGGTCAGCGATCGCGGCGAGGGCTGCGTCAACCCGTTCATGGTCATGAACGAGCTCGAGTCGGGGCTGCGCAACCACTCGCTCATCACCAACGATGACCAGCGCAAGCACTTCGGGACGCTGCTGGGCCTGGTCAAGCAGGAATACGAGGACATCGTGAAGAACGAGGTCCAGCGGGCGATCAGCGCCGACGAAGAGGCCATCGCCAAGCTGTGCGCGAACTACATCGACAACATCAAGGCGTACACCCAGAAGGAACGGGTCAAGAACAAGTACACCGGCCAGGACGAGGAACCGGACGAGCGCCTGATGCGTTCGATCGAGGAGAAGATCGACATCCCCGATTCGCGCAAGGACGAGTTCCGGCGCGAGATCATGAACTACATCGGCGCGCTGGCCGTCGAGGGCCGCCACTTCGACTTCCGCACCAACGAGCGCCTGCAGAAGGCGCTGGAGCTGAAGCTGTTCGAGGATCAGAAGGACTCCATCAAGCTGACCTCGCTGGTCTCCGCGGTGATCGATCGCGACACCCAGGAGAAGATCGACGTGGTGAAGAACCGCATGATCCGCAACTACGGGTACTGCGAGATCTGCGCCACCGACGTCCTCAACTTCGTCGCCAGCATCTTCGCTCGGGGCGACACCAAGGACTGACATGGATCCTCGCGTCCCCCCCGTCACCGTGCTGGTCAACGGCACGGCCGCTCAGCTTCTGGTGAAGCTGATGCACGACGTGGGGACCGAGGATCCGATGGCGGTCCTGACCCGAGCCCTGGGCATGCTGGATCAGGCACTGGCGGCCAAGAGAACCGGCCGGCGCCTGGGCGTCTACGATCCGGAAAGTGGGCGGTTCACCGACGTGGTGCTCTAGATGTCACTGCGCATCGATCCCGACCACCGGCGGTTCCGCGACATCGTCCGCGGGAAGATCAAACAGAACCTGCGCAAGTACATCTCGAACGGCGAGCTGATCGGGCGCAAGGGCAAGGACATCGTCTCCATCCCGCTACCGACGATCAACATCCCGCGCTTTCGCTTCGGCGGCAAAGGGCAGGGTGGGGTTGGCCAGGGCAAGGGGCAGGTCGGCGACGCCATCGGGCAGGGCGAGGGTCAGGAGGAGGGCGCCGGCAAGGCCGGTCAGGACCCCGGTGAGCACGCGCTGGAAGTCGAGCTGTCGCTGGACGAGCTGGCACAGATCCTGGGCGAGGAGCTGCAACTCCCGAAGATAGAGCCCAAGGGCAAGCAGCGGCTCATCACCCAGAAAGACAAGTACGTCGGCATCCGGCGCACCGGTCCCGAGTCGCTGCGCCACTTCAAGCGCACGTTCCGACAGGCACTGCGGCGCCAGATCATGGTCGGGGCCTACGACCCGCAGCGGCCGATCGTGGTGCCGGTGCGCGAGGACCGCCGCTATCGGTCGTGGCGCACCGTCCCCATGCCGCAATCGAACGCGGTGATGATCTTCATCATGGATGTGTCCGGCTCGATGGGCGACGAACAGAAGGAGATCGTCCGCATCGAGTCCTTCTGGATCGACACCTGGCTGCGTTCGCAATACGACGGACTCGAGTCGCGCTTCATCATCCACGACGCCGTGGCGCGCGAGGTGGACCGCGACACCTTTTTTCGGACCCGCGAGTCGGGCGGCACCATGATCTCCAGCGCGTACAAGCTGTGCGCGAAGATGATCCAGGCCGAGTTCCCCTCGACCGAGTGGAACATCTACCCGTTTCATTTCTCCGACGGGGACAACTGGTCGGTCGATGACACGGTCCTGTGCATCGACATCCTGAAGAAGGAGATCCTGCCCAAGGTGAACATGTTCGCCTATGGCCAGGTGGAGAGCCCGTACGGCTCCGGGCAGTTCCTCAAGGACCTGAATGACCATTTCGACGAGGCCGACAGCCTGATCGTGTCGGAGATCAAGAACAAGGAAGCGATCATGGAGTCCATCAAGACCTTCCTGGGCAAAGGGAAGTAGCCAAGTAGCCATGGGCGCGCTTCCCGCATACCTGCTCGAGTTGCAAAGGGAGATCGAGGGGCACGCCCGCGGCTTCGGGCTCGACTTCTGGGAGGTACGCTTCGAGGTCCTCGACTACAAAAAGATGCAGGAGGTGGCGGCCTTCGGCGGATTCCCCGTGCGCTACCCGCACTGGCGCTTCGGGATGGACTTCGATGGGCTGACCAAGAGCCACATCTACGGCCTCTCGAAGATCTACGAGATGGTGATCAACAACAACCCGGCCTACGCGTATCTGCTGGAGGGAAACTCGCTGGTCGACCAGAAGATGGTGATTGCCCACGTGCTGGGCCACGTCGACTTCTTCAAGAACAACTATTACTTCTCGAAGACCAACCGGAAAATGATCGACGGGATGGCGAACCACGCCACCCGCGTGCGGCGCCACATCGAGAGGCTCGGAATCGAGAAGGTCGAGAGCTTCATCGACGCCTGCCTCTGTCTCGAGAACCTGATCGACCCGATGTCACCGTTCATCGTCCGCAAGGGGGTCGAGAAGGATCGCGACGCGGCGGAAGAGCCGGCTCAGGAAGTGCCGCGTCTTCGGGCCAAGGACTACATGGACGGGTTCATCAATCCGCCCGAGTACATGGAGGAGCAGAAGCGGCGCATCGATCGCGAGAAGGACAAGCCGCGCAAGTTCCCCCGCGACCCCGAGCGTGACGTGCTTCTGTTCCTGATCGCCCATGCGCCGTTGGAGCCGTGGGAGCGCGACGTCCTTGAGATCATCCGCGACGAGGCCTACTACTTCGCGCCCCAGCGGCAGACCAAGATCATGAACGAGGGCTGGGCCTCGTACTGGCACAGCAAGATCATGACCGAGAAGGCGCTCAAGTCGTCCGAGATCATCGACTACGCCGAGAACAACGCGGGCGTGATGGCGACGGCGCCGGGGCAGTTGAACCCCTACAAGCTGGGCGTGTCGTTGCTTCGCCACATCGAGGAGCGGTGGGACAAGGGGCGTTTCGGCAAGGAGTGGAACGAGTGCGAGGACTACGACACCCGCAGAACCTGGGACAAGCGGCTGGGGCTCGGGCGGCAGAAGATTTTCGAGGTGCGGCGCCTGTACAACGACGTCACCTTTCTGGATGAGTTCTTCACCGAGGAGTTCTGCCGCGAGGAGAAGTTCTTCACCTTCGCGATGAACGAGCGCAGCGGGAACTACGAGATCGACTCGCGCGAATTTGGCAAGGTGAAGCAGAAGATGCTGTTCCAGCTGACCAACTTTGGCGAGCCGGTCATCCTCGTCGAGGACGCCAACCACGACAACCGCGGCGAGCTCCTCTTGCGGCACAGGCATGAGGGCACGGACCTTCACGAGGAGAACGCCAAGGCCACGTTGGAGGCGCTGGGGCGGATCTGGCGACGCCCGGTGTGCATCCATTCGATGGTCGAGGGGAAGGCGAAGCTGGTCCGTTACGACGGCAAGGAACACACCGAGAGGGCCGCCTAGATGCGGCGGATGCGGATGTTCCGGAACTTCACCCAGCCGTCGTGCTTCTCGGCGCCGTAGGTTTGCAGCGCGATGACGCCAGGACGGATCAGCGCCGGCGCGGGGGAAGGGTCGTCGTAGTCGGAGACGCGCACGTTGTTCAGATCGACGGTGACGTGGCCGCTGCGTGCGACGATACGCAGCCGGTTCCAGTCGAGCTTCTTGCGGATGGTGTCCTGCTCGTCGCCCTTGGCGAGCCACCGGTCGGTGTAGACCCCGCCGCAGTACTCGCCGACGGCGCCGCGGCCGATGTTCACCTGGTACCCGGTCCGGCCCCTGGAGCCAGGCTGGTTGCGCAGGTAGACGCCGCTGTTGTACTTGCCGTGCTCGTCGATCATGAACTCGAGGTCCAGCTCGAAGTCGCGAAACTGCTCGGTGGTGTGCAGCACGCCCGATCGGTTCGGGTCGCCGACCTGCCCACCCACGATGACACCGTCCTCGACGCGCCAGACGGCGGTGCCGACGGTGGTCCAGCCGTCCAGGTCACGTCCGTTGAACAGCGGTCGCCACGAGGCGCACCCGACCGCCAGGAACAACAACGCCGTGCCGTATCGCACGACGCGAGTATAACTACTTCTTCGCCGGCTTTTGCTCGGGCTGGGCTTGCGGCTGCGGCATCGGCGACGGTGCGGGGATGCTCTGGAAGCGCAGCACAGGGGCGTTCATCCACTGCTCGGGGACCAGCACGTCCTGGCCGGGGTCGCTGCCCACGTCGCCGTAGGGGTAGCGGAGCTCTGTCCCCTTGGCGAACCGCCGCCCGAAGCGCACGCCCAGCGGGTAGGCGAACTCGGTCCCCTGCTCGTAACGGATGCTTCGCAGCTTCAGCGACGGCAGCAACGGCGGCAGCGTGTATTCGGGTTCGTCCATGGCGATCCGGCGATCGTCACCGGTATCGGGAGGGATCCACATCCACCCCCACTTGTCGTCCGCCGTCCACGATCCGTGGTCGAACACCAGCCGCCCCCAGCGCCAGCGGCTCTGGAAGTTGCCGTTCACCATCTTGCCGCCGCTGACGAAGGGCACGAACTCGACCCCGACTTCAGCGCTGCTCGGGCGCCAGACCAGGCCGTGCTCGGGGGTGGTGAACCAGAATCCGAACGGCGCCAGGGTCTCGACGATCTGCTCGCGCGACGGGGCCGAGGGCGCCTTCGGATCGGCCGCGATCGCGGTGGTGGCGGTTAGCAGGAGCGCGGCAACGGCGGACAGCGTGCGTGCATCCATACCTTTATCTTGCCACCGTCGTCGGTGACCGGGCCAGACCGCTCGTAACCATCGGTATTCTCGGGGTAAGCTGCGCGCGATGCGGCATGCTTTTCGGTTCGGTCTCGTTCTGATGGCGCTTTCGTCCGGCTGCGCGGCCACCGGTCTCAACTCGACCGAGGGCTGGAAGGCGGTCCAGTCGAAGCACATCACGCTGTACACCAACACCAGCCAGCTCTACAGCACCGCCATGCGGACGCTGGAGAACTCCAACGCCGCCATGGCGTCATCGTTCTTTTTCAATGACGTCAACGTCGGGCAGATCGAGGTGCTGTTCCTCGAGGAGGACGATTTCGCCGGCCTGATGGGCTACAAGCGGAGCTCCGTGGCCCTGGCGAAGGTGCCAGGTAACGGCAAGATCGGGCAGAAGGGTCTGCTCATCGTGAAGAACGATCCCGGCGGCGACTCGCACGCCGAAGCGCTGGCGCACCTGTATCTGCATACGCTGATGCCAAAGGCGCCGCTGTGGTTCCACGACGGCTTCGCGGCGTATTCCCGCAGCGCCGAGTTGCGCAAGGGCGACGGGCAGTCGGTGGCTTGCTTTGGCAACATCGGCGGCGGCGAGGACACGTTGATCCCGCTCAAGGATCTTTTCAGTCTGTCCTGGGACGCCGTCGATGAGGGGCCACGTGCCTGGTACAAGTACACGGCGCGCACCCTGTTCGACTACCTGGTGCACGGGGAGAACGGCGAGAACGGCAAGAAGATCGGGGTCGTCGCCCAGGGTGTCCTCGACGGCAAGCCCGGTGCCGACATCCTCGCCGAGGTGTTCCCGGGCGTGCCGCCCGACGCCGTCAACGAGAAGGTGAAGGGCCACGCTTCGACGACGGCGTTCTCGCAGCAGGGTCCGACCAAGGCGCGGGGCCTCTGCCCGGTGCCCTTCGTCGTGCCGGCCGAGAAGGCGCCCGATCAAGGCGAGCGCCAGACAGCCCCGGTCGATGCTGCCGACATGCAGGCGCTCATCGATGCGCTCAACAAGTTGCCCCGCCGCGACGATGGCGTTCCGGCGTGGTACCCACCAGACATCATCGCCCGCGCCGAGCGCGCGCCGGCCGCGGCTCCCTAGTTACAGGCGCCGACGCCCGAGGCGGTCCACAGGCGCTGAAGGGCACCGGCGAATGCACGCAGGTCGAGGCTCGGATCGACCTCCGCCGGCGCGCGATCGTTCAGGGTGAAGCTCATCGACTCGTCGAGGCCCATCTCGCGCGGGGTGCCCCAGTCCCAGGTGTAGTAGTGGTATCCGAGGCGCAGGCGAGGTTCGGCTTCGTTGTCGCACTGGACCGGCGTCTCGACGAAGAGCACGTACTGCTCGCTGACTGCCTTGACCCGATCGCACTCTGCGGTCCGGCAGGTCCAGTCGAGGCGATCATCCGCCACGCGGTCGTCGAAGTAGACCACCTTGCCGATGGCCACCCGCAGGCGGCGCTCGCCGACGGACAGTTCCAGCGTGGCCTTTTCCAGCGGCAGGCCGAGGCCGATGTCCCAGTCCGTCTGAAGCTTCTCGGAGCGCTGGTACGACACCGGCTGTCCGAGGAGCGCGCCCTTTCCCGGCTGCAGCGTGCCTAGCCACTCGACCGTCAAACGTGGCCGCTCGGCCTCGGTCGCTCCCGCGCGGGACAGCACGCGCGCGGTGACGGCTCCGGCCGGCTCGCCCGTGAAGTTGCTCGGAAGCATCGGGTCGCCACAGCCGGCGAGGCCCAGGACGGACAAGCATGTGACCAACGCGCGCCCCATCACGACAACTCCCTACTCTAATCCCTGACGACGCTCCGTAGCAACCGCGGTACTATCGACTGTCATGGCGAAGAATGACCTCGCCCCGGGGCTCCTTCTCGCCGCACCGAGTCTACGCGACCCCAACTTCGAAAAAACCGTCATCCTTCTCGGCCGCCACGGCGACGACGGGGCGCTCGGGTGGGTCATCAACGGCCGTGAGCTGATGTCGGTCCGCGAGCTGTTCACAGCCTCGGATCTGGTCCCGGACGGGGTGAAGGTGCCGGAGGAGGGGTCGTTCACGCGCCTGGCCTGCGTGGGCGGCCCCGTGGCGCCGGCGGCCGGCTGGCTGGTGTACCGCCGGTTGCCCGAGTTCGCCCTGCCGGGCGAGATCCCGGTGGGCCCCGACCTGGGCGTCTCCGGCGAGCTGGCCGCGTTCGCGTCCGTGCTGCGCGGGGCGGGTCCGCGTCAGTTCCGGCTGGTTCTGGGGTGCGCCGGCTGGGGGCCCAAGCAGCTCGAATCCGAGATATCCGCCGGGTCGTGGCTCCCGGCCTCCGTCGAGGTGCCGCTGGTGTTCGACATCCAGCTCGATTCGGTCTGGAACGAGGCCTACAAGCGCAGCATCGGCGTCGGCCCCGCGGCGTTCACGAACCGCCGCGGAAAAGCTTAGTACCTGTATCCCACGCCCAGGCCGGCGCGCCAGGTGAGCGTGCCGAAGCGTGGGGCGTCGGGATCGATCGCTTGCGTCCCCTCCTGCCGGCGCAGGTAGAAGTTTGCCAGCTCGAGCGTGCCCTCGACGGTGAATCCGCGCCCGAGCGGCCACATCGCCCAGGTTCCGACGGTGGTCACCAGCGCCAGGGGCCGGGTGCTGAACGCACACTGGGCCTGCACGCACGGGCTGGCCAGCTCGACCCGATCGCGCAGGAAGGCTGCGCCGATGGAGATCAGCGGCGCCAGCGACAGGCGCCCCAGATCGAACACGTACAGGGCCGACAGCTCGGCCGTCACCTCGGTCAGGTCGTGGTGGTCGACGGCGTCCAGCGTGTTCGACGACCGGCCGGTGGCGAATCCGAGGCGCGGCATCAGGGTGATCCGGGGCAGCTCGAAGGCCCACCCGACCTGGGCGCCCAGCATCGGCGAGAAGCCCGAGCCCAGCGGTCCGTGTGCCGAGCCGGCCACCATCGGGCCCTGCGCCAGACTGGCCTGGGTCTCGCCCTTGCGCACCACCTGCGCGAACGGAACCGGCCGCATCGTTCCTTCCGCCAGCATGGTCGGCTCGCCGGTACGCAGAGCCACCTCGCCCTGGTAGACGTTGGCGCGCGTGCGCAGGCGGACCTGGTAGCGCGCGATCGGCAGCAGGATGATCGTGCGCGGCGTCTTCACGCTGGCTTCCAGAAGGAGCGAGCCGCCGCCATCGGCGAAGATCAAGTAGTCGCCAGCCGCGCCCAGCATCAGCTGTCCCTGATCGCCGGCAGCCCGCAGATCCGACAGCACCGGGTCGGCGCGGCCGCGCATGTCGTAGTCGAAGGTGGCGTGCTGCGAGCCGACCACCGTGGTCATCGAGCTCTTGAGCGCCTGCTCGTAGGCGTAGGCGTAGGCCTCGCCCAGCGTCACCTGACGGTCGCGGTTGGCGTCGCCCGGTCCGCGCAGCGCCGTCAGGAAGTGGTGGGTGAAGATCGACGAGCGCAGCTGGTCCGACTCCTGCGCGTCCTCGCCGGCGGAGGAGGAGGTGATGATGGCGTAGCCCTCGTTGCGCAGCTGATCCTCGACGCCGATCTGGAACCGCGCCACCTGTCGGCCACCCTTCACGCGGGTCAGTGCCCCCGAGCGGCAGGCGTCGACCAGCAGGATCTTCAGCTTCGCCGGCGACAGCCGCACCAGCTTGCTGAACTCCTCGGACGACAGGTCGGTGCCGCCGAGATGCAGGTTCTGTCCGTCGGCGTGGCCCGAGTAGTAGACGAACAGGATCGCCTCGTGACCGGCGCGCACCTGATCCTGGATGGCGAGGTTCAGATCGACCAGTGCCGAGCGCACGCGGGCGGCAGTGGGCGCCAGCAGCCGCACGATCCGCTCGCTGGGATAGCCCCCGACGCGGCCGAGGGTCTCGGCGACGGAATGCACGTCGGTCTCGGCGTAGCGCAGGCCAGCCTCGTGCGCCTGGCCGCGGTTCGCTCCCACCAGCAGCGCGTACCGCTTGATCTCGGCGTGCGCGGCGCCGGTCGTCAGCGCCACGAGCAGCGTGGTGACCAGCGTGGCGCTTCGTGCCATCGTCTGGATCCTACGTCATCAGGGGCGGGGGACCTTCTGGATCGTCTGCCGCGAGACGGCACAGGGTATGTCCAGCGCCTCGCCGCTCTGCGCCTGTCGCTCGACCGCCTTGACGATCTCGCTGACGGGCGTGGGCGTCGGGCAGGTCACCGCCATCAGCGTTTCCTCGCCCAGTGTCTCGTCCAGCTCGACCGCCGTGGTGAGCGCGAACTCGCGATCGCCCGGCACGGCGCGCGTCATCGGCCCCGGGGGCCAGTAGACCGAGACCGTCTTCGTTGCGTCCATCGCCACCACCGCGAGGAAGCCGCGATCGCCTCGGTAGCGGAACTCGAGCTTGTCGCCGGGGTGCAAGAGCTCGCCGAAGTGAGGCTCCCCCACGGTGCCACCCTTCTCGACGTGGAGGACGAAGGCTCGCAGAGCGAAGCCGCCCTTGGTGCGGTTCTCGTCGGATTTCTGCCAGAACACCATCGAGGCGGCGACGGCAGCGGCCAGTCCGACCGGGACCAGCAGGCGCGAGATCCAGGTCGGCCGGGCCCGCTCGGCACGCGTCATCGCATCCGCGGCCAGCGAGGCGACATTTACCTCGGCGAGGAACTGTCCGTGATCGGCGGCGAGCGCTGTCTGCGCGGCGGTGCAGGTCTCGCAGATCGCGAGGTGCCCCGTCAGCCGCGTCCGCTCCGCGCCGTCCGCTTCACCGCAGGCCAGTTGATCGAGCGCGAGATCCGAGGCGCAGTCGGGACCGCGCCGCCGGCTTGAGAAAACAGTACTCACCCCGTGCCTCCTTCTCCCTTTGAGACACCCGGCAAGGGCCCCAGGGCAACGGCCCGATCGCCCAGAAGTTCGAGCGCCCGCTCGCGAAATCGGTCCAGACGGTAGCCAATTGTGCGACGGGAGACCCCGATGAGGGTGGCTATCTCCGACTGGTCCATCTCGTCGACGAAGTAGTAGATCGCCACCTGCGCCAGCTCGTCCGGCACCTGGGCCAGGACGCCGCGCAAGGTCACGCGGGCCTCGACCGGGATCTGGATGTTGCCCGACAGCGGTGCGCCCTCCTGCCCCCGGGCCACCTCGGCCAGCCGCTCGCGGCGCCGCTTGCCGTCACGGATGCGATTGAGACAGAGGTTGGTGGTGATCCGGTAGAGCCACGTGGACGGCTGGCTCTGGCCACGGAATTCGGCCATCGCGGCAATCACCCGCACGAACACCTCCTGCATGGCGTCCTGGGCCTCGCTGTCGTCGCCGAGCAGGCCGCGCGCGCGCCGTCGCACCAGCGCCCCGTATCGCTTGTAGAGATCCTCGATCTCCTTGCGATCGATCTGCGGGGCGCGGCCCATGTGATGTCCAGGGTATAACGGCGGCCATGCGCGTGTTGCCCCTTCTCGTCTTGCCGCTGCTCGTCGGTTGTGCTCACACGCCCGAAGGACCCCGCGAGCGTCCCGCGTCGGAGCGCATCGTGGTGGTGATCAGCATCGACGGGTTGCCGTCGTACGTTTTCAAGGATCCGCGGCTGCCGGTCCCGACGCTTCGGCGGCTGATCGCCGAGGGGGCCACGGCTCCCGACGGGATGCAGATCGTCAACCCGACGGTCACCTGGCCGAACCATACGTCCATGGCCACCGGGGTCCCATCGACGGTGCATGGCGTCCTGTTCAACGGTCGCCTGCTGCGGCCGGGGCCGCGGCTGCCGGTCAAGGTCGAACAGCGTGACCGCGCCGATCTGGTGCGGGTTCCGACGGTGTACGACGCCGCGCACGCGGCGGGTCTCTCCACCTCGCAGGTCGACTGGATCCCGCACCAGGTGGGCGGCACCATCACCTGGGCATTCCCGGAGAGGCCGTCGGTCGACGGAGCCCTCGAGAAGGAGATGGTCGCCGCGGGCCAGATCACCGTCGAGGATCTGACCGCGTTCAAGGCCGCTGTCATCACCTGGCGCGACGAGATCTGGACCCGGGCTGCGTCGTACATCATCAAGCAGCATCGTCCGAACGTGATGTACTTCCACCTGCTCAACCTGGACGGCATGCACCACCGGTACGGGCCGCGCACGCTGGCCGGGACCAGCGCCATCGCGCTGGCGGACGCCCGCATCGGCGAGGTGATGGCCGCGATCGACAGCGCAGGGATGCGTGATCGGGCGACGGTGTTCGTGGTGTCCGATCATGGCTTCAAGGAGGTGCGGCGGCACATCAGGCCGAACGCCGCTCTTCGCCTGGTCGGTCTGGTCGAGGCCAATGGCGCGCAGGCAACCGCCTGTGACCTGTGGGTGGTGCCCGAGGGCGGAACGGCGATGGTGTACGTGACCAACCCCGAGCGGCGCGAGGAACTCGTCGCCAAGGCCAAGGAGGTGCTGGGAGGCCTCGAGGGGGTGGACAGGGTGATCGAACCCACGCAGTACGCCGAAATCGAACTGCCGCGTCCCGACGAGAATGACCAGGCCCCCGATCTGGTGCTGGCCGCGAAGTCCGGCTACGCCTTCGATGGCTCACCCGAGGGGGAGCCGCTCGTGGTGCTTCCCGAGGGGGCTTACGTGGGGACCCACGGCTACCTGTCGTCCGACCCCGAGATGAATGCGACCCTGATCGCGTGGGGTTACGGCATCCGGCCGGGCGCGCGGGCGGAGAACGTCAAGAACATCGACCTCGCCCCCACGGTGGCGGCCGTCATCGGGGTGCCGTTCCCGACGGCCAAGGGGCGTGTGCTGAAGGAGATCCTGAAATGGCCGAAGTTGACGAGTCCGCGCTAAGTCTTTAAAATCCCTGCACTTGAGCTCTTTTCGGCCGCGCGAACCCGTGCCCAGTGAGGCCAGCTCCGGAAGGTCGGACACCGTCCTTTGGACCTTGCGCTTCATCTCGGGCAAGTACCAGGGCGGCGAATTTCCGCTGCGTCCGCACCGCGAGATCATCATCGGCCGCTCGTCGGAGCTGGACATGGTGCTGGTCGAGGACATGGTCTCGCGCAAGCACGCCAAGATCATCACCGACGAGAGGTCCGTTTCGATCCAGGATCTCGGCTCGACCAACGGCACCTTCGTCAATGGAGAGAAGGTCCGCAAGCTCGACCTCAAGGACGGCGATCGGATCCTCGTCGGGACGTCGATCATCAAGCTCGTCGCGCTGGAGAGCCACGGTCAGACGAGCACGCTGAGCGAGACGGAGGCGCGCTCGAAGATGCAAGTGACCGCGAACAAGCGCCCGCCGACGAAATCGATGTCGGGCAGCATCGAGGAGATCCCGCTGCCGGACCTGCTGCAGCTCCTCTCGACGAGCCGCAAGTCGGGCGTGCTGGCGCTGAAGTCGGATATGGGCAACGGCCGCATCTACCTGCGCAAGGGGCAGCTGTACTTCGCGACGATCGACGACAGCTTCGACGTCGGGCCGCACAAGTCGATCTACCGGATGCTCACCTGGACGCACGGCCTCTTCGAGCTGGAGCCGCCGGACGATCGCGCGGTGCTGGAGGAGATCCAGGACTCGACCGAGGCGCTGCTGATGGAAGGCATGCGCCAGATGGACGAGTTCCAGGCGATGGCTTCGAAGCTGCCGCCGCTGACGGCGCGCCTCTCGGTGCCCCGGCCGCTGGTGGCCAAGCTGCGCGAGCTCAAGCCCGAGGAGCTCGACATCATGCAGACCGCGCTCGGCGGCGGCACGGTGCAGGACCTGATCGATGGCAGCCGAGCCACCGATTTGAACACCGCCAACGCGCTCGTGTCCCTGATCGAGCGCGGCTACCTGGTCGCGGCCTGATCTCTCAGATCTTGAGGGTCAGACCCTCGGCAGCGCCGAGTAATTCGATCTTGGCGGCCTTCTTCTCTTCCAGGAGGCGCTTGCCCCGGGCGACGAGCTGGTCGATGTCGTGGTCGCTGTAGTCCTGGTCGTAGTGGAAAAGGGCCAGGCGCCGGGCATCGGCGCGCACGGCTGCGTCCACCGCCTCGTCGAGCGAGGCCAGTCCCCGCGACAGACGCCGGGCTCGATCCTCGGGGGTGAAAGTGCTGTCGTGGATGAGGAGGTCCGCGTTCTTGAACAGGGCGATCGCCTCGGCGGGCGCCCCACCGGCCGGGTAGCCGGCGTCGCTCGCATAGGCGAGGGAACGGCCGTCCTCCTCGATCCGGAAGGCGAGCACCGAACTCTTGCCGTGCGGGACGAGCGCGGCCCGCACCGAGGCGGAGCCGACCTTCACCGCCTTGCCGGGCGCCAGCGCCTTGAGGTCGATCTTCGCGCCCATGTTCTTGAAGGTCTGCACCGGGAAGTACTGCGCCGCCATCTGGCCCTCGAGGATCTCCTCGAGCAGCGACGGGGTCTTGGCGCCGCCGTAGATGGTGAAGCTGTTGCCGCCGACGTAGAGCGGGCCGAAGAACGGGAACCCCTGGATGTGATCCCAGTGCGCGTGGGACAGCAGCAGCGTCGCGCGCCCCTTGCCCTGGCCGAACGGCCCCGCCAGCAGCGACAGACCCAGATTGCGGGCTCCCGTTCCGCAGTCGATGATGACCAGGTCGTCGTTCTTCAGGCGGACGGAGACGCACGAGGTGTTGCCGCCGTAGCGCACGGTGGCCGGACCGGGCGAGGGGATGGAGCCGCGTACGCCCCAGAAGGTGACCTCCATCGGACTACTTTCCCACCTTCACTTCGAGGCCCTCGTAGGCGGCGATCACCTGCAGACCGCGGGCGGCGCGACCGGACAGTTCCCGCGCCCCGGCCAGCATCGCGTCCACCTCGGCGTCCGAGCGATCCGGAGCGTGGTGGTAGAGCACCAATGTCTTGACGCCGGCCTCGCGGCAGATCTCGATGGCGTCCGATGGCCGCGAGTGTCCGAAGTGCGGCAGGAGACGGTAGTCCTCGGGCGTGAACATGGTGTCGTAGATGACGACGTCGGCGCCGTCGCACAGGCGGACGACGTCGGTGCGCATCGCCTTGAGCTGCTCGCGCTGCTTCTTGGGCAAGGCGAAGTCGGGCGGCGGCGGGCCGGGCACGAAGTCCTCGCCGAAGAGGATGTCCGTGAAAGGCGCCGTGTCCGAGACGTAGGCAACCTTGGCGCCGTCGGCAACCAGGGCGTACGCGGTGGCGACGTACGGGTGGTTGAGGCGCGCGCAGGTCACGCGCACGTCTTTAATCTCGAAGCGCGCCGCGTCCTCGAGCTCGCGGAAGCTGACCTGCGCCCGCGCCGAATCGAACGGCACCGGGAAGTAGGGATCCGTGGTCTGCTCCTTGAAGACGGTACGCAGGTGCACGTCGTCGCGGTGGCGGGCATAGACGTAGAGCTGGTTGCCCGCGCGGTAGAGGGGCGAGAAGAACGGCAGCCCCTGGATGTGGTCCCAGTGGGTGTGGCTGACAAGGATGTGCGCGGCACCCTTGCCGGACTCGAACTCCGAGCGCATCAGCTCCTTGCCGAGCCCACGGATGCCGGTCCCGGCGTCGATGATGATCCGGGTGCCCTCGCCCGACTGCACCTCGACACACGAGGTATTGCCTCCGTAGCGCTCGGTGCGTGGGCCAGGAACGGGCAAGGAGCCGCGCACGCCCCAGAAGCGAACCTTCATCGTTTCGATCCCGAATGGCGCACGGCTACAGCGGAAAACTGTATCACAGGCGCGCTGCTGCGGCGCGTTCAGCCCCCGGCGCGGAGGCGCTTCACGAGCGCGAAGTACTCGGCCTTGGTGTAGGGGACATTCAGGACGTGGAACTCCTTCTTGCTGAGTCCCACGCAGCCGTAGCAGTAGGTGCAGCCGGTGCAGGAGAGGCACTGGACCAGATACGCGGAGGCGGTGCAGGCCTGGGAGTCCTCGCAGTGAGAGCATTCGTGGCAGCCCACGCAGCGCACGCAGTGCGAGCTGCCGGTGGTGGCTTCGCAGTCGGTGCAATGCGTGCAGCGGTAGCAGTCGCGGCAGCCGGTCGAGAACATGCATGAGGGCGAGCGCTCGCAGTCCTCGCTGCGGTAGCTGCCCGGGCTGTCGGTGCGGCCGGCGAGGTCGCCCTTCAGGCGCTTCAGCTCGGCCGCGAATTCGGTTCGGGTCATGCGCCGGACACTATACTTCGGTCATGTGCGGTCGGATGACGCTGACGCGTGATGGCCTCGATCCCGTCGAGTAGCTGGCTCTTTTCTAAAGTAATCTCCCGCTTCCGATGTCCGACGCCAAACCGGCCAAACCTTCCAAACTCACCCGGGTGCGGAACATCGGCGTGGTCGCGCACATCGATGCCGGCAAGACCACGGTCAGCGAGCGCTTTCTGTTCTACGCCGGACGCATCCACAAGATCGGCGAGGTACACGAGGGCGAGGCGACCATGGACTGGATGCCGCAGGAACGCGAGCGCGGCATCACCATCACCGCCGCGGCCACGACGCTGGAGTGGCGCAACCACGAGATCCACCTCATCGATACGCCAGGCCACGTGGACTTCACCATCGAGGTGGAGCGGTCACTGCGCGTGCTCGACGGAGCGGTGGTGGTGTTCTGTGGCGTCTCGGGCGTCGAGCCGCAATCGGAGACGGTCTGGCGCCAGGCGGATCATTTCAAGGTGCCGCGCGTGGCGTTCATCAACAAGATGGACCGTCCGGGCGCCGACTTCGCTGCGGCCGTCGACGAGATCAAGACCCGACTCGGTGCGCACCCGGTGCCGATCCAGCTGCCGATAGGGGCCGAGGACAAGTTCGAGGGGGTGGTCGATCTGGTGAGGGAGAAGGCGCTCCTGTTCACGGGCGAAGAGGATGAGGCGCCGCACGAGGCGGCCGTGCCGGCGTCGATGGCCGCCGAGGTGGCGGCGGCGCGCGAGACGCTGATCGAGGCTGCGGCAGATTTCGACGACGCCATCGCCAATGCGTACCTCGGGGGGCAGCCGATCGACACGGCGGCGCTGAACGCGGCCCTGCGCAGGGGTGTGCTCAGGTGCGCGATCGTACCCGTGCTCGCCGGCGCGGCGCTGCGCAACAAGGGGATCCAGCCGTTGCTCGACGCCGTCTGCGACTACCTGCCTGCGCCGACCGAGGTGGCCGACGTGATCGGTGTGGTGCCGGGCAAGGACGAGCCGACGAGCCGTCCGCCCGAGGACAGCGCACCGTTCTGCGCGCTCGCCTTCAAGGTGGCGATGGACGAAGGCCGGAAGACGGTCTACCTGCGCGTCTACTCGGGCGTCATCAAGGCGGGCGACGAGGTGCTGAACCCGCGGACCAAGAAGGTGGACAAGGTGGCACGGCTGTTCTCGGTGCATGCCAACCGCCGGGAGCGCATCGAGCGCTCGGGCGCGGGCACCATCGTGGTGGCCATGGGCCTGAAGGACGCGGGGACCGGCGACACGCTGTGCAGCCCCAAGGCGCCGATCCTGCTCGAGCGCATCGGCACCATGGAGCCGGTGATCGCGCGGGCCATCGAGCCGAAGACCAGCGCCGAGAAGGAAAAGCTGGATTTCGGTCTGGCGAAGCTGTCCGACGAGGATCCGACGTTCCGCTTCGGCGAGGACGTCGAGACCGGACAGATGATCATCCGGGGCATGGGCGAGCTGCACCTCGACATCATGGTGGACCGGCTCAAGCGCGAGTACGGCGTCGAGGCGAACGTGGGCCGGCCCCAGGTCGTCTACCGCGAGACCATCGCCAAGGCGGGCGAGGGTGAGGCGCGGTTCGAGCGGCAGCTGGAGGATGAAACGCTGTACGGGCATGCGCGCCTGCGGATCGCGCCGCGCCCGCGAGGCGCCGGCAACAGCTTGAAGATGGAGCTGGTGAAGATGGAACCACCGCACGGCGCGCCGAGGGTCCCGGACGCGCCGCCGGCCATCCTCGATGCCGCCATGGAGGGCGCGCGCGAGGCGATGCGCTCGGGGCCGCAAGGCTATCCGTTCGAGGACATCGACGTGGTGATCACCGGCATCGACTACCGGCCAGATGCATCGACTCCGTCGGGGCAGAAGGCGGCGGTGGGTGAAGCCCTGCGCCATGCTTCGCGCGACGCGGGGACGCGGCTGCTGGAGCCGATCATGAAGATCGAGGTCACCTCGCCCGAGGGGAACGTCGGCGACGTGCTGGGTGACCTGAACGCCCGGCGCGCCCAGATCGAGGACGTCGGCTTTCGCGGCGTGCAACGGGTGATCGTCGCGCGCGTGCCGCTGCGGCGGATGTTCGGCTACTCGACCGACCTGCGCAGCGCCACGCAGGGCCGCGCGAGCTACACGATGCTTTTCGACCGCTACGACGCCTGGGAATAGCCAGGAGGAGAACGGCGAGTATCAGTCCTCCGCTCGGTGTCCCGGCGCCGATGGCGCATCCGCTCGACTTGTGGACAGGAGCAGGTGCATCTGCCGCGCCCATGCGATCGGAGCCGACATCGAAGGCAACGGTGGCATCGGAGGCGCGATCAGCAGCGCGGACCGAATCGGCGCCCGCGTCGGGCGTCTCGTCGAGGCCGGCCAGTCGTGCGGCGACCGCCTCGGGCGTTCGATAGACGACCAGCGTGCGGCCGTCCACGCCGGCCGCGGCCACGGTCTCGGCTCCGTCGCTGATGGTCACGTCCTGCGACAGCAGCGGCCTTCCGTCGGCGGCGAGCCAGTTCAGGATCGCCTTCGTTCCTTGCCGGCCGGCGACGGCGATCCGGGGACCGTCCCAGGCGACGGCCAGATCGTGGGCGGGCGACGCGGTGACTGGCGTCGGCTCCGCGGCGACGCCGGCGTTTGTCACCGACGCTCCGACCGCCGTGGCCCCGCGCTGGAACACCAGATGGAAACCGCCGACCAGCCCGATGACGCGCGGGCGGCTCGCCGACTCCGCGGGGGTGCCGACCTTCAGGGTCGTGGGGATGAGGCCCAGTTCAGAGGTGAGCACGGCGCCCGAAGGCGACCAGGTCGTGCCGTCCGACGAGGTGGTCCAGGCGAGGAGGTACCGGAATCCGTTCGAGGTGGCGTCGAGATCGCGCGCGAATCTGCCACCCGCCGCCAGCGTGGTCTGATCGACGAGCGCGCCTTCCATCGAATAGCACTTCACCTGGATCATCGGATCGGGCCAGGCGACGAGGTAGTTGATGCTGTCCGAGGCAAAGGTCCAGTCGTCCGTCGTCGGCCGCACCAGGACCAGCGGCGCGGTGTCCAGCAGCTTGCCGGCGAACGATACCTGCGCCACCTTCACGGGCCCGCTCGGCGGCAGCCAGGCGAAGGCGAACCCCACGGGGCTCCTCACCACCTGGGGCGGCCCCCCGGGCACCCCCGGGAGCTGAAGCGGCGCGGCGTCCAGCACCTGTCCCGTCGTCGACACCCGCGTGGCCGACAGGGTGTCGCCGGTTCGCCAGACCACGAGGAAGGCGTTGTCGTTGGCCGCAACAGTGACACTGGACGACCCCGCTGCATTGTCCAGCGTCAGGGCCGGTCCCAGCGTCAGCGTCGCTGACCAGGCGTCCTGTGCGCATAGCAGCATGAGTGCGAGCAGCGCGCGACGCATACCTCCTGCTATCATGGCGACCCGATGAAGTTCAAAGGCTACCTCCTGTGCGTCGTCCTCCTGGCCTGCAAGAAAGAGGTGGCGCCGCCGCCTCCTCCTCCCGCACCGCCGCCGCCGCCGCCGGCCGTCGAGGTGGACGGCAAGGCGCTGGAGAACTTCAAGACGCTCCCCGCGAGTTTCGACAACCCCGCGAACCCGATCACCGAGGAGAAGGTGACGCTGGGGCGGATGTTGTTCTACGACACCCGTCTGTCGAAGAACCACGACGTTTCCTGCAACTCGTGCCACGCGCTCGACAATTACGGCGTCGACAGCCACAAACACTCGACGGGGCACAAGGCGCAGGAGGGTGGGCGGAACTCGCCGACGGTGTACAACGCCGGCGGACACGTCGCGCAGTTCTGGGACGGCCGGGCCGCCGACCTCGAGGCCCAGGCCAAGGGACCGATCCTCAACCCGATCGAGATGGCGATGCCGAACGAGAAGAAGGTGGTGGCGGTGCTGAAGTCCATCCCTGGCTACGGTGATGCCTTCGGCAAGGCGTTCCCCTCCGAGGGCAAAGGCAAGAAGGACCCCATCACCTACGACAACATGGCCAAGGCGATCGGCGCCTTCGAGCGGCGGCTGGTCACCCCATCGCGCTTCGACAAGTTCCTGGCGGGCGACAAGGCCGCGCTGACCGACCAGGAAAAAGAGGGGTTGAACACCTTCGCATCGCTGGGCTGTACCACTTGCCACAACGGTCCGGCGATCGGGGGCAGCTCGTATCAGAAGCTCGGGCTCGTCAAGCCGGTCGACATCAAGGACGTCGGTCGCTTCGCCATCACCAAGGACGAGGCGGACAGGATGAAGTTCCGCGTGCCGTCGCTGCGGAACATCGACAAGACCGCGCCGTACCTGCACGACGGCAGCAAGACCGAGCTCGGCGAGATGGTGCGGTTCATGGCGGACCACCAGCTGGGCAAGGAGGTCACCGACAAGCAGGTCGACGCAGTGATTGCCTTTCTGAAGGCGCTGACCGGTGATTTGCCCAAGGATTACATCGCCAGACCCGAGCTGCCGCCGAACGGGCCGAAGACGCCCAAGCCGGATCCGGGGTAACCGGAGCGGTTTCGCCCTACGAAACTCAGGTATGCCGGCCCGTGGGCGCGTGTAATCCTCGTACGGTGACGCGCGCACAAGGTCTGGTCGCCGCTGCCTTGCTGGTCGCCGCCGTGCCCGCCCGGGCCGACGCGCCTCCGGTCTGCACGGAGGGCATCCACCAGCCGGGGCCCACTCCGCCCCGGCGGCTGACCCGGCTCGAGTACAACAACACCATTCGCGACCTCCTGGGCGACGACAGCCGGCCGGCGGACATTTTCGCGGCCGAGGAGTCGGCGCTGGGTTTCAACAACAACGCCACCGTGATGGTGGTGAGCCCTCTCCTTGCCGAACAGCTGATGCGCGCGGCCGAGGCGATCGCCGAGCGCGCGACGCGCGATCTGAAGAAGCTGCTGCCATGCCCATCGGTCGCCTGCGGGCGGACGTTCGTGGAGACCCTGGGCCAGCGGGCATTTCGCAGGCCGCTCGAGCCCGAGGAACGGCAGAAGTTGCTGCGCCTTTTCGATCAAGGTCGGCGGACCGGGCTCCGCGCCGGCCTGGAGGCGGTGATCCAGGCGGTGCTGCAGGCGCCGCCGTTCCTGTACCGTGACGCGCCGGCGTCGAAGAACGACGCCCATGTCGCGAAGCTCGACGGCTGGGCCCTGGCCGCGCGCCTGTCCTACTTCCTGTGGGCCACCATGCCCGACGAGCGTCTCTTCGCGGCGGCGGCGGCGGGGACGCTGGAGACGCCGGTGCAGGTGCAGGCCGAGGCGCGGCGGATGCTGGCGGACCCGCGGGCGCGCGCCATGGTCACAGGCTTTCACCGGCAGTGGTTGACGCTGGATCGCATCGACCGCATCGACAAGTCCCGCAACGGTGAGACCAAGGACTTCAACTCGGCGCTCAATGGCCTCTTTCGCGAGGAGATCGAGACCTTCCTGGACTGGGCGGTCTGGGACGGCGGCGGCGATCTGCCGACGATGCTCACCTCGTCGATCAGCTTCCTGAACGGCCCGATCGCCACGTTCTACCGGATGCCGGGCGTGGAGGGGCGCGAGTTCCAGAAGGTGGCCTTCGATCCAGCGCAGCGATCGGGTTTCCTGACGTCGGCCGGGATGATGTCGCTGCTGGCGAAGCCGAACCAGACCTCGCCGATCCTGCGCGGCAAGTTCGTGCGCGAGAAGTTGCTGTGCGAGCTGTTGCCCGACCCGCCGGCGAACGTCGAGGTGAACCCACCCAAACTCGATCCCAAGCTGACGACGCGCGAACGCTTCGCCGAGCACACCAACGACGTCGGCTGCAACAAGTGCCACCGCCTGATCGATCCGGTCGGCTTCGGGTTCGAGGCGTACGATGCCCTCGGCCGCTACCGGGCCACCGAGAACGGGCACGCGCTGGATGTCTCTGGTGACGTCAAGGGCAGCGACGTCGCCGGCGCTTTCGAAGGCGCGGTCGAGCTGACCAACAAGCTCGCCGACAGCACCCAGGTCCGCAGCTGCGTGGTGGCGCAGTGGTTCCGGTTCGCCTACGGCCGTGGCGAGACGCCCGACGACCGCTGCACGCTGGCAAAGTTGGAGCGTGAATTCGCGGCCTCGGGCCTCAAGATCCAGGACCTGCTGGTCGCGCTGACGCAGACCGACGCCTTCCTGTATCGTGAGGGAGCCCCGCGATGACGATGGATCGCCGTACCGTTCTTCGTGGGGCTGGGACCGCCGTCGCCCTGCCGTTCCTGGAGGCGATGCTGCCGCGACGGGCCTCGGCTGCCACGAAGATGAAGCGCCCGCTGCGCTTCATTGTCTTCGGCGAGATGAACGGCCACATTCGCAGCACCTGGGTGCCGACCGGGACGGAGACCGCCTTCCAGTTCTCGGAGACACTGAAGCCGGTCGAGCCCTTCCGCGACCGACTCGTCATCATCGACGGGCTCGACAAGGAGGCGAGCACCAAGAGCGAGGGACCGCCTCACATGAAGGCCCTGGGGCCTATGCTGACGGGCTCGTCGCTGCAAAAGGGGAACTTCACGCCGGGCGGGGTGAAGGCCAGCGTGGGCATGGGCTATCCGGGCAACATCTCGGTCGATCAAAAAATCGCACAGGCGGTCGGCGACAAGACGAAGTTCCGCTCGCTGGAGCTGGGCGTGCAAGTCGACGCCGAGGGCAATCCCGAGACGCGGATGTGTTACCGCGCGATCAACCAGCCGTTGCCGCCCGAGAACGATCCGCGCGCCGCCTACGATCGCCTGTTTGCGGATCTGCCGCCGCCGGGTGTGGCCAAGAAAGCCTGGGTGGCAGAGCACGCGCGCCGACGGCGCTCCGTGCTCGACCTGGTGATGGACGACTACCGGCGGATGCTGGGGACCCTGGGCGCCGAGGACAAGCAACGCCTCGAATCGCATCTGTCTTCGCTGCGCGAGATCGAGGGGCGTCTGGAGATCGGAGCCGGCGCTTCCTGCCAGCGGCCGCGGCCCGTCGACGTGCGCGGCATCGCCTGCACCGAGCCCGACCAGGCGGCGCGCCGCAATGACTGCACCGACGACGTGTTCGGCGCCATCGGGCGTGCGCAGATGGACGTCATGACCACCGCGCTGGCCTGCGACCTGACGCGCGTGGCGACGCTGCAGTGGTCGAATTGCGGCAACCGGGTCGTCTTCAGCAGCCTGGGCCACAACAAGACCCACCACGATCTCGAGCACCAGGCCGACGCGAAGATCCTGACGCAGATCAACGTCTGGTACGCGCAGCAGTTCGCCTACCTCATGACCAAACTGGCATCGGTGAAGGAGCTCGACGGAAGCACGCTGCTCGACAACTGCGTCGTGCTGTGGTGCTACGAGCTGTCGAACGGCGCCAAGCACGGCACCACGCAGATGCCGTACGTCCTGGCGGGGCGTGCCGGCGGCCGGTTGCGCAGCGGGCGGTTCCTCACCTTCCAGGGGCGCGCGCACAACGATCTCCTGATTTCCTGCATGAACCTCATGGGTGTCGAGGGCGAGACCTTCGGTGACGCGAAGTACTGCAAGGGTCCGCTGCCTCTCGCCTGACGCGGGAGCCGTGACTACCATTTCCCAAGGGAGGTGGGAGTCATGGCGCAGCAGCAGGGTAACGGCGGTCGAGGTCCGGAGAACGACGAGGAACTAGACCGCCGTCGTATTGACGTGATCGCCGAGACGTGATCAAAAGTGGAGATGGATCTATCGATCGATCTTCGGCGACGAGTGGTGGAGGCCTACCGGGCTGGACGCAGCGGTACCTACGCCCTGACAGCGAAAATGTTT